>NZ_JBEZXS010000001.1:232621-390841 GCF_040638185.1 Streptomyces sp. NPDC026672
GAGGCCGCAGGCCGCGAGGCCGCAGGCCGCGAGGCCGCAGGCCGCGAGGCCGCAGGCCGCGAGGCCGCAGGCCGCGAGGCCGCAGGCCGCGAGGCCGCAGGCCGCGAGGCGGGTGCGGACTCCCGTTCCTCGGTGGTGAGTTCGGTCCTCCGCCCGGAGGGGGCGTGGCGGGTCCGGTCGTGGTCGGGGTGGGTAGCGTGCTCGTGGAGGTGGTGTGGGTGGGGCGTTGGAAGGACGGCGTGGGGACGCTGGTCGTGCGGGGCGGGGACGGGGAGGACGTCGGCGTGCCGCTGGAGATCGCCGCGTCCTACCGGGCCCGTACGCGCGGGCTGCTGGGGCGGGAGTGGGTCGAGGGGGCGATGCTGCTGTCCCCGGCGAGCGGGGTGCACACCCTCCGGATGCGCATGCCCATCGACGTCGCCTATCTCGACCGGCGGCTGCGTGTCGTCGCGGTGCGCACCATGCGGCCAGGTCGCCTCGGACGGCCCCGGCTCCGTGCGCGACACGTGGTCGAGGCGGAGGCCGGGGCGATGGCCGGGTGGGGGCTGGTGACGGGGGCCAGGGTCGAGGTGCGCACGGAGCGGGACTGAAGGGGGGTCGGCCTCCGGCTCACTACCCGGAGCGCGGGAAGGAGACCTCCACCCGGCGGTTCTTCTTCCGGCCCGCCTCGGTGGAGTTGTCGGCGATCGGGTACTGCTCGCCGTAGCCCCGGACCTCGAACGTGACGTTCGCGTCGTTCAGGTCCTGCTCCAGGACGGCCTGTACGGCGTTGGCGCGCTGCTTGGACAGGACGTCGCCGTGGGCCGAGGAGCCCAGGTCGTCCGTGAAGCCGAACACCCGGACCTGGGTGGCGTTCTGCTTCCCGATCTCCTCGGCGATCGCCGCGATGCGGGCCTTGGCCTCGGCGCCGAGCCGGGCGCTGTCCTTGCCGAACAGGACCTCGGCCTGGAGGGCGAACTTGACGTCGGCGTTGGTGTCCTCGCGGCGTTCGTCGCCGCTCTGGTCCTCCACGACGGACTTGATGTCCAGCACCTTGGGCTGCGCCAGCGTCGCGCCCTCGGGGAGCTTGAGGTCGGGGTCGGTGGGGTCGACCTCCACCGGCGCGCCGGCCGACGGCTCGGTTCCCGGGGGGACGCTGGGGCCGCCGTCATCGGCCGCGGCGGGAGCGGCCCCGCAGAGGCAGACGGCGACGAGCAGGGTGCTGAGAACCAGGGGAATCCGGGGGGTTGTGGTCACGGGTGCCTCACCCGGAGATCTGGATGGTGGCCGGCGCGAACATCGGCAGTTCGAAGCTCACGTCCGTGATGTCGGAGGGCGGCGCCGGGAACTGCATGAAGACCGGCAGCGTCTCCCCCGTCTTCAGGGCGGGCATGCTGGTCGTCGTCAACGGGCGGCCGTCCGTGTCACGCAGCACGTAGTACCGCTTCTTCCCCTTGGAGTCCACCAGCGTCGCACCGCCGAGGGACCTGCCGTTGCGGATGATCTCCGTCTCGTTCCCGCTCAGTTGGGCCGGTACGTTGGCCGTCCTGCTCCCGTCGTTCTTCAGCGTGCCGTTCACGGTGACGAAGCCGCCGGAGTCACGGTCGGCCGAGGTGATCTGGAGCGTCAGGCCGTCCGGCCCCCGCAGTTCGGCCATGGGCTCGGACGACTGCCCCTCCTGGGCCGACGGTCCCGAACCGCCGTCCTTGGAGGCAGTCTCCGACGACGTCGGTTTCCGGTCGTCGCCCCCGCCACCGCCTCCCCCACCGCAGCCGGCCACGCCGAGGGCCAGCCCGGCCGCGACGGTCAGCGCGAGCGTCCCCCTGCGGGCCTTCGCTGTGAACCGCATGCTCATCACTCTGCTTTCTTCGTCACTCGTCGTTCGCGTGTCAATCCGCGAGGTGGACATCGAACAGGTCTTCCGGCTGCGGGAGTTCGCCGAGGTCCTTCGGATCCAGGTCCCAGTTCCGGTCCTTGCAGCTGAGCCGCGGAAGCACGTCGTCCCCTGCGTCCTGACCCGTGTCGCCCCCCGGTCCCTGGCCCGTGTCGTCCCCCGTGCCCTCGTCCGGCGGTTCGAAGGTGCAGAGCGGCTCGATCACGGCGGTCGCGGAGGCCGTGGAGTACGTGTTCTCCGTACCGGGGACGATGGAGTCCCCGACCGGCTTGTCACTCTTGACATCGACCGTGTAACCCAGCAGGCCGGACAGCTCGCAACGTTCTACGTGGGCGTCGTTCTGCCCGGCCAGTTGGAACGCGCGAGGGCAGGAGGGCGTGAGCGGTATCCGGCCGTCGAAGATGTCCTGCCACTTCGTCGGGTCGAGCACATCGGTCACCCAGGCGCCCGCGAGCTGGTCCCTGGTGTCCTGTGCCGCCGCCAGCGCCGCGGCGTCGGCCGCCGTCTGGGCACCGTTCCGGTTCGTCGCCGCCTGGCCGACCGCGAGGTAGGCGAACGCAAGAAAGAGCAAGCCCGCCACCACCACGATGTAGATGGGAAAGGCTTGCCCGGAGTCGCCGCGGCTACTCAGCCACCCGTGACTTCGGTGATCTTGTCCACGATGGCGCTGTAGATGGTCTGCCCGATGTCCGTACCCGTGATCGCCAGCACGATGGCCACGACCACCGCGATGATTCCCAGGTACTCCACCGCGGTCTGTCCCCTGTCGTCGCGGGCGGCGCGAGCCTGAAGGTGTGCGACGGTCGTGTGGAGCCAGTTGCTCATGCTGTTCGCCTCCAGGTTCGCTTCCGATCAGCTCACCGTACGGCGCACCGACCCGGACCCGAGAGGGCCCCAGGACCCATTCCCGGACCCATTCCCTCCCTCGTCTCCCCATCTCACGCCACCCCCAACCACTTCGCCGTCGCCTGTGTGCGGGTCGTGGTGTGGAGTTTGGCGAAGATGTGGTTGATGTGGTTCTTCACCGTCTTCTCGCTGATGAAGCACACGGCGGCGATCTGCCGGTTGTTCATCCCGGACGCCACGAGGTCCATGATCTCCGCCTCCCTCGCGCTGAGTTGGAACCGCGACCTCACCGATTCTCCCACATGAGATTGCATCTGTGAATGCCCCACTGGGGGTGAATCACTTGTCTGTACGGGTAGTTCCGATGATCCGTGTGCAGTTGCATCCGGTCGCAGCGCCGCCATCAGCGCTCCCGCCGCCGACGGCGTGAAGTGCGGCCGGCCCTCCTTCACATCCCGTACCGCCGTCACCAGTTGCTCCACCGTGAACTCGCCGTGGACCAGATAGCCACCCGCCCCGAGCCGCACCGCCTCCCGTACGACGCTCGACTCGTGGCTGTACGTCAGCATCATGACCGGTGCCAGGCGGGCCAGGTGCGGAAGTGCCGCGAGACCGTCGACCCCGGGCATGCGCACGTCGAGCAGGATCACGTCCGGACGGAGCCGCACCGCCGCGTCGTACGCCTCACGGCCGTCCACCGCCTCCGCGACCACCGTGATGTCGTGGCGGCCGGAGAGCAGGGACGTCAGGCCCGCGCGAACCACCGGGTTGTCGTCGGCGACCACGACGCGCAGGGGCTCGGGCGGCTGCGCCGGGAAGGGGTTCGGCGGGGGCTGCAGCATCGGGGGCCTCCTCTCATCCTGCGGGGCGTGGGCGGAAACCGGACCGTGCGGGCTCTGCGGGCCGTTCGGGCTGTGCGGAGCGTTCGGGGAGGGCGTCCAGCGGGAGTTCGAGGCGTATCTCCGTGCCCCTGCCCTGGCGGGTTTCCCCCGTCGTGAGCCGTGCCCCCACCGACGTCGCGCGTTCCGCCATGCCGATCAGGCCGAAGTGGCCGGTGCCGCGCAGGTGTTCCAGGGTGGTGCCGGGCGGGAGTCCGGTGCCGTCGTCGGTGACGGTCAGGCGGAGCACGTCGTCGTGGACGCCCGCGCGGATCTCCACGCGGGTGGCGTGCGCGTGCCGGTGGGCGTTCTCCAGCGCCTCCGCCACGACGGCCAGCAGCTGCCGGGCCACCACGCGCGGGACGGGCGGGAGGGAGCGGTCGCCGTCCGCGACCGCGGTCGCCGGCAGGGCCGTACGGGTGGTGAAGTCGTGCGCGGCGGCGGTGAGTCCCGGGAGTACGTCGGTCACCGCCGCCGGGTCCGTCTCGTGGCGCAGGTCCGTGAGGAGGGCGCGGGTCTCGGCCGCCGCCCTGCGGGCCGAGCGGGCCACCAGCTCGGCCTGTTCCCTGACCCGGGCGGGGTCCATCCGCTCGTCCGCCGCCGCCCGCGCCGCCAGGCCCTCCGCGGCGAGCGCCACGCCGTGCAGGGTCTTGGCCACCGAGTCGTGCATCTCCCGTGCCAGACGGGCCCGTTCGGCGCTCACCGCCTCGGTGACGGCGAGGCGGGCCTGCACGGTCGTCAGGGCGCGGGTGGCGGTGCCGAAGCGGAGCATCAGGGAGCGCAGGGTCGAACCCATGGCGCCGGTGATGACGCACAGACCGGGCAGGAACAGGGCGTCGGCGAGGTCCGTGCCGGCGTTCCTGTGCAGCGTGGCGTGGACCAGGAGCAGGATCAGGGACTGGAGGGAGGCGAAGAAGGCGGCGCCGCGCCAGCCGTAGACGAGTCCCGCGAGCAGGGGGGTGCCGACGCTGACGTAGGCGAGGGGGGTGTCCGTGCCCGCCGACACCAGCAGGAGCGAGCCGACGAGGGTGTCCGCGGCGAGCAGGGCGGGGTGGCGCAGGAGGAGGGGGCCGAAGCGTTCCCAGTCGCGGAAGAGGACGTACGACACCATGAACGTGACGACCACGGCCCCGCCGACCAGGCGGACGCCGAGGCCGGGGGCGGCGTTGACGAGGGCGGCAGGTGCGGCCAGCGCGATCATCGCCAGCCGGAACCCGAACACCTGCCGACACATCGCCTGAACCGCCCGCACCTGAATCTTCGCGGAACCGGAACCGGCAACGAAGCCCTCGCCGGAAGCGGGCCCCTCGCCGGGAACGGCAACACCCGACACGGAATCACCACCGACAACGATCCCGACCGCCCCGCTGAACACGGACGCCACGGCGGAAGCCACCGACCCAACGGGTGCCACCGACTCGGCGCCCACCGTCAGCTCCGCAGACACGATCGGCCCGGCGGGGGCCATCGGCTCCGCAGGCTCCGCCAGCCCGGCAGGCGCCACCGGCTCCGCAGGCGCCGTCAACTCGGTGGATGCGACCGGCCCAGCAGGCGACGTCGGCTCGGCGCCCACCGTCGGCTCCGCAGACGCGATCGGCCCGGCAGGGGCCATTGGCCCGGCAGGCACTGTCGGCCCGTTGGTCGCCGCCAGCCCGGCAGGCGCCACCGACTCCGCAGGCGCCGTCAGCTCGGTGGATGCGACCGGCTCGGCAGGCGCCGCCAGCCCGCCAGGCGCCACTGGCTCGGCGGACGCCTCCGGCTCCGCAGGCGCCGTCGGCCCGGCAGGCTCCGCCAGCCCGCCAGGCGCCACCGGCCCGGCAGGCGCCGTCGGCCCGGCGGGCGCCATCGGCTCGGCCTGTGCCGCGACACCGCCCCGTGTCCCGTGGCGCGTGAGTGTGTGTCTTGCTCGGGTGAGGTGGGTGGGGGGTTCGTTGCGGTCGTTGGGGGGTGGCGGCGTCGGCATGGGGGGTCGCCTACCTCCCGGCGATGGACCCGAAGTCCACGCCGGAGCCGAGGATGAGGCCCGCGCCGAGGAGGAGCATCGTGGCCGGGACCATGAACGTGGTGATCATCAGGGTGGCCCGTGGCACCGCGCGGGCGGCCTTGCGGCGGGCGTTCTGGGCGTCCGTGCGGCGCATGTCCTTGGCCAGCGAGACCAGCGTGTCGACGATCGGGGCGCCGAGTTCCTCGCCCTGCTGGAGCGCGGTGACGAACATGGCGACCTGTTCGGAGTCGTTGCGGCGGCGCAGTTCCGCGAACGCCTGGCGGCGGCTCATGCCGAGGTCCATCTGGCGCAGGGTGATGCGCAGTTCGTCGGCCCAGGGACCCTCGTACCGGGTGGCCACGCGGTCCAGGGCCTGGCGGAAGCCGAGGCCGGCGCTGACCACGACGGCGAGGACGTCCAAGAAGTCGGGCAGGGTCCGCTCGATGACGTCCCGGCGGACCCGGATCGCCGACCAGATCCCGACCTCGGTCCAGAACGCGCCGAAGGCGAGCAGCAGCAGTGCCACGAACCACTGGCCGCGCAGCAGGAAGACCAGGAAGCCGATGCCGCCGAGCGCGCCGTACACCGCCCGCCGGGCCGCGTAGCGGTCGATGGTGAGGCCGCCAGGGTTGCCCGCGAGATCGATCCTGCGGCGGTACTTGGCGACCTGCCGGGGGCCCATGAGGCGCAGCACCAGGGGGGCGTACCGCATGCCGAGGCGGTCGATGAGGGAGTGGGTGGCGCCGGTGCGGGTGGCGCCGACCTCCAGGGCGAGGGCGAGGTCGTCGGGGAGTCTGGCGTCCGCGCGGTACATGCGGACGCCGGCGAAGACGCCCCAGACGGCGAGGCCCATGACGAGTGCCAGGAGATAGGTCATGCCGGTGCCCTCCTCAGACGTCGATGCGGCTCATGCGGCGGATGAGGACGAAGCCGACCGCGTACAGCGCGAACGCGACGATCACGCACGCCTGGCCGACCGGTGAGCCGGTCATGCGTTCCAGGGCGCCGTCCTTGACCCCGTTCATCAGGAACAGGGCGCCGATGCCGAGGACGGGCACGGCGTACGACGTCATGGTCACCTGGGACAGCTGGGTGCGGATCTCGCGGCGGGTCTCCTTGCGTTCCTCCAGGGTCTCGGTGAGGTTGCGCAGGGCGCTCACCACCTGGCCGCCGGCCCGGTTGGACAGGACCAGGGTGGTGACGAGGACGACGAGTTCGCGGGAGGGCAGCCGGTCGGCGAGTTCGCCGAGGGCGTCCTCCATGGACAGGCCGATCGCCAACTGGTCGGTGACCTTGGCGAGTTCCTCGCCCGCCGGGGCCTCCAGCTCCTCGGCGGCGATGCCGAGCGCGGTGCGCAGGGCGAGGCCGGCCTGGGTGGCGTTGGCCAGGATGCGGGCCATTTCGGGGAGTTGGTTGATGAAGCGCTCGATGCGCTTCTGGCGCTGCCAGTTGAGGAACTGGACGGCCGCGCCGATGCCGAGGAGTCCGGCGATGGGGCCGAAGAAGGGGGCGAGGGCGGCCTGTCCGACGAGCCAGAGGGCGACGACGGCGGCGGCCATGGCGGCGAAGAACTCGCCGGGGGTGACGTCGAGTCCGGTCGCGGCGAGGCGCAGTTCGAGGCGGCGGCCGAGCCGGGTGCGGCGCAGCCTGCGGTCGAGGGTGCGGAAGCGGCGCCGACGGCCGGGCCCGGGGCCCTGCCCGGAGTGCGAGAGGCGTTCGACGAGTGCGGCGCGCTGGGCCCGGCCCGAGGCGTAGACGTGGAGGCCGGCGACGGCCAGGACGCAGGTCAGCAGGGTGACGCCGGTGGTGAGGGTGACGAGGGTGTGGAGTTCCATGGGCGTGGCTACCTGGCTTCTCGGGTGGCGAGCTGGTCCGCGTGCCGGGCGACGCCGAACGCCTGGGGCAGGGGCTGGCCCGCCATGTGGAGGCGGTCGGCGGTGCGGCGCGGGAGGGGGAAGTACTCGAAGACGCCGTGGACATGGCCGTCGGGTGTCAGGGGCTGCGCCTGGAAGCGGGCGGCGCTCGCGATCCGGTAGGGCTCGCTGCCGTGGCTGTCGAGCAGGGCGATCTCGGTGATGCGGCGGGCGCCGTCGGCGAAGCGGGTGAGCTGGACGAGGACGTCCACGGCGCTGTTGATCTGGTCGTGCAGGGCGACGAAGGGCACCTCGACGTCGGACATGGAGGCGAGGGTCTGGAGCCGGGTGAGGGCGTCCTCGGCGCTGTTGGCGTGCACGGTGGCCAGGGAGCCGTCGTGGCCGGTGGACATGGCCTGGAGCATGTCCAGGGACTCGCCGCCGCGGACCTCGCCGACGACGATGCGGTCGGGGCGCATGCGCAGGGAGTTGCGGACGAGGTCGCGGATGGAGACCTGGCCCTTGCCCTCGACGTTGGGCGGGCGGGACTCCAGCCGGACCACATGGCTCTGCTGGAGCTGGAGTTCGGCGGAGTCCTCGATGGTGATGATGCGTTCGTGCGCGGGGATGAGCCCGGACAGGGCGTTCAGCAGGGTGGTCTTCCCGGTGCCGGTGGCGCCGGAGACGATGATGTTGAACTTGGCCTGCACGAGGCCCGCGAGCAGGTACACCATGGGTTCGTCGAGCGAGCCGAGCCCGATGAGTTCCTGGAGGGTGAAGGAGCGCGGGAAGCGCCGGATGGTGAGGACGGGGCCGGTCAGGGACAGCGGCGGGATGATGACGTTGACGCGCTCACCGGACGGGAGGCGGGCGTCGACCATCGGATTGGACTCGTCCACCCGGCGGTTGACCGTCGACACGATGCGTTCGATGGTCTGCATGAGCTGGTCCTGCGAGACGAAGCGCAGCGGCAGCTGCTCGACGCGGCCGGCGCGTTCCACGAAGATCATGTCGGGTCCGTTGACCATGATCTCGGTGATGGAGGCGTCCTCCAGGAGCGGTTCGAGGATGCCGAGGCCGAGCGCCTCGTCGACGACCCGGCGGATGAGCTGGGCGCGTTCGGCCGTCGACAGGACGGGGCCCTCGCGGCTGATGATGTGCCCGAGGACGCGTTCCAGCCGGGCCCGGCGCTCGGCGGCGGCGAGCGAGCCCATCTCCGCGAGGTCGATCTCCTCCAGGAGCTTGGCCCGGTAGGAGGCGACCAGATGGCCGTCCTCGCTCCGGCGGCCGTGCTCCTCGGGGGAGTTGATGCGTGCCCGCAGGCTCATGGGTCGCGTGCTCCTCGTTCAGTGGTCGAGCGGCATGGTGGCGCTCTTGCGGGCGTCGCCGAAGTTCCAGACGACCTGGGGGATGTGGACGGTGGCGGTGACGGTGACCGTGTCGCCCCCTTCGGAGGCGGCGCAGGCCACGCTCATGCCGCCGCTGACCGCGCTCGCGCACGCCTGGCCGACGTCCTGCCGCAGCGAGGCGGCGCGGGCCCCGGCGCGGGCGGCGGTCCCGGCCTGTTCGGCGGCGTAGGCGATGGCCCCGAGCTGGATGCCGGCCAGCCCGACGAGCAGCAGGATCGGCAGGAACCCCAGGTATTCGACGGCGACCTGTCCCGCGTCGCGACGCCTTCGGTCGCGGGGCATCTCAGCGCTTCACCTCCTCGACGGTGCCGGCGTGGCCGTGGACGGTGACGGGGAAGTCGACGGAGCCCGGGAAGAGCACGGGCACCTTGAGGGAGACGTCGGCGGTGACGTAGCCGGTACCGTCGCACTGGTTCACGGTGGCCCCCTGTCTCCAGGCCCCGGACAGATGCCGCAGCGCGGCCTGCGAGCACGCGCCGAAGCGTTCCCCCCGGGGCGCGGCCGTCCCGGCCCGCACTCCCTCGTCCGCAGCGTTCCCCGCGAGCGTGTAGGCGTACCCCACGAGGACGCACTGCCACATCAGCACCAGGGTGAGCAGGATGAGGGGGGTCATGCCGAGCAGTTCGACGCTGACCTGTCCCCGGTCCCCGCGCGGCCGTCTCATCGGCTCACTCCTTCCGCCGCCGCAGACCGGCCGTGCCGCGCTCGCCGCGGGGCCGGCCGCGGTGGGAGGTCTCGGGGGCGCGCGCCAGGCCGAGTTCGCCCGCGAGGGCCCACAGGGCCTGCTTGACGGTGCTGCGGCCGTCGAGTTCATGGAGGCGTCCGGAGTCCACCACGCCCTGGAGTTCCTTGAAATTGGCGGGGATCGCCGTGCCGGCGAGGGCGGTGCCGGTGATGCGCTGGATCAGCTGGGGCTGGATCTCGGTGGCGCGGCTGTGCCGGTTGACGACGACGGTGGTCTCCTCGGCCTTGCGGATCTGGAGCCGGTCCCACATGCGGACGGTGCGTTTGGCGGCCCGTACGGCGACCACGTCGGGGGTGGTCAGCAGCAGGGCGGTGTCGGCGGACTCGACGGCGGTGGCGCTCGCGCCGCTGAGCTGGGCGCCGCAGTCGACGACGACGACCTCGTAGCGGGAGCGCAGGGCGCGCAGGATCTGGCGGGCGGCGGTGTCGGTGACCTCCTCGCCGCGTTCGCCCTCGCCGGGGGCGAGCAGCAGGGCGAGCCCGGTGTCGTGGCGGAAGACGGCGTCGGCGAGGACGCGCGGGGAGAGGTCGGTGATCGCGGCGAGGTCGGCGACGGAGCGGCGGAACTGGATGTCCAGGTAGGAGGCGACGTCGCCGGTCTGGAGGTCGAGGTCGACGAGGGCGGTGCCGCGGCCGGACGCCTGGGCGGCGAGGGCCAGTTGCACGGCGGCGAGGGTGGTGCCGACGCCGCCCTTGGCGCCGCTGACGGTGACGAGGGTGCCGCCGGAGCCGCCGAGCGGGTCGGCCCCGTGGCCGAGGTGGCGGCGCACGCCCTTGGACCACTGGGCGACGGCCTGGACGCGGCTGGCGAGGTCCTCGTACCCGAGGGGCAGGGAGACGACGCCGCGGGCACCGGAGTCCATGGCGGCGGAGAGGACGCCGGGGGTGGTGTCGGTGGTGACGAGGACGACGCCGGCGGCCGGGAAGCGCAGGGCGACGTCCCGGATGAGTTCGAGGGCGGGGACGGGCCCGATGCGCTCGTGGACGACGACGACCTCGGGCAGTTCGTCGAGGGACTCGGCGGCGAGCCGGGCGAGGGTGTCGACAAGCTGGGTGGAGTCGGTCACGGGCGGCAGGGGTTCGGCGTCCGGGAGCTGGCTGAGCAGGCTGATCAGGGAGCGGGCGGCGTCCGGGTCACCGACGGCCGGGAGGATTCTGGTGGGCATGCGGGCCGCCTCTCACTTGTCCGTCGCGAGTTCGTACGTGCGGTCCTTGTCCGGGACGGTGGTCTCGCTGCCGGGGGCGACGAGGGCGAGCCGGACCCGCTGGGCGAAGGACTCGGCGTAGGTGATGCGCTGGGCGTCGAGGGTGGACAGCGCGAAGGTGATGGGGACGACGTCGGTGGGCCGCTGGTCGTTGTTCCGGTCCGGTTCCAGGGAGGTCAGCCTGCCGACGTCGAGGACCCGGGCGTCGGTGACGATGATCTTGGACTGGTCGGGGGCGCTCTGGGTCCTGCCCTCGAAGGTGGCGTAGACGTTGACGCGGGAGCCGGTGGTGATCTTGCCGGCGACGCCGGTGGCCGCGTCGATCATGATGGCGACCTCCTGCTCACCGGGCTTGAGTTCGGGCCGGTCGGCGACCATGTCGGTCTGGAGCAGGGAGCCCTTGTGCAGGGTGGTGACGGCGATCTTGCCCCGGATCTGGCGCAGGCTGGTGACGGCATTGGCGGACAGCCAGCGCTCGGGCATCGAGATCTTCTCGAACTGGCCCGCGGTCAGCGCGGTGTAGGGCTCGACGTTCGACCTGAGCCGGTAGGCGGTGACCTCGGGGCCGACCTTGGACTTCACGTCGTCGATGACGGAGAGCACGCCGGCGAACGCGCCGAGCGCGCAGACGACCGACAGGATCAGGAGTATCACGCCGCGGCGCTGACGGGAGTTCATGAACCGTGCAACCTCATTGGGGGAATCGGTCGGGCGCAGTCGTTGGGGGAGGAGCGGGGGTGCCGGGGCCCGTCAGGCGGGTGTGCGCTGTTCGAGGGCCCGTGGGGCGGGTGGTTCGTGGCCGGGCGGGGTCGCGGAGCAGAAGACGCAGCGGTCGCCGATGAGGTCGATCCCGCACCAGTGGCAGACGGTCTGCCGTACGGAGGTGACGAGCTGGTAGAGGACCGAGAGGTCGGCGAGGTGGGCGGCGTACTCGACGACGCGGCCGGTGCCCCACCAGGTCGCGGACTCGGCGGGCAGCGGGGCCTCGCGCAGCCCGTGCACGTTCCAGGACTTGGCGAGCGTGCCCACCCACTCGGACTGGAGCTGCCCCTTGGCGACGAGCATCCAGGTGCCGAACTCGGGTCCGGCCAGGGCGGCTTCGGGGCCGACGCGCACGAGTTGGGGCTCGGGGTGGGCGGCCACGGCGAACTGGCTGCCGGGAACCCAGGACTTGGCGTGCGCCTTGAGTCCGACGGGGACGCGGTCCAGTCGGGCGACCGAGGCGAGGACGGCGCCCGCGTGGATGTAGTGGGTGAGCAGCCGGCCCGCGGAGGCGAGCACACCGGGGCCGAGGTCGCAGGAGGCGAGCTGCCGCAACTGGCGGGCCAGCACGGCGACGCCGAGGGGCGGCAGGGCGGGCTGGAAGAGGGCGATGCGGTCGCTCTCCATGAGCGAGCGCAGGGTGTGCAGCCGCCTGGTCACGGCCGCGGGGACGGCCTGCGAGCTGACGACGATCAGATGGCCGTGCAGTTCCAGGAGGGCGTGCAGCTCGGCCAGGGTCTGGTCGAGCGGCCGGGTGTCGAGGTCGCGCAGTACGACGGCGGGCATGGTCCGCTCGTCCTGCGCCGGCAGCGCCATGTCGGCACTGGTCACGGCGATGGCAGTTGGCACGCGCAGCTCCCCGCTCTTCACACCCGTCGGCCCACCGGTGTCACTCCCGTGCGCCGAGACGACTTCACTGCGTGACTACCTCAGCACTGTAACCACGGCTCTGTGACCGGAGAACAGCGTTTGTGCAGCGGAGTGGTATCCGTCTTCGCACAACACCTGCCAAATCGGGGCAGGTTGAACATCCCGTGAAGGGCGGTTCTGGTCTGGACCTCTTGACAGCAGGATTGGTCTGGACCAACTTGGAGGGCAAGCGGTGGCCACCGTCCGCACCTCGTCTCCACCCCCGTCTGCACCCCGTCTCCCCCCGTCTCCACCTCCCTCTCCCCACCGACTCCCCCACCGGAGGCCCCAGTGGACCGCGCCCCAGGCATGCCCAGACCCAGACGCCGGATCAGGACCTGGTCCGCGACCGCCGCCCTCGCCCTCGCGGTCGCGGGGCTCGCGAGCACCCCCGCGTCCGCCGCGGACGTCAACAACGTGAAGAACGCCGGCTTCGAGTCGGGCCTGAGCAACTGGACCTGTTCCGCGGGCAGCGGCACCGCGGTCTCCTCCCCCACCCACTCGGGCGGCTCCGCGCTCAAGGGGACCCCGGCCGGGCAGGACAACGCCCAGTGCACCCAGTCGGTGGCCGTGAAGCCCAACTCGACCTACTCGCTCGGCGCGTGGGTGCAGGGCGGCTACACCTACCTCGGCGTGACCGGCACCGGCACGACGGACGTCTCCACGTGGACGCCCGACTCGCCGTCCTGGAAGCAGCTGACGACCAGCTTCACCACCGGCGCGAACACGACCTCGGTCACCGTGTACACGCACGGCTGGTACGGCCAGGCCGCCTACTACGCCGACGACCTCTCGGTGTTCGGCCCCGACGGCGGCGGGGGCGGCGGCAACCCGGCCCCCACCGTGCCGGCCGCGCCGGGCGGGCTGTCCGTCTCCGGCACGACGTCCTCCTCGGTCTCCCTGGCCTGGAACGCGGTGTCGGGAGCGACCGGCTACAACGTCTACCGCAGCGGCACCAGGGTGGCGGCGGTGACGGGCACCTCGGCCACCGTCACCGGACTCGCCGCGTCGACCTCGTACCCCTTCCAGGTCACCGCGACCAACTCGGCCGGTGAGTCCGCGAAGTCGGCGACGGTCAACGCGACGACCGCGGCGACCGGCGGCGGGGGCGGGGGCGGCGGCTCCGTGGCCAAGCACGCCGTGACCGGCTACTGGCAGAACTTCAACAACGGCGCCACCGTGCAGAAGATCTCCGACGTGCCCTCCGGCTACGACATCATCGCGGTGTCCTTCGCCGACGCGACGGGGACGCCAGGCGGCGTGACCTTCAACCTGGACTCGGCCGGCCTCGGCGGCTACACCGTCGACCAGTTCAAGGCGGACATCCGGGCGAAGCAGTCGGCCGGCAAGAAGGTCGTCATCTCGATCGGCGGCCAGAACGGCACCGTGTCCATCAACGACTCGGCGTCGGCGAACAACTTCGCCAACTCCGTCTACGGGCTGATGCAGACCTACGGCTTCGACGGCGTCGACATCGACCTGGAGAACGGCCTCAACGCGACGTACATGACGCAGGCGCTGCGCTCGCTCTCGCAGAAGGCCGGCTCCTCGCTGGTGCTGACGATGGCGCCGCAGACGATCGACATGCAGTCGACGTCGAACTCCTACTTCCAGACGGCGCTGAACGTGAAGGACATCCTCACCGTCGTCAACATGCAGTACTACAACAGCGGTTCGATGCTCGGCTGCGACGGCAAGGTCTACAGCCAGGGCTCGGTGGACTTCCTCACCGCGCTCGCCTGCATCCAGCTGGAGGGCGGTCTGGCCCCGTCCCAGGTGGGCCTCGGCCTCCCGGCGTCCACGCGCGGGGCGGGCAGCGGCTACGTCTCCCCGACGATCGTGAACAACGCCCTGGACTGCCTGACCCGGGGCACCAACTGCGGCTCCTTCAAGCCGTCCAAGACCTATCCGGGCCTGCGGGGCGCGATGACCTGGTCGACCAACTGGGACGCCACGGCGGGCAACGCCTGGTCCAACGCGGTCGCACCGCACGTCCACGCCCTCCCGTAGACGCCGGCCGCCCCTCGGGCAGCAGCCGGTGAAACCCCCCACCCGGCCCCACCCGCCTCTCGGCGGGTGGGGCACGGTCGTTCGGCCGCCGGTTCCCTACTCCTCGAAGTAGGCGTCCAGCACCTTGTCCAGGTCGGTCTCCCACTCCTTGAAGCGGCTGCGGGACGCCGCCTCTATCTCGATGGGGTACCAGCGGCTGTCGGGGGTGTGCACGGTGACCGTGAACCGCTTGCCGAAGCGGGCCGTCTCGGTCTCGACGGCGCCGATCTCGTCCCAGCGGAACTCGCACGACTCCTCGTCGAGACTGAGGCGTACGCCCTTGCGGTCGGCCACGATCCGCGCACGGCGGTCGGACGCCTCGAAGACGGGGCTCTCACCGTCCGTCTCCTCGCCGTCCGTCTCCTCGGATTCCTCGGAGTTCGCCTTCGCTCCGTCCGACGTCTCGCCGGACGTCTCGGTGTCCGCCTCGGCGGGGGTGTCGGACGCGGCTGACGCGGACCCGGCCGGCGCCGTGTCCTCGCCCTCCGGCCCGGCGCCCTCGGCGTCGGACGCGGGTGAGGTGAGCCCGGGGATGAAGGCCGGGTCGAACCCGGCGCCCTCCAGGGGCTTGCTGGTCGATCCTATGCGCTGCTCCACGGCGGAAAGTATGGACGACTTTCCTGTGCCCGAACCAGCCGCACCGCCCTTCACCCCGGTTCACCCCCCTTTGGCGCCCGGCACCCGGACGCCCGTACGCCGTCTAGACGAAGAGGCTGACCACGGCGGCGACCGCGAAGCCCGCCACCGACAGCACGCTCTCCAGGACCGTCCAGGTCTTCAGCGTGTCGCGCTCGGTGATGCCGAAGTACTTGGCGACGATCCAGAAACCGCCGTCGTTGACGTGCGAGGCGAAGATGGAGCCGGCGGAGATCGCCATGATCACGAGGGCGACGAACGCCTGCGAGTGGTGGCCCTCCGTCAGCAGCGGTGCCACGATGCCCGCCGTGGTGACGATCGCGACCGTCGCCGAGCCCTGGGCCACCCGCAGCACCAGGGAGATCAGGTACGCGAGGACGATCACCGGCAGGCCGACGTCCTGGAAGGTGTCCGACAGCGCCTGGGCGACACCGCTCGCCTTCAGCACGGCGCCGAAGATCCCGCCCGCGCCGACCACCAGCAGGATGTTGCCGACCGGCTTCAGCGAGGCGGTGGAGACGGTCTCCAGGGACTTGCGGGACCAGCCGCGCCGGATGCCGAGCAGGTAGTAGGCGAGCACCAGGGCGATGGTGAGGGCGACGAAGGGATGGCCGAAGAACTCGACGACCGAACGGCCCGTGGAGGGGTCGAGGGCGATCGAGGAGAACGTGGCGGCGAGGATCAGGACGAGCGGCGTGCCGATGATGCCGAGGACCGTGCCGAGCGGCACCGGCTCCTCCTGCGGCTCGACGCCCGAGCGGCGCTGCTCCTCCACGACGGCCCGCTTGGCCTCGTCGGCGGCCTCGGCCATGTCCTGCGGCACGGCGACGAAGATCCGCCGGCCGATCCAGGCGGAGAACACCCAGGCGGCGAGGACGGCGGGGATGCCGCAGACGATGCCCATGAGGATGATCCAGCCGAGCTGGACGTGGAGCAGACCGGCGGCGGCGACCGGGCCGGGGTGCGGCGGCAGGAAGGCGTGGGTCATGGACAGACCGGCGAGCAGCGGCAGGCAGTAGAGCAGGATCGACTTGCCTGAGCGCTTGGCGGCCGCGTACACGAGCGGCGCGAGGACGAAGATGCCGACGTCGAAGAAGACCGGGATGCCGAAGATCAGACCCGTGAGTCCCATCGCGAGCGGCGCCCGTTCCTCGCCGAACAGGCCGAGCAGCCGGGACGCCAGCACCTCGGCGCCGCCGCTGACTTCGAGGATCGCGCCGAGCATGGTGCCCAGGCCGATGATGATGGCGACGTGGCCGAGGATGCCGCCCATGCCGGACTCGATGGTGGAGACGGCGTCCGAGCGCTGGACGGTGCCGAAGAGTTCGGTGACCGAGAGGCCGGCGAGCAGGCCGACGGCTATGGAGACGGCGAGCAGCGCGACGAAGGGCTGGAGCCGCGCCTTGATGATCAGGAAGAGCAGCAGGGCGATGCCGATGGCGGCGACGGTGAGCAGTCCGGCGGTGCCGTCGAGGAGCAGGAGCAGACCTCCGGTGTGGGGCGGGGAGGCCGGTGCCGCGGCGGCGAGAGGATGGGACATAGGGGGTCCTCTACGAGATTCCATGATGCGGGGGCTCTGGGCGGTGTCCCCCCGCCGGGCACGGCCGGGCAGGGGGGATCGCGGCACGGCGGCCCGGGGGTGGGGGCCGTCGTGCCGTGCGGACGTGCGGGGTGCGGGGTTCGAGGGACCGTCAGCCGAGTACGGCCAGCGCGTCGATCTCGATGAGGAGCCCCGCGGGCAGACCGACGTAGACCGTCGTGCGCGCGGCGGGCGGCTGGGTGAGGCCCTGCTCCTCGAAGTAGGTGTTGTAGATGCCGTTCATCTCGGCGAAGTGGTCGACGTCGGTCAGATAGACACGGATCATCACCGCGTCGTCCCAGCTCGCGCCGCCCTCCTCCAGGATCGCCTTGACGTTGGCGAGGGTCTGGAGGGTCTGCTCGCGCAGGGTGGGCCCGGCGGGCGTCGGCGGCCTGCCCTTCTCGGCGGGGAGGAACCCGACCTGACCGGCGACCTGGAGGACGTTCCCCTTCCGCACCCCGTGGGAGAACCTGGCGGGCGGGGTGGTGTGGGTCTTCGGGGTGAGCGCGGTCTTCTCGGTCATGCGGGGGTGTCCTTCACTGGAGTTCTGCCGGAGTACTCGCCGCTGACGGCGTCCGCGGTACGGCGCACCTGCGGGAGCAGGGTGAGGAGTTCGTCGGCGGTGACGACGACGTTGGGCGCGGAGACGGACATGGCGGCGACGACCCGTCCGTCGGCGCCGCGGATCGGTGCGGCCACGCAGTTGATGGACTCCTCGTGGCCGCCGAGGTCGGTGGCCCAGCCCTGTTCGCGGACCTTGTCCAGCTCCCGCAGGAAGGCGGGGGCGTTGGGGGTGGAACGGGCCGTGTACATCGGGTAGTCGAGCTTCTCCGCGAGGGTGTGGCGCTCGGCCTCGGGGAGGTCGGCGAGGAGCAGTTTGGCGACGGCGGCGACGGTGATCGCGACGGGCTTGCCGATGCGCGAGTACATCCGTACGGGGTAGCGGCTCTCGACCTTGTCGATGTAGAGCACCTCGTTCTCCTCGTACACGGCGAGGTGGACGGTGTGCCCGGTCCGCTCGTTGAGGCGTACGAGGTGGGGGTGGGCGATCTCGCGGATGTCGAGGTTCTCCATCGCCTCCTGGGCGAGGGCGAAGAGGCGGGCGCCGAGGCGGTAGCGCTGGTCGGACTGGCGGTAGACCAGGCCGTGTTCGTGCAGGGTGCGGAGGAGGCGCAGCGCGGTGGACTTGTGGACGCCGAGGCGGTCGGCGACCTGGCCGAGGTCGGCGGGGCCCTCCGCGAGCAACGGCAGGATGCTCAGTGCGCGGTCGACGGTCTGACTCATGGGGTGCGTACCTCCTCCGGGGCCTGACCGGCCTGTGTCCAGCCGGGGCCGAGTCGAAGTCTCCCCCACGCGTCGTCGTCCAGGGCCGCCAGGCGGTCGGCGTGGTCGCGGGACGGGGGTGCGGCGAGGTCGCCGGGGGCGGTGAGGGCGGCGGCGGCCATGAGGTGGCCGTGCCGGAGGCGGTCCCTGGCGGGCAGGCCGCGGAGGGTGGCGGAGAGGAAGCCGGCGGCGAAGGCGTCGCCCGCGCCGGTCGCGGCGCTGACCTCGACCGACAGGGACGGGACGTGCGTCTTCACGGGCGGGGTGTCGGACCGGGCGTCCGTCGCCGGGGCGGCACCGCGGCCCGGGGGACGGCGGGACCCATGGCCCTCGAACGCCGTCGCTCCCCGTTCGCCGTCCTTCACCACCAGCACGCCCGGTTCCGGCAGGAGGTCGCGGATGCGTTGGGCGTCGCCCTTCAGTCCCCACGCCTCCTCCGCCTCGTCCCGGCCCACGAAGACGATGTCGGCCGTGCGGGCCAGGTCCAGGAGGAGACGGCCGCCCGAGGTGTCGCGCCAGAGGCCGGGGCGGTGGTTGACGTCGAAGCTGACGACCGGGCGGCCGGGGCGGGGGCGCACGAGTTCGCGCAGGAGGGCCAGGCACCCCTCGGAGAGCGCCGCCGTGATGCCGGACAGGTGGAGGATCCGGCCGGCCCGCACCGCCGCGAGGTCCACGGAGCCCGGTCGCATCGCCGAGGCCGCCGAGCCCGTCCGGTAGTACGCCACCTCGTGCGCGTCGCCGGCCCGGTCCCCTGCGGTGCGGAAGTACACGCCCGTCGGCCGCGCCCGGTCCCGGCGCACCGAGCCGACGTCGACGCCGTACCCCGCGATCGTCTCCACCAGGTGGTCGCCGAAGCCGTCCGCGCCGACCCGGCTGACCCAGCGGGTGGAGTGGCCGGCGGCGGCGAGCACACAGGCGACGTTGGACTCGGCGCCGCCGATGCCGCGGTCGAAGGAGGGCACGTCGGCGAGTCGGCCGGGCCGGGAGGGAAGGAACGTGACCATGGACTCGCCGAGCGCGACGACGTCCACGACGCCGGGGGCGTCGCCGGGTCCGTTGGCGGTCACGATGGTGTTGGCTCCTCGGTCGGGCGGGTCGCGGCGGCTCCGTTGACCCCGTGTTGGCCGAGATGTTAGACAGCAGTGAGCGACATACGCAATGGACGTTGCATGATTCGCAACGACCCAGATCAGGAGGTCCCATGAGCAGCACGGAGGCGCTCTCCCGCCTGGCCGAGGACCATGTCGACCATCGCTTCAAGGGCCTCCCGCCGGACGCCGCGGGCCTGACCGTCGCCGAACTCGCCGCCCAGCGCCGCAATCTGTTCACGGACGGCTTCACCTCGCCCGTGCTCGCGCTGTCCGCCGAGCGCCTGGAGCACAACCTGGGTCTGATGGAGACGTACGCCGCCCGGCACGGCCTCGCCTTCGCCCCGCACGGCAAGACCTCCATGGCACCGCAGCTGTTCCACCGCCAACTGGAGCGCGGCGCCTGGGGGATCACCCTCGCCGTCCCCCACCAGGTGCGGGTGGCACGGGCGTTCGGGGTCGGGCGGATCTTCCTCGCCAATGAACTCGTGGACGCGCCGGCGCTGCGCTGGATCGCCGCCGAGCTCGCCACCGACCCGGACTTCCGCTTCGTCTGCTACGTCGACTCCGTGCGCGGCGTCGAGCTGATGGACGCGGCGCTCGCGGGCGCCGCCCGCCCGGTGGACGTGGTGGTCGAACTGGCCGCGGGCGAGGGCGCGCGGACCGGCGCGCGCACGGAGGCGGAGTGCGCGGCGGTGGCCGACGCGGTGGCCGCGGCGCGGGCGCTGCGGCTGGTGGGCGTCGCGGGCTACGAGGGCGAGGTGCCGGACCCGGACCCGGAGCGGGTGCGGGCCTGGCTCACCCGGCTGGTGGCACTGGCCACCGGCCTCGACGCGGCGGGCCGGTTCGCCGGGGCGGAGGAGATCGTGGTGAGCGCGGGCGGCAGCGCCTGGTTCGACGCCGTCGCCGACGTGTTCGCCGGTGTCCCCGGCCTCTCCCTGCCCGTGCTGAAGCTGCTGCGCTCGGGCGCCTACGTCTCGCACGACGACGGCCACTACCGCGAGCTGACCCCCTTCAACCGGGTCCCGGAGGAGGGCGCGCTGGAGCCCGCGTTCCGGCTCTGGGCGCAGATCGTCTCCCGCCCCTCCCCCGGCCAGGCGTTCGCCAACGCGGGCAAGCGGGACGCGGCGTACGACCTGCACCTGCCGTTCGCCCAGGTGCTGCGCCGGGACGGCGCCGAACGCCCGGCGGCCGGCGTCTCGGTGACCGCCCTGTCGGACCAGCACACCTGGCTCGCCACCGCCCCGGAGGCCGACGTGGCGGTCGGCGACTGGATCGGCCTCGGGCTGTCCCACCCGTGCACGTCCTTCGACAAGTGGCAGCTGATCCCGCTGGCCGAGGCGGACGGCACGGTCGTCGACTACATCCGTACGTTCTTCTAGGAGGCAGCGCCGTGGAGGACCTCGTCATCCGGGACGCCGACGTGGTGGACGGCACGGGCGCTCCCGCGTACCGCGCCGACGTGGTGGTCGACGACGGCAGGATCGTCGCGATCGTGCGGGAGGCCGCGGCCGCCGGGTGCCAGCGCCCCACGGCCGTGCGGGAGCTGGACGCGGAGGGCCTGGTCCTCGCGCCCGGATTCATCGACATGCACGCCCACAGCGACCTGGCGCTGCTGCGCGACCCGGACCACAGCGCGAAGGCCGCGCAGGGGGTGACGCTGGAGGTCGTCGGCCAGGACGGGCTGTCGTACGCCCCGGTCGACGACCGCACCCTGGAGGAGGTGCGCCGGGCGATCACCGGCTGGAACGGGTACGGCGACGACGTCGACTTCGACTGGCGCTCGGTCGGCGAGTACCTGGACCGGCTCGACCGGGGCATCGCCGTCAACGCGGCCTATCTGGTCCCGCAGGGCACGGTCCGCGCGCTCGCCGTCGGCTGGGAGGACCGCCCGGCCACGCCCGCCGAGCTGGACCGGATGCGGCAACTGGTCGCGGAGGGCCTGGAACAGGGCGCGGTCGGCATGTCGTCCGGGCTCACCTACACCCCCGGCATGTACGCGGGCGACGCCGAACTGACCGAGCTGTGCCGGGTGGTGGCGCGCCACGGCGGCTACTACTGCCCGCACCACCGGTCGTACGGCGCGGGCGCCCTGGAGGCGTACGCCGAGATGGTGGCGCTGACCCGGGAGGCCGGCTGCGCGCTGCACCTCGCCCACGCCACCATGAACTTCGGCGTGAACCGGGGCCGCGCGCCGGAGCTGCTGGCCCTGCTGGACGAGGCGCTGGCCGCGGGCGCCGACATCAGTCTCGACACCTACCCCTACACCCCCGGCTGCACCACGCTTGCCGCCCTGCTGCCGAGTTGGGCGAGCGAGGGCGGCCCGCGGGAGATCCTGGCCCGGCTCACCGACGAGGAGAGCGCCGAGCGCGTCCGGCACCACCTGGAGGTCGTCGGCTCGGACGGCTGTCACGGGGTGCCCGTGGAGTGGGACACCGTCGAGATCTCGGGCGTGAGCGAGCCGTCCCTCGCCGACCATGTCGGCCGTACGGTGCGCGAGTCGGCGCGGCTGCGCGGGGAGGCCCCCTGGACGACCGCCCGCCGGCTGCTGGTCGAGGACCGGCTGGGCACGACGATCCTCCAGCACGTCGGCCACGAGGAGAACGTCCGCGCGATCATGCGGCACCCTGCGCACACGGGCGGCTCGGACGGCATCCTCCAGGGCGCGAAGCCGCATCCGCGGGCGTACGGCACCTTCCCGCACTATCTCGGCCACTACGTGCGGGAGTTGGGGGTGCTGTCCCTGGAGGAGTGCGTGGCCCGGCTGACCGCGCGGCCCGCGGCCCGGCTGCGGCTGCCGGACCGGGGCACGGTGCGTGAGGGGTACCGCGCCGACCTGGTGCTGTTCGACCCGGGGACGGTCGCGGCGGGCGCCACCTTCGAGCGGCCGCGCACGCTGCCGACCGGCATTCCGCACGTGCTGGTCGACGGCCGCTTCGTGATCGAGGACGGCCGCCGCACGGACGCCCTCCCGGGCCGGTCGGTCCGCCGCACGCCCGTATGACACCGGGCCGGCCCCGGCACCCGCCCCCGCCCTGCTGCTAGGGCTTGGGCAGGGTGCAGGCCGGGCGGCTGAGGTCCAGGCGGTTGCCCGTGGTGAAGCAGGCCGGGATGGTGTACGTCTGCTCGGCGTAGTTGATGCCCTGGCGGACGGTCACGTTGCCGTTGGCGTCGACCTCGCACGGGTTGTTCAGCGTGCAGCGCTGGCCGTCCTCGTTGCCGGTGTTGTTGACGGCGACGACCTTGCCGGTCGCGTCGTCGACCACCGGGGAGCCCGAGGTGCCGCCGATGGTCTGGCAGGCGGAGGTATAGCGGAGCGAGTCCTTCCAGGTCCAGTCGCCCTCCTTCAGCTGCGGCACGAAGCCGTCGATGGCGCAGCTGTAGGTCTCCTTCCAGTAGCCGGAGACCACCGTGATCGCGGTGCCGGCGACCGGGTGGGTGTCGCTCAGGGGCAGCGCGTTGATGCCGTAGGAGCTCCTGATCTGCGCGTAGGTGCTGGTGAGCTGGTAGAGCGTGACGTCCGTGTCGGTCATCGTCGAGTACACGACCCGGTTGGCGCGCAGGGTCCCGACGCGGGTGGCGGAGGCGTTCAGCAGGCCGAAGGTACGGCTGGACGCCTGGCCGACGATGACCTCGCCGGGCTCCGGGAAGCCGGTCTCCAGGCAGTGGCCGTTCGTCATGACCAGCGCGGGGTCGGAGTCCGCGGAGTTCGGGAGACGGACGACGGAGCCCGAGCAGTTGCTGAGCGCCACCGTGCCGGCGAAGTTCACCGCCTGGATCGTGGGGGCCGGCCGCTGTGCGGTGGGCGCGGCGACCGCGGGGGCCACGCCCGTCCCGGAGACGACCAGGGCGGCGAGCACGGCAAGGAGAGGCTTGTTCATGTGGGGTCCCCTCTGCTGACACGAGCGGCCGGAGATCTTCCGGGCGCCGTCTTGTCATGCACATTTTGATGTGCGCGGGGGACGGCCACAAGAAGCCCTCACCTGGACAACTCGCCCTCCGTCAGCCTTGTTTGGGCCCTCTGCCATGGCTTCTGCCCCGTCCCGGGGACCCGCCCGGACCGTCCGACGCGGTCGCGGTGGGCGGCGCGGAGGAGGGGCCGGGCGAGGGGGCGGTGGTGGTGCCGGCCGACCGGGTCGGGGTGCTCGCGGCCTTGGTCACGGGCGCCTCGGCGGGCACGCCCGACGCGGGCGCGCCGGTGGCGGCACCGGTGGCCGACGCCGCGTCCGACGAGCGGTCGGCCGATGGTGTCCCGGGATCCTGGGCACTCGGCCCGTTCCGCTCTGCGCCGCCCTGCCGCTCGCCGGACGACCCCCCGGAGAAGGAGAGCCCGGCGACCACCGCGGCCAGCGCAGCGGCCCCCACGGCCCCACCCACGACAAACCGCCGCCGCCGAACGGTTCCCCGCCCCCGCCGCACGGCCCCCCGCCCACCCACAGGCACCAACACCCCACCCACACCCGCCACCGACCCGCCCGCGGGCATCACGGCCCCGTCCCCCGGCACCACCACCCCGCCCACAGAAACCGAAGCCCCATCCCGAACCACCACGGCCCCACCACCCAGCACCGCCGCCCCACCCTCAGGCACCGCCGATCCGCCGCCGGAACCCGGGTGTCCACCCCCGAGAACCACCGCCCCAGCACCGGGCGCCGACGCCCCGTCCCCCGGCACCGGCAACCGATCCCCGGACGCCCATGGCTCACCCCCAGACGAGGCCAGCCCGTCCCCGGACACCGACAGCCCACCGGAAAACACCGCCGACCCGTCCCCCAGCACCGCCAACCCGTCCCCGGACGCCCATGGCTCACCCCCAGACAAGGCCGACCCGCCCCCGGACACCGACAACCCACCGGAAAACACCGCTGCCCCGCCCCGCGGCACCGCCAACCCGTCCCCGGACGCCCACGCCCCGCCCTCAGGCACGGCCGGCCCGCCCCCGGATGCCACCCACCCGCCGGCAGACGCCACCGTCTCGTACCCCGGTACCGCCGACCCGTCTCCGGGCGCCCACGGCTCACCCCCCGGCACAGCCGATCCACCTCCGAGCGCCACCACCCGGCCCGCGGACACCAACGGCCCCTCCCCGGATGCCGCCGCCCCGTCCCACGGCACAGCCGGTTCGCCCCCGAGCACCGCCGCCCCGTCCCACGAAGCCGAAGACCCGCCCCAAGCCACCACCGCACCGCCGTCGGGCACTGTGAACCCACCCGTCGGCACGCCCGGCCCGGCCCCGGGCCCCGGCACCGACCCGTACCCGGGCACCGATCCGACCCCCGGTACCAGCCCGTCCCCGGGCACCGACCCAACCCCTGACGTCGGCCCGTCCCCGGGGACCGGTCCGGCCCCGGGTGGTCGGCCAACCCTCAAACCGGCCAGGACGCCGTCGGGCAACCGTGGGAGGGGGGTCGTTTCGTCGTACGCCGTCTGCCAGCCGTGTGCGGCTGCCGGGTCGTCGTACTCCTCGTACGCGGGGGTCGGTGCGGCCTGCGGGAGGTAGACGTGCGGCGCCCCCTGGGCCTCGCCGTACGCCCCGCCGTCGTCGTCGCGAGCGTGCCTGGGCATGGGCGCGCATTGTAGGTACGGGTGGGGCACCGGGACAGCTACCGGCGATAACAGTCCAAAACACTCCGTCTCACGTGGTGGAAAACACGACCCGAGTGGCATTACCCGGCCGTAAGCTCACCGTCATGCAGGTGATCCAGTCGACGAAGCTCGCCAACGTCTGTTACGAGATCCGGGGCCCAGTGCTCGAGGAGGCGATGCGGCTGGAAGCGGCCGGCCACCGCATCCTCAAGCTGAACACGGGCAACCCGGCGGCGTTCGGCTTCGAGTGCCCGCCCGAGATCCTGGAGGACATACTCCGCAACGTCTCCACGGCACACGGCTACGGCGACGCCAAGGGCCTGCTCGCCGCCCGCCGGGCGGTCGTCATGCACAACCAGACCATCGGCATCGAGACGGACGTCGAGCACGTCTTCATCGGCAACGGCGTCTCCGAGCTGATCGTGATGGCGATGCAGGGCCTGCTGGACGACGGCGACGAGGTCCTGGTGCCGGCGCCGGACTACCCGCTGTGGACGGCCGCGGTCTCCCTGTCCGGCGGCACGGCGGTGCACTACCGCTGCGACGAGCAGTCCGACTGGATGCCCGACCTCGCCGACATCGAGCGCAAGGTCACCGACCGCACCAAGGCGCTCGTCATCATCAACCCCAACAACCCGACGGGCGCGGTGTACGACGAGGCGATGCTCAAGGGCCTCACCGACATCGCCCGCCGCCACAACCTGCTGCTCTGCTCGGACGAGATCTACGACAAGATCCTCTACGACGGCGCGACCCACACCCCCACCGCGGCGGTGGCCCCGGACCTGCTCACCCTCACCTTCAACGGCATGTCGAAGGCGTACCGGGTGGCCGGCTACCGCGTGGGCTGGATGTCGGTGTCCGGGCCGCGCGCGCACGCCGACTCCTACATCGAGGGCCTGACGATCCTGGCGAACATGCGCCTGTGCGCCAACATGCCGGGGCAGCACGGCGTGGTGGCCGCGCTGAGCGGCCGCCAGACGATCGACGACCTGGTGCTTCCGGGCGGCCGACTCAAGGAGCAGATGGACGTCGCCTACGACCTGCTCACCCGCATCCCCGGGGTGACGTGCGTCCGGCCGAAGGGCGCGCTGTACCTCTTCCCGCGCCTGGACCCCGAGGTCTTCAAGATCAAGGACGACCGCCGGATGGTCCTGGACCTGTTGCGCCAGGAGAAGATCATGGTCGTCCACGGCACCGGCTTCAACTGGCCGGAGCCGGACCACTTCCGGGTGGTGACCCTGCCGACGGTCGGTGACCTGCGCGACGCGGTGACCCGGATCGGCGCCTTCCTGGACGGTTACGGCCAGCCGTGACCGCCGGAGCGCGCTCCGTGACCGGGGTCAATTTTAGACGAAATCTAAGCTAGGATGGCTTCCTGTCAGAGCACAGGAGGCCGTCCCCATGTACGAACCGATCCGCACCAAGTCGGTCCACAGCACCCCCCTGCCGACCGCCGCCTCCGACTTCCCCCACCGCTCCCGCGAGGAGGAGCTGGACATCCAGCTCGCCGGACACCTCGCGGCGCTGCTCGCCGTCACCGACGAACTGCGAGTGGTGACGCCGTCGTCCGAGCTGGACGCGGCGGCCACACGGCTCACCGAGCAGGTGGCCAGACTGCGGGGAGGCCGGATGCCGGTCCGCGCCGCGGGCACCACCGGTCCGCGCGCCGCGGGCCTCCACCGGCGCGCCCACGCGCTCGCCGGACGCGCCCTCGTCGTCGCGGCGTCCCGCGCCGACACGGCGGCGGCGATCCTCTCGGCGCAGCGCATGGACGCCCACGCCGCGGCCCTCACGGACCCCAAGGAGCTGAGCGCCACCCACTGACCCGCCCGTCACGGAAGAAAGCCCAGCCCCGCGGGCCATACGGAGTGGCTGATTCCCGTTGCATAACGGGATCGGTCCGACACTCCCCGTTCACTTCGCTCGCCGGGGAATGTTGGGTTCCGGGAGCACGCTCCCCGGCGTGAGACGTATCGCAGGAATCATCCTCGCGGTGCTGCTGATCGGCGGCGTGGTGGCAGCCGTCGTCGCAGGCCGGCAGGACGGGGACAAGGGCACGGCAACGAAGACCGTGCGTGCGGTGATCGGTTCGGAGAAGGCCGACTTCTTCGCCGATCCGGCCGTGGTGAAGGCCCTCGCCGCCAAGGGCTACACCGTGCGGACGGAGACCTCCGGGTCCTGGGCGATGGAGGGACTGGACCTCAAGGGGTTCGACCTCGCGTTCCCCTCCAGCCAGGCACCCGCCGACGCGATCGCCGCCAAGTACCACGTGCGGCAGCCGCTTCCGAGGCCCTTCTACTCGCCGCTCGTCGTGGTCGCCCACCGCAGCGCCGCCGAGGTGCTCGCCGCGGGCGGCCTGGCCACCCTGGACCACAACCGGGGCGTGCTGAAGATGGACGCCTACCTCGACGCCGCCCGGCACGACCGGACCTGGCAGCAGCTCAAGGGCAGCGGCAAGTACGGCGAGCTGACCGGCACGCTCTACATCGCGAGCACCGACCCGGAGACCTCCAACTCCGGCGCCCTCTACCTCGCCGCCGCCTCCTACGTCGCCCAGGGCGGCAAGGTCGTGGCGAGCGACGCCGACGTGGACCGCACCGCGCCCCTGCTGCACAAGCTGATCAGCGTCCAGGGCGCCCAGCAGTCCAGCTCGGACGCGCCCTTCCGGGACTTCGTCAGCGGCGCCGGGAACCCGCTGGTCCTGGTCTACGAGTCCCAGGTCGCCTCGCTGCTGATCGACCGGCAGGACGCCGGCGACCTCACCGTGCTCTACCCGGACACCACGGCCACCAGCGACCACACCGTCGTACCGCTCACCCAGACGGGCCGCCACCTCGGTGAACTCCTCGCCACCGATCCGGCCCTGCGCGCCCTCGCCGTACGGCACGGGTTCCGGCCGCAGGGCGACGCCGCCGAGTTCACCTCGGCCACGGCCCCGTACACCTCGTACCTCAACCAGACGCTGACCGGCGTCCGGCAGGCGCCCGTGCCCACCTCCGCGGTGCTGCACGAGATGGCCCGCCGGGCGCGCGGATGACGGGGGAAACCACGGATGACCAGCTACAACACCAGTCAGAACAGCAGCGGCCACACCCTCAGCGGTGAGGACGTGTTCACCCTGACCCCGCCCGAGGCCGTCGCGCCCGTGCCGCGGGACAAGGCCGGCGGGCTCGTCCCGGTCGACGACGGCGTCCGCACCGACATGGCGCACAAGGCCGCCGCCTACGTCGCCGACCTCGCCGCCCTGGACGCCCGCTCGCCCGAGTTCGCCGGCAAGGTCGGCGAGATCACCGCCCTCGGCTCCGGCGACATGCGGTCGGCGGCCCAGCAGTCCAACCGGATGCTGGAACGCACCGTGCGCAGCCTGCCCGGCAAGGGGCAGGACGCGCAGGGCCGGGTGGCCGGGTCGCTCGTCGAACTCCGGCGGGTCGTCGAGGACCTGGACCCGCGCGACCTGCCCGCGGGCAAGAGCCGCAAGTTCCTGTCCCGGCTGCCCGGCGGCAACAGGCTGCGCGACCACGTCGCCAAGTACGCCTCCGCGCAGGGCACGCTGAACAAGATCGTGGGCTCCCTCCGCGGCGGCCAGGACGAACTGCGCCGCGACAACGCGGCCCTCCAGACCGAGCGGGTGCGCCTGTGGGAGACCATGGGCAAGCTCCAGGAGTACGTCGTGCTCACCGAGGCCCTGGACACGGCGGTCGAGCAGCACGTCGCCGGTGTCGGGGCGAGCGACCCCCAGCAGGCCGACGGCCTGCGCGCGGACGTCCTCTTCCCCGTCCGGCAGAAGCACCAGGACCTGCTGACCCAGCTCGCGGTGTGCGCGCAGGGCTATCTCGCCATGGACGTCGTCCGGCGCAACAACGACGAGCTGATCAAGGGCGTGGACCGCGCGGCCACCACCACCGTGTCGGCGCTGCGCATCTCCGTGATGCTGGCCTCGGCCCTCGACAACCAGAAGAAGGTCATCGAGCAGGTCAACGCGTTGCGCGGCACCACCGAGGACCTGATCCGCGGCAACGCCGAGATGCTCGCCACGCAGAGCGGGGAGATCCAGCGCATCGCCGCCGACCCGGCCGTGGGCGCCGAGACGCTGCGCGCCGCGTTCCAGCAGATCTACCAGACGCTGGACGCGATCGACACGTACAAGGTCCAGGCGACCGAGGCGATGGCGACGACCGTGGACAACCTCACCGCCGAACTCCGGAACGCCAGCGCCTATCTGGAGCGCAGCCGGGCGCGCGGCCCGCTGGACGGAGGGCTCGCATGAGACGCCGCCTCGCGGCCCTCGCGGCGGTCGCCGCCCTGCTCACCGCCTGCACCTCCCAGGAGCACCGGGCCGCCGATCCCGACGGCACCGCGCCCGCGCCCGGCACCCTGCGCGTCCTCGCCTCCAGCGAGCTGAGCGACATGACACCGGTCCTGGACCAGGTCAGGAAGGACACCGGGATCACCGTCCGGCCCACCTACATGGGGACGCTCGACGCGGTCGACCTGGTCGCCAAGGGCGGCACGGACGGCCGGTACGACGCCCTGTGGCTGTCGTCCGACGACTATCTGCGGCTGCGCCCGGACGCGGCGAAGAAGATCGTGTCCGAGACGCCGATCATGTCAAGTCCGGTCGCCATCGGCGTGCGCACCGAGGTGCTGGAGCGGCTGCGCTGGAAGCCCGAGGACGTCACCTGGTCCCAGATCGAGGAGGCCGTCCAGAAGGGGCGGCTGACCTACGGCATGACCGATCCGGCGCGCTCCAACTCCGGCTTCTCCACGCTGATCTCGGTGGCCTCCGCGCTCTCCGGCGCCCAGTCGGCGCTCACCGACGCGGACGTGGCGAAGGCGACGCCCCGGCTGAAGGAGTTCTTCAAGGGGCAGAAGCTCACGTCGGGTTCGTCGGGCTGGCTGGCGCAGGCGTACGCGCGGCGCGGCAACGTGGACGCGATGCTCAACTACGAGTCCGTCCTCAAGGGCGTCCCGGGCCTCACCGTGATCCGCCCCCGCGACGGCGTGGTCACCGCCGACTATCCGCTCACCTCCCTCGCCGCCACCGACGCCGCGACCCGTGACGAGGTGCGGCGGCTCACGCAGGCGCTGCGCACGGACGCCGTGCAGCGGCTGATCACCGAGCGCACGCACCGGCGCCCGGTCGTGCCCTCCGTGGCGCCCGCGAGCGGCCTGGACACCGGCCGGCGGCGCGAACTGCCCTTCCCCGGCAGCCGTTCCGTCGCCGACGGCCTGCTCGACTCGTACGAGAACAAGCTGCGCCGGCCCTCGCGGACGGTGTACGTCCTCGACACCTCGGGTTCGATGCGCGGTGACCGCCTCGACCGGCTGAAGGCGGCGCTCACCGGGCTGACCGGGGACTTCCGGCAGCGCGAGGAGGTCACGCTGATGCCGTTCGGCTCGGACGTGAAGAGCGTGCGCACCCATGTCGTCAGCCCCTCCGACCCGCAGCGGGGCCTGTCCGCGATCCGCGAGGACACGGACACGCTGACGGCGCAGGGCGACACCGCGATCTACACGTCGCTGGAGAAGGCGTACGAGCATCTGGGCGGCGGGCAGGACACGTTCACGTCGATCGTGCTGATGACGGACGGCGAGAACACGACCGGCGCCGAGGCCGGGGACTTCGACCGCTTCTACGGCGGGCTCGCTCCCGCCGCGCGGGAGACCCCGGTGTTCCCCATCCTGTTCGGCGACTCCGACCGGGCCGAACTGGAGCACATCGCCGAGCTGACCGGCGGCCGTCTCTTCGACGCCCAAAAGGGCTCGCTCGACGGCGCCTTCGAGGAGATCCGTGGCTACCAGTAAGGTCCTCGGCTATCTGGAGTCCCGCAAGAACCTGACGGGCGCGGTCTGCGGGCTGGCCGGTCTGGGGCTCACCTTCGCGGGCGTGGCCGGCGCGTACTGGCCGGTCGTGGTGGCGGGGCTGTACGGCGCGGGCGCGCTGATCGCCCCGCCGGAGCGGCCCGCGCTGCCGGACTTCCCCGACCCGTCGGCGCAGCTCGACGAGGTGCGGGAGGACTTCGAGCGGCTGCGGACCTATCTCGCGGACGTGGAGCTGCCGCCGGCCGCCGCGGGGCGGCTGACCGAACTCACCGATCTGCTCGGCGCGTTGCTGGACCCGGGCTGGTCCGCCGATCTGCTCGGCCAGGACCCGGACGGGGTGCACACGCTGTCGCGGGCGGTGCGTCAGGACATCCCGGAGGCGGTCGACGCGTTCGTCCGCACCCGCTGGTGGACCCGGCTCACGCCCGGCCAGGAGCCCCCGGAGCGCCATCTCGAACGCCAGCTCACGCTGCTGCACGAGGAGGCGGACCGGCTGGCCTCGGCCCTACGCGAGGCGGAGGCCCGCCGCCAGGAGACCCACACCCGCTATCTGGAGGACCGCTCCAAGTAGCCCCGGCCGGACGGCCCTTCGACGGCGAGGGCCCGCCGCCGCGCCGCCCGCCGGGGCGGACGGACAGCACGACGGCGGGCCCGGGGCCCGCACGTCGTTGTGCGGACCTCGCCGGTCCATGGGGCACCCCGGTACGGCGTGCCCCACGCCTTCGGGCACGCGCCGGTCGGGACGCGCGCGGTCCGGGGTGAGCGTCGGCCTGCGGACCGGAGCCCGCTTCGGCGACGCGCCGAGGCCGGGTGACGCGCCGCCGTCGCCGACGCACCGTCGCTCCGGTGTGTACCGGACCCGGTGGTGCGCCGGACCTCGAAAGGCACGCCCGGCTCGGACGCGGGCCGCCGTTCGGCGATGTGTCGGGGCCGAACGGTGTGCCGCGGCCGGTCGTGACGATCGCTGGTCAGGGCGTGACCGGCCGCGGGGTCTTCCGGGCGGGGTCAGCCGAGGCGGCCGACCAGGGAGCGGTACTCGTCCCACAGTTCCTTCGGGGTGTGGTCGCCGAAGGTGTTCAGGTGGTCGGGGACCAGGGCGGCCTCCTCGCGCCAGACCTCCTTGTCGACGGTGAGGAGGAGGTCCAGGTCGGCGTCGGCCAGGTCGAGCCCGGCGGTGTCGAGCGCCGCGCGGGTCGGCAGCACGCCGATGGGGGTCTCCACGCCCTCGGCCCTGCCGTCCAGCCGCTCCACGATCCACTTCAGGACACGGCTGTTCTCGCCGAAGCCCGGCCAGACGAACCGGCCGGCGTCGTCCTTGCGGAACCAGTTGACGTAGTAGATCCGCGGCAGCTTCGCCGGGTCCTTGTCCTTGGCCACGTCTATCCAGTGGGCCATGTAGTCGCCCATGTTGTAGCCGCAGAAGGGCAGCATCGCGAACGGGTCGCGGCGCAGCTCCCCGACCTTGCCCTCGGCCGCCGCGGTCTTCTCGGAGGCCACGTTGGCGCCGAGGAACACCCCGTGGTTCCAGTCGAAGGACTCCGTGACCAGCGGCACCGCGGTGGCCCGCCGTCCGCCGAACAGGATCGCCGAAATCGGCACGCCCCGGGGGTCCTCCCACTCGGGCGCGATGATCGGGCACTGCGCGGCGGGCACGGTGAAGCGCGCGTTGGGGTGCGCGGCGGGCGTCCCGGACTCCGGCGTCCAGTCGTTGCCCTTCCAGTCGGTGAGGTGGGCCGGGAGCTCCTCCGTCATGCCCTCCCACCAGATGTCGTTGTCGTCGGTGAGGGCGACGTTGGTGAAGACCGCGTTGCCCCACAGGGTCTTCATCGCGTTGGCGTTGGTGTGCTCGCCGGTGCCGGGCGCGACGCCGAAGAAGCCGGCCTCGGGGTTGATGGCGTACAGCCGGCCGTCCTCGCCGAACCGCATCCAGGCGATGTCGTCGCCGATCGTCTCGACCGTCCAGCCGGAGACCGTCGGCTCCAGCATGGCGAGGTTGGTCTTGCCGCACGCGCTCGGGAAGGCCGCCGCGACGTACGTCGACTCGCCCTGCGGGGGCGTGAGTTTGAGGATCAGCATGTGCTCGGCGAGCCAGCCCTCGTCCCGCGCCATGACGGAGGCGATGCGCAGGGCGTAGCACTTCTTGCCGAGCAGGGCGTTGCCGCCGTAGCCGGAGCCGTAGGACCAGATCTCGCGGGTCTCGGGGAAGTGCGAGATGTACTTGGTGGAGTTGCAGGGCCAGGGCACGTCCGCCCGGCCGGGCTCCAGCGGGGCGCCGACGGAGTGCACGGCCTTCACGAAGAAGCCGTCCGTGCCCAGTTCGTCGAGGACGTCCTGTCCCATGCGGGTCATGGTGCGCATGGAGGCGGCGACGTACGCGGAGTCGGTGATCTCCACGCCGATCGCGGACAGTTCCGAGCCGAGCGGGCCCATGCAGAACGGGACGACGTACATGGTGCGGCCCTTCATCGAGCCGCGGAAGACGCCCTGCTCACCGGTGAAGACCTCGCGCATCTCGGCGGGGTCGGTCCAGTGGTTCGTGGGGCCCGCGTCCTCCTCCTTCTCGGAGCAGATGAAGGTGCGGTCCTCGACCCGGGCGACGTCGGTCGGGTCGGAGGCCGCGTAGTAGGAGTGGGGGCGCTTGACCGGGTCGAGTTTCCTGAACGTGCCCTTGGCGACCAGTTGGTCGCACAGCCGCTCGTACTCGGCCTCGGATCCGTCGCACCAGACCACGCTGTCCGGCTGCGTCAGTTCGGCGATCTCGTTGACCCACGAGATCAGTTCCTTGTGGTGGGTGGGAACGACGGGGGGAGCCGCGATGTCGCGCGCCACGATTGCTCCTAAGTGGGGGATTTTGTTCTTGTTGCCCCATGGGGGCCGCGGCCCGGACGCTTCGTAGCCGCTCATCCGGTGCCGACCGCACTCATTTGATCATCCGACTCTTGTGCGCATCTGTCCATAGGGCCTCACAAGTGAGCGGCGTGACGATGGCCACGCCCGTGCGACCCCATCGCGTTCCGTTGCGTGTACACAGCGTTCACATGAGAGGATGGCTACTCTCCAGTGCCCATCGAGCCGCGCTCATCCGCAACTTACGGTTCCGTAGGTACGATGCTGGCCATGACTGCGTCCGTCCCCGACGCGCCCACGGACAAGGCGGCCGCAGGCCGCCCGGAGTCCGCAGCGCATTCCCTGCCGCACCAGATCAAGCCCAAGCTCCGCGGCTGGCTGCATCTCGGCATGTTCCCCGCGGTCCTGGTGGCCGGCCTGGTCCTCACGGCCCTCGCGGACTCCCCCCGCGGCCGCATCGCCTGCGGGATCTACGTACTGACCGCCTGCCTCCTGTTCGGCGTGAGCGCGCTGTACCACCGGGGCAACTGGAGCCCGCGGATGGACGGCGTCCTGCGCCGACTGGATCACGCCAATATCTTCCTGATCATCGCCGGGACCTACACCCCGCTGACCCTGCTGCTCCTGCGCGGCTCCAAGGGGCAGTGGCTGCTGTGGGGCATCTGGGGCGCCGCGGCCGCGGGCATCGTCTTCCGCGTCTTCTGGGTCGGCGCCCCGCGCTGGCTGTACACGCCCTGTTACATCGCGATGGGCTGGGCCGCGGTCTTCTTCCTGCCGGACTTCCTGCGCACCGGCGGCATAGCCGTCCTGGTCCTGGTGGTCGTCGGGGGCCTGCTCTACAGCGCGGGCGGGGTGATCTACGGCATCAAGCGGCCCAACCCGTCACCGCGCTGGTTCGGCTTCCACGAGGTGTTCCACTCGCTCACCCTCGCCGCCTTCGTCGTCCACTACGTCGGCATCTCCCTGGTGGCGTACCAGCACGCGTGACCGCCCCTCCCCCACGTCCGACCGGCCACGGCTCACGAGCCGTGGCCTTTTTGGCATCCTGTTGATTTTGACAGTAACTATCAGTTCATATAACGAAGGCACATGCCCGACAATGACCCCATGACCGCGCCCACCTCCTCCCCCACCGGACGCCCGCGACCCGGCCTGCGCGAACGCAAGAAGATCAAGACCCGTGAGGCGATCAGAGGGGCGACGTACGCCCTGGTACGGGAGCAGGGGTACGACGCGACGACGATCGAGCAGATCGCCGACCGGGCCGAGGTGTCGCCGTCGACCGTCTTCCGCTACTTCCCGACCAAGGAGGACATCGTCCTCACGGACGAGTACGACGAGATGCTCCTGGAGGAGCTGCGGGCGCGGCCCGCGGACGAGCCGTGGCCGGAGTCCGTCCGGCACGTGATGCACGAGGCCGTCCGCCTCGGCGTCGACGACGACCCCGAGGTCACCCGGCTGCGCACCCGGCTGACGGTCGAGGTCCCCGCGGTGCGCTCCCGGATGATGGAGAGCATGTCGCTCACCGGCCGGATGCTCTGCCGGGCGATCGGCGAGCGCACCGGCCACGACCCGCAGGGCCTGGAGGTGCGGGTGTACGCCATGGCCCTGGTCGGCGGTCTGATGGAGGCGTCCCTGTACTGGGCGGAGCACGACCACCGCGACGACCTCGCCGCCCTCGTCGACCGCGCCCTCGACGTCATCGCCGACGGCCTGCCCGCCGTGAAACCCTGAGGCCGAAGCCGTCCCCGCGTGTCATCCTGACCAGGTGAACGGTCCCGAGATCCACGTCGAAGTCGCCCCGGAACTGCGGCTGTTCGTCCCGCACGCCCGACGGCTCGGCAGCACCGCCCTCACCACCGACGGCGCCTCGACCCTCGGTCATGTCGTCGAGTCGCTCGGCGTCCCGCTGACCGAGGTCGGCGCGCTGGTCGTCGACGGCGGCGTGGTGCCGGTGTCGCACGTCCCCGCGGCGGGCGAGTCGGTGAGCGTCCGGGCCGTCGAGCGCCCCCAGCGGGTGCCGGGCGCCCCGCTGCGCTTCCTCCTGGACGTGCACCTGGGCACGCTCGCCCGCCGGCTGCGGCTGCTCGGCGTGGACGCGGCGTACGAGTCGACGGACATCGGCGACCCGGCGCTCGCCGCCCTCTCCGCCGCCGAGCGGCGGGTCATGCTCAGCCGCGACCGCGGTCTGCTGCGCCGCCGCGAACTGTGGGCGGGCGGTTATGTGTACAGCACCAGCCCCGACGACCAGCTCCGCGACGTCCTCGACCGGTTCGCGCCCGCGCTGCGCCCGTGGACCCGCTGCACCGCCTGCAACGGGGTGCTGCGGGAGGCCACCAAGGAGGAGGTCGCCGACCGGCTCGAAGGCGGTACCCGGCGGTCGTACGACGTGTTCGCGCAGTGCTCCGCGTGCGGGCGGGCGTACTGGAAGGGCGCGCACCACGAGCAGCTGGAGGCCATCGTGGAGCGCGCCCTGGCGGAGTTCGCGGCCGGGACCGACCGGCGCTGAGCACTCCGCGGGAAGTGCCGCGACGGGCCGCCGGTCGGCTGCGGGCCCGTCGTGGCCGGTCGCGCAGTTCCCCGCGCCCCTTCGGGACGCTGCCGAACCGCATCAGGCTTCACCGAACCCGCTCAGCGCCCTGTCACATCACCCTTCCCACAGGCCACCTTGTCCCGGTCGCGGTCCAGGCCGAGCGGGTCGTCGCCGCCGTTGACCTCCAGCCGCCCGTAGTCGTTGCGGGCGAGCCAGGCGCAGCGGGCCGTCGCCGTCCTCTTCACCTGGGGCGGGAAGACGGTGGGCACGCAGACGTTGGCGGAGCCGTAGTGCCGGTCGCAGCCGGAGACGGTGGTGCTCACCTTCTGCGACGTGCGCTTCCTGCCGGGCTCGGCGGCCCTGCCCGTCAGGGAGTCGGCGAAGGAGTGGACGTGCGCGGAGGAGTCGGCGGCGGCGAGCGCGGCCGGGCCCTGGAGGTGCACCCACTTCGCCACCGAGGGCACGCCGTTCGCGTCCACCACGAAGAGCATGTACCAGCCGGGCGGGGCCAGGTCGGGGTTGCTCGTCACGTTCAGGTCGACGTTGCCGCCGTCCACGCTCAGCGGCAGGTCGACGAACCGCTGGTTGGGGTCGGAGGAGTGGGTGACCGCGGCCGGGCGGATCAGCTCGGCCTTGGCGACGGGCCGGTCCACGGTGATGCGCTGGGTGTCGCCGTAGGTCCACTCGGTGTCGATGACCGAGGTGATGGCGGGACGGGCGCCCTTGTAGAGGTAGGGCGGGGTGTAGATCGACACGTTGTGGTTCCAGGAGCCGTTGCCCGGGTTGTCGCCGGTGGCCATCACCCGGCCGTCGGGCAGCAGGAACGCCGAGGAGTGGTAGCCGCGGGCCTCGGGGTCGGCGGCCACGGGGTCGAAGGTGCCCGTGCCGGGGTCGTAGAGCGAGGACTCGCGCACGGGGTCGGCCCGGTTGTGCAGGGCGCCGCCGGTCTCCAGGACCTTGCCGTCGGGCAGCAGCACGGCGGAGACGTACATCTTGCCCTGGTTCCCGGTCTGCGGCTGGGGGCCGTTGCCGAGGTCGACGGTGCCCTGCGGGAGCGGCGGCCCCGCGACGTACGTCGGGTCGGGCTGCTTGAGGTCGATGACGTCGGTGAGCCGGTTCGCGTCCGGGTTGGAGTCGATGTTGCCGCCGCCGATGGTCAGGACCCGCTGGTCCTGGGCCGGGGGCAGCAGCACGCTGGCCGACTGGTCGCGCTCGTCCTTGTTCCGCAGCCCGGGGACCTGGGTGACGGTGTTGGCGTCGTAGTCGTAGATCGCGCTGCCGGTGCCGGGGATGTTGTTGCCGAAGACATGGCTGCCCGTGTAGAAGAGGCGGCCGTCCTGCATGAGGATCATCGACGGGTACAGGCCCCAGTACGACCAGGTCTGGTTGACCTTCCACAGCGGCTGCCACTGCTGCTCGGCGTCCGACCAGTACTCGGCGGTGACCGAGCCGGTCGAGTCCTCGCGCAGCCCGCCGAAGGAGATGACGTCGCCGTTGCCGAGTTCGGTGGCCGAGGGGTACCAGTGGCCGTCGTTGAGGTCGTTGGTCCTGCTGTAGGTCTCGGTGACGGGGTCGAAGACGTACGACTCCTTGAAGCCCTCGTAGCCGTGCGAGCCGTCCGCCGCGGGGTACGCCTTGTTGCCGCTCATGACGAGCACCCGCCCGTCCTGGAGCTGGACGTGCCCGGCGCAGAACATGTCCTTCGGCGTGGGGATCACCTTGTAGGTGCCCTTGACCGGGTCGTAGACCGCCGAGGTGAACGTGCCCGCCGCGAACTGCTCCTCGCTGTTGCCGGAGCCGGCGATCAGCAGCACCTTGCCGTTGTTGAGAACGACGGAGTGCATGGAGCGGACCGGGTTCTGCGTCGGCAGTACCGACCAACTGCCGTCGGCGCACTGGTCGTCCGTGCCGGTGCAGGCCGCGGGCGGGAGCGTGTCGGGGACCTGCTCCATGGTGTAGTCGTCGGTGGTCGCCGAGCCGGTGCCGTACACCGAGACGCCCCACGTGATGCGGTCGGTGCCGGCCGGGACCTCGGGCGTGCGGACGCTCGCCTCGGTCCAGCCCGCCGCCAGGTCCAGGGTCTTGAGGTCGGTCCAGTACTGCCAGCCGGCCGTGGTGTCGTGCCGGAACAGGGTGAGCGCCGCGTCGGGCGTGGTCGACCTGTACCAGAGCGACAGGTCGTACTGCTTGCCCGCCGACACCGCGGGCGCGCACTCCGCCGACTCCGTGATCAGCGCCTTGCGGTCGCCGTCGACGCGGCGGGTGAGCGTGACCTTCATGGCCCTGGCCCCGGAGTGGGCGTCGGCGGTGGTCTCGAAGGCGAAGTCGTTGTCGCCCCAGCCGGACTTCTCCCAGCAGTACGGCATGTCGCCCGGCCCGGCGGTCTCGAAGCCGGCGTTCCCGACCAGGTTGGCGGCCTCGGCGGACTGGGGTGAGTTGAGGAGCAGACCGGCGGTCAGGGCGCCCACCCCGACCAGCGCGGTTCGTCTGCGACGTCGGTTCACGCGGCTCTCCTTGGTGCAGTGTCGCGCTCCGCCGCACGGCGGCGCGGGAGGTAGACCAGCGCCTCGGTCCCGGCGAAGCGCAGGACGAACGTCGTCACCAGGGCGAGCGCGGTGGCGGACAGGGCACCGAGCCCGAACCGGTGGACGAACAGGGCGATCAGCGGGATGCGCAGCACCAGGTCCGCGTTGGCGAGCAGCGCGAACCGGCCGGCGCGGTCCCACCAGCGGCGGTGCCGGCGCCGCTCGCGAAACAGCAGGTGCTCGATGAGCAGGAAGTTCCAGGCGACACCGAACTGGTTGGCGAGGATCTCGGCGGGCACGTAGTGCATGCCGAGCACGGTCAGGGCCCACAGTCCGGCGAGGTTGGGCAGGAACCCGGAGGCGCCGATCAACCCGAACGCGACCATGCGGGCCACCGGCGAGGCGGTGCGCAGCCCGGCGAGGTGGCGCAGGAAGCGCAGGCCCTCCGCGGCGGTCGACTTGGACTCGCCGGCGAACCGCTCCTGGAAGACGAACGGCACCTCGGCGACCCGCCGGGGCCTGCCGCGGACGGCGAGTTCGAGGAGGATCTTGTAGCCGAGGGGCTTCAGCGTGTCGGCGGTGACGGCGCTGCGCCGGATGGCGAAGAAGCCGCTCATCGGGTCGCTGATGCCGCGCAGCCTGCGCGGGAACAGGGACTTGGCGAGCCAGGTCGCGCCGCGCGAGACGGCCACGCGGTAACTGCCCGCGAGCCCGGCCCTGCTGCCGCCCTCGGTGTAGCGGGATGCGACGACGAGCCCTGCGCCGGCCCGCTCGCCGGTCGCCACCAACTCCGGTACCAGGGACGGCGGGTGCTGGCAGTCGCCGTCCATGACGACGATCCACTCCGAGCCTGCCGCGCGCAGCCCCTCGACGACGGCCCCGCCGAGTCCGCCGGCCGGTTCGTCACGGTGCAGCACGGCCACCGGGAAGGGGCAGTCCTGGGCGGCCTCGCGGATGACGTCGGGGGTGTCGTCGGTGGAGTCGTCCACGAAGACGACCTCGCAGGGCAGCCGGGCGGGCACGGACTCGGTGATGCGGTGCAGCAACTGCCGTACGTTCGCCGACTCGTTGAAGGTGGGGACGACGATGGTGACGGCGCCGGGCTCGGGGACCTCGGCGGCCCGCGCGACCGGGTCGCCCAGCTCGTCCGGGACGGTGTACTCGTGACTGCTCATCGCCGGCCTCCCTCGGGGGCGGTGCGGATCTGCCGGATCTCGATGCGGTCGTCGCCGGTGCCGAAGACGGCCACCGGCGCCGAGTGCTGGATCGCGGCCCTGACGTTGGGCAGGTCGCGCGCGTCGCGCCGTACCGTCGGCGAGGCGACGACGTAGTCGAGGTCCCGCCAGCCGTGCGGCATGGTCCTGGACACGGCGGGGTCGAGATCCGCCTTGTAGAACCAGATGGCGCCGAGTCCGGGCCGGTATCCGGCGTGCACCAGGTCGAGCCAGAGCGCGTCGTCGACCAGCACCCGGGTGCCCGCCGGGTCGTCCACCCGGGTGCCGAGCCAGGCGGACGCCTGCCGGTAGGGCTTGTTGGCGTCGACGGTGACGGCGGTGCGGTCACCGTCGTACCAGCGCGGTACGACGTAGGCGCCGGCGGCGAGGGCGAGCACCGCGGCGAGCGCGTACCGGCCGCCGGTGAGCGCCCGCCGCTCCCCCTCGGCCCGCCGCCGGCGCAGCACGGCGTGGGAGACGGAGGCGGTCGCCGCGGCGAGGACCAGCGCGAGGAAGGGCAGCGCGCCGATGATGTACATGGCGGGCAGATAGCCGTCCGGGCGCATCGCCACGGCGGCCAGCACCGCGACGGTCAGGGCGGGTCCGGTGAAGGCGCGGGCGGTGACCGACCAGCGCCGTGCGGCGAGGAGCAGCAGCGCCGCCGCGAGGCCGCCGAGGGGCAGGACCCGGTCGTAGTAGAGCCAGGAGTGGAGCACGCCGTACGAGCCGGACGAGGTGTCGAGGAGGAAGCCCGAACCCGGCCTGGACATCTGGTAGGTGATGCCGTCCCAGAGCGAGACGTGGCCGCTGCCGGGCAGCAGTTCGCCCTTGAGCAGGGCGAACAGCGGGTACGAGAAGCCGATCAGGGCGCAGGCGGTGACGGCGCCGGTGAGCGCGAACTTGCGGGTGTCGCGGTGGCTGTGCCGCCACATGGTGACGAACAGGGCGGGCAGGACGACGAGCATCGTCTCCTTGGTGAGCACGGCCGCCGCCGCGGAGAGCCCGGCGCCGAAGTGGTGCCAGAGGTGCCGGCTCGGGGAGGCGGCCAGGCAGAACGCGACGAGCAGCCACATCACGGCGATGTTGTCGAGGAAGATCTCGCGCTGGAGGACGACCGACAGCGGCGAGAGCCCGAACAGGACCAGACCGAGCCCCGCCGCCCAGGGCGCCAGGGACAGCCGTCGGCCCAGCACGTACACGAGGACCGCGCTGACGCCGCTGACCACGAGCATCGCGCAGCGCATGGTGGCGACGGTCATCGTGCCGGGGTCGAGGGCGGACGGTATCCAGGTGAGCAGGGCTATCTGGATCCAGCCGAGCGGCGGGTGGTCGTACCAGTAGGTGTAGTGGGCGAGGCCCCGGCCCTCCTGGACGGCCCAGGCCTGGGCGAGGTAGGTGCCCTCGTCGTCGCTGAGGGCCGGGTAGGCGGTGATGTTCCAGCCCTGCACCAACAGGACGAGGACGAGCAGGGCACCGCAGAGCAGGAGGTCGCGGCGGGCGGGACGCAGGCGTGTTAACAGGCTTGTTCGACCCGTCGAACGCGTTTTCGGGACAGCTGTGTCCGGCGCGGGGACCTTCGGACCGGTCACCGCGGGAAGGGTGGAGGTCACGCAGGGACGTCCTCTCGGAGGGGCTCGGCCGTGGTGAGGTGCGCGCCGACGTGCGTGGTCAGCTCCCAGTCGTTGCGGCCGCGCTGCTCGCGCCACACGGCGCGCACGGCGGCCCCCGCGAGCAGGACCTGGTAGAAGGGCCCGCCCACTATGAGCTTCACGTAGTGCGCGAAGCGGACCCGGAGCCCGTACTGCTTGCCGAAGTCGTGCAGCCCGACCACCTCGAACACAAAGGTGACGGCGGCGGTGACCAGGGGCAGGAAGGTGAGGAAGGCGACCGAGACGGGCACGTCGAGGAAGAGCGCGACGGCCGCGTTGAGCGGGATGATCACGCCGGAGAACGCCTGGAGGAACGGTGTCATCAGGGTGTAGCGGGCGAGCAGGCGCTGTCCGAAGCCCGGCAGCTGCTTCCAGTCCTTCTTCCGGTACACCTGGAGGAAGCCCTGGTTCCAGCGGGTGCGCTGCTTGAGCAGCGACATCAGGCTGCCGGGGGTCTCCTCGCGGGTGACCATGTCGGAGTCGTAGGCGACGACGACCTTCTTGCCGACGCTGGACAGGCGTACGCCCAGGTCGCAGTCCTCGGCGAGGCAGTGGGGGTCCCAGCCGCCGGCCTCGCGCAGCACACCGGTGCGGACGAAGACGGTGTTGCCGCCGAGCGGGATGAACCCCTTCTGCGCGTGCAGGTGCAGCCGGGAGCGGAACCAGAAGAAGTACTCCAGGCAGTTGCGCAGGCTGTACCAGCTGGAGTGGAAGTTGATCAGCTGGACGCCGCCCTGGACGACGTCCGCGCCGGTGGTGCGGAACGCGTGGTCGACGTGGGACAGCAGTTCGGGATGGACCTGGTCCTCGGCGTCGAAGACCCCGACGACGTCGCCGCGGCAGTGCGGCAGCGCCGTGTTCATGGCCTTCGGCTTGTTCTTCTTCTCGTGGGTGTCGACGACGACCCGTACCCGTGGGTCGCGCGCGGCGGCCTGTTCGGCCACGGCCGTGGTCCCGGGGTCGTCGTGCCCCACGATCACGATGATCTCGAAGTCGGTGTGCGTGGACTCCAGCAGCCGCTGGACGGTGTGGTCGAGGACGGCCTGCTCGTGCCGCGCGGGCAGGAGCAGCGAGAACGACACGTGGGCGTCGCCGTCGGGTCTGCCGAACCGGGTGGAGGCGAGCACCTCGGGCGTGCGCCACGCGTGCATCTGCCACCACAGGGTGAAGGCCGCCATCCAGAACAGTGCCAGTGAAACGGCAGCGATGAAGACAGACGTCAGCAAAAAGATCCCCCCAGATCCCCATTACCCCCGGACGCGACGGCGGATCACGCCTGTCGCGCTGCTGTGGAGAGACTAGGAGGGATCTGTGAAGTCCGGGGACTGTTCCGATAAATACCGTGTTTCGTCACGCCGGTGCTGCTAGCGGGACGTACCCGAACACCTGCCCAATTCCGGCACCCCGAACGCCCCGCCCGTCAGGCGTTCCTGCCGCTCAGCGCGGTGCGCAGCCGCTCCGGGTCCGTCGTCGGGGCGTCGCACGTGAAGTTACGGCAGACGTACGCCGCTGCCGCGTCGTCGACGAGGGGCCGGTCGGCGAGGAGCGGGAACTCGTCGCTCCCGACGCTGCCGGCCGCCACCACCGCGCCGGGCGAGGTACCCAGAAGTGCCGTGCGGTGCAAGGCACTTGTCGCCGCGTCGGACAGGTCCGGGCCGACGACCGCCACCTCCCGCGGGCCGTCCAGCAGGGCCTCCGCCGCGGCGAGTCCCCAGCCGATGAACCGCGGGACCCGCGGACCGAGCGCCTTCACCACGCCCAACGCCCGCTCCGCGGCGGCACGATGGGGCTCGGAACCGGTGTGGGCGGCATAGCTCAGCAGCGCGTTCGCCGCGGCGGTCCAGCCGGAGGGCACGGCGTTGTCGGTGGGGTCCTGGGGCCGTCTGATCAACCGCTCGGCGTCGGAGGCGGTGTCGAACAGGGCGCCCGTGGCGGGGTCGGTGAACCGGGTGAGCACGTGGTCGAGGAGCAGTCCGGCGAACTCCAGCCACACGCCCTCGCCGGTCACGGACGCCAGCGCGAGGAAGCCCTCGGCGACGTCTCCGTAGTCCTCCAGCACCCCCGTGTTGCTCCCGGCCCGGCCGTCCCGGCTGGTACGGGTCAGGTGCGCGCGCTCGTCGAGGTGCAGCCGTACGAGGAGGTCGGCGGCGCCGACCGCGGCCTCGACCAGGTCGGGGCGGTCGAAGTAGGCGCCGGTCTCGGCGAGCGCGGCGATCGCCAGCCCGTTCCAGGCGGCGACCACCTTGTCGTCCCGGCCGGGCGCGGGCCTCCCGGCGCGCCGGGCCAGCAGCCTGCTCCTGACGGACTCGATCTTCTCCGCGTCGAACACGCCCTCGTCCTGCGGCAGTTGGAGAACGGACTGCCCGTGCTCGAAGGTGCCCTCCTCGGTCACCCCGAAGTGCTGCGCGGCGAGTTCGGCGTCCTCCCCGAGGACGTCACGGAACTCCTCGGGCGTCCACACGTAGTACGCGCCCTCGACGTGCGCGCCCTTCCCGTCGTCGCTGTCGGCGTCCAGCGCGGAGGCGAACCCGCCCTCGGCCGTGCGCAGTTCGCGCACCATGAAGTCCGCGGTGTCCAGCGCCACGCGCCGGGCCAGGTCCGAGCCGGTGGCCCGCCACAGATGCGCGTACACCCGGCACAGCAGGGCGTTGTCGTAGAGCATCTTCTCGAAGTGCGGGACCGTCCAGTCGCGGTCCACCGAGTAGCGGGCGAAGCCGCCGCCGAGCTGGTCGTGGATCCCGCCGCGCGCCATGCGCTCACAGGTGTCCAGGGCCATCTGCAACGCGCCCTCGGAACCGGTCCGCGCGTGATGCCTGAGCAGGAACTCCAGGACCATGGACGGCGGGAACTTCGGCGCCCCGCCGAAACCGCCGCGCTGCGGGTCGTACTCACGGGTCAGCCCGAGCAGGGCCTGCGCGAGCTCCTCCTCGCCGGGCAGCTCCGCGATGCCGTAGTCGATCTCCCGCTCGGCGAGGTCCCGCACGATCTTCCCGGCGACCTCGGTCACCTCGTCCCGCCGCTCGCTCCACGCCTGCCGCACCCCCTCCAGCACCTGCCGGAAGGAGGGCATGCCGTGCCGGGGCGCGGGCGGGAAGTACGTCCCGAAGTAGAAGGGCTCGCCGTCGGGCGTCAGGAACACCGTCATGGGCCAGCCGCCCTGCCCGGTGGCGGCCTGCACGGCCTCCATGTAGACGGCGTCCACGTCGGGCCGTTCCTCCCGGTCGACCTTGACGCTGACGAAGTGCTCGTTCAGGTAGTCGGCGGTGGCCCGGTCCTCGAAGGACTCGTGCGCCATGACGTGACACCAGTGGCAGCTCGCGTACCCGACGCTCAGCAGGACGGGCTTGCCCGCCTTCCGCGCCGCGTCGAACGCCTCGGCCGACCACGGCCACCAGTCGACGGGGTTGTCGGCGTGCTGGAGGAGGTACGGGGAGGTCTCATGCGCCAGTCGGTTCACCGTTCCACTCTCCCACGGTGGCCCGCACCACCGGCAACCACGACCCCACCGGGCGTGGCTCCGCCGGACACGGCGCGGGCGCAAGGGCCGGTCCCGGAAGGAAAAGCGTGCGCTCCGGTGATCGACGCACCCTCGCGCTGGACCGGCGGGCGAAGGACACTCATAGGCAACGGAGTTGGCGCGGGAGGGGGACGTGACATGCGGGACGGCCATCGGGTGGAGGCCGAACGAATGGTGGTCCGGGCCGTGGAGGAGGAGGTACGCCGCTCCGGCGGGCGCACCGACGGCCAGGCGCTGCTCGCGCGGGCACGCGGCGCGCTGGACTCCCTGGCCGAGACCGCCGCCGAGGAGTACACGGCGTACACCCGCGCCCTGGACGAGTCCGAGGCCGGCCGGCTGACGTTCGCCCAGCGCTACGCGAAGGAGGGCGCCGGAACTCCCCTGCTGGTGGCGGGGGTCGCCGCCGTCGCCGCCACGGTCGCCGACCTCTCGCTGGGCACCGGCGCGGCCACGGCGCTCGGCGCGGGCGTCGCCGTCGGCGTGGTCGGCGCCGCCGCGACGGTGGTGAAGGTGGCCGGCTCCCATCTGCCCGCCGCCCACCACCGCGCCGGCGCGGTGGGCCAGCCCGGCGGCCCCGAGCAGCTGCGGCTCCAGTGGCTGACGGCCCTGGAGGTGCGCGGCATCCGCCCGTTCCTGGACCAGCAGCGGGTGCTCAGCGCGTCCACCGGCCCGAAGAAGGCGGCCCCCCGGCTGCGCGGCTCGGACAAGAGCGCGGCGGCCCGCAGGCGCACGGTCCTGGAGCAGTCCTTCAACCAACTCCCCGAGACGGACGGCCCGTTCGCGGGCCGCCGACAGGAGCTGGCCCGCATCAGGCAGTGGGCGCAGTCCGCGCGCGCGACCACGGAGACCCGGCCGACGGTCGTCGTGCTGCACGGCGAACCCGGCTCAGGGCGCACCGCCCTCGCCGTCCGCGCCGCGCACGAGCTGCGGGACCACTTCCGCGGCGCGGTCGTCGTCGATCTGCGCGGCGGCAGCCGGGAGGAGCCACCGCTGCCCACGCGCGACGCCCTGCTGCACCTGCTCAACCGGCTCGGCGCACCCCGCGAACAGCTCCTGTTCCGTGAGCGCTCCTCCCCCGACCAGCAGGTCAGACGGCTCGGCGAGCTGTACCACCAGCAGCTGACCGGACTGCCGGTGACGATCGTGCTCGACGACGCCTCGGACCCCGAGCAGGTCCGCGCCCTGGTGCCCGAGCGCTCCGACAGCCTGGTCCTGGTGACCGCCCGCACCCCGCTCGACCTGCCCGCGGACCTGCCGGCCTGGGTGCACCGGCTCCCCGTGGAGCCCCTGGACGCGGCGGGCGCGGAGGAACTGCTGGGCGCAACGGCCGAGGACGCGTCCGACCCGTACGACGCCGAATCCAGCGACCGCGTCCGGGAGTTGTGCGGCGGGCTGCCGCTGGCGCTGCGGATCGCGGGCTCGTCGATCGGCTCCCGGTCCCCGCGCGCCCTGGCCGCCGACCTGAGCGCCTACGGCCCGGTCGAGCCCGTCGAACGGGCCCTGTGGCTGCGCTACACCGACCAGTCGAAGCCCGCCCGCCGACTGCTGCGCAGGCTGGCGCTGGCCGGGCGCGCCTCGCTCGGGGTGGGGGCGGCGGCTGCCCTGCTGGGCACGGACGAGACGGAGGCGAGCCGGCTGCTGGTGGCGCTCGCCCGCGCGGGCCTCGTCGACCACGTCCGCGGCAGCCGCTACCGACTGCACGACCTCGTCCGCGCCTTCGCGCAGGCCCGGCTGCTCGACGAGGAGGAACCCGCCGGGCGCACGGCCGCGCAGGAGCGGCTGATCGTGAACTACGGCGAGCTGGCCGACTCGGTGCTGCGCCTGGTCGACGGCAACATGTCCACCCGCTCGGACCGCTTCAGCCCGCACGGCTTCACCTCGCTGGACGAGGCGCTGCGCTGGCTGGACGACGAGTCCAGCTTCATCACGGCGGCCCTGCGGCAGGCCGAGGGCGTGGACCGGGGCGCGGTGCAGAACCTGCTGGGCGCGCTGTGCGACTACTGCCTGCTGCGCGGCGACCTCTACCGGCTCGGTGAGATCAGCGAGCTGGCGCAGGCGGTCGACGAGGGGCTGCTGGTGCGTTCGGTGCAGTGGCGCACGGGCATCGCGGCCCGGCAGCTGGGCGAGCTGGACAAGGCCCGTACGACGCTGTCCTCCGTCGTGGACCTGTACCGGCAGGCGCAGCACGACGCGGGCGCCGCGCGTGCCCTGTGCTCGCTGGGCATCACCCTGCACCACCAGGGCCAGCTCACCGAGGCCGCGGCCAGGCTCCAGGAGGCGCTGGACCTCCAGGCGGCGCCGGAGCTGGCGACGGACCGCGCCTGGACGATGCACGCGCTCGCGGCCGTCCAGCGCGACAGGTCCCGGCTGGCGGAGGCGCTGGACCTGCTGGAGCGCTCCCTGGTCCTGCACCACGAGGGCGGCTCGGTGCACGGCGAGGCATGGGCCCACTACCAGCTCGGGCAGCTCGCGCTGCGCATGGGCGACGTACCGCGCGCGCAGACGGAGCTGAACGCCGCCCTGGAGCGCTACAGCCTCACCCACGACGCACGCGGCGAGGCATGGGCGCTGACCCAGCTGGCCCGGGCCCGGCTGGTGGACGGCGACGCGTCACCGGCGGTCGACGGACTGCGCCGCGCGGCGGCCCGGCACCGGGACAACGAGGACGCGCGCGGCGAGGCGTGGACGCTGTACTACCTGGGGCAGGCCCTGGAGGAGACGGGCGACCTGGACCGGGCGGTGCGCGAACTGGAGCGGGCGCGGACGATGTTCTCGCGGATGCGGGACGTCTACGGCCTGGCCTGCGCCCGGCACCACTCGGCCCGCGTCACCCGCGACCAGCGCGCGGCGCAGACCGGCTCGCTGCGCAACTCCGGGTTCGCCCGGCAGCTCCTGGTCGACGCCCGCGCGGACTTCCAGCGCATCGGGGTCGCCCACGGCGAGGCGTGGACCTGCCTGGAGCTGGCGGTGGTGGACGCGGGCAACACCCGCACCCAGCAGGCGCTGGCACTGTGCGACGAGGCGATCGGCCTGTTCACCGGGTACGGCGACCGACGGGGTGAGGACTGGGCGCGCTTCCTGCGCTGCACCCTGCTGCCGTACGCCGCGCCCGGCGGGACGGAGGTCGGCGCCGCGGTCGCCGCGGAGGACCTGGCGCAGCTGGCCCGGGACTCTCATCCGACCCGCGACGAGAAGCTGGACGAGTACGTCGCGGCGTACCGTCTGCTCCTCGAACGCGGGGTGGATCTGGAGGCGGGCTGGCAGGCGTGGCGCCTGGGCATGGTTCCGAACCGTCACTCCCGCGAGGTGATGGGCGTGGCGGTGGCGGCGCGGTGAGGGTGGCAGCGTGGTGACGCCGACGCCGACGCCGACCGCGCCGGGACGCCTACCGCGCCGTGACGTCGGCGGTGCCGGGGTGACCGGCACCGGCGGGCACGGGCGCGGCGGGCGGGTCAGCGCTTCTGCGGCTCGACACGGTCGGCGGGCTCTGCCGCGCCGTCCGTGTCGGGTTCCTTGAAGTCGACCTTCTGCATGTGCTTGTTCATGGACTTCATCAGCCCCCACACCGCCAGGGCCATCACCGCGAAGACGATGAAACCGAGGACACCGGGGGTGACCTTGTTCTCGTCCACCTCCTTGGCGAGGGGGACGAGGTGCGTCAGTGCCAGGCTCGCGCTCATGTCAGGCATTGTCGCGGATGCCCGCAAAGAGGTCGTCCTCGGGGAGGGAGGTATCAACGAGGGACTTCGCGAGCTCGTACTCCTCGGTGGGCCAGACCTCCTTCTGGAGCTCCATCGGAACCCGGAACCAGCCGCCGTCGGGGTCGATCTGGGTGGCGTGCGCGATCAGCGCCTTGTCACGGATCTCGAAGAAGTCGGCGCAGGGCACGTGGGTGGTGAGGGTGCGCTCGACACGCTCGAACTCGCTCCAGCGCTTGAGCCAGTCCCCGTACGGCGACTCCAGGCCGCGCTCCAGCATGGCGTTGTGCAGTGCCTCGGTGCGGGGGCGGTTGAAGCCCTGGTTGTAGTAGAGCTTCTGCGGCTGGAAGACCGGGCCGTACTCGGGCTCGGGGTACTTCTCGGCGTCCGCCGCGCCCTCGAACGCCACCATCGTGATCTTGTGGGTCATGATGTGGTCGGGGTGCGGGTAACCGCCGTTCTCGTCGTAGGTGGTGATCACCTGGGGGCGGAACGAGCGGATCTGCTTCACCAGCTCGCCGGCCGCCTTGTCGACGTCCTCCAGGGCGAAGCAGCCCTCGGGCAGCGGCGGCAGCGGGTCGCCCTCGGGCAATCCGGAGTCGACGAAGCCGAGCCACTCCTGCTTGACGCCGAGGATCTCGCGGGCCTCGTCCATCTCCTTCTTGCGTACCTCGTGGATGTGCTCCTCGATGTACGTGTCGCCCTGGAGCTTGGGGTTGAGGATGGAGCCGCGCTCCCCGCCCGTGCAGGTCACGACCAGCACGTCCACCCCCTCCGACACGTACTTCGCCATGGTGGCCGCGCCCTTGCTCGATTCGTCGTCGGGGTGCGCGTGAACGGCCATCAGTCGCAGCTGGTCAGTCAAGACTCAATCCTCAGTCAGTCGGCGCCCCGGTGTTCTGGGGTGCTATCGGCGGCTTCTATAGTGACCGAATCGTGGGGCGAATAATTCCGGGGTCCGGCCCGGAGGACCCTTTCGGGACGTTCGTCCCGCTCCGGCCGAGAGGACGATCATGAGTACGGCGAGCACGCGGCTGCCCGAGGGCCGCTACGGCCGTTCCTCGGACGAGCGTGCGGACCACAGACTCAGGATCGCAGCGATCGTCCTCGGCGCCGCCCTGCTGGCACTGGTCGGCTACTTCGCCTACCACTACGTCGCCCAGAGCGAGATCAGCGCGCAGGTGATCGCCTTCAAGGCGTCGGACGACGCGGTGGACGTGCATCTGGAGGTCCACAAGGACGCCGGCAAGGACGGCTACTGCACCGTCCGCTCCCAGGCCGCCGACGGCACCGAGGTGGGCCGCGCGGACTTCCGCTTCACCGGCCCGGCCACCCGCATCGACAAGGTCGTCACGCTCCGTACGACGGCCAAGGGCACCACGGCCGAGCTGCTGGGCTGCCACGCCGGCTGACACCACCCCCAACACACGGCGCTGACCTGGGCCGACGTATTTCTGATGGCTTATGTCCTCCCCCTTTGGCCGCTGAATTGTTAGGCTCGTGGTTTCGCCCATCCGTGAAGGAACATTCTTCTGGGTAGGGCGATGCTTTGTATTCCCAGTACCGACGAGGAGCACCTGTGACCCAGACCAGCGAGAACGTCACCTGGCTGACCCAGGAGGCGTACAACCAGCTCAAGGCCGAGCTGGAGTACCTGTCTGGTCCCGCGCGCACGGAGATCGCCGCCAAGATCGCGGCCGCGCGCGAGGAGGGCGACCTGCGCGAGAACGGCGGGTATCACGCGGCCAAGGAGGAGCAGGGCAAGCAGGAGCTCCGTGTGCGCCAGCTGACCCAGCTCCTGGAGAACGCCAAGGTCGGAGAGGCGCCGACCTCCGCGGACGGTGCCGTGGCCCCCGGCATGGTCGTGACGATCGCCTTCGACGGTGACGAGGACGACACCATGACGTTCCTGCTCGCCTCGCGCGAGTACGCGAGCGCCGACGTCGAGACGTACTCCCCGCAGTCCCCGCTGGGCTCCGGCGTGATCGGCCACAAGGTCGGCGAGGACGCGGAGTACGAGCTGCCGAACGGCAAGAAGGCGTCCGTGAAGATCCTCAAGGCCGAGCCCTACTCCGGCTGAGCCCCCTCCCATCGCCCGGGGCCCTTCCGGGCCCCCGCTTTCGGCGTGCCCCCGGTGTCCCGCCGACACCGGGGGCCTTGCCATGTCGGGGGTCGGTACGGCCGGCCCCACCCCTACCCCCGCCCTCGCCCTGTCGCCGTCGCCGTCGCCGGGTCAGGCGGTGGCCGAGCGGTACTTGCGCACCGCGAGGGTCCGGAAGACGACGATGATCAGGGCCGAGTAGATCAGTGACGCCCAGACCGGGTGCTGCATGGGCCAGGCGCCCGACTGGGACTGGCCCGGGTTGGCGAACAGGACCCTGGCCGCCTGGACGGTGGCGCTGAACGGATTCCACTCCGCGATGTGCCGCAGCCACGGGGTCATGTGGCTGGTGTCGACGAACGCATTGGAGATGAAGGTCACCGGGAAGAGCCAGATCAGCCCGCCCGAGGTGGCCGCCTCCGGGGTGCTCACGGACAGGCCGATCAGGGCGCCGATCCAGGTGAACGCGTACCCCAGCAGGAGCAGCAGGCCGAAGGCGCCGAGCACCTTGAGGGCGTTGGTGCTGCCGTCCGACCCGACGCGCCAGCCGACCAGGAGGGCGACGACGGCGAGGACGAGCAGGGTCAGCGCCGTCTGGACGAGGTCGGCGAGCGTGCGCCCGGTGAGGACCGCGCCACGCGCCATGGGCAGCGAGCGGAAGCGGTCGATGAGGCCCTTGTGCATGTCGTCGGCGATGCCCGCGCCGGCGCCCGCGGTGGCGAACGTGACGGTCTGCGCGAAGATGCCGGCCATGAGGAAGTTCTTGTAGTCGGTCGCGCTGGTGCTCGCGCCGATCTGCATGGAGCCGCCGAACACATAGGTGAACAGCACCACGAACATGATCGGCTGGATGATCCCGAAGATGACCACCTCCGGGATGCGGGACATGCGGATCAGATTGCGCTTGGCGACGATCAGCGAGTCGCGGATCAGTCCGCTGACGGGGTTGACGGGGGCCGCGACCCGCGCGGCATCGGTGACGGCGCTCATTTCACGGCCTCCTTGCGGCTGTCGCCGCGGCTCTTCCCGCCGCCTCTGCCGGCGGTGTCGTCCTGGGGTCCGCTCTCGGCGACATGGCCGGTCAGGGACAGGAAGACGTCGTCGAGGGTGGGCCGGCGCAGCCCGACGTCGTCCATCTCGATGCCGCGGGTGTCGAGTTCGCGGATGACCTCGGCGAGCAGCTTGGCGCCGCCGGTGACGGGCACCGTGAGCTTGCGGGTGTGCTCCTCGACGGTGGTCTCGCCCTTGCCGAAGCCACGCAGCACCTCGGCGGCGGCCGGGATGTGCTCGCGCTCGTGCACGACGACCTCGATGCGCTCGCCGCCGGTGCGGGCCTTGAGCTGGTCGGAGGTGCCCTTGGCGATGACCCGGCCCTGGTCGACGACCGCGATGTCGTGGGCGAGGTGGTCGGCCTCCTCCAGATACTGCGTGGTGAGCAGCAGCGTCGTGCCCCCGGAGACCAGTTGCTTGATGACCTCCCAGAGCTGCTGGCGGTTGCGGGGGTCGAGGCCGGTGGTCGGCTCGTCCATGAACATCACGGGCGGCGAGACCACCAGGGCGGCGGCGAGGTCGAGGCGGCGGCGCATGCCGCCGGAGTAGGTCTTGGCGGTGCGGTCGGCGGCGTCGGTGAGGTGGAACTGCTCCAGCAGCTCCTGCGCACGGGTCTTCGCCGCTCTCGCGCTCATCTGGTAGAGCCGGCCGACCATCTGGAGGTTCTCCCGGCCGGTGAGGTATTCGTCGACCGCGGCGAACTGGCCGGACAGTCCGATGGAACGGCGCACGGTGTCCGGGTGCGCGAGGACGTCCACGCCCGCGACGACGGCCTTGCCGCTGTCGGGCCGCAGCAGGGTCGTCAGACAGCGGACCGTCGTCGTCTTGCCGGCGCCGTTCGGCCCGAGCAGTCCGAGGACCGTGCCCTCGGGGACATCGAGGTCGACGCCGTCCAGTGCCTTTACGTCGCCGAAGGTCTTGACCAGGCCTTCGGCATAGATGGCGCCTGGCATGTGAGTCTCCACGTCGTCGGGGATTCTTCGGAAAGGCTAGGTTCGTACGTTCTGTTCCGCCCGCGGTTTTCCGTACTTCGGACTCCCGGAGGCGTCCGCACAACACACCATAACGCGATGTATCGCGTCTCTCAACGGTCCTCTCCCGAAGCCGACCCGAACGAGTGACGCGCACGACTGCGGCCCCGGCCGACGGTGACGTCGGCCGGGGCCGTGAGGGCTGAACGGGCTGTGCGAGCTGTGCGGACTGTGCGGACTGTGCGGACTGCGACGCGGCGGCGGGCGGCGGGGCCGGGGCTCAGTCGATGACCGTGTATCCCGCCTCGCGCAGGGCGTCGCCGACCTCCGCGCAGTGGGCCGGGCCCTTCGTCTCCAGGTGCAGCTCCACCTCCGCCTCGGAGAGCCCGAGCCGCGGGTCGGTCCGCACGTGGCTCACGTCGAGGACGTTGGCGTCGGCCTCCGACAGCACCCCGAGGAGCGTGGCGAGGGCACCGGGCCGGTCGGTCAGGCGCAGCGTGACGGCCAGGTAGCGGCCCTGCGCGGACATGCCGTGCCGCAGGACCCGCTGGAGCAGCACCGGGTCGACGTTGCCGCCGGACAGCACGGCGACGACCGGGCCGGGGAAGGAGCGCGGGTCGCTCAGCAGCGCGGCGACCGGGCTCGCGCCGGCCGGTTCGACGACCAGCTTGGCCCGCTCCAGGCAGAGCAGCAGCGCGGCGGACAGCTCGTCCTCGCCGACCGTGCGGACCTCGTCGACCAGCTCGGCGACGATCCGGAACGGCACGTCGCCGGGCCGTCCGACCTTGATGCCGTCGGCCATGGTCACCGGGTTCCCGATCGCCACGGGCCGGCCGGCGGCCAGCGAGGGCGGATAGGCGGCCGAGCCCTCCGCCTGCACGCCCACGATGCGCACGTCGGGCCGGATCGACTTCACGGCGACCGCTATCCCGGCGGCGAGCCCGCCGCCGCCGATGCCGACGACGACCGTGCCCACCTCCGGGCACTGCTCCAGGATCTCCAGGCCGACCGTGCCCTGCCCGGCGATGACGTCGGGGTGGTCGAAGGGGTGGATGAACACGGCGCCGGTCCGCTCCGCGTACTCCTGCGCGGCGGCCAGCGTCTCGTCGACCACCTGGCCGTGCAGCCGCACCTCGGCGCCGTACTCCCGGGTGGCGCTGATCTTCGGCAGCGGGGCGCCGCACGGCATGAACACCGTGGCGTGCACGCCGAGCAGCGCCGAGGCCAGCGCGACGCCCTGCGCGTGGTTGCCCGCGCTGGCCGCGACCACGCCGGCGGCGCGCTCCTCGGGCAGCAGCCCGGCGATGCGCACGTACGCGCCGCGCAGCTTGAACGAGCCGGTCCGCTGGAGGTTCTCGCACTTGAGGTGCACCGGGGCGCCGACCAGCTGGGAGAGGTGCCTGCTGCCCTCCAGTGCCGTCGTACGGGCCACGCCCGAGAGCATCTTCTGTGCGCCGCGCACGTCGTCGAGGGTGACGGGCCACGCGGAACCGGCCGTGCTGTAGCTCATGGCCCCAGTCTCGCAGTTCACGCTTGCGCGCAGCTGTTGTGACCAAGCTCCGAGACCGGTTTGCGCAGCGCCGGTACGGCCCGCCGCCCGGCCGCGTACCCTGTCCCCCAACCCAGCACTCTTCGATGAAGTGAGCCTCCGTCCATGCCCACAACACCTGAAATGTCGATGGACATGACGACCGTCGGTGACACCGGTCTCCTCGACGCGATGCAGCACGAGGTGGCGGTGTTCGCCCGCCGTGCCGAACAGACCCGGCTCGGCGGTGTGGGGCAGGTGCGCAACTCCATGGACCGCGCCGCGTACCTGCTGCTCAACCGCCTCGACAAGGAAGGCCCAATGGGCGTCAAGGCGCTGGCCGCGAGCATGGGGATCGACTCGTCGACGGTCACCCGGCAGGTGGCTCCGCTGGTCGACACCGGCCTCGTCAAGCGCACCTCGCACCCGGAGGACGGGCGCGCGGTGGTGCTCCAGCTGTCCCCGCGCGGGCTGGCCCGGCTGGAGGAGGTGCGCTCCTCTCGGCGTCAGCTGATGGCCGAGCTGACACACGACTGGGCACCCGAGGAGCGCGAGGCGTTCTGCGCGCTCCTCACGCGCTTCAACACCGCCCTGTCCGCCCGGATGGCCGTCCCCGGAATGCCCGCGCCGGAGACCCCGCCGGCCTCCTGAGGCCCCCCTCGCCGGCCTTCCTTCCCCTCCCCACCGGCGTCCCGCCCGCTCTCCCGCGCCCGCCCCGGGTCGCCGCCTCGGCCGTCCTCGGGTCCCCGTCCCGGCCGTCCCGTGGGCCCCGGCCCTTGACCTGGGGCCGCCACTGTCCTCATATGAGACCGGGTCCTGTGTCGTACGGGTGACCGATCGCGTGCGCGGGGCCCCCAGGCGGGGAGATCCGGCGGGGAGTTGCGGTGCGAGAGCGGCAGACGTCCCAGGGCGCCCGCCGGGCCCGGGAGTTCGAGGCGTTCGTCGCGGGCGCGGCAGGGCGGTTGCTGCATGCCGCGACGCTGCTCACGGCGGAGGCGCCGGACGACAACCCGCGCGCGCGACGTCTGCTGACGCTCTCCCTCGCGCACACGTACGCGTGCTGGAACCGGCTGCGCGGCGAGGATCCGTACGACCGCACGCGGCAGTACCTCGCGACGCGCTTCGCCCGCACGATCTGGCACCGGTACGGCGGTCTCGGCCGGAGCCGTCCGCATCCGACGGGCCCGCTGGCGGCGCTCACGCCCCAGGAGCGGCTGATCGTCGTCCTGCGGCTGTACGAGGGGGTCGCGGAGGAGCAGGCCGCCGCGCTGCTCGGGCTGCCCGTGGAACGGGTGCGCGCGATCTGCGACCGCGCCACGGCCGCGCTGCTGCACCCGCCGCGGGAGCGGGCGTCGGCGGTGCCGAAGGTGGCGCCGTCATGAGGCGGCGGGGCGACGGGAGGCGCTGGTGAACCGGCCCGAGCGGGAGGCCGCGGTGCGGCGGATCATGGAGCGGACCCATCCGCCGGTGCCGCCCGGCCTGTACGAGGAGGCGGTGCGCCGGGGCGGGCACCTGCGGCGGCGCCGGGCGGCGGCCCGCAGGCTGCTGTGGCTGCTGCTCGTGGCCGCCGCGGTGGCCTTCACCGTGTGGGCGCTGTGGGCACGGCCCTGGGTGGAGCCGCCGTCGCAGACGACCCCACCGCTGACCGGCTGGTGACGCGGACGCCGCCCGTCCGGGCAGGCGTCCGCGCGGTGCCGGCCGGGTGCTATCCGAGCGCCTGCCGGAGGTCCTCCAGCAGGTCGTCGACGTTCTCGATGCCCACGGAGAGACGGACCAGGTCGCCCGGGACCTCCAGGGCGGAGCCGGCCGCGGAGGCGTGCGTCATCCGGCCCGGGTGCTCGATGAGCGACTCGACTCCGCCCAGGGACTCGCCGAGCGTGAACATCTCGGCACGGTCGCAGACCTCGACGGCCGCCTCCTCGCCGCCCGTGACCTGGAAGGAGACCATGCCGCCGAACGCCTTCATCTGCTTGGCGGCGATCTCGTGACCGGGGTGCTCGGGCAGGCCCGGGTACAGGACGCGCGTCACGCGCGGGTGGCCGGTGAGCATGTCGGCGACGCGCGCGGCGTTCTCGCTGTGCCGGTCCATGCGCACGGCGAGCGTCTTGGTGCCGCGCAGCACCAGCCAGGAGTCGAAGGGACCGGCGACGGCGCCCATCGCGTTCTGGTGGTACGCCAACTCCTCGCCGAGCGCCTGGTCGGCCACGATCAGGGCGCCGCCGACGACGTCCGAGTGGCCGCCCATGTACTTGGTGAGCGAGTGCACGACGACGTCCGCGCCGAGCGACAGCGGCTGCTGGAGGTAGGACGTCGCGAAGGTGTTGTCGACGACGAGGCGGGCGCCCGCGTCGTGGGCGACCTGGGCGACGGCGGCGATGTCGGTGATGCCGAGCAGCGGGTTGGAGGGGGTCTCCACCCAGACGGCCTTGGTCCTCGGGGTGAGGGCGGCTCGTACGGACGCGGGATCGCTGGTGTCGGCGACGGACCACTCGACGCCCCACCGGGAGACGACCTTCGCGAAGAGACGGAACGTACCGCCGTACGCGTCGTTGGGGATGACGACGTGGTCGCCGGGGGCGAGCAGCGTACGCAACAGGGTGTCCTCGGCGGCCAGCCCGGACGCGAACGCCAGGCCGCGGCGCCCGCCCTCCAGGGCCGCGAGGTTCTCCTCCAGTGCGGTCCTGGTGGGGTTGGCGCTGCGGCTGTACTCGTAGCCGCCACGCAGACCGCCGACGCCGTCCTGCTTGTAGGTCGAGACCTGGTAGATCGGCGGGACGACCGCGCCGGTGAGGGGATCGGCGGTGTTGCCCGCATGGATCGCGAGGGTCTCGAAGTGCTGACTGATGTGCCTGTCGCTCATGGGTCCTGAGCGTAGTGCGCGCCGGGCGCCGCCGCCGGACGGTGGCCCGTGAGCGCCGGGAGCCGAGGGTTTTCCCCAGGTGCGGGGGCCCGTGCCGGAGGTTTTCCACAGGCGGGCGGGCCGGGGTTGGCCAATTGTCGGCGGCGTCTGGTTCGCTTGAGGCATGGAGATTCTCTGGGTCCTGATGGCGCTGCTCCTGCTGAGCTTCGTGGCGGTTCCGGCGCTGCGTCGCAGGCGCGGCATGATCGAGCGCGTCTCGCCCGACCACCCGGACGCGGCGGACCCGGCGAACTACGGCTTCGTGCGCGAGGAGGAGCTGGACATCCGCATGCCCGGCCCCGACCAGGACCTCCTCGACGTCCTGGAGCTGGTCCAGCGCACCCAGGACTACCGCGCGGCGGCCCAGCTCCTCGCCGGGACGGAGACGGAGGGCGAGCTGCGCTGGCAGCGTGTGCAGGCGTTCGCGGGCGCGGCGGCGCTGGAGCTCCAGCAGCGGCCCGGCGGGGTCAGCGAGACGCCGGGCGGGCAGTGGCTGCGGGTGTGGCGGGCCGAGCAGCCCAAGGACGCGGGCGCGGCGGCGGTGCACGCGGAGTTCCTGGTGCAGCAGGCGTGGCGCACGTCGACGCCGGGCACGGACGACTTCCGGATCATCATGGAGGAGGCCAGGGACACCTGTGGGCAGGCCGCGCTGCTGGCCCCCGGCGACCCGGTGCCGTACATCGTCGAGCTGTCGGTCGCGCGCGGACTGAACTACCCGCGGCCGGAGTTCGAGAAGCTGTGGCTGAAGATCCTCGACCGCGCCCCGGCCCACATGGGCGCCCACCTGGCGGCCCTGCACTACTGGTGCGAGAAGTGGCACGGCTCGCGCGAGCTGGCGTACGAGTTCGCGCAGTCCGCGGCTGCCCGCGCCCCGCGGGGTTCCCTGCTGGCGGCGATGCCGCTGTTCGCGGTGTTCGAGCACCTGCCCGAGGTGAACCTGGTGAGCGGCTTCTACCGGAGCGAGGTCGTCACGAAGGCGATGCACGGCGCGCTGCACGCGGTGCACGCCGCGCGGGCCGACGACCCGATGGCGGCGCACGTGCGGCATCTGCTGGTCTTCTTCCTGGTGCGGGCCGAGCGCTGGGCCGAGGCCATGGACCAGCTGATACACGTCGACGGGCACGTGGGCGCGCTGCCGTGGACCCTGTCGCCCGAGCCGGCCGCCGAGTTCGCGGTCTACCGCGCCCTGGCGGTGGCGGGCTACGAGGCGAACGGAGGCAGCCCGGCGACGCTGCTGAGCTGAGCCGCGGCCGGGCCACACCGCGTCGCACGGACCCCGACCGGGCGGAGCCGGGAATCCGAATTGCCCCTCTGACCTGCGGTGGTGCATACTCCGCATCTGCTCGGCGTCCCCCCACACGCACCGACCACGATGACTGTGCACGGTCATCGGCCGCCGTTCGTTTTGTCATGTCCGGTTCTGGGGTCCTGTGGGGGGATCTGCCCGATGGGCGCAACTCTGCGCGCGCTGCGCGCTCTTGTACTGCTGTGCGGCTTCTATCTGCTGAGCCTCGTGCTGCTCGCGGTGCTGATAGGGCTCGACGTCGCCGCGTTCACCTGGCTGCACGGCCCGGTCGCGGGCAAGCTCGTGATCGTCTCGGTGGTCCTCGCGATCCCCGTCGTCCAGGGCCTGCTGATGCTCCGCACCCCGAAGGGCGAGGACCCGGCGGGCATCCTGGTCACCGAGGCCGACGAGCCCCGGCTGTGGGCACTGGTGCGGGAGCTGGCCGAGGCCGCCGGCACCCGGGCCCCGGGCCGGATCGTGCTCACGGGGGACGTCAACGCGGCGGTCGGCGAGGAGCCCCGGCTGCTCGGCCTGCTGCCGGGACCGCGCCGCCTCTACCTGGGCGTACCGCTGCTGACCGGGCTGAGCGAGGCCCAGCTGCGGGCGGTGATCGCCCATGAGTACGGGCACTTCACCGGTGGTGACACCCGGCTGTCCGCCCTCGTCGTGCGCGGCCGGGTGCAGATCGGGCGGATCGTGGAGCGGTTCCACGCCAAGGCGGACGGCAAGCGGGCCGCCGAGCGCGCCCGGCAGGAGGAGGCGGCCGCCAAGCGCGTCGCCAAGGGGAAGAAGGCCAAGGGGGTCGACACCTCGGGGGCCGGGGTGACGTACCGCGCGATGGCCGCGATCTACACGGCGTACGCCAAGGTCTATCTGCGGGCCACCCTGGCCACGGCCCGCGGCCAGGAGTACGCGGCGGACCTGACGGCCGCGCGGATCGCCGGCCGCGACGCCACCGCGTCCGCGCTGCGCGAGATACCCGCCCTGGACGCGGCGCACGGCTTCTACCTCGACTCGTACGCCGCGCTCGGCCTGCCCCTGCGGCTGATGCCGCCGCGCGGGGAGTTCTTCGGCGGGTTCGGCCGGATGCTGAGTGCCCGCGAGCTCGAACTGGTTCGGCTGCGCGCGGAGTTGCCGACCGAGCCGGAGTCCCCCTACGACTCGCACCCGCCGATCGCCGACCGGGTGCGGCGGATCGAGGAACTGCCCGCCGACGGCCGCGCCGACGAGGGCCGGGGCGCCGCCCTCGACCTGCTCACCGACCCGTCGCGGACGCTGGCCGCGCTGGAGGACGCGGTGCTGGTCGAGGACGTACGGGCGTTCCGGCGCACCGGCGGCTGGGAGGAACTGCTCGACGCCGCCATGACCGAGAACCTCACCGGCCTCGACACCCCGCTGCACCGGGCGCTCGCCTTCTACACCAAGGAGAAGCCGACGCTGCCCGTGCTGCTACGGGTGGTCGAGGAGGGGCAGCTGTGGCGGATGGCGCAGCGGCTGCCGCTGTCCGACCAGGCCGCGGCGGCGAAGGGCCGGGCGTTCCGGGAGTTCGTACGGCCCGTGCTGCGCGAGTCGCTGCGGACCATAGTGCTGGCCGAGTTCAGCGCGCGGTCGCTGCTGCGCTGGGAGTTCTCCTGGGAGCGGGCGGCGACGGCGCTGCTGCCCGGGGAGGCACCGGAGGGTGACGGAGCGGGTGCGCCCGGCTCGGCCGATTCCGCCGAGTCCGCAGGGCCAGCCAGGTCAGCCGGGTCAGCCGGGTCGGCCCGTGCGGGGCTGGAGGCGGCGCTCGACGCGATGCTGGCGGACCGGCCCGACACGGCTCCGCTGCGCGCACTGCTTCCGCCGGCTCCCCAGCCGGCCTGACCAGGCGCCGCACACTCCACGTCCCCGGCCGCACCCACGTCCCCGGCTTCCCCGCCAACCCCCACCCTTCCCCTGCCTCATCTACACCGTTCGCCCCACTCAACCCCCGTCCCCCGAATGAGAAACGGACGACCCCGATGACCGTACTGCTCTGGATCCTGGGCATCCTGGCCGTCCCCACGGCGTTGTTCGCCCTGTGGCTGGCCTGGGTGTTCGTGAAGGAGTTCTTCTCCGCGAGCGCCGACGCCGACGACACCGACGCGCAGGAGGACGCCGAGGCCGCGGAGGGCGCGGCGGCGGCCGAGAAGCTGGGCCTGCTGCCCGTCGAACGGCAGGACACGCGGTACGCCGCCCCGATCCCGGCCGAGTGGCAGTCCGCGCTGGACGCGGCGCGCGGCGGTGACTGGCGTCCGGCCGCCGAGGTGCTGGGCGGCATCGGCCGGGACTGGGACCGCCGGTCGGCGTTCGCGTATCTGCTGGGCAAGAGCGCGGCCGAGGAGGACGCCTGGCTGCTGGCCTGGGAGTCCGACCGCGCCGACGACCCGGACGCCGCGGTGGTCAGGGCGCGCAGCACGGTGATCCTGGCGTGGGAGATACGGGGCGCGAAGCGGGCGCAGTACACGACGCGGGAGCAGTTCGACGGCTTCCACCGGACGCTGGAGCGGGCCCGTGAGGACATCGCGCGGGCCGCGGCGCTCGACCCCGACGACCCGACGCCGTACGTCGCGGAGATCTGGGTCGCGCTCGGGCTCGGCTACCCCAACTCGGAGATGGACCGGCTCTGGAAGGAGATCACGGAGCGGGACCCGTACCACTACGAGGCGCACTTCTCGGCGTTGCAGTACTGGTGCAAGAAGTGGCGCGGCTCGGAGCGGCTGGCGTTCGACTTCGCCGAGCGTGCGGCGGCCACCGCGCCCCAGGGCAGTCTGCTGACGGTGCTGCCGCTGATCGCGCACTTCGAGCACGACGAGTCCGACACCAACGAGGTGGACCGTACGCCGGAGATGTTCGCCCGCGTCGACGCCGGCCTCGCGGACGCGGCCGCGGCGGACCCGGCCCACCCGCGCCTGCCCGAGCTGCGGCACCTGCTGGCGTACTACCTCCACCTCCAGGGGCGCGACGAGGCGGCGGTGGAGCAGTTCAGGCTGGTCGACGGCCATGTGGACGCGATGCCGTGGCGGTACCGGGGGAACAAGGCGGAGTACTACTGCCAGATCCGCAACGCGGCGGTACGGGGGGCGGCGGAGACGGCGTAGGGGGGTACGTCGGCGGGGGGCGGCCGGCCGGAATGCGAAGGGGGACGGGGGACGTTGGAGGGATTGCCGCTCAGGGCGGCACCCCAGCCGGACCGACAGGGAGACCCCATGTTCTTCGGCCGTACACCGCAGCTGCCCACCCGCGAGCAGGCGCTCCAGGGTCGGCCGGTTCCGGTGTTCCAGGTCCCCGACCGTCACACCGTCCTCGGCACCCCGCTGCTCGGCCCGTACCCGGAGGGGTTGGAGACCGCCGACTTCGGTCTGGGCTGCTTCTGGGGCGCCGAGCGCACGTTCTGGCAGCTCCCGGCGGGGGTGTGGACGACGCTCGTCGGCTACCAGGGCGGCTACACCGAGAACCCCACGTACGAGGAGGTCTGCTCGGGCCTGACCGGCCACACGGAGGTCGTCCGCGTGGTCTTCGACCCGGGGCTCGTCTCGTACGACCGCCTCCTGAGGACCTTCTGGGAGTCCCACGACCCGACGCAGGGCTTCCGTCAGGGCAACGACGTGGGCACGCAGTACCGTTCGGCGATCCACACCCACGGGGCCGGTCAGCAGGCCACGGCGGAGGCGTCCCGCGCCACGTACCAACAGGCCCTGACGGCCTCCGGCCACCGCCACCCCATCACCACAGAAATCCTCCCGGCGTCCCCCCGCCCCCTCTACCCGGCCGAGCACTACCACCAGCAATACCTGGACAAAAACCCGGCGGGCTACTGCGGCACGGGGGTCAAGCTAGGTACCCCGTAACGAACTCGGGAGCGTCCTGCCCCACGGTCATCGCGCCGACACCTCAGGAGGTTACGGACAAGTAGCCCGCACCTCGAAGAGCCCAGACGAAGGGTCGCAGCACCCTCGTTCGCAGTGGTACTGCGGCCGGTGCGGCTCGTCGTCGTTCCGGTATCGGGCGAGGTACTTGCGGCCCCATTCTCGAGAGCGTGTCAGATCCGGCTGCGACACCGCACCCGCGCCTGGCCCGCTGGCTGAGCGAGTTCTCCGTCATGCCTGCGCTCACGCTCTGAACCTTTGGCACCGCAGGCTTTGCCGGGGAGGGGTAAGCCAAGCACTCCGTTCGAGACAGACTGAGAAGCGTCGTGCACCACGGGAATCCCTAGATCACGCAAAACGATTCCAAGACCGGGTGGAACAGCTCGCGAGACACGCTGCCGTACCTGCTTGATCACCCTCCGGTTCGCACTAGTGACGCCTAAACCAGGCGCATCCTCTGCGTACGGACGGTAGATTGAGACTGGCGTTCGCATACAGATAAGCGGCGTTGACACGGGGGAAGGGGAGGACGCGTTGGCCTGGGACGAGTGGGAGCAGCTCAAGGCGCTAGCAGCTGAGCGGCACGCGACGAAGATGCAACTGAACCAGCTTCCGGCGGATGCAGGAGGGTCCTTCACGGCGCAGCCAGGGACGAGTTCAGGCGGTTATCACGTCAGCGCATCCTCGCTCGACGGGAGTTCGCATCTGCTCATCGAGATCGCCGGCGTGCTGTACGAGGGGCGCATGGATGGAGAGAACGCCACGATGTGCAGGTCCCCACGCGCCCACGAAGACGTGTCGACCAACGTCACCAACTTCGCCCGCTTCGCGCAGGACCAGTACAACGACATGGTCGTGCTGCTGGCCGCCTTGGCGGGCAATGTCGAGTCGGCGGGCAACACATACACGAAGTACGATCAGCGCGTGAAAGGTCAGTTGCACTCTGTCCTGGTTTGCGGAAGTTACGTAGACCCGAAGGACAGGTGACGGTCGTGGCCTATCGCAAAGACGTCGAGTTCCTGGAGGACTCGAACCCCGCGCTCATCGATCGGAACGCCGCCGAGTTCCGTCGCCTTCACAGGCTGATCGAGACAACGGACGATGGCTTCAGCAAAGCGAACAAGGTCAACTGGCAGAGCGAGGCTCGCGAGCTGTACGCAAGGCGCCTCAAGGAGGCAAAGGAGCTGGCCGACAAGCTTTCCGATGCCTTCCGGAAGGCGAGCGGCGCCTTGGCTACATACGCGGACGCCGTTACGGTGGCCAAAGAGCACTACAAGAACGGAAAATCCAGCGAGGTAAAACTCGTCGAGGTGATGTCACGGGAAGCAAAGGCGGTCACTCCGACGGCCAAGGCCGCCGAACCCCTCCGCCAGTGGGAGGACCTGAGGGCGACGACGGGTGTTGGCGACTGGTTCATGGAGCTGGGCGTCGACGTGGATTCAATCCGTGAGGAAGCCGAGCGCTACTACGGCCAGACGAAGGATCACTACAGCGACGCCTTGCGTGTGGAATCCGAAGCACGCGCGAAGTGCCTGGCAGACATCAAGGATGCCTACAAGTCGATTCCCGATTTCCGGAGTCCGGTCTCGAATCCTGGGGAGTTCCTCAAGAACCTGGGCCCCTTGCAGGCCGAGGCGCGGCAGGCGAGCAGCAACCCCTACGCTCAACTCCCAGGTACAGGTACGAAAGTGGACGCGATTCCCACTCAAGGGAGCAACGTCGTCGCCAATGAGGCTCTCACGCGCATTCAGACTCGCGTCGACGGGCTCCCTGAAGCTGCTGGCGGCAATTACTGGTTGCCGTCGAACTCGGACGACGAGCGCCGCAAGTACATCTCCGACAACAAGGAGCTCATCAAGGCTGCGGCGAAGGACTCCGGCCTGCCGCCCGAAATGATCGCCGGCATCGCATGGCAGGAAGTGCAGGGCGACCCGGGATGGCTGGACGACCTTGCCTACGAGGGGCGCCAGAACCTCCCTGGCACCGACGACCCCGACAGGACATCGATGGGACCCATGTCCATCCAGGTCCGCCGGGCAGCTGAGGTCCTCGGCTACGATCCGCACCACCTCACCGACATGCAACGCGAACAGGTCGTGAGCGCTATCAAGGATCCGGCGAAGAACATCTTCATCTCCTCCGAGTATCTGGCCCAACTCAAGGCGGAGAGCGGCTTCGCCGACACGCCACCGGAGCAGATGACGCGCGAGCAGATGAAGGAACTCGCCGCACGCTACAACGGCGGCCCGTATTACGAGAGTGGTGCCGCGCAAGCGTATGGTCGCGGCTTCGACAGTAAGCTTGACGACGCCAAAGGGGCTTTGCAGTGAACAACGGTGCTGCCTCCCGGGAAGAAACACGTCGAGAGAGCGAAGGTCCCGTTCCGAGCCGAACCGGAACAATCATCTGCGCCTTGCTCCTCATCGCCGGCCACCTGGTAACAGGATTCGTGACGGTCACGGCGTACATGGTCGCTCCGGCGGGCCCCTGGGACACGGAGTCGGTCGCCCACTCAGGCTTTGCCTCGGGCCTTGCACTGGCACTCGCCACGGCCACGGCGCTGCTGACACTCCTCTTCCGAAAAGCGGAGTGGCTGAGGCGCGGCTGGTGGTACGTCCTTCCGGCAGCCCTCGCGGCAGCGGCGCTGCTGCGGCTCTCACTGCTGGCGCCGGAAGTCTGAGCGTGGACGCCTTCCACACGACGAGCACGCCACCCACAGCAAGGGCTGAGGCCCCCGGATGTGTTCGCCCTCAACTCCGTACGAACAGAACGGTCACATGGCAGAGCAGGCTCGCTGGCACGGGCGTCTCCTGCCCGATCGGTGTGGCGCTGGCTGAGGGATGAGCGGCGACCTCGACAGGGACCGCCTGTCCGCACTGTGGCAGCGCCAGTATCCGAAAGGGCCTCCTGCCGCCCACGAACTGCGCACTGTCTACGGCGACGTCATCACCGTGGCATGGTCCTGGGAACCGGGCGGACCGGAACTCCCGGCAGAGCGGCACGGGGTGCACCCCCAGGGCGCCCGGTGGACGACGCTCGCTTACGACGACGATCCCGAACTCCACAGCCGCAGCGCGAGATCCGTGCGGCCCACGGAGCGTCCACGGTCACCGTTTATCAGGCGTACGGTCCGGAGCTCGGTCCGCCCGCCGCCCGGAGGGCAGGTTTCCCGCCGCCTGGAAGCGGGACCGGATGACCTGGATCAAGCCCTCCTTCCTGTGGATGATGTACCGCTGTGGCTGGGCCACGAAGGAGGGTCAGGAGACCGTGCTGGCTGTCGAGATCAGCCGTGACGGCTTCGACTGGGCGCTGCGGCACGCCTGTCTGTCGAGCTACGTCCGCGGTGTGCATACTGATCGCGCCGCCTGGCAGCGTGAGCTGCGACGGGCGCCGGCCCGTGTGCAGTGGGACCCCGAGCGGGATCTGCGCCTGCAACCCCTGCCGTACCGCTCCTTGCAGCTCGGCCTCTCCGGTGAGGCCGTACGGCGTTACGCCGACGAGTGGACGGTCGCCATCCGCGACGTGACCCCGCTCGCCCAGGAGATCCACGCCCTCGTCCGCAACGGCGACCTGGACTCCGCGGCCCGGCTGCTGCCCCAGGAACGTCCCTATTCGGTGGGAGACACGTCCCTCGCCCACCTCCACGGATGACGAACCGCGTCGCCCGGTCTCAGTGGTTCGGGTTCTTGTCGCGGTGGTGTGAGACCTGTTTTCTTGCCGTGTGCCAGCGGGAGCGGGTCTGGTCGACCACGCTGTTCCACTGTCGGCGGACCTCGTGTTCGGACGGGCGGTGGCCCTGGCGGATGCGGTCGAGTTCGTCGGAGACTTCCCGTCCCAGTGCCGCCGACGCGACGATGATGAGCATGGCCGCGAAGATGGCCGAGATCATCGCGAAGACGGCGCCGACCACCCCGTAGCGGGACGCGTAGGAATTGAAGAGTCGCGGCAGGTAGAAGCTCGCGCCCACCGAGTAGGCCGCCGTCAGGACGGCCGCGGTGATGCCGAAGGGGAGCAGGTCGGGTCGGCCGATCCGCTTCGCCGACAGGATCCAGCCACTCCACACGAGGAACACGGCGGTCACCAGTACCAGGCAGGCCGAGGCCGCCAGACCCAGCCAACTCCTGCCGGTGACCGCGGAGAGCAGGCCGGTGACCACGGCGTAGGCACCGAGCGTCAGGATCCACCACAAGCCGTTGCGCGTGTTGCGCACGCTGAGGGGCAGCAGCTCCCACGTCTGTTCGAACAGTCGCTGCGACGCCCGCGCGAAGCTCAGCACGGAGATCGTCAGGAACACCACCCCGAAGACACCCACGCTCACCTCGGCGCCTTCGGCCGGGGAGAAGAGGGAGCTGACCGCCGTGGCGCCCGCTCCGGTGAGGTTGTAGCGCCTGATGATCCGCTCTGCGGCGTCGTAGTGCACGAAGCTGCCCAGCACGGTGCCGACGAGGACGGAGAGCGGGACCAGTGCCGTCAGCGCGCTCGACGCCAGGGCCATCGAGCGGTCGAAACCCACGATCTTCTGAAAGCGGTTGACGACCCGCAACGCGAAGGCGGGGCGCAGCCAGAACGTCAGCGTCCTGGCGAGGCGTTCGCGATTGATCCTCGCCGTCCTGCCCTCCGTACGGATCGGAACCTGTGGAGCGGCGCGAGCCTAACGAAGGGTCGTCGGACGGCCGGAGAGCGACACACACGGCTCACCCGAAGGGCTGTCCCGGCCGTGACCGGCGCGGTGCTGATCGCGGTGGACATCGTCCGCCCCCGCGTCCAGAATGCTCGTGATTCGCAACCACCAACAGCACATCGAGATGTCTGCCCGGTGACGGAGTCGGCGCGGGGTGTGTGTCCCCCTCCGTGCCAGCACTGGACGGTTCCAGGCGGTGACCACGGGTCGGTACTTCGGACACCGACGACCCAGGTGGCCCGTCCCGCCGGGCGGCGAACAGGACTCGCCGTGTCATCGGCGAACTACCGTTCCCTGCTGCGCACCCCCGGCGCGGCGGCCTTCTTCCTGCCGGCCTCGCTCGGACGCGTCGGCGTCGCGATGACCGGCCTCAGCATCGTCTGGCTCGTGCACGGCCGCACCGGCACCTTCGCCACCGCCGGCCTGGTCGGCGGCGGGTTCGCGGTGGCCGAGGCGCTCGGGGCGCCTCAACTGGCCCGGCTCGTCGACCGGTTCGGGCAGACCCGGGTCCTGCCGCCCGCGCTGCTCGCCCACGCCCTCGCGGTCGCCGTCCTCGTGTCCCTGCTCGCCGCGGACGCCCCCATCCCCCTCCTGGTCCTGGGCGGTGTACTGGTCGGGGCCGGTGTTCCGCAGCTCGGCGCGTTGTCCGCGGCCCGCTGGGCGGCGCTCCTGCGCACCGGCCGGGCGGCGGAGCTTCCCACCGCCTTCGCCCTGGAGTCCCTCACCAACGCGACGGCCTACCTCGTCGGGCCGACGCTGGTCAGCGCACTCGCCGCGGCCGGACACCCCGTGCTCGGCATCGTGCTGGCCGCCTCCCTGTCGGTGGCCGGCGGGCTGCTCCTCGCCGCGCAGCACGGCAGCGCGCCCCCGCCGGCGGCCGACGGCGTCGCCCGTGCCCGCGAGGACCGGTCGCTGCTGCGCGGCGCGGTCTTCCTGCTGATGGGCCTCAATCTCGCCATCGGGCTCTACTTCGGCGCCATGCAGGTGTCGGTGACCGCCTTCGTCGTGGAGCACGGCGCCCCCGACGCCGCGGCCCCGGTCCTCGCCGTCTCCAACTGCAGCGGGCTGCTGGCCGGATGGCTCTACGGGCTGCGCCGGTGGCGTACCAGGGCCCCGGCGCAACTGACGGTGGCGACCGGTGTGCTGGCGCTCGGCACGCTGCTCCTGCTCACGGTCGGCTCGCCGTTCGGGCTCGCCCTGGTCGTGGTGGTGACCGGTGCCGCGGTCCCGCCCCTCCTGGCGCTGTTCTCCGTGCTCACCGAGTCGACCGTCCACCGGACCGTCCTGACCCAGGCGTTCTCCTGGCTCGGCTCCGCCAGTGCGGCGGGCTCGGCCGCCTCGGCCGCGGTCTCCGGCTGGGCGATCGACGCGCTCGGGCCGCGCGGTGGCTTCGCGGTCGCCGCCGCGGCCGCCGGCGCCATGGCGCTCCAGAGCCTGGCCGGCCCGCGCCTGCTCCGCCCGCCGGAGGAGGAGCCGACCCGTCCGGAGCCGGGGGCTCGGTGACACGGCCGACGGCACGATGGCAACACGGCAACACGGCAACACGGCAAGACGGCAAGACGGCAAGACGGCAAGACGGCCGTCGGCAGGAGGGTCCAACAGGCCCGTCCGGGCCGGAAATTCGTTTGCCCCCGGGCGACCCGATGCGCGGTAATACGGCGCATGGCGGATATCCAGGGCTCGTACGACGAACTCTTCACGGCGGTGCCGAACATGCTGGCCGGGTTGCTGGACGCCGGGGACGTCGGCGGCTCGGTCGCGGTCTTCGTGGACGGCGAGCCGGTGGTGGACGTCTGGGGCGGTTTCACCGACGCGGACCGCACGAACCCGTGGCAGCGGGACACGATCACCGGTGTCTGGTCCGTCACCAAGACGATGACGGCCCTGTGCGCGCTGATCCTGGCCGACCGCGGTGAGCTCGACCCGGACGCGCCGGTGGCCCGGTACTGGCCCGAGTTCGCCGCGGCGGGCAAGGAGGGGGTGCTGGTACGGCACCTGCTCTCGCACACCGCGGGTCTGCCCGACTGGGACGGGCCGATCGACGAGCTCTACGACTGGCAGGCCGCCACCGCGCGGCTGGCGGCGCTGGCCCCGCAGTGGGAGCCGGGGACCGCGGCCGGCTACCACTCGCTCACGCAGGGGTATCTCGTGGGCGAGGTCGTACGGCGGATCACCGGCCGGAGCGTGGGCGAGTTCTTCGCCGAGGAGGTGGCCGGACCGCTGGGGGCCGACTTCCACGTCGGGCTGCCCGCCGAGCACGACCACCGGGTGGCGCTCGCCGTCCCGCCGCCGTCGCGGGACGAGGACTACGCCGCGAGCGCGCCCGGCGGCAGCACGTCCGCCTCCGGCGCCACGGCCGTACGGCTCCGGGACGGGAACAGCACGGCCTGGCGTCGCGCGCAGATCCCCGCGGCGAGCGGCTACGGCAACGCCCGCTCGGTCGCCCTCGTGCAGTCGGTGCTCGCCTGCGGAGGCGCGGTGCGCGGGGTACGGCTGCTGTCGCCGGCGGGCTGCGACCGTGCGCGGGAGGAGCAGTTCAACGGCGAGGACCGCCTGCTTGGCATGCCGGTCCGTTACGGGCTGGGCTACGGGCTGTTCGGCAACACCTTCGGCTGGGGCGGTTGGGGCGGCTCCCTCGTCATGGTCGACCCCGACAGCCGTATGACGGTGGCGTACGTCACCAACCAGATGCGCGAACCCGGAAACGACACCCGCGGCCTGGAACTGGTGATGTCGTCCTACGACGGCCTCAAGGGCCTGCGCGCCTGATGCGAAGGGCGGGCGAAGCGCGGGAGGGGGCGTGAGCGGGGTGGGCCGCTCCGCCCCAGTGGTGTGTGCCGCTCCGCCCCGGTGGAGGGCGGAGCGGCACACGCCCGGAAAGGGATTCGGCGGTTCGTTCAGTGGGTGCGGGTCGGGAGGATCTGGAGGGTGTCGCCCACGGGACGCTCCCCCGTCGCGTCGGACGGGTTGTTGACGAGCGCGCCGCGCACGGCCATCGCCGTCGAGCCGCCCCCGTCCAGGTTCAGCGCCTGCACCGCGCCGAGCGAGCGCATGAAGTCGGCCGCCTCACGGATGGTGAAGCCCTCGCTGCCTCCGGTCTGCCGGCCGTCGACCGTGACGAGCAGCAGCCGGCCGTCCTTGTCGACGCCCGCCATGGTGCGCGGCTGGCGGACGTTGGCCCACGCGTAGCCGAAGGACAGGTCCTTCGGGTCGACGACGCCCTCGGCCGCGGCGTCGATGTCGACCCGGCCGTTCTTCACGAGGGTGGGCGCGGCGCTCACGATCGAGTCGTCGCCGTCGAGTTCGACCCGCCGGCCGCTGGTGTCGCGTACGACCTCGTCGACGCGGACCCGGCTGCCGGGCGCGGCGTGCGCGGTCAGCCAGTCGGCGGCGGAGCCGATGCCCTGGAGGACCCGTCCGCCCGCCGGCACCCGTCCGCCGCGCGCCCCGACCGAGACGACGCGGCCGGACCCGTCGAGGACCGCCTGGACGCCGGGCCCGGTGGGCAGGTCGGCGCCGAACGCGGGCGTGAACTGCACCAGGTCGTCGGTCAGTCGGCAGGTGACGTCCTGCCAGGGCAGGTCGCTGGGGGAGGCGCCGGGGCGACCGCAGTCGCGGACGAGTCCCGGCACCCGGTTGACGCCCTGGACGGCGTACGAGGACCGGCCCGCGCGGGCGGTGACGGTGGTCGTCAGGTCGGCGACGCGGATGTGCCGGCCGCCGTCGCCGAGGATCAGCGCGGCGCGGGAGCCGGCCGCCATCGAGCCGAGCCGGCCGTCGTAGGCGCCGAGGCCGGACATGGTGCCCTGGACGCCGTCGGCGTTGGAGGTGACGAAGAAGCCGCCGTTGACGGCGACCAGGGAGCCGAGGCGGGCGGCGACGGACGACGTGGTCGCGCGCTGGGCGACGTTGCCGTCGTGGGTGCCCTCGATCGTGCCCTTGAAGACGCGCGGGTCGACGACGGCGACGTGGATGTTCTCGCGGTCGGCCGGTACCTGGGCGTCGTAGCCGGTCCAGGTGACGGCGGTGTGGAAGCCGGCCGAGGTGAGCGCGGTGGCGGCGGTCTGGGCGGCGGCCTGGGTGGGGAAGGAGCCGACACGGACGCGCAGGCCCATCAGGCCCTGCGGGGTGTCGGCGTAGCCGGGCCAGCGGACGCTCTCCACGCGCGGGTCGTGGCCGGCGGCGCGCAGCTTGTCGGCGGTGGTGTCGGCCCAGTCGCGGGTGCCGACCTCGGACCAGGTCGCGGCGCCGGTCAGTCTGCTGACGGCCGGGGCCTGGACGGCGACCGTCCAGGTGGGGGTGGTGTCGTTGCGGACGGTTCCCGTACGGACCTGGACGCCCGGCGCGACGGTCTCGGTCGACCACTGCGCGCTCGCCGCGCCGTGCCGCGCGGTGCCCGCCTGCGCGGTGTCGGCCTGCGCGGCGGCGGGGACGAGGGTGGGGGCGACGACGGCGAGTACGGCGGCGGTGGCACCGAGGCCGGCGCGCACGCGGGGAGTACGGCGACTGTGGTTCATGACTTCCTCACGGCTGGAGCGCGGTGGCCGGTGGGGGCAATGTCTTGCGGCCGTGTGCGCGCCCCATCCCAGACAACGCCCACGACCACCGCCACTCACCCATGTGAAGCCCAGGAAAGAGACCGGCGAACAACGATCGGCCCCGCAGAGTCCTCCCCGGTTCAGCCCAGGCGTTCCTCCAGGAAGTCCTCCCAGGTGTGCTTGCCTTGGTCGGCGTCCTTCAGGGTGAGGTTGGCGCCCGCTCGGTAGGCGCGGCCCGCCTTGCCGGGGATGCGGACCGGGAGGGCGGGGCGGCGCTTGCCGCGGAGGCGGAGGTAGGGGGCCGCGAGGGCGCGGATGTCGTAGACCCGGGGACCGGTCAGGTCGGGGACCGGGCCCGACGGCTCACCGAGCGTCAACTCGGCCATCCGTGTGGCGACTTCGCGTGCGTCGACCGGCTGGAGGCGCAGGCCCCCGGGCACCGGGAGGACGGGCAGCAGGGTCATCTTCTCGACCATGGTCAGGGCCAGGTCGTGGAACTGGGCCGCCCGCAGTGTCGTCCACGGGATGCCCGACCCGGCCACGGCCCGCTCCGCCTCCAGCTTGGCGCGCAGCCACGCCAGCGGCACGCGGTCCGCGCCGACGACCGAGATGTACACGAGGTGCCGTACGCCCGCCGCGGTCGCGGCCCGCACCAGGTTGCGGGTTGCGACGTCGTCGCCCTTGGGGCCCCCGGCCAGGTGCAGCACGGTCGTCGTGCCGGCCACCGCCGCCTCGACGCCGTCGCCGGACAGCAGGTCGCCGGTGACCTGGTGGACGCCGTCCGCCGACGGGCGCGCGTGCCGGCTGAGGACGCGCACGTCGTGGCCGGCCGCGCGCAGCAGCGGGACGACATGGCCGCCCAGCGTGCCCGTGCCGCCGGTGACCAGGATCGGGGTCGGTGCGTTCATGGCTCCTCCTTCGTCGGACACGGCCGCCGCCTCGCCGGGCACGGCCGCTCCCTCGTCGGACCGGGACCCTTCGGTGGTCCCCCTCCGCTCCCCTGACCCCCGGCGAAGAAGGGATGTGACAGGGCGGCGGAAGGAGCACCGCGCACCCGCCCGCGAGCCCGTCACAAGGGCAGCGGAAGGCCGAGCACGCCAAGCGCACGGAAAGAGCCCCGGCGGGGAGTACCGCCGGGGCCCTCGGTGGGTGGTCAGGCCGTGATCGTCTCCGTGTCGATCACGAACCGGTAGCGGACGTCGCTCGCGAGCACCCGCTCGTACGCCTCGTTGACCTGGTCGGCGCGGATGACCTCGATCTCCGCGCCGAGCCCGTGCCCGGCGCAGAAGTCCAGCATCTCCTGGGTCTCCCGGATGCCCCCGATGCCGGAGCTGCTCAGGGTGCGGCGGTTGCCCATCACCGAGGACAGCAGGATCTCGACCGGCTCCTCGGGCACGCCGACGTTGACCATCGCGCCGTCCGTGCGCAGCAGCGACAGGAAGGCGGCGAAGTCGATCGGCGCGGACACCGTGTTGAGGATGATGTCGAAGGTGCCCTTGAGGTCCTCGAAGGTCTGCGGGTCGCTGGTCGCGTAGTAGTGGTCGGCGCCCAGCTTGACCCCGTCGTCCTTCTTGCGCAGGGACTGCGACAGCACGGTCACCTCGGCGCCGAGCGCGTGCGCGATCTTGACGCCCATGTGGCCGAGCCCGCCGAGACCGACGACGGCGACCTTCTTGCCGGGGCCCGCGTTCCAGTGCCGCAGCGGGGAGTACGTGGTGATGCCCGCGCACAGCAGCGGCGCGGCCTCGTCCAGCGCGAGGCCGTCCGGGATCCGGACGACGTAGTTCTCGTCGACGACGACCTTCTCGGAGTAGCCGCCGTAGGTGGGCTCGCCGTCCTTGCCGATGCCGTTGTAGGTCATCGTGGCGCCCTTGGAGCAGTACTGCTCCAGGCCCGCCCTGCAGTTGTCGCACTCGCGGCAGGAGTCGACCATGCAGCCGACGCCGACGCGGTCGCCGACGGTGAACCGGGTGACACCCGGGCCGACCTCGGAGACGATGCCCGCGATCTCGTGACCGGGCACCATCGGGAAGATCGCCTCGCCCCAGCCCTCGGTGGCCTGGTGGATGTCGGAGTGACAGATACCGGCGAACTTGATGTCGATCAGGACGTCGAATTCGCCCACCGCGCGCCGTTCGATCGTGGTCCGCTCCAGCGGGGCCTTCGCGGCGGGCGCGGCGTACGCAGCAACAGTGGTCATTCCGGAGTTCTCTCCTTGTGGGGTTTCGCGTCCGGCTCTCTTGTCCACCGGCCGCTCCCCCAGCGTGCCCGCGCCCGCGCCCGTCACCCAGACCACACCTCTGCCTACGTCCAGGGTTCCTACCACTGGCGGGGTCAGGCTGGCGGGCGTACGACGGCGCGGGACGACCGATACTGGCCCCATGGAGTCCATGGACGTACAGGCCGAACCGGCCGGCCGGACCCTGGACCGGCGTGCCGAGCTGAGCGAGTTCCTGCGCACCCGGCGGGCCCGGCTGAAGCCGGGGGACGTCGGGCTGCCGGACTTCGGCCGGCACCGGCGGGTGCCCGGGCTGCGCCGGGAGGAGCTGGCGCAGCTGGCCGGGGTGTCCGTGGCGTACTACACCCGCCTCGAACAGGGCAACGGGCGGAACGTGTCGGCGGAGGTGCTGGACTCGATCGCGCGGGCGCTGCGGCTGAGCGACGCCGAGCACGCGCACCTCACGCATCTGGCGAAGCCGAAGCAGCACAAGAAGAAGCCGGCGGGCCGGGCCCAGCAGGTGCGCGTGTCGCTGCGGCAGCTGCTGGACACGATGGACGGCGTCCCGGCGTACGTCGTCGGCCGGCGCGCGGAGATCCTGGCGTGGAACCGGATGGCGGCGGCGCTGTTCGGCGACTGGGCGGAGCTGCCGCCCGCGGAGCGCAACTGGGCGCGGCTGGTGTTCCTGCGCCCCGACTACCAGGACCTGTTCGTCGACTGGGAGCAGAAGGCGATCGACATCGTGTGCGCGCTCCGGATGGACGCGGGCTGCTACCCCGACGATCCGCGGCTGTCCGCGCTCGTCGGGGAGCTGTCCGTGAAGAGCACGGACTTCCGCCGGCTGTGGGCGACGCACGACGTCAAGGAGAAGAGCTTCGGCGTCAAACGCTTCCACCACTGCCTGGTGGGCGAGCTGTCCCTGAACTACGAGTCCTTCAAGGTGACCGACGACAGCGACCAGTCCCTGGTCGTCTACCACCCCGAGCCCGCCTCCCCGTCGGCGGAGGCCCTGCGGCTGCTGGGCAGCTGGGGGACGGACGCGACACGGACCGTGCCGTCGGGGTGAGACCGTGCCGCCGGGGCGGGCCGGGCGCCGGTCTCAGGCGCCGGCGTTCTCCTTGACGGTGATGCGGCCCTTGCGGATGGTCGCGAGCCTGGGGGCCTTGCGGGCTATCGCGGAGTCGTGGGTGACCATGACGAACGTCAGCCCGTGCTCCTTCCACATGCGTTCGAGCACGTCCATGATCTCGTCGCGCATGCTCTCGTCGAGGTTGCCGGTGGGCTCGTCGGCGAGCAGCACCTTGGGCTGCTTGACGAGGGCTCGGGCGATGGCGACGCGCTGCTGCTGGCCGCCGGACATCTCACCGGGCAGATGGCCGAGGCGTTCGCCGAGGCCGACGGAGGTCAGCGCCTCGGCGGCCCGCTCGCGCCGCTCCTTGGTCTTCACGCCCAGCGGGACGAGGGCGGTCTCGACGTTCTCCTGCGCGGTGAGCGTGGGGATGAGGTTGAACGACTGGAAGACGAAGCCGATGCTCTCGCTGCGGACCCTGGTCAGCCGGGCCTCGGACAGCTTGGCGAGGTCGGTGCCGTCCAGGACCACCTCGCCGGAGGTCGGCCGGTCCAGGCCGCCGAGCATCTGGAGGAGGGTGGACTTGCCGCCGCCGGTGGGACCCTGGATGACCAGGCGGTCGCCGTCGGGGATGGTGAGGTCGACGTCGTCGAGGGCGTGGACGGTGTCCTTGCCCCGGGTGTAGCGCTTGGTGACGTTTCTGAGGTCGTACATATGTTCTGGCTCCTCTTTGGCGGTTCGGGGGTGCGGGTTTTCGTCGAGTGCGGGTGAGTGGGGGCTGGTCGCGCAGTTCCCCGCGCCCCTGAAGGGGTGCGTTCGTCGCATCCCTTGTGACAAAGTCGCGTACGGGCCGCTACTCCACCCTGCGCAGGGCGTCCGCCGGGCGCAGCCGTGAGGCGCGCCAGCCGCCGAACGCGCCCGCGATCAGTCCGCCGGCCACCGCGAGGAGCACCGCGAGAGCGATCGTCGTGGCGCTGACCGGTGCGGTGAGCGCCACCTCCAGGGTGCGCGCCGTCTGCCGGCCGCCGCCCCCGAAACCGCCGCCGCCTCCGCCGCCGAAGCCGCCGCCCCCGCCGCCCGGTCCGCCGGCGTTGCCCCCGCCGGCGCCGAGCTGCGCCTGGAGGGTCGGGCTGATCGCGGAGACGACGTAGGCGCCCGCGAGACCGAGGGCGATGCCGAGCGCGCCGCCGACGAGTCCGTTGACGACGGCCTCGCCGACCACCTGCCGGGTCACCCGGCCCGACTTCCAGCCCAGCGCCTTCAGCGTGCCGAACTCGCGCACCCGGCGGGAGACCGCGGAGGAGGTGAGCAGCCCGGCGACCAGGAACGCGGCCACCAGCACCGTGATCGACAGCCACTTGCCGACGCTGGTGGCGAGGCTGGAGGCGGTGGACAGGGAGCCGGAGACGGTCTTGGCGAGGTCGGCGGAGGTGGTGACCGTCGTACCGGAGACGTTCTTCTGGATGGCGCTCTTGACCGTGTCGATCTGCTGGGAGTCGGCCGTCTTGACGTAGATCGTGGTGACCTTGTCCTTCTGGTCGGCCAGCGTCTGCGCCTGCTGGAGCGGGATGTACAGGTTGGCGGCCGAGTCACCGCTGTCGGCGGTGGCGATGCCGACGACCTTGTACTTCACGTCCTTGATCGTGACGGTCGAACCGACCGCGTACTTCTTCTCCTTGGCGTACGCCGAGTCGACGACGGCCACCTTGGCGTCGGTCTCGTCCGCCGTGAACGTACGACCGCTGGTGATCTTCGAGGAGGTCAGCGGGCCGAGCGCCGACTTGGTGACGTCGGTGCCGTAGACGGTGTACTGGTTGATGTCGAAGTTGGCGCCGCCGCCCTGAACTTCGCCCTGCGGGGCGCCGCCGCCGCGCTGGAATCCGCCACCGCCGCCGTTCTGCTGGAACTGGCCGCGGGTGAACTGGCCGCTGACCTTGAAGACGTGGAGGTTCAGCCCGCCGACGGCGCCCGAAACCCCCTTCTGGCCCGCCACCTGGGTCACGGTCGAGGAGGCGAGGGTGGTGAAGCCCTGCACCGTGACCCGGTCGCTGCTCTGGGTGGAGGTGTCGCCGGAGCCGCGCGCGTCGAACTGGAAGCGGGGCCGCTGCGAACTGCTCGCGGTGGGCGCGGATGCCTTGGTGACGGTCATGTCCGTACCGAGGCCGTAGAGCGACTGGAGGACCTTGTCCTGGGCCTTCCCCATGCCGCTGGACACGGAGGTGACCACGATGACAAGTGCGATGCCCAGCGCGAGACCGGAGGCGACGACGAGGGCCGCCTTTCTGCGGCGGCGCAGTTCGCGCCTCAGGTAGGTGAAGAACATGGCCCGCAAGCTAGGTACGGACCCTGATGACTCGATAAGGCGGCTATAAGAGACGGATGAGAACACCCCGTGAAAACGACGGTGCCGCCCCGGGGAGGGGCGGCACCGTCGTGCTGCTGCGGGCGGGCGCGGGTCAGGCGGCCGAGCCGGCCTTCCACTGCGACCAGCTCATGTTCCAGCCGTTGAGGCCGTTGTCCGGGGCGACGGTCTTGTCGCCGGTGTTGGAGATGACCACGACGTCGCCGACGATCGAGTGGCTGTAGAACCACGAGCCGGGCGTGTTCGGGTCGTTGGCGCCCTTGGTGTCCGACAGACCCACGCAGCCGTGGCTGGTGTTGACCGAGCCGAAGATGGACTTCGCGCCCCAGTAGTTGCCGTGGATGAAGGTGCCGGAGTTGGTGAGGCGGATGGCGTGCGGCACGTCCTTGATGTCGTACTCGCCCTTGCCGTCGTCGTCGGTGAAGCCCACGGTCGCGCCGTTCATGCGCGTCTCCTTGAACTTCTCCGACATCACCATCTGGCCCTGGTACGTCTTGTTGTCGGGCGAGCCGGCGGAGATCGGGATGGTGCGGACGGTCTTGCCGTCCTGCGTGACCTTCATCTCCTTGGTCTTGGCGTCCACGTAGGAGACCTGGTTGCGGCCGATGTGGAAGGTGACCGTCTTCTGCTGCACGCCGAGCACGCCGGGGGCGCCCTCGACGCCGTCCAGGGCGAGCTTCATCGTGACGGTGGAGTTGCCCTGCCAGTACTGCTCGGGACGGCAGTCCATGCGGTTGGCGTTGAACCAGTGGCAGGCGACCTCCTGGCCGCTGCTGGAGGTGACCGTGATGCCCTTCTGCACGGCCGCCTTGTTGGTGATCGCCTTGTTGAAGTTGATCGACACGGGCATGCCCACGCCGACGGTGGAACCGTCCTCCGGCGTGAAGTTGCCTATGAAGCTGTTCGCCGGCGAGACCGTGGTGAAGGACCCGTTCTCGTGGGCGATCCGGCCGTCGGAGTCCTTGGCCTCGGCGGCGACCTTGTACGTGGTGGAGCGCTCCAGCTGGACGCTGGGCTTCCAGCTGGTCTTGTCCGCGGACAACTGGCCCTGGACGGCGGTGCCGTCGGCCGTCGTCATCGCGACGGACGTGAGGGTGCCCTTGCTGACCGTGACGGCGGCCGAGTTGTTGATGGACGCGTTGTTCGAGCCGTCCTTGGGTGTGATCGAGATCTCGGCGACGGAGGACTTCTGGGCCGCCGCCTCGTCGACCTTGGACTGTGGGGTGTCGCCGCCACCGCCGGAGGCGTTGGCGTCGCCACCGGAACAGCCCGTGAGCACCAGCACACCGCCGAGCAGTGCGGACGCGGCCATCAGGCCCTTGCGCCGCTTACTGTCCGTCATCACACGCTTCTCCATCGTTGCCGAATCCGCGAAACCCCGAGAGCCCCGTACAAGAGCCATCAACGCTACGACCGATTCGTCCCGTTCCACACCCCCTCAGGGTGTGGGTCGCACCACGTCGTCGACGACGGGCGGCGCGGGAGTCGGTCCGTGCGCTCCCTGAGACGAGAAAACCCGGACGGCGGTTGCCGTCCGGGATGACGAATTCCCCCGAACGCTCAGCCGATGCGGTCCTCTTCCTCGTCTTCCACGACATCATCCTCGTCGAGGTCCCAGTCCGGCGAGTCGGGGTCGTAGTCCACGCGCTCGCTGGACCAGGAGGCCTGCTGGAGCTCGACGCCGGGCACCTCACTGACCAGGTCGAACGGATCGACGAGATACGCCAGCGCCTCCGCGGTGTCTTCCGTCACAGCGGCCTCGGCCTGCGTGCGTTCGTCGTCGGGCAGGTCGGGATCGTCGGCGAGGTGCCGCAGTGCCAGTTCGCTCACGGCGGCGGCGTCCTCGATCTCGAGGACCAGTTCCACCCGAAGGCGGACGAAACGCGATGTCTCTGGAGTGCTCATGGCCGGAGCGTACGGCCGAAACCTCTCGTGACTTTCCCGTGACCCGCGATTGTCACTAACATCGGCTCACTGGGCCAATTCACCAGCGTCAGAAGGGGATCGATATTCCGTGTCATCCGCTCGCCGCCCGCTGCTGACCGCCACCGCCGCGGGCACCCTCCTCGCAGCCCTGTGGTTCGTCCCGTCCGCCAACGCGACGCAGAACGACGCCCCGGCGAGAACGCAGACCACGGCGGCGCAGGTCACACAGCAGGCCCGCGCGCTCTCCGCGGCCACGGCGCAGGACGCCGTGGATGCAGCGGACGCCGTGGACCCGGTGGACACCACCCGCCTCGCCGACACCGGAAGCTTCGACACGACGCCGTACGTGATCGTCGGGACGCTGTTCCTCGGGGTCGGCGCGGGCTTCGTCGTCTACTCGGTACGCCGCGAACGCCTCGGTTTCTGACGCGCCGCTAGGGCGTGTTTCGAAAGTGGCGCCGTCCGCCCGGAGGGCGGGGCCCGCGGCGTCTGGTGCGTGCAATCGCAAGGCGGAGGATCGCCCTCGTACTGGATGTACTTGGGCGTTCCGACAACGCAGCGAGTGTGCGTGCCAGGCGTCGCGGGCCAGGCGGGACTTTCGAAACACGCCCTAGCGCAGGGGTCCTGTGACCTTCTCCACAGCGGTCACGAGTGCCCCGTCGCGCACGAACGTTTCGGCCGCGGCGAGGTCGGGTGCCAGGAAGCGGTCCGGGCCAGGACCGCCGACCCCGGCCGCCCGCGCGGCCTCGACGACGGCGCGCGAGGCGGGCGCCGGGACGAGGCCCTCGCGCAGCTCGACGGCGCGCGAGGCGGCGTAGAGCTCGATGGCGATGATCCGGGTCAGGTTGTCGACGGCGGTGCGCAGCTTGCGCGCGGCCGACCAGCCCATCGACACGTGGTCCTCCTGCATCGCGGAGGACGGGATCGAGTCGGCCGACGCCGGTACGGCGAGCCGCTTCATCTCGCTGACCAGGGCGGCCTGCGTGTACTGGGCGATCATGAGCCCCGAGTCGACGCCCGCGTCGTCCGCGAGGAACGGCGGCAGTCCGTGGCTGCGGTTCTTGTCGAGCAGCCGGTCGGTGCGGCGCTCGGCGATGGAACCGAGGTCGGCGGCGGCGATCGCCAGGAAGTCGAGGACATAGGCGACCGGGGCGCCGTGGAAGTTGCCGTTGGACTCCACCCGCCCGCCCCCGGGGCCGCCCTCGGGCAGCACCACCGGATTGTCGACGGCGGCGGCGAGTTCGCGCTCGGCGACCAGCCGGGCGTGCGCCACGGTGTCCCGGCCGGCGCCGGCGACCTGCGGGGCGCAGCGCACCGAGTAGGCGTCCTGGACGCGCGGGGCGTCGTCCTGGTGGTGGCCGGTGAGCTGTGAACCCTGGAGCACGGCCAGCATGTTGGCGGCGCTGGCGGCCTGGCCGGGGTGCGGGCGGATGGCGTGCAGCTCGGGCGCGAGCACCTTGTCGGTGCCGAGCAGCGCCTCCAGGGAGAGGGCCGCGGTGACGTCGGCGCACTTGTAGAGGGTGTCGAGGTCGGCGAGGGCCATGATCAGCATGCCGAGCATGCCGTCGGTGCCGTTGAGGAGGGCGAGGCCCTCCTTCTCGCGCAGTTCGACGGGGTCGATGCCGTGCTCGGCGAGCAGTTCGCCGGCCGGGCGGACCGTCCCGTCGGGTCCCTCGGCGTCGCCCTCCCCCATGAGGGTCAGCGCGCAGTGGGACAGCGGGGCGAGGTCGCCGGAGCAGCCCAGGGAGCCGTACTCGTGCACGACCGGGGTGATCCCGGCGTTCAGCACGTCGGCCATGGTCTGCGCGACCTCGGGCCGTACGCCGGTGTGTCCGGAGCAGACGGTCTTGAGCCGCAGGAACATCAGCGCCCGTACGACCTCCCGCTCCACGCGCGGGCCCATGCCTGCGGCGTGCGAACGGACGATGTTGCGCTGGAGCTGGGCGCGCAGTTCCGGGCTGATGTGCCGGGTCGCCAGGGCGCCGAAGCCGGTGCTGACGCCGTAGACCGGCTCGGGCTTGGCCGCGAGCGCGTCCACGATCGCGCGGGCCGCCGCGAGGGCGGCCACCGCCTCGGCCGAGAGCTCGACGCGGGCGCCGCCGCGCGCCACGGCGAGGACGTCGGACGCGGTGACACCCGACGTCCCCACCACCACAGAATGCATATCCATATTCAGGAGCGTACGCAGTGAATGCGGTCGTTGTCACCAGTGGGGTTCGGGGTTGCCCCTTACTCCTTCGCGGCCCGCGGCCTTCTCACGGCGTACGGCCCCGGAACCGGCGGCGCTCGGCCGGGACGCCGGGGGACGGGGCGTCCGCGAGCCGGACCACGGGGTCGTCGGGGCCCTCCCGGCCCGCGACGACCGGCCGGTCCGCGCGCTCCGCCTTGGCCCGGTACTGCGCCGCGTCGGCGAGCCGGAACAGCCGGCGGGCCGAGCGCACAGGACCGATGGCGTCCCCGGTCGAGGCGACCCCGCACGCGACGCCGTCGCCGCGCTCCAACTCGGCGGCCCGGCGGCACAGTTCGTCCGCCGTCTTGACCACGTCGTCCGCCGCGGCGCCCACCACGAGCAGACAGAACTCGTCCCCGCCGAGCCGCGCGGCGAGCGCGCCCGGCAGCATCGCCCCGCACAACGACAGCACGGAGCCGAAGCGTTCGAGGAGTCGGTCGCCGACGGCGTGCCCCTCGGTGTCGTTGACCCGCTTGAGCCCGTTGAGGTCGCAGACGACGAGGCTGATCACCACGCCCTCGTCGCGGTGCTGCTCGACGGCCTCCTCCAGGCGTTCGTCGACGGCGCGGCGGTTGGCCAGCCCGGTCAGCGCGTCGGTGTACGCCAGCCGCCTGGCCTCCTCCAGCCGTTCGGTCTGCGCGAGGCCGGCGGCGACGACGGCGGCGAGGACGGTCGCGAAGTCGGCGTCGGCCCGGTCGAAGACGGGGGCGGCGGCCGGGCGGGCTACGTACAGCTCGCCCCACGCGCGGCCGTTCAGCACGACCGGGGCGACCACACAGCAGCCCCGGCCGCGGCGGCGCAGGGCGGCGACCCGCTGGTGGAAGTAGCCGGGGCGGCCCGCCGCCGGGCCGTCGGCGGTCTCGACCCAGGCGTTGGGGCCGCCGCCGCCCGCCCAGCGCTCGTGCAGGAACTCGGTGATCTCCGGGAACTGGTGCACCGGGTACGCCTCGGCGTCCGGGAACTCCTCCTCGTCCGGGGCGCGCTCCCCCACGTTCACCAGGACCCTGAGCCGGCCCCGCTCCCGCTCCCACGCGGACAGCGCGGCGAAGCCGCCGTCCAGCGCCCGGCACGCGCCGAGTGCGGCGGCCCGCCAGGACTCACGCGGGGTGTGCGCCGCGGCCATCCCCTGAGCCAGCGCCACGACGTCCGCGAGCCGCTTGTCCTCACCCATCACTCCAGGTTAGGGACGTTTCCGACAAAGGGGGGCATTGGTGCGGCGAACAGGGGAGGAACCGCCGTACGGCAGGGCAGCCCCGCCCGTCCGCGGGGTCCGTCACTCGCCCGGCCACTCGGGCTTGCGCTTCTCGTTGAACGCCGCCACGCCCTCCGCGCGGTCGCCCGAGAAGGCCACCGAGCGCCAGGCCGCGTCCTCGACGTCCAGGCCGGCGCGCAGGTCGAGGCCGTGGCCGAGCCGCAGGGCGCGCTTGGCGGCGCGCAGGCCGACCGGGGAGTTGGCGGCGATGCGGGCGGCGAGGGCCAGGGCCTCCGTGCGGTCGGCGCCCTCCTCGACCAGTTGGTCCACCAGGCCCAGCGCACGCGCCTCGTCGGCCGGCACCCGGCGCGCGGAGAAGATCAGCTCGGCGGCGCGGGCCGCGCCGACGCGGCGGGGCAGGAGCTGGGTGCCGCCACCGCCGGGGATCACACCGACGGAGACCTCGGGCAGGCCGACGACGGCGGTGGGGTCGGCGACGATCAGGTCGCAGGACAGGGCGAGTTCGAAGCCGCCGCCGAGCGCGTAGCCGTGCACGGCGGCGACGGTGGGCATCGGCAGCTCCAGTACGCCGGTGTACGCGGCGCGGGCGACGGGGCGCTGGCGGACCAGGTCGGCGTCGCTGAAGGAGTTGCGCTCCTTGAGGTCGGCGCCGACGCAGAACGCGCGTTCGTGCGACGAGGTCACGACGACCACGCGGGCGTCACGGTCGGCGGCGAGGGCCGTGCAGGCGGCGGCGAGGGAGCGGGCCATCTCCGTGGAGACGGCGTTCATCGCCTTGGGCCGGTCCAGCACCAGTTCCGCGACGTGGTCGTGCCGGCGCACCAGCACGAACTCCCCGAACCGCTCCTCGCCCATGACATCCTCCGGTTAACGCGGGTTAACTCCTGTCGCCCCGATCATCGCAGGCCGACCGCGTCAGGAAAAGTACGGCCCCGAAAGCCCCCGTTCGAGTGACATTTCGGCTCACTCCCGCCGGATCGCACACGAGAACGCATAACGTGCCGAGCGCCGGGCGCACGGGGGCGCGCGGCGGGGGCGGGATCCGGGGAGGGAACCATCGATGACGAACACACGACCGACCGACGGCACAACGGGAAGACCGACGCCGGGAAAGAACACGGCGCAGGCGAAACCCACCCCCTTAAAGCCCTCCCACCCGACCTACACAGCCCCCCACGCCCCAAGCACGTCCCCGACGGGCAACACCTCCCCGAAGGGAAAGCCGGGGTCGGGAGCCACCGCTACGCCCCCGACGCATGCCTCGGCCCCGCGGGGGGACACGCGCCCACACCCAGCGACCGCGACCGCTCCCCGGGCGGCCCTGCGCCAGGGCAGCGACAACACCCGAAAGCCGCCCACCGCCAAAAACACACCCCCGAAGCCGCCCACCGCCGTCGGCGACACGGCCCCGAACCCCGCCGGCCCCGCCCGGAGCGCCCCGCTCACGGGGAGCACGAACCCGCAACCACCCGGCAGCGGCGGCGAACCCCCGCAGGCCGGTACGGCCGCCCATTCCGTCGCCCCCACCCGGACAACCACGCCCACCGGCAGCGCAGCCCCGAAAGCTCCCGGCAGCGGCGGCGAACGCCTGCGGGGTGGCACGGGCGTGTGTCCCGGCGGAGTCGGTCGGGAAGGTCCGGGCGTGGGCGGCGCGGCGCCGCAGGCGGGTGTCGGCGGGGGGTTCTCCGGGGGCGGGCGGGTAATCCCATCCGTGGTCGGTGGGGCGCCCGAGGCTCTTGGTGGGCGTGGTGCGGCCCCGCAGGGCGGTCGTGTCCTCGGGGGAGACGTCGACGGGGGTGGGCGCTGGTGGAGGCGGGGGCGGCATCGGCGGCCCCGGCGGCGTGGGGTTGTCCTCGTGCTCGGGGGGCTCGTGCTGGTCGTCGGGGTGCTCGGGCTCGTTCGTGTGGCGCCCGAGTCCGGGGGCGGCGGAGGCGACACCGCCGAAGCCGGGCCACGGCCGTCCGCCGACCGGGTCACCGAACGGTCCACACGCACCGCCGCGACCTCGGCCCCCGCCCCTCCCGGATCCTCCGCCCACCCCTCTACCGCCTCCGTCACGGACGGCGGCAACGACAACGGCAAGGGCAGCGATCCGGACTCCGCGGCGACCCGCACCCCCACCCCGGACGGCTCTCCCACCCGCCCGGCCCCGCCGGAGGCGCCCCGCTCCCACCCCGTCGTCACCCCCGGGGCACCGACCGCCCCCACGGCGAACCCCCCGGTCACCCCGTCGAGGCCCGCCCCGGCCCCGTCCCGGAGCACCGGCACACCGCCGCCCCCTCCGGACCGCCCGGGAGGGATCTGCGTACCGCTCATCGGTCTCTGTGTCGACCTCGGTCTCTCCCAGGACGGCGACGGCCGGTGACCCCGGCCGGCGTCAGGACTCGCCGACGTCCCTCCGGGTGAGCAGCCACGGCTCCACGACCCCGAGACCACGCACCGGCCGCTGCCACATCGGCTGGAGCGCGAAGCGGTACGTCGGCGGCTCCTCGCCCTCCTTCTCGGCGGCCGCCGCGGCCTCGGCCGCCTCCGCCTCCGAGGCGGGCGCCTCACCCGTGCGGATCAGCTCCTCCGCGAACGCGCTGTCGACCAGCACGGAGTCCCGCGGCGCTATCGACGTGAGCCGGGAGGCGAGGTTCACGGTCGTACCGAACACATCGCCCATCCGGGTGGTGACCGTGCCGAACGCCATGCCGACCCGCAGCTCCGGCATCGTCTCGTCGTGCGCCATCGTCTCGATGAGCCGCAGCGCGATCTCCGCGGCCGTACCGGCGTCGTCGGCGGCGTAGAGCACCTCGTCGCCGAGCGTCTTGATGAGCCGGCCGCCCCGCGCGGCCACCAGGTCGGCGGCGGTCGTCTCGAACGCCTCGACCAGCTCGCCCAGCTCCTCCTCCTCCATCCGCCGGGTCAGGCGGGTGAAGCCGACGAGATCGGCGAAGGCGACCGCGAGCCGCCGGTCCACCATCTCCTCGTCGTCACCGGCCTGGACCACCCGGCCGGTCGCGGCGGCGAGCTGGCGGCGCCACACATAGACCAGGAACTCCTCCAGCTCGGGCAGGAGCAGCTCGATCAGCGGGTACGTCACCTCGGTGCGCGTCATACCCGGCTCGGGGGGCTCGGTCAGCCCCTCCAGGAAGGAATCGATCTGCCATTCGGCCAGCCGGGCGGTGGTCTGGCCCGTGGACCGGGCGACCTGCACCGCCATCGCCTCGCTGAGCAGGCCGGCCTCGACCAGACCGGCGAGCCGGCGCAGCGCCAGGACGTCGGCCTCGGTGAGGGCCTTGGCCTGGCCGATGTCGGCGAAGCCCATCGCCCGCCAGAAGCGCGACGCGAGCTCCATGGAGACGCCCGCGCTGCGGGCCGCCTGGAACGGGGTGTAGCGCCGCTCCGCGCCCAGGATGAGGGTTTCCAGCCGCAGGGCGAGAGGATCCTCGCCGGGATCGGCGCCCGGGGAGTCCCCCTGGTCGAGCGAAGCCGAGACTGGGGGAGGGTCCACCCGGCCGTCCGCGTCCGCGCCGGAGCCCGTGTCGTCGACGGTCACGCCTGCTGCCCTTCCGATCTGCCGCGGTCACGTATCGACCGGCCTCAACTCTACGGCAGGTGTGCGCCAGCTCACTCCGTTCGGTTCGGCCGACGGGTCCACTTCCGTCGGGGTCCCGGACCAGGGTGTCGGGGTGGGCGTCCCCGAGGGCTGCCGCCCCCGGGCCCCCGCATCCGCCTGCGGCCCCATACTCGTCTGCGGCCCCGCCGGGGCTGGTCGCGCCCACGCGACGGAGTCGCACATCGACACGGCCCCGCGCCCCTTCGGGGCGCTTCCGCTCGGGGGGCTTCCCGCTCAGGGCGCTCCCCGCTCAGGTACTCCCCGTTCAGGCCGGCCGCAGATGGACGATGTCGCCCGCCCCCACCGGCTCCTGGACCCCCTCCGACGTGGCGATCACCAGGCGGCCGTCGCCGTCGAGGGCCACCGCCTCGCCGGTGATCGAGCGGTCGCCCGGGAGCTCGGCCCGTACGGTGCGGCCCAGGGTGGCGCAGCCCGCCGCGTAGGTCTCCTGGAGGCCGCTCGCCGCCGGGTCGCCCCCGGCGGTGCGCCAGCGGTCGTACCAGTCCTCCAGGGAGCGCAGCACCGCCCGCAGCAGCGGGTCCCGGTCCGTGGTCGCCGCGCCGGCCAGCACCAGCGACCCGGCCTGCGGTACGGGCAGCTCGTCCGCGCGCAACGAGACGTTCACGCCGACGCCCACGACCACCCCGTCCGCGCCGACCCGCTCCGCGAGGATCCCGCCTGCCTTGCGCTCCTCGCCGCCCACCGTCACCAGGAGGTCGTTGGGCCACTTGAGTGCCGTGTCGACGCCGGCCGCCTCCGCGAGGCCCGTCGCCACCGCCACCCCGGTGAGCAGCGGCAGCCACCCCCACCGTTCCACCGGCACCCCGGCGGGCCGCAGCAGGACCGAGAAGAACAGCCCCGAGCGGGCGGGCGCCGTCCACTGCCGGTCCAGCCGCCCCCGCCCGGCCGTCTGCTCCTCGGCGACGAGCACCGCGCCCTCGCCCGCCTCGCCGCGCCCGGCGAGTGCGACGAGGTCGCTGTTGGTGGAGCCGGTGCGCTGCACCACCCGCACCTCGGACCACAGGCCGCCCTCCCGCACCAGCCCCCTGCGCAGCGAGGCGGCGTTGAGGGGCGGCCGGTCCAGGTCGGACCAGCGGCTGTTGTCGGGGTCTGAGGCATCTCGCGGCGTCATGCAAGCCACCCTAGGTGTGGGGAACGCCGCACTGCCGATCGGTGGGGCCCCCACTACGCTACGGCTGAGTAACCGTCCCCCTTTTGAGCAGGCAGGGAGCCGCATCCCGATGTCCGAGCCGGAAGAGCGTCACGAGACCGACATTCATACGACCGCCGGGAAGCTCGCGGATCTCCGGCGCCGTATCCAGGAGGCGACGCACGCCGGCTCCGCACGCGCCGTCGAGAAGCAGCACTCCAAGGGCAAGCTGACGGCCCGTGAGCGCATCGAACTGCTGCTGGACGAGGGGTCCTTCGTCGAGCTGGACGAGTTCGCCCGGCACCGCTCCACCCACTTCGGCCTGGAGAGCAACCGGCCGTACGGGGACGGTGTCGTGACCGGGTACGGCACGGTGGACGGCCGTCCCGTCGCCGTCTTCTCACAGGACTTCACCGTCTTCGGCGGCGCGCTCGGCGAGGTCTACGGGCAGAAGATCGTCAAGGTCATGGACTTCGCGCTGAAGACGGGCTGCCCGGTCATCGGCATCAACGACTCCGGCGGCGCCCGCATCCAGGAGGGCGTGGCCTCCCTCGGCGCGTACGGCGAGATCTTCCGCCGCAACACCCATGCCTCCGGGGTGATCCCGCAGATCAGCCTGGTCGTCGGCCCCTGCGCGGGCGGCGCGGTCTACTCCCCCGCGATCACCGACTTCACGGTCATGGTCGACCAGACCTCGCACATGTTCATCACCGGACCGGACGTCATCAAGACCGTCACCGGCGAGGACGTCGGCTTCGAGGAGCTGGGCGGCGCCCGCACCCACAACGCCGTCTCGGGCGTGGCCCACCACATGGCGGGCGACGAGAAGGACGCCGTCGAGTACATCAAGCAGCTGCTGTCCTACCTGCCGTCGAACAACCTCAGCGAGCCCCCGGCGTTCCCGGAGGAGGCCGACCTGGCGCAGACGCCGGACGACCTGGAGCTGGACACCCTGGTCCCGGACAGCGCCAACCAGCCGTACGACATCCGCACGGTGATCGAGCACGTCCTGGACGACGCCGAGTTCTTCGAGACGCAGCCGCTGTACGCCCCGAACATCGTCACCGGGTTCGGGCGGGTCGAGGGCCGGCCCGTGGGCGTCGTCGCCAACCAGCCGATGCAGTTCGCGGGCTGTCTGGACATCAAGGCGAGCGAGAAGGCGGCCCGGTTCGTGCGGACCTGCGACGCCTTCAACGTCCCGGTCGTCACGTTCGTGGACGTCCCGGGCTTCCTGCCCGGCGTCGACCAGGAGCACGACGGCATCATCCGGCGCGGCGCCAAGCTGATCTACGCCTACGCCGAGGCCACCGTCCCGCTCATCACCGTGATCACGCGCAAGGCGTTCGGCGGCGCGTACGACGTGATGGGCTCCAAGCACCTGGGCGCCGACCTCAACCTGGCCTGGCCGACGGCCCAGATCGCGGTGATGGGCGCGCAGGGTGCCGTCAACATCCTGCACCGCCGTACCATCGCCGAGTCGGACGACGCCGAGGCGACGCGGGCGCGGCTCATCCGGGAGTACGAGGACACGCTCCTCAACCCGTACGTCGCGGCCGAGCGCGGCTACGTCGACGCGGTGATCATGCCGTCGGACACCCGCCGCCACATCGTGCGCGGCCTGCGTCAACTGCGCACCAAGCGGGAATCCCTGCCCCCGAAGAAGCACGGCAACATCCCCCTCTAGCCCCAGGGAGCAGCATGAACATCAAGGTCGTACGGGGCAATCCGACCCCGGAGGAGCTGGCGGCGGCCGTGACGGTCGTCCGGGCCCGGGCCGCCGCCGCGGCGGCCGTGCCCACCGGCGAGCGCACACCGCGCGACGCCTGGTCGGACCCCTCCCGCATCGCCTCCCGCCGCCTCCCCCGGCCCGGCCCGTCCTCCTGGTCCCACACCTACTGGCCGAGCTAGGCGCGGCCGGCGGCGGTTCAGGGGCGCGGGGAAGCGCGCACGCGGGTGACACGCCGGGTGCCGATCTGAGTACCCGTACTCAGGCGGTGTCCCGGGCCGGGCGTCACGCTGGTGGAATGCTGTGGTCCGACCCGGAGAACGAGCCGCCGAAGGAACTGCGCGACACGCAGGAGATGTTGCGGCGGCTCGGCCTCCTGGTCGCCCTGGCCATGGTCCTTATCATGATTGTGATCGGCGTGCGATGAGCCGTCCCGGCCGCACTAGGCTGATCGCATGACCGCACAGCCCCGCAGGCGCCTCGTCCTGGCCTCCCAGTCCCCCGCCCGCCTCGGACTGCTCCAGCAGGCCGGCCTCGCCCCCGAGGTGATCGTCAGCGGCGTCGACGAGGACGCCGTCACCGCCCCCACCCCGGCCGAGCTGGCCCTCGCGCTGGCCGAGGCGAAGGCGTCCGTCGTGGCGGCACGGCCGGACGTGCAGGGGGCGCTGGTGATCGGCTGCGACTCGGTGCTGGAGCTGGACGGCCAGGCGCTGGGCAAGCCGGCGGACGCCGAGGAGGCCACCGCACGCTGGAAGTCGATGCGCGGACGGTACGGGATCCTCCAGACGGGGCACTGCGTCTGGGACACGGAGCACAAGCGCTACGTGTCGGCGACCGCGTCCACGGTGGTGCACTTCGGCGATCCGAGCGACGAGGAGATCGCCGCGTACGTCGCCTCGGGCGAGCCCCTCCACGTCGCCGGGGCGTTCACCCTGGACGGGCGCTCGGCGCCGTTCATCAAGGGCATCGACGGCGACCACGGCAACGTCATCGGCATCAGCCTGCCCCTCGTGCGCCGGCTGCTGCGCGATCTGGGCGTCGGGATCACCGAGTTGTGGACACCGCCGGCCGACTGAGCCGCACGGGGCCGCCTTCGTGCGGCTCCCCCGGGCCGCTCCCGGCCCCCTCCGCGCCCGGCGCCGGTGTGGTCGCCCGCGCGTCCGCACGCGGCGCCCCTGGGGCGTCCTCCGCCGCGGGCGTGCCCCCGCCCGCCGCGTCGCCGGGTCCGGCCCCGGCGACGCCGTCCTGGCCGTCGTACGTCATCAGGAGCAGCACGACGAGCGCCAGGACGACGATCATGAACACGAACGCGGGTGGGCCGAACGGGCCCCAGGCGAAGGCGCCGAGCAGGCCGTGGACGACGGCGGCGGTGATCAGCAGGACGCGGCCGAGGCCCGCCGGGGAGCGATCGCGCACCGCGACGAGCAGGGCGACCACCCCGCACAGCAGGAAGTAGAGGCCGAAGACCACGCCGCCGATCTTCGAGGACGTGGCCATCGTGTCCGGGTCGAGGCCGGCCAGGGACATGTCCTGGCGGTCGACCACCACCCCCAGGAACCAGTTGAGCGCCGCGACGCCGAACGCCTCCGCGAACAGGACGACCGCCACGACCCACGCCACCGGTCTGCGCACCACCGGTCCACCCACTTTCGACCGCGGCCCAAGGAAGGCTGCTGTTACCTGAAGTACGTTCGAGACATCGCGAACGCTACTAACGGGTAAACCGCGGGACAAGGGTTCCGCCCCGGGCAAAGAAACGTTGGGCCATTCGTAGGGACTCCACAAAGAAACGCCGTGGGGCGCAGCACGCTCTCACAGAGACCTTGACCACATGACGGGGCTAGGGTTTTCCGGAGGAGTCCTGCGTACCAAGGTGCGACAAGGACTTTCGCGGGTCGAGCGAGCCTCGAATCACGCTCCGTGTGGGCAAGCTCACCATTGGGGACGGGTCGAAGTGCCGTGTCGGCAGTCCCTAAACTCGGCTTGTTTCAAGGAGGGAGCCTCAATCGTGCGCAAGGTGCTCATCGCCAACCGTGGCGAAATCGCTGTCCGGGTGGCCCGAGCCTGCCGTGACGCCGGGATCTCGAGCGTGGCCGTCTACGCCGACCCGGACCGGGACGCTCTGCACGTCCGGGCCGCGGATGAGGCGTTCGCCCTGGGCGGTGACACTCCGGCGACCAGCTATCTGGACATCGAGAAGGTCCTCAACGCCGCGCGGGAGTCCGGCGCGGACGCGGTCCACCCCGGCTACGGCTTCCTCTCCGAGAACGCGGAGTTCGCCCAGGCCGTGCTGGACGCGGACCTCATCTGGATCGGCCCGCCGCCGCAGGCCATCCGCGACCTGGGCGACAAGGTCGCCGCCCGGCACATCGCGCAGCGCGCCGGCGCCCCGCTCGTGGCCGGTACGCCGGACCCGGTGAACGGCGCCGACGAGGTCGTGGCGTTCGCCGAGGAGCACGGGCTGCCCATCGCCATCAAGGCGGCGTTCGGCGGCGGCGGTCGCGGTCTGAAGGTCGCCCGGACCCTCGAAGAGGTGCCGGAGCTGTACGACTCGGCGGTGCGCGAGGCCGTCGCCGCGTTCGGCCGGGGCGAGTGCTTCGTCGAGCGCTACCTGGACAAGCCGCGGCACGTGGAGACGCAGTGCCTGGCCGACCAGCACGGCAACGTGGTCGTCGTGTCCACGCGTGACTGCTCGCTCCAGCGCCGCCACCAGAAGCTGGTGGAGGAGGCTCCGGCGCCGTTCCTGTCCGAGGCCCAGCTCGCCGAGCTGTACGCGTCCTCGAAGGCCATCCTGAAGGAGGCCGGCTACGTCGGCGCCGGCACGGTGGAGTTCCTCGTCGGCAACGACGGCACGATCTCCTTCCTGGAGGTCAACACCCGGCTCCAGGTCGAGCACCCGGTGACCGAGGAGATCGCGGGCGTCGACCTGGTGCGCGAGATGTTCCGCATCGCCGACGGCGAGGAGCTGGGCTACGGCGACCCGGTGCTGCGCGGTCACTCCTTCGAGTTCCGCATCAACGGCGAGGACCCGGGCCGGGGCTTCCTGCCGGCCCCCGGCACGGTGACCCGCTTCGACCCGCCGACCGGTCCCGGTGTCCGGCTGGACGCGGGGGTCGAGGCCGGTTCGGTCATCGGCCCGGCGTGGGACTCGCTGCTCGCCAAGCTGGTCATCACCGGCCGCACCCGCAAGGAAGCCCTGGAGCGGGCGTCCCGCGCCCTGGAGGAGTTCCAGATCGAGGGCATGGCCACGGCCGTCCCGTTCCACCGCGCGGTGGTGAAGGACCCGGCGTTCGCCCCCGAACTGACCGGTTCCGAGGAGCCGTTCACGGTCCACACCCGGTGGATCGAGACCGAGTTCGTCAACGAGATCAAGCCCTTCGCCGGTCCGGGCGACACCGAGGCGGACGAGGACGGGGGCCGTGAGACGGTCGTCGTCGAGGTCGGCGGCAAGCGCCTGGAGGTCTCCCTGCCGGCGTCGCTCGGCATGACGCTGGCCCGCACGGGTCTCGCGGCGGGCGCGAAGCCCAAGCGCCGGGCGGCCAAGAAGTCCGGCCCGGTGGCCTCCGGCGACGCCCTCGCCTCGCCGATGCAGGGCACGATCGTCAAGGTGGCCGTCGAGGAGGGCCAGGAGGTCAAGGAGGGCGACCTGGTCGTCGTCCTGGAGGCCATGAAGATGGAGCAGCCCCTCAACGCCCACAAGGCGGGCACCGTCAAGGGCCTCACCGCAGAGGTCGGCGCGTCCCTCACGTCGGGCGCGGTCATCTGCGAAATCAAGGACTGACCCACCCACCCCAAAGCCCGGCCCCCACAACGGAGGCCGGGCTTCCGGCATCCCGCCCCCGACAAGGACGCCCCCAAAGGGGCGCGGGGAACTGCGCGACGAGCCACAACAAACCCGCACCCACCCACACACCGCCACCCCCGAAAGGGGCGCGGGGAACTGCGCGATCGGCCACGACGTACCCGCACCCGCCCACCACCTCGGCCCCCACGGCGAACCCCACCCGCACAGCCGCGCAGCGCCGCGCGCAGCGCACAGCACCTCCGGCCAACAAAACGGCACGTGGCATCCTGAACCGACCCGAACACCACAGGAAAGGTCGGCGACAAGCATGGCCAAACCGCCGGAGGCCCTCCGCTCGGACGCCCGCCGCAACTACACCCGCCTGCTGACCGAGGCCCGCACCGCCTTCGCCGAGCACGGCACGGACGCCTCACTGGAGGACGTGGCCCGCAGGGCCGGCGTGGGCATCGGCACCCTGTACCGGCACTTCCCCAACCGGCACGCCCTGCTGAGCGCGGTCTTCGAGGACACGGTGGCCGAACTCCTCGCCCGCTCCCGCGAACTGCTGCTCGCGCCCGACCCCGGCACGGCCCTGCTGACCTGGCTGCGCGAGAACGTCGCGCGCGCCGGCACGTACCGAGGGCTCTCCAGGGCGCTGATGTCGGTGTCGTCGGACTCCGCCGACCCCGATTCGGAACTGGCCCGTTGCTGCGCGCCGATCCGCGAGGCGGGCGGCGCGCTGCTGACCCGGGCGCAGGAGGCGGGCGCGGTGCGCGGGGGCGTCGCGATAGGCGACCTGCTCCAGCTCACCCACGCCATCGCGCTGGCGGCGGAGGAGTCGCCCCGGGACCCGGCACTGGCGGACCGCCTGCTCCAGCTGACGCTGCGCGGCCTGACCACCTGCCCCGCCTGACCGGCTCGACCACCCGAACGCCCGACCCGCTCGACCACCCGAACGCCCGACCACCCGAGCGCCCGACCACCCGAGCGCCTGAATCGCTCGAACGCTCGAACGCCGTTCAGCGGCGGCGCAGATCCGCCACCCGGGCCCGTTCGGTGCCGGTGGGCTGGTCGGCGCCGAGCACCGTGGCCGTACGCAGTCCCGCCCCCGGGACCTGGCCCCGGCGCGGCCCCGGAAGCGGCACGTCCCGACGCGGATGCCGCGCCGGGACGTGGTCACCCCCCGGGTTTCCCGACGCCCCGGCCACGGCGATCTGCACCCCCTGATCGGCGAGGGCCTGGAGTTCGGTGGCCGCGCGGTCGTCGTGCGCGGGCGGGTCGTCGGTGACGAGCCGGGTGATCAGGTCCGTGGGGACGGTCTGGAACATGGTGTCCGTGCCCAGCTTGGTGTGGTCGGCGAGGACGACGACCTCGGCGGCGGCCTGGACCAGGGCGCGGTCGACGGACGACGACAGCATGTTGGACGTGGACAGTCCGCGCTCGGCGGTCAGCCCGCTGCCGGACAGGAACGCCTTGGAGACCCGCAGCCCCTGGAGGGACTGCTCGGCCCCGGAGCCGACGAGGGCGTAGTTGGAGCCGCGCAGGGTGCCGCCGGTCATCACGACCTCCACGCGGTTGGCGTGGGCCAGCGCCTGGGCGACCAGCAGGGAGTTGGTGACGACGGTCAGCCCCGGCACCCGGGCGAGCCGGCGGGCCAGCTCCTGGGTGGTGGTTCCCGCCCCGACCACGATGGCCTCGCCCTCGTCGACGAGTCCGGCGGCGAGATCGGCGATGGCCGTCTTCTCGGCGGTCGCGAGATGTGACTTCTGCGGAAAGCCGGATTCCCGCGTGAAACCGCCCGGCAGTACCGCACCGCCGTGCCGGCGGTCGAGGAGTCCTTCTGCCTCCAGTGCGCGCACGTCCCGCCGCACGGTCACTTCGGAGGTCTGGACGACGCGGGCGAGTTCACGGAGCGACACGGCCCCGTTCGCTCGCACCATTTCGAGGATCAATTGACGACGTTCTGCAGCGAACACGAAACTGACAGTAACCCCAACGACCGTCTGCTTTCAGCAGTTTGCGCCGAATAACAGAAGTTGTTCGCACGACAGGGCGGGGAGTGGTATACGGGTCTATCCTCCCCGCCTATGCCGCACGCATGCGCGGCAACTCCCCGTCACCGGAAGGGAGTCGGCGCCTCCCGTCAGGCTTCGCCGGTCGCCTTGCGGGTGTGGAGCTGACGGGCGACCTCCGCGATGGATCCCGAAAGAGAGGGATAGACGGTGAAGGCGTTCGCGATCTGTTCGACCGTCAGATTGTTGTCGACCGCGATCGAGATGGGGTGGATCAGCTCCGAGGCGCGGGGCGCCACGACCACACCGCCGACGACGATCCCGGTGCCCGGCCGGCAGAAGATCTTCACGAAGCCGTCCCGGATGCCCTGCATCTTGGCGCGCGGGTTGCGCAGCAGCGGGAGCTTGACGGCGCGCGCCTCGATCCTGCCCTCGTCGATGTCGGCCTGGGTGTAGCCGACGGTGGCGATCTCCGGGTCGGTGAAGACGTTGGAGGAGACCGTCTTGAGGTCGAGCGGGGCCACCGCGTCGCCGAGGAAGTGGTACATGGCGATGCGTCCCTGCATCGCGGCGACCGAGGCCAGGGCGAAGACGCCGGTGACGTCGCCGGCCGCGTAGACGCCGGGCGCGCTGGTGCGGGAGACCTTGTCGGTCCAGATGTGCCCGGAGTCGCGGACCTTGACGCCCGCCTCCTCCAGGCCGAGGCCCGCGCTGTTGGGGACGGCGCCGACGGCCATCAGGCAGTGCGAGCCGGTGATCACGCGGCCGTCGGAGAGGGTGACCTCGACCTTGTCGCCGACGCGCCGGGCGGACTCGGCGCGCGAGCGGGCCATCACGTTCATGCCGCGGCGGCGGAAGACGTCCTCCAGGACGGCGGCGGCGTCCGGGTCCTCGCCGGGCAGCACGCGGTCGCGGGAGGAGACGAGGGTCACCTTGGAGCCGAGGGCCTGGTAGGCGCCGGCGAACTCGGCGCCCGTGACGCCGGAGCCGACCACGATGAGCTCCTCGGGCAGCTCGGTGAGGTCGTAGACCTGGGTCCAGTTGAGGATGCGCTCGCCGTCGGGGCGGGCGTCGGGCAGCTCGCGCGGGTGACCGCCGGTCGCGATGAGGACGGCGTCCGCGGTCAGGGTCTCCTCGCTCCCGTCGGCGGCGGTGACGATGACCTTGCGGGAGCCGTCCAGGGCCTGCATGCCCTCCAGACGGCCCCGGCCGCGCAGGACACGGGCGCCGACCCGGGTGACGGAGGCGGTGATGTCGTGCGACTGGGCGAGCGCGAGGCGCTTCACCCGCCGGTTGACCTTGCCGAGGTCCACGCCGACCACCCGGGCCGCCTGCTCCAGCGGCGGGGTGTCGTCGGCGACGATGATGCCCAGCTCCTCGTAGGAGGAGTCGAAGGTGGTCATCACCTCGGCCGTCGCGATGAGGGTCTTCGACGGCACGCAGTCGGTCAGCACCGACGCGCCGCCGAGGCCGTCGCAGTCCACGACGGTCACCTCCGCGCCGAGCTGGGCCGCCACCAGCGCCGCTTCGTATCCGCCGGGTCCGCCACCGATGATCACGATCCGAGTCACGTACCCCATTGTCCCGCACGCCCCGGGGTGCCACGGCCCGGGGGCGGAACAGGTGTGCGTTCCGTTACCCGTGGGAGTCCCGGGGCGCAAGGGGCGGGTGGGACCGCTGCCGTACGCTCGGAGCATGTCGCTCTATGCCGCGTACGCCGGCAATCTCGACGCCCGGCTGATGTCCCGCCGCGCCCCCTGCTCGCCACTGCGCGCGACCGGCTGGCTGAACGGCTGGCGGCTGACCTTCGGCGGCGAGCAGCTGGGCTGGGAGGGCGCGCTCGCGACGATCGTCGAGGATCCGGGGTGCCAGGTCTTCGTGGGGCTGTACGACATCGCGCCCGGCGACGAGGAGTCCCTGGACCGGTGGGAGGGCGTCGGGCTCGGCGTCTACCGGCGGCTGCGGGTGCGGGCGCACACGCTCGACGGGCAGGAGCCGGCGTGGACGTACGTGCTCAACGGGTACGAGGGCGGGCTGCCGTCGGCGCGCTACCTCGGGGAGGTCGCCGACGCGGCGGAGTCGGCGGGGGCGCCGCACGACTATGTGATGGAGCTGCGCAAGCGACCGTGTTAGGGCAGGTTTGTCCGCCCTTGTTGGAAACGACAAGACAACGATCGCCACTGCGCGAACTCCATCATCTACGCGCGTAGGCCGGGACCGGCTAATCTCATGGGCGTGAACGCATCTCTTCTTCCGGACGACATCCAGGGCGACCCCCACGCCGCCGCCGACGCGGCCGCCGCCCGCCTGCGCGAGCTGACCGGCGCGGAGACCCATGACGTCGCCCTCGTGATGGGCTCCGGCTGGGCTCCGGCCGTCGACGCCCTGGGCGCCCCCGACGCCGAGTTCCAGGTCACCGAGCTGCCCGGCTTCCCCATGCCGGCCGTCGCGGGACACGGGGGCAAGGTCCGCTCGTACACCGTCGGGAACAAGCGCGCGCTGGTCTTCCTCGGCCGTACGCACTACTACGAGGGCCGGGGCGTGGCCGCCGTCGCGCACGGGGTGCGCACCGCGGTGGCCGCCGGGTGCAAGACCGTGGTGCTGACCAACGGGTGCGGAGGGCTGCGCGAGGGCATGCGGCCGGGGCAGCCGGTGCTGATCAGCGACCACATCAACCTGACGGCGACCTCGCCGATCGTGGGCGCGAACTTCGTCGACCTGACCGACCTGTACTCGCCGCGGCTGCGGGCGCTGTGCAAGGAGGTCGACCCCACGCTGGAGGAGGGCGTCTACGCCCAGTTCCCCGGGCCGCACTACGAGACGCCCGCGGAGATCCGGATGGCGCGGGTGATCGGCGCGGACCTGGTGGGCATGTCGACGGTGCTGGAGGCCATCGCGGCGCGGGAGGCCGGGGCGGAGGTGCTCGGGATCTCGCTGGTGACCAACCTCGCCGCGGGCATGACCGGGGAACCGCTCAACCACGAGGAGGTCCTCCGGGCGGGCCGCGACTCGGCGTCCCGCATGGGCGAGCTCCTCGCGCAGGTGCTGCGCCGGCTCTGACCGGTTCCCGCCCACCCGCCCGACCCGGTAGGCCGAAGGGCCCCACCTCGGGGCTCCGCCCCCTCCCCCCGCTCACCCCACGCCCCCCCGATGTCCCGCCTCCCGGCCGAGTGGGTCGGGTGGACGGGCGGGCGATCACCGAGAGGTTGGAACGACGTGCACGACGATCTCATCGCGCGGGCCACGGCGTGGCTCGCCGAGGACCCCGACGCCGAGACCCGTGACGAACTCGCGAAGCTGATCGACGCGGGGGACGTCACGGAACTGGCCGACCGCTTCGGCGGCACCCTGCAGTTCGGTACCGCCGGGCTGCGCGGCGAACTGGGTGCCGGGCCCATGCGGATGAACCGGGCCCTCGTCATCCGCGCCGCCGCCGGACTCGCCGCGTTCCTGCGGAAGCAGGGCCGGGGAGACGGTCTGGTCGTCATCGGTTACGACGCCCGCCACAAGTCCGCCGACTTCGCCCGCGACACCGCCGCCGTCATGACCGGCGCCGGGCTGCGCGCCGCGGTGCTGCCCCGCCCGCTGCCCACCCCGGTCCTCGCCTTCGCGATCCGGCACCTCGGCGCGGTCGCCGGCGTGGAGGTCACCGCCAGCCACAACCCGCCCCGGGACAACGGCTACAAGGTCTACCTCGGCTGGGGGTACCCGCGGGCGGAGTCCGGGGGAGGCTCGCAGATCGTCCCGCCCGCCGACGCGGAGATCGCCGCCGAGATCGACGCGATCGCCTCGCTGCACGACGTACCGCGCCCGGACTCCGGCTGGCAGACCCTGGACGACTCGGTCCTGGACGCCTATCTCGCCCGTACGGACGCGGTCCTGGCCGCCGGTTCCCCCCGTACGGCCCGGACCGTGTACACGGCGATGCACGGCGTGGGCAAGGACGTCCTGCTCGCCGCGTTCGCCCGCGCCGGTTTCCCCGAGCCGGTGCTCGTCGCCGAACAGGCCGAGCCCGACCCGGACTTCCCCACCGTGGCGTTCCCCAACCCGGAGGAGCCCGGCGCGATGGACCTCGCGTTCGCGCTGGCCCGCGAGAGCGACCCCGACCTGGTCGTCGCCAACGACCCCGACGCCGACCGCTGCGCCGTGGCCGTGAAGGACCTCGGCGCCTGGCGGATGCTGCGCGGCGACGAGGTCGGCGCGCTGCTCGCCGCCCACCTCGTCGGGCGCGGCGCCACCGGCACCCTCGCCGAGTCGATCGTCTCCTCGTCCCTGCTGGGCCGCATCGCCGAGAAGGCCGGCCTGCCGTACGAGGAGACGCTCACCGGCTTCAAGTGGATCGCCCGCGTGGACGGCCTGCGCTACGGCTACGAGGAGGCCCTCGGCTACTGCGTCGACCCGGACGGAGTGCGCGACAAGGACGGCATCACCGCCGCCCTGCTGATCACCGAGCTCGCCTCCGAGCTGAAGGAGCGCGGCCGGGGTCTGACCGACCTGCTCGACGACCTCGCCGTGGAGCACGGGCTGCACGCCACCGACCAGCTGTCGGTGCGGGTGGAGGACCTGTCGGTCATCTCCGACGCGATGCGGCGGCTGCGCGAGCACCCGCCGACCGCGCTGGCCGGTCTCGCCGTCACCCGGGCCGAGGACCTCACCGAGGGCACGGACCGGCTGCCGCCCACCGATGGGCTGCGCTACACGCTCGACGGTGCCCGGGTCGTCGTCCGGCCCAGCGGCACCGAGCCGAAGCTCAAGTGCTACCTGGAGGTCGTCGTGCCGGTCGCGTCGCACGCCGGACTGCCGGCCGCCCGCGCCCGCGCCGCCGAGCTGCTCGACGCGGTCAAGCGCGACCTCGCCGGGGCCGCTGGCATCTGAACCACCCGCGGGGTGCCCCCAGGGCACCCCAAAGGGTGATTTCACGGCTACGGCTGACGCATCCGCCGTGTCGCACCACCCCCGCCCGGGACACGGTGATCCGGTACCGCCCGCCGAGTACTGGAGCCGCCGCCGTGTCCTCGACCGCCCCCGACACCGCCCCCGGTGGGCACCTCCCGGGCACCCGACGACCGCCCGCCCCGCGTCCGTCAGCACCGCGTCTGCCGCGCGCGACGGCCGCGCTGCGGCACGCGGCCCCGGCGCTCGGCGCCTTCCTCGCCGTCCACCTGTGCGGGCTGCTGTTCCTGACGGTGTGGGCGCACCGCAGGCACCACGGGGTCTGGCCGCTGCTCGCCACCCAGTGGGACGCGGACTGGTACCTGGGCATCGCCGAGCACGGGTACGCGCATCGGCTGGGCACCGCGTACGACGCGAACAACCTCGCCTTCTTCCCGCTCTACCCGCTGCTCGTGAAGGCCGTCGCCGTGCTCACCCCGGGCAGCAGGGCCAGTACGGGCCTTGGCCTCACCGTGCTCGCCTCCTTCGTCGCCGCGTGGGGGGTGTTCGCGGTCGGCGACCGGCTGCACGGGCGGCGGGTCGGGGTGCTGCTCACCGCGCTGTGGGCGGCGCTGCCGGTCTCGCTGGTGCAGTGGATGGGGTACACCGAGTCGCTGTTCACGGCGCTGGCCGCGTGGACGCTGTACGCGGTGCTGCGGGAGCGGTGGGGCTGGGCCGCGACGGGCGCCTGTCTGGCGGGGCTGACCCGGCCGACGGGGATCGCGGTGGCCGCGGCCGTCTCGGTCGCCGCGCTGCTCTCGCTGCGCCGCGACCGCTCCCCGCGGGCGGCCGTCGCGGCGGTGGCCGCACCGCTCGGCTGGTGCGGGTACGTCGGCTGGGTGGGCCTGCGGCTGGACCGCTGGGACGGCTACTTCGCCGTGCAGCGGCTGTGGCACAACGAGGTGGACGGCGGCGTCGCGACACTGGGCCGGGTGCGGCAGCTGCTGGGCCAGGGGTCGCGGCCCGAGCTGTTCCTGATCATGGTCACGGTCACGCTGTTCGTGTCGCTGGCCCTGTTCGCCGTGTCGGTGTGGGACCGCCAGCCCGCGCCCCTGCTGGTGTTCACCGGGGCGCTGCTGGCGATCGTCGTCCTCAGCGGGGGCGTCTACTTCCCCCGGGCCCGCTTCCTGCTCCCCGCCTTCCCGCTCCTGATCCCCCTGGCCCGCCATCTCTCGGGCACCTCCCGCCGGCACCGGGGGCTCGTCCTCGCGACGGCGGTGGCGGTGTCGGCGTACTGCGGCTCGTACATGCTGCTGGTGTGGCCGAGCGCCCCGTGATTCACGGGGAGTTGGGGCGCCGCATGCCCCTCGGCCGCCCGCGTCGGCACCGGTTGACCCACGCTGGTGGGGAGTGCGGTCGCCGTCCTGCCCCCCTTTGGACGCCGCCGTCTCCCCCGGTGTCCCATGCCCCCGTTCTGCGAACGCGGGACGCCGGGCAGGGCCGGACACGGGGTTCGGCCGGCCCCCCAGGCTTCTGAACCCCGTGTCGGGCCCCCTGTCGCCCGGCCTCAGCCGGTCGGCAGGCCGGTCGCCGGGTCCTGGACGGCGGTCTCCGACGGACCGGGCTCGGGCGCCGTCTCCGTGGGACCGGGGGTCGCCGTGTCGGCGGGCGGCTGAGGCGTCGGGGCGCCGTCCGAGGGACCGTCCGTGGGCACGGGCCCGCTCCCGCCGTCGGTGGGCGACGGGGAGGCCGTCGTGGGGCTGGGTGTCGGGTCGGCGGAGGGCGACGGGGACGGACTCGCGGAGGGCACCGGCCGCACGGAGGGCGTGGGCGACGGGCCGCGTCCCGGTCCGGTGGGCACGGCGGGGGAAGGGGCGGTGCCACCGCCGGGAGCGGAGCCGTGGGGTCCCTCTCCCTCGCCCTCTCCCTCTCCCTCGCCGCCGCCGCCTCCGCCTCCGCCTCCGGTCCCGCTCCCTCTCCCGGTCCCGCCCTCGTGCACCGGTTCCGTGGCCGGGGTCTCGCCGCCCGCTCCCGGACTGCGCGGGACGACCCCCTCACCGTCGGGCACGGTGTGCACGCCGCGGAGGTAGAACTCCATCCAGCCGAGCACGAGGTCGAGGTAGTCGCGCGAGTGGTTGTAGCTGAGGATCGCGCGCTCCAGGCCCGCCGCCGTACCGAGGTCGCGGGTGCCGGCGCAGAGGTAGTGGCCCGCGGCGAGCGCGGCGTCGTGGACGTTGTCGGGGTCGGCGACGCCGTCGCCGTTGCCGTCCGCGCCCCAGGTCTTCCAGGTGGAGGGCAGGAACTGCATGGGGCCCACGGCTCGGTCGTGGAGCCGGTCGCCGTCCCAGACGCCATTCTCGGTGTCGAGGATCAGCGCGAAGCCGTTGCCGTCGAGCGCGGGCCCGGTGATGCGGGTGAGGGTGTCGCCGTTCGCGGCGACCGCGCCGCCGCCCGCGTGCCCGGACTCCACCTTGCCGATGGCGGCGAGCAGTTCCCACCGCAGTCGGCAGCCCGGGTCGGTGCGGCCCACCGACCCGGCCGCCCGCCGGTAGGCGTCGAACACGCTCGCGGGCAGTCCGGCCTCGGCCGCGACACGTCGCGCCGAGGGCTTCCCGGCCGGCCCGTCCCACGGCCGCGCGCCGGCCGACGCGCCCTCCAGCGGCGGCAGTTCGACGTGGTACGAGCCGTCGCCCTGCGAGGGGACGTCCGGGAGCGGGGTGTCGGGGGCCACGAATCCGCCGGGCACGCGCGGGCCGTCGTCCTCCGGCGCCCGGGGCGCCGCCGCGGGGTGCGGGACCGGTGCCTGGGACCCGGCGGTGAGGAGGGCCGCGGCGACCGTGGCGATCGTCCCCACGGCGGCGGCACGCAGGCCGCGCCGGGTGCGCAGCCGTGCGCCGGCGCGGCGCAGCGGTCCGGTGAGCGGACGGGGCATGGGAGTACTCCTGACGGTCGGGAGTTCGGGGCGGGTGCGGGGCGCTCGCCTCAGACCCGCATCAGGTAGCTGAAGCCCGTGTCGGGGCCGATGCAGGACTGGAGGGTGAGGTCGCCCCAGTAGAGGCCGTGGGAGGGGGTGCCGCGGCCGGGTGAGACGTGGTGGGCGTAGACGCGGTAGGTGAAGGTGCCGCGCGGTGTCGTCGCCGTGACGTCCGTGCCGACGGGCAGCGTGGCGAACCTGTCGAAGCCGCAGTGGTCGTGGCCGACGACGACGGCCGTGCGCAGCGCGTAGCCGTCCTCGGTGCCGAGGGCGGGTCCCGTCCACTGCACGGCGTCCCGGCAGGCGTCCACCTCTTCCTGTCCGCCGCGCACGACCCGGGCCGACCAGGAGCCGATGCGGAGGGTGGTCGAGCCGTCCCGGCTGCGGGGGCCGGGCGTGCCGAGGTCGGCCGTGCCGGGGCCGGGCGTGCGCGTGCCGGGGGCGACGGACGGCTTCGGCCGCGGTCCGGGGGGCGTGGTGCGGGGGTGGGCCGGTGGGGTGGGGCGGTGGGGGCGGGGTGGGTCCGTGGGCGTCGTTTCCGGGGAGTCGGCGGGCCCGCTCGGGAGGGGCGGGGGTTCGGCGGCGGGGCTGTCCCGCTCGGGTGCCGCGGGGGTGGGTCCCGGCGCGGCCGTCCCGGCCGGGGAGGCGCCGGGCCCCGGCTCGGCGGGCGCCGTCGTCCGCGGGTGGAGTCCGCCCTCCGCCGACGCCGACACCGCGGGCGGCATGCCCGTGTTCCGCCCGGGGGCGGCGCAGCCCGCGAGGGCGGTGTACGAGGCCGCGGCCAGGACGGCGGTCACCCGGAGGGTGACTCTCGTCCGATGGCTCCGTTTCGTCCCTCTCACCCCCGTCGACCTCCGTACTCCCCGTCCGGCCCGTCGCGGCCCTATCCGAAGCGGCCGTTCACGTAGTCCGTGGTCCGCTGGTCCTGCGGGCTGTTGAACATGGCGTCCGTGGGGCCGTGTTCGACGATGGCGCCCGGGGTCCCCTGCTCGGCGAGGAAGAAGGCGCACTGGTCGGAGACGCGGGCGGCCTGCTGCATGTTGTGGGTGACGATCACGATGGTGACCTCGTCCGACAGTTCGTGGATCGTCTCCTCGATGCGCCGGGTCGAGGTCGGGTCCAGGGCCGAGCAGGGCTCGTCCATCAGCAGGACCCGGGGGCGCACCGCGAGCGACCGCGCGATGCACAGGCGCTGCTGCTGGCCACCGGAGAGCGCGCCGCCGGGCTGCCGGAGGCGGTCGCGGACCTCCTTCCACAGGCCCGCCTTGGTCAGGCACTCCTCGACCAGCCGGTCCTTCTCGTCGCGCCCGGCCCTGATCCCGCTCATCTTGAGGCCGGCGGTGACGTTGTCGTAGATCGACATGGCCGGGAAGGGGTTCGGCTTCTGGAAGACCATGCCGATCTGGCGGCGGGCGTGGGTGATGCGGCGGCCCCGGTCGTAGATGTCGTCGCCGTCCAGCAGCACCCGGCCCGACAGCGAGGCGGAGCCGACCAGTTCGTGCATGCGGTTGAGGATGCGCAGGAAGGTGGACTTGCCGCAGCCGGACGGTCCGATGAGCGCGGTGACCCTGCGGGCCGGCATGGTGAGCGAGACGCCCTCCAGGACCTTGTGGTCGCCGAACCAGGCCGAGACGGAGTCGGCCTCCAGGGTGGCCGGTGCGCCGCCGGGGGCGGGCGTGCCGGGACGTCCGTCGCGGGGGGCCCGCATGCTCCGCGTCGGGTCGAGGATCTCGTCGACGAGCGTGTCGGACGTGTCGGTGGTGTCGGACATGACGGGTGGACTCCTCGTCGACTAGAGCAGGTTGGGCAGCAGACGGGTGGCGGCGCCGGAGACGGCGAGACCGAGGGCGGCCAGCACGGGCGTGCCGACGATCCAGGTCTGCCAGCGGCCCCACGCGCGGTGGGCGGCCACGGTGAGCAGGGCCGCGCCGAGCAGTCCCTGCGCCCAGAGGAAGACCGGGAGCCAGGCGGCGCCCTCGGTGCCGAGGGCCTGCTCGGACGCGTCGATCCAGCCGGGCGGCAGCGAGCGGGGCGGGCTGGGCCGTACGTCGCCGGTCAGGGTCGCGTCGACGCGCAGGATGCCGGAGGGGGTGTAGGGGCCGCCCTCGGCGGTGATCAGCGTCAGCCGACCCTCCCCCTGCTTGAGCGGGGGCGGCAGCGGGTCGCCCTCGCGGCGGACGGACGTGACCGCGTAGGTGGCCGTGCCCTGACCGGTCGTCACCCGGATCTCGGCGCCGGCGGGCAGCTGGTGCAGGTCGTTGAACGGGCTGCCGTAGCCCCATTGGCGGCCCATGATCACGCTGGTGCCGGCCTGTCCCGGCAGCGGGGTGTCGCGGCGGTGTCCGGGGCCGGACACCAGCACACCGGAGGTGGTGCCCTCCCCCACCGCTTCCCTCAGGCCCAGGGCCGGGATGCGCAGCAGCGCGACGGGGGCGCCCGGCTCCAGTGCCGCGCCGTCGTACGTCCGCTGCCCCACCGGGGCGATGCCGAGGGCGAGTTGGCGGCGCAGTTCGTCGTACGCGGTCTGCTGGTCGCGGGCGTGCTGGAGATGGCCGACGATCGTGAGGTTGGCCGCGAAGCCGAGCAGCAGGGCGGCGAGCACGCACAGCGCGGTCCCGGCGAAGACGAGGCCGGCACGGTCCGCCGACGGCCGCCCGGCGGCGGGTTCGGGCCCGGATGCGGGCGCCGGTGCCTGCGGCGCCGCGGCCGGCGGGGGCGGAATCAGCACGGTCACGGGCAGCGCTCCTGTGGAAGGTCGGTGGTCCGGTGGACGGGGGATCAGGGCCGGGCGGGCGGGAAGACCGGACGCCGGGCGGGTGGGAAGAGGGGCGCCGGGCGGGCGGGAAGAGGGGCGCCGGGCGGGCGGAAACGGGGACGTGTGCCGGGTGGGAAGACCGGGCGCCGGGCGGGCGGAAACGGGGGCGTGGGCCGGGCGGGGAGACCGGGTGCCGGGCGGGCGGGAGAACGAGGCGGGGACCGGGCGGGAAGACGAGTGGCGGGGTGTGGCGGCAAACGCTGAGGCGGGGGGACGGGAAGGGGGGCGCGGGCTGGGTACTCGGCGTCACGCGAGGACCCGGGCCCCGGCGTGAGACGCAGGCGTGGGGCCGGAGGCGGAGCGCAGGCGTAGGGCCGGAGGCGGAGCGCAGGCGTAGGGCCGGAGGCGGAGCGCAGGCGTGGGGCCGGAGGCGGAGCGCAGGCGTGGGGCCGGAGGCGGAGCGCGGGCGGCCGGGTGGGGGGCCGCCCGTGCTCCGTCCGCCGTTACGGGCGGGGTTCGCCGAAGCCCAGGAGGCGGTGGCGGCGGCCCTGCCGGAACAGGACGACGCCGGCCGCGGTGAGGACGACGGCGCCGATGCCGGAGAACAGCGCGACCTGGCTGCCGGTGGAGGCGAGGCCGCCCTGCGGGGAGGCGCCGCCGGAACCGGCCCCGCCGCTGGTGCCGCCGCCGTCCACGGAACCGCCGGCGCCGCCCGAGACGGTGCCGGACGTGTCGTCCGTCGGGAGGTCGCTCGGCTCGTCGGAGGGGAGGTCCGTGGGGTCGTCCGACGGGTCGTCGGAGGGATCGTCGGACGGGTCACCGCTGGGGGACCCGGACGGCTCCGGAACCGTGAAGGACACCGCGGCCACCTCCCCGCTCGCCAGGTAGGCGCATCCCGGCGTCCAGGTCCACGAACCGGCGCCCGCGACCATGTCGTCCGGCACGGTGAGGGCGTTCCAGGTCACCACTCCGTCGGCGTCGGCGGTGGCGCTCGGGAACGTGTCGTCGCGGTTGGTCAGGGACATCGGGTACGACCTGCCCGGTTCGCAGCCCCTGACGACGACCTTGACCTGCTGGCCCCGCTGGAGTTCGGGATAGGGGTCGCCGGTCAGCCGCCGGCCGCCCTCGTCCTGGATCTCGGCCGTCGGCTCGGCCGCGGTCACCCGCTGGGGCTCCGAAGCGGAGGCCCCCCAGACGGAGGTGTCCGTCGGGGTGAACTCGGCCACGATGTCGTGCGCCCCCCTGGCCAGCGTCGTCGTCAGCTCGGCCGTACCGCCGGAGGCCGTGACAGGACCCGCGCCCAGCGCCGTCGCGCCGTCCAGGAAGGTCACGGTGCCGGTGGCCTCCGACGGGGAGACCGTGGCGGTGAGCTTCACGTCGCGGCCGGGCTCGGGCCTGAAGTCGTCGGGGACGAGGGCGACCGTGGTGGCCTTCGCGCCTTCGCCGACCGCCCAGTTGTCACCGGTGACGGTGATCTTCTGGGACCAGAACGGGTCGCCCGGCACCGATCCCTCGTCGGGGGGCGACCAGTCGAAGTTGTCCACGCACCGCAGGCGCAGCTCGTAGGTGCCGTCGCCGGTGACGACGCTCGACAGACGGCTGTTGTCCACGTCCAGGCCCGGGTTGTCGGCGGGGGCCAGCGAGACGGTCGACGTCGGCTCGGTGAAGGGCGCCCCCTGGGTGATCCCCTTGAGGACCGGCGCCTGGGTGTCCGTGGCGCTGTTGTACACGTAGAGGTTGAGGACGTTGTTGTAGTTGAGGTCCTCCACCGCGAAGTCGGGGCACGTGCCGGGGATCTCCACGGAGCCGCCGAAGGGCTGCGGATCGCTCAGGCTGCCGCTCGTCTGCGTCATGGTGAACGTCCCGACGGACGCCGCCCGGGCGGGCCCGGACTGGGCGACCACCAGGGCCGTGGTGCCCGCGGCCAGCGCGGCGGTGGCGGCCACGATCGCGGCCAGTCTTCGGAAGGGATGAAGCACTCTCATGGTGGTGGGCTCCCCCGGGGAACGGTGGACGGATGGATCCATGGACAGCGCGGGTGGCCGGGCACCTGGAAGGTGCCCGGCCGTCACGCGGAGATCAGAGGGCGGTCGGGGTCACGAGTTGCCCTTGAGGGCGGTGTCGCCGCAGTTGGTGTCGGAGCGGCCGTCGTCGGCGAGGTCGCCGAAGCCGTAGTTCTTGATGACCGCGAGGCTCGCGGCGGAGCAGACGTCCGCGGTGGAGCCGACGAAGGCCTCCGTGATCGTCGACTCGCCGAGGCGGGCGGTGGAGACCACGTTGTAGACCTCACGGGCCGCGGGGAAGGTCGCGTTGAGCGCCGTGGCGCTGCCCGTGCCGGTGGTCGGGGACACGTTGTCGATGCTGCGCAGCCGGGACTGGCCGCGACGGTTCGGGACGTCCGAGAAGCCCTTGCCCTGGGCCAGCCACTGGGCGACCGAGTACGGCATGACCTGGTCGTTCGCGGTCAGCGCGGTACCGTCGTGCTCCTGCGGGGCCTCCGCGAGACCCTCGTTGACGCACGAGCCGGGCGTGATCGGCGTGCCCGGGTTCGGGTTGACCGGCGCGGGCGTGTTGCCCAGGTACTGCAGCCAGAACGAGCGGGTGCCCGAACCGGCCTGCGGCAGCAGCGGCTTGATGCCGGCGGGCCGGTCGGCGGCGCAGGTGTAGAGCTTGTACAGCTGCGCCTGCGTCAGGTTCGTCGGGGCCGTGCTGCCCAGGCGGGAGGCGAAGGTGACGGCGTCCTTGGCGAACGGGACGAAGGTGAGCTTCGTGCCGGTGGTCGCCGGGCCGCGCGAGGAGCGGGCGAAGTCGACACAGTCGGCCGTGGCCGTGTTGTCGATCTCGGCGATCAGCTTGTTGATGCCGTTCGAGGAACCGTTCACCGTCGAGCGCGCGAACGTGCAGTTCCCGGTCGGCTTGGTGGTGATGTTGTCCGCGGTGCCCGACGGCGGGATGGCGTCCCACGACTGGAGGAGCTTGGCGCCGCCGGCGTCCACGACGGTGGAGCCGCTGGCGAGGGCGCTCACGACGTACTGCGTGGTGTCCGAGCCGACGCCCGCCAGGATGCCCGGGCCGGTCGAGTCGGCCGACGCGGGAGCCGCCAGGACGCCGAGGCCGAGGGACAGGGCGCCGAAGACGGCACCGGCCTTTGCGAAGGACTTGACGTTCACTTCTGAACCCCTTGTTTTCTGGATTTCCGAAGACTGGACGTTCAAGCTGAATCCGGATTTTCGCGCTGCCGACCCGTCGGCCGACCACCCCATACAATTCCAGGGCGCCCGCTCGGTGGCCAACCAATTCCGAAAGAGGGAAAGGTTACAGGGAGGCTTCATAGATATCTCCTAGGGAGTCCGCCGCTGCGCGAGCCGAAGCATCACCGGACCCGCGAGTCCCGCCGCTCCTCCGACGAAGAGAACGACGAGAAGAACCCAGCGGACAATTCCCAGTACGTCTCCGGGAGTGAATCCGCGCTTGGCGTCCGCGACGTTCTGCTGGGCTCCGGGTCCCGCGGAGGCGCCACCCGCGCCGCCGGGCGGGGCCGACGCCGACGGATCGGTTCCGCCGCCGCTCCCGCCGGTCGGGGACCCGCCCGCGGCGGCCGTGCCACCCGCGGCTCCCCCGGCGCCGCCCCCGGGTCCGGCCCCCGCGGAGTCACCGCCCCCGCCACCGCCGGCGCCGTCCGAGCCCGGCCCGTCGGTTGCCTCCGGCACCGCCCCGCGCTCCAGGTCGCCGGCGGCGGCCACGGCCTGCTTGCGCAGGTCGGCCGGGAGCGGCGCGTAGCCGTCGGGCAGCTCGCCCGCCGCGGGGCCCGGCGTCTGACCCGGTCCCGCGGCGTACCTGATGAAGTCCGCGTATGCCTTGCGGTCCTTCGCGTCCTGGTTCACGGACGCCGCGGCGTAGGTCACCGCGGTCAGCGGGTACGCCTGGCCCCCGGCCCGCGCCGGATCGGGTTCGAGCACACCGGTGCCGCCCGGCCACGGCCGCATGGCGCCGACGCCCGCCAGCAGCGTGTCCGCGGTGGGCTTCACGAACCGGCCGTCCGCGTTGCGCAGCGAGGCGGTCTTCAGGCCGTAGCGCTGCGCCGAGGCGGCGTCGACCACGGCCAGGGAGGTGCGCAGGCCGCCCGGAGCCAGGTTCTTGAGCTCGTTCTTGTTGATGGCCTGCGGATCGAAGACGATCTTGTTGTTGTTGTTTCCCCTGCGGGTCCGCACGGCGGCCTCGTGCAGGTCCTCCGTGTACGGGTCGAGCGCCGTGACCCCGTAGGTGGGCTTGTCCTCGGCCCACTGGAAGTCCTCGGCGTCGACGGCGATGGCGGTCGTCGGGTCGTTCTTGGGGAAGTCGGAGCGCGAGGTGTCGTCGGCCAGGTCCAGTTCCCGGAAGTAGGAGTTCACCCGCATCCCCCAGGGATCGGGCTTCCCGGACAGGAAGTCCCGGGCCTCCTGGTCCGACCGGAGCCATTTCCACAGCAGTCGCGTGGTGTCGGAGTTTCCGTTCGGGACCATGAGACTCAGTTGCCCCGACATCTGCTCGTCCCGGCCGAAGTCGGCGAACCCCGGATTCAGCGCCTTGAAATCGGGGTCGTCGAAATAGGAATAGGGGTTCCCGGCCACGTGCGCCGGCGTGGGTGAACTCTTGTTGAACGGCACGGTCCGCACATAGGAATGCGTGAGCATTTTGGCCACGAGCCGCGGAGTCAGTCGCATCTCCTGGAGCACACCGCTGGTCGCGCTCTCGACGGAGAAGCCGATCGCGAGCCCGGACACGGCCAACGGCGCCTGGACGACGTCCGGTTGGCCCTCCTCGTGGGCGACGGGGTCGACGGTGACACCCAGCAGCGGTGTCTGGCTCGTGGTGCTCGACACGCTGTTCCTGGCGAGTTCCTCGCTGTCCGGGTCGTAGGAGAACGCGCTGTCCGTGGTGGTGCACAGCTTCGGCTGCCACGAGGTGACGGCGTCCGTCGCCAGTTCGGAGCCGGTCACGGGCCGCTCCGCGCCGCCGGACGGGCAGAAGTCGTCCACGGGCAGGAAGTCCAGGCGGAAGACGATCCGCTGCGCCCAGTTCGTGGTGGACAGGGGCGAGCTCTGGAGCCGCGTGCCGCGTGCCGGATCGGCTTCGGTGCCGTTCGCGTCGTGGCTGCCGCGCGGGACCACGACCAGCCAGCAGGGGCGCGGAGCGGGAGCGGCGCCCGCGGCGGCCGTGTTCAGACCGCACCCGAGGTGGCCCGCCTCGATCCCGTCCTGCAGCTCGAACTCCGCCTCGCCGGTGCCGTCGGCGGCCGTGCGGTCGAGCGTCTGCTCGTTGGTGTCCAGCGGCCCGAAGTAGGTGTAGTCGAACGCGCTGGTGGTGGGGGGCTCCCCGCCGACGGGGCGGAAGGGGACGAAGGCGTCCGCGCCGGTGTACTCCGTCTCCGCGGGATCGGCGCCCGCCCCCGCGGTGCCGGCGACGACGGTCCGCGTCACGGCGTTGCCGCCGGCCTGCTCCTGGCTCCCGTACACGCACTGCTCGCGCCGGGGCCCGTCCTGGGCGTCGCCCCAGCACTGCATGATCTGCAGGTAGTTGGCGCCGGGATACGTCGGCGCCCCGCCCTCCCACGTGATCCGCACGCCCTGCGAGCGCAGGTTCGCGGTCTGGTGGACGGTCACCTTCAGCCGGGAGAAGTCGTCGTGGGTCCCCCTCGTCCCGGTCTTCGTCACCGCGGAGCCGTCCGCCGCCGCGGCCGGGGCCGTGACGGGCGGCAGCGGCAGCAGCGCCACCACGAGGCCGGCGAGCAGCAGGCCCACGGCGCCGAGCACCCGCGGCCGGGGCCGCGCCGGTACGGCCCTCATGCCGCACCTCCTCTGCGGCGGGCCCGGCCGGCCATCGCACGGGCGACGATCGGCGGCCCGACGACGACGCCCACCAGCAGTACGGCCGACAGGGCCATGAGCGCGGTCCGCAGCCCGAGCGCGTCGCCCGAGCCGAGGGAGACTGGGCTGGCCACGACGGAGGCGTCCCCGGCGGCCTGGTCGCCCAGCGGCACACCGGTGTCGGGGTCGACGGCGGCCCCTCCCGCCGTCCCGCCGGTACCTCCCGCCGCGCCGCCGCCGGTGCCCGCGGAACCCGCGCCGCCGGACGTGCCGGACCCGCCGCCGGTGCCCGTGCCGCCGGTGGTCACCGAGCCGCCGGTCGCACCCGAGCCGCCGGTCGTGCCGGACCCGCCCGTGGCACCCGTACCGCCCGTGCCGCCCGTGGCACCGGCCCCGCCGCCGCCCCCGTTCAGCGAGGTGTTCTGCCGCGCGCCGCCGGTGCCGGTGGCGCACTGGGTGGCGCCCTTCTTGTCGCACGCCTGCGGATACGGGGCGTTCTTCGCCAGCAGGTTCTTGCCGTCGCTGGAGAAGGTGGGGTTGTTGCAGTTCTTGATGCTGATGTCCGACGCCACGGCACCGGGGATCCTGCGGACCTGGTCCATGGCGGCCGCCACCAGGTTGACCGGCAGCGGCGAGTAGCCGAGCCGGTCGGCCTGCTGCTGGCCCTCGCACAGGAAGTAGTTGTCGAAGGCGCTGAGGGTGCGGCCCTTGGCCTTGGTGAAGCCCATCTCCTCCTTGGTGGGGACGATCATGTAGCTGTAGCTGGAGAGGGGATAGGTGCGCCGGTCCGCGAAGGTGTACACCTCGTCCAGGTTCTGGGTGAGGTAGGTGGCGGAGCGCGGGTCGTTGTTGATCCTCGCCCTGGTCAGGGCGACGGCCACGCTGGAGGCGGTCGGTTCGACGTAGTAGCCGGCCCTGTTGAGGACCTTGGCCACCGGGAAGCCCGCGTTCCTGGCGTAGGAGTACTCGACGTAGGTGATGGCGCCCTCGGCCTGGGACTGCCGGGTGTAGCCCGAGACACCGAGCGAGCTGGACTGGGCGACGAAGCCGGAGCCGGCGATCACCGGGAAGAAGGACGTCAGACCGCAGGGCGTCCGCTTGCCCGCGCGGCGGCAGTAGTCGTTCCACTGGGAGCCGTACTGCTTGGACATCCACAGGGTGAACTGCGCGGTGGTGCCGGAGCCGTCGGAGCGGACGACGGGGACGATACGGCGGGCCGGGAGGGCGAGCTGGGGGTTGTCCGCCTTGATCTCCGGCGCGTTCCACTGGGTGAGCCTGCCGGTGAAGATCTTGGTGAGGACCTCGCCGGAGAGCCGGAGGTTGGTGACCTGCCTGCCGCCGATCTTGAGGTTGTACATGAAGGAGGTGCCGCCTGCGACGATCGGCATGTAGGCGTACTTGCGGGTGGGCGGGGGGTCCTGCTGGCCGAGGTCGTCGAGTCCGTAGGGGATCTCGGACACGCCGAAGTCGGAGGTGCCGTTCTTGAACTGCTGGCGGCCGACGGTGGACCCGACCGACGCGTAGTTCACGGTCATGCCCTGCTGGCGGACGTTGCGGCGCCACTGCTCGATGGCGTTGGCGCTCCAGGTCGAGCCGGAGCCGCTGATCTTCGTGTAGCTCTCCGCGTAGGCGTTGGGCGGATGGACGGCCGGCAGCACGCAGACCGCGGCGGCGAACAGTGCCAGCGCCAGCGCCCGGAACGGGCGTCCGGCACGCGGGCGACGGACAGGTGCGGGTGTCACGGGGTGCTCCTCGTCGGTGCGGGACGGTCGGTCGGCCGGTCGGCGCGGGCGTACGCGGTGAAGCGCTTCGTGTCACGGAGGGAGGCCCGGACCCGGCGGTGCTCCTGGCGCCGGGTCAGCCGCCCCGGGCCACGGCCGCCGATGACACGGGCGATGACGAACAGGACGAGGACCAGCACGAGCAGCACCGCGGCCGTGCCGAAGCCACGGGCGACGTAGGTGGGCTCGGGGGACTTGACGAGTTCGAAGGCGGCCAGCGGCAGCGACACCATCGGGTCGTGCAGCGGATCGGTGTTGAGCTCCGCCGTGTAACCGGCGGTCAGCAGGACCGGCGAGGTCTCGCCCACCCCGCGCGCCGTGCCCAGGATGATCGCCGTGGTGAGCCCGGAGCGGGAGGTCGGCAGCACCACGTGCCACACCGTGCGCCAGCGCGAGGTGCCGAGCGCGTACGACGCCTCGCGCAGGGTGCCTGGCACGAGCCGGATCACCACGTCCGCCGCGCGGATGATGATGGGCAGCATCATCACGGAGATCGCGAGCGCGGCGGCGAGCCCGGAGCGCTCGAAGCCCAGCGCCAGGATGAAGGTCGCGTAGATGAACAGGCCGGCCACGATGGACGGCAGCGCCGTCATCGCCTCCACGATGGTGCGTACGAACCGGCTGAAGGCGCCCGGGACCTCGTTGAGGAAGACCGCGCACACCACGCCCGCGGGGACGCAGATCACCAGGGCAATGCCGATCTGCCACAGGGTGCCGACGATGGCGTGCAGGATGCCGCCGACGCCGAGCGGCTCGACGGGACCCGCGTCGGCCATCGACTCGGTGTAGAAGTTCAGGTGCGGCAGCGCGTCCCGGCCCTCGTAGAGGGTGTAGACGACCACGAACGCCAGCACGGCCAGCATCACCGCGCCCAGGCTCTGGACGACGGCGGCGGCCACCCGGTCGCGCACCGCTGGACCGTCCTCGTCGAAGGAGACCAGGAGCGCGTACAGCCCGATGAACAGCGCGTAGGCGATCACCAGGAAGCCCAGCGCGCCGTCGAAGGGCAGCAGCCGGTCGAACATCAGCCAGGTGAGGGAGAGGGCTGCCGCGGCGGCGCCCGTCATGGCGTAGACGTCGGTGGCGCGCAGCGTGGCCAGGTTGCGGCGCGACTCGGCGCGCGTGCCGCCGCGGCGGGGCAGGACGGTGCCCGCCGCCTGTTCCGGCGGTCCGGCGGCGTCCGTGCGCGGCCCCTGGTCGCCGGGCGGGCTCTGTGCGGTGGTCACGGTCATCGGCCCGGCCTCCTCAGGAGTCGCTCGCCGCGCCGGAGCGGCTGCGGGCGACGATCGACGATGCGGCGAAGTTGACGACGAGGGTCATCAGGAAGAGCGCGAGGCCCGCGGCCATCAGCGCCGACATGCCGAGTTCGCTCGCCTCGCCGTAGCGCAGGGCGATCAGCGAGGAGACCGAGCTGGTGCCGTTCTGCAGGATGTGCGGCTGGATCACGAACACCGGCGAGATGATCAGGTACACGGCGATGGTCTCGCCCAGCGCCCGGCCGAGGCCCAGCATGGTGCCGCCGATCATGCCGCCCTTGCCGAACGGCAGGACGACGCTGCGGATCATGCCCCAGCGGTGGGCGCCGAGCGCGTAGGCGCCCTCCCGCTCGCCGACCGGTGCCTGCGAGAACACCTCCCGCATCACCGAGCAGATGATCGGCGCCACCATCAGGGAGACGACCATGCCCGCGATGAAGGTGGAGGAGGTGAAAACGGTGGCGGTGGCGAGCGGGTCCCGCGGATCGGCGCCGTCGACCTCGAAGAGCGGTATCCACCCGAAGTACGTCGAGATCCAGCGGGAGACGGTGACCACGTGCCCCTGGAAGAAGAACAGGCCCCACAGGCCGTAGACCACGGACGGCACGGCGGCCATCAGGTCGACGACGCTGATGAGGGTCTGCCGGATGCGCGGCGGCGCGTACTCCGAGATGTAGAGCGCGGTGCCGAGGGCCAGCGGCACCGCGAACACGATGGCGACGAGCGCGATGAGGATCGTCCCCACGAGCACGGCCGCGATGCCGAAGCTGCCGCCCTCGGGCTCCCACGCCTCGGTGGTGACGAAGCCCCACTTCGCGATCGACAGCGCCTGCCAGGCCCGGTACGACAGGAAGCCGCCGACGAGCAGCATGATCACCAGAACCAGGGATCCGCCGCCCCGCAGGACGCCCCGGAACACACGGTCGGACACGCCCGGATCCGGGTACAGACGTCGCGGCGGCCGGTCCGCCGGAGTCGCTGGTCGCTCAGATATTCGCGTGGTCACGTGCCCCGAGGCTTCTGGGACGGAATGGACTCCACAGCGCACGAAAGTGAACGAGGCCACTCCAAGGGGCAACTTCCGGTGACGAACATGTGGTGATTCCACGTCGGCCGCCGGTCGACGCCCCCGTCACCGGCCGACGCCGGTCACCGCCGCCCGGCATCACCGCCGCCGGTCACCGCTCCCCGACGTCAGTCGTCGCCGTCCCACACGGTCAGCCGGCCCGCGCCGAGTTCCACGAGGAGCGCCCAGAAGCGGTCGTACGCCGTCCGGCACGTCGAGTGCCGCTCATAGGTCCGCGCGGACACGGCCGCGAGCCCGCCGCCGGAGTCCCGCAGCCGCCACGCCCAGCCGGTCCCCTCCTGGACGTGGTGCAGCTCGCCCTGCAACCCCTCGGCGTCGGCGCACAGCCGCTCGAACGCGGCACGGCACGCGCCGTGGTCCCCGTAGGACCGCGCCGCCACGGCGATCACCCGCCCGTTCGACGCGGTCAGCCGCCACCAGGAGGAACCGTCCGCGTCGATGTCCACGTGGCAGCGCGTGCCCGATAAGGCCGCGCCCCCCTTGAGTCCTGCCATCCCCACCCCTGTCGGCTCGTGTCGCGGGACGTCGTGTGCGCCGTTCGCAGCCGAGCGCCCCGACGACAAACGCAGGGTAAAGACGCACGTGCGACACGTGGTCGCCCGTTCGAGTCCACAGGGCTTGATTCACACAAAGGTTGTCTCGCATTCATCTTTCCGCCCCGGGGCGCCCACGGCCGGAACGTTCCGGCCGCGCGGGCCGGACCCGCCGGCGAGGGCACGGCACGGCCCGTGGCCGCCGGGTCGGCTGAAATTCGGATCGAATTTCTCCTTCGGTCTCCCGGGAAATCGATAAGGTCGATATTCGGCACTGTTTCCCCGGCAGGGAAATCCGCAGCCCATCACGATCTTTCGACAAAAGCGTTCCTAAATCTCCACAGGATGACTACGCTGCACACGTCAATTCGGGTCTGCCCGGGGGAAAGGGGCAGACTCCGGCTCTCATCCTTGGGGAATTCGCATGCGCATACACGCTGCCGTCGCCGCCGCGACCGGCGCCCTGGCCCTGTCCGCCCTCGCCGTTCCCACCGCACACGCGGACGAGACGTTCGGCGACACCAAGATCACGGGCGTCGTGGTCAACGGCGGCCGGCCGGTCGTCCTCGGTACGGACGCGAGAACCGTCACCGTCAAGGTCACCGCGACCGACCCGGCCGGCTTCGACGAGATCAACGCCACGCTGTACCACGGCTCCTACGGCGCCCAGGACGCCACCGTGCCCGCGGCGGCGGCCTGCGGGCCGACGACCGCCACGACCAGCACCTGCACGCTGACCTTCACCCTCACGCCCGGCACCGTCCCGGCCGACGGCACGCTGGCCGGCGCCTGGTCCGTCAGCGCCTACGCGCTCGCCTCGGACAGCGACGCGGTGTTCCTGGACAACGCCGCCGGCCTCACCGTGCAGCGGGACACCCGGGTCACCGTCGACGCCACGCCCGAGCGGGTGGCGCGGGGCCGCAGCATCACCGTCACGGGCGGGGTGCGCCACGCCGACTGGGCGACCGGCGCCTACGCCGCCGCGGCGGCCGGCCGGCCCGTGGAACTCCAGTTCCGCGCGGAGGGCTGCTCCTCCTACACCACCGTCAAGACCGTCAGGACCGCCGCGGACGGCACCCTCTCCACCACCGTCCGGGCGTCCTCCGACGGCTCCTACCGCTGGTCCTACGCCGGTACGGCCGACACCGCGCCGGCCGTGTCGACGGGCGACTTCGTCGACGTGCGCTGAACCTCGTCATTCCTGAAAGCAAAGGATGACACAGGCGCACCGCACGGCATTCTCCCGTGCGGTGCGCCGCTCCTTTTCCGCACCGGCCCTCCGGTATTCCCCACGTCGGGAAATACCGGAGAGCCGGTGCGGTTTCCCGCGTGCCCGGTGATTCAGCCCTGCGCCCACAACTCCGGACCCGCCACGGCCAGCCCGGGTAACAAGGTGCGGAAGCGTTCGTACGCGGAACGGCATGTGGCGTGGCGTTCGTACGTGCGTGCCGACCGGGCCAGGTGACGGCCCGCGGTGTCCCAGAGCACCCACACCCAGCCGCCGCCCTCGGAGCTGTGCTGGATGCCGCCGCCCATGTCCGCGTGGCCGCTGCACAGCCGGTGGAACGCGGCGCGGCAGCGCGCGTGGGTGTCGTAGGAGTTCAGCGACACCGCCACCGAGCGCCCGTTGACCGCCACGAGCCGCCAGCCGAATCTGCCGTCGCCGTCGATGTCGACCTGGCACCTGATCCCCGCCGCAGCGGCGGCAGGTCTTCCCGTCGCGTTGGAACGGTCCATTTCCCCACCCCCGCCACCCCTTCGAAGAGTAAAACCCGCAGGTACGGCGCTATGGGGCGGCAGGAGAAATCTACTGAGCCAGGCGTGACAGCGCGCGGACAAAAGTGACGGCCGCAACCATGCTTCATGTCGAAGTATCCCCTAGGCAACCCCTAGGAAAGACAGCCGGAAAGCGCTCACCGTCCATGCACCTGGCATGTGCCCAAGGACGCGGAGCCCAACGGGAGACGACCGACCCCGGCCGCGCGGGGCGTGAGACGGGGATGAGGTGGGGCCGCGGGGCGGGGCGGCGCGGGGCGCGGGGGCGGCGCGTGGAGAGCACGCGCGGGACGGCCACCGATCAGCCGTGTGAACAACGCTGCAGGTCAATACACCTAGGCCGCCCCTCGCCCCGCGGCCGACCATCCGCTGCATCGGCGGCCACTCAACCAGCGCCCGTCGCTCCCTCGGCGGGCGCACGTCGCCCCGTCGGCAGGCACCCGTCACTCCCCCGCCGCCCGCTCAAACGGCGCCCCGCTCCTCGGCCGACCGCCCGGTCGGCGCCCACCGCTTGCTCGGCCGACCCCTCAGTCCATCGGCGGGCACCTGAACCAGCACCTTTGCCCCCTCGCCCACCGCCCGGCCAACACCCCGCTCTCTCGGCCGGCCGCGCGGCCGGGGCTCGCCGGTCGTCAGGCGATCGCGAACAGGATCGCCAGCAGGATCGCTCCGGCCACCGCGGGTGCCATGACCTCGTAGGCCCAGCGGACCGTGACCTCGCCCTGCGCCGACTCCTCGTGCTCCCTGCGTTCCAGCGTCTCGCGCAGGTCGTCCATCACCCTGTCGCCCTCGGCGCGGATCGGCCCGGTGTGACCGGCGACGTCCCGCGCACCCCCGCCGAACCCACCGAGCCCGCCGAACCCTCCGAGACCGCCACCGAGGCCGCCCGACCGGCGCCCGCCGCGCCCCGCCGCGCCGTCCTGGGCCGCTGCCGCCGCCCTGGCCTCCCGGTTCGCCGCCCTCTTGCGGGCCCGCAGCGACACGGGCACCGCCCACAGCTGGTACTTGGCGCCGGACTTGACGACGACCTCGTTGGAGTAGCCGGAGCGCAGCGAGGCGATCTCGCCCCAGGGCAGCGTGATCACACGGAACGGGTTGCGCACCTTCAGCCGGTCCTCGCCGGAGAAGACGGCCGGGCGCAGGCTGAAGGCGATCACGAGGGGCACGGCGAGGATCAGACCCGCCAGCGCCATCCAGGGGGCGTGCCCGTGTCCCGTGACCAGGGCGTCGATGCCCAGCCACAGGATGATGACGAGCAGCAGCACACCGCCCACCAGCCCGGAGGGCGAGCGATGGACCCGGTCCCTGGCGGCGGGCGCCGGGGGCTGGGGCGGGGGCGACTGGTCGTCGGGAGTCGTCATGCTGCGATTCTGCCCCACGCCCCCGAGAACCGACCGACCGACCGGGTTCGCCCACGCCCGGCGGGGGGTGCGGGACCTGGGAACGCCGGGCGCCGGAACGCCGAACAACAGGGCGCCGGACAGCGAGGCCCCGGGCACCGGACAGTGAGGCCCCGGGCGCCGGGTCACCGGGCGCCCGGTGACGGACCGGCAAGGCTCCGCAGGACTCCGCAGGAGAACGTCCCCCGGCCTGTACAGCCGCTACGCGCGTAGATATGCTCGCCTGGTGACCATGCCCACTACTCCACCCGCTCACGCTCTCGCCGACGTCACCGCGTCCGACAGCACGCTGCGCCGCTTCCTGCACGGGCTGCCCGGCGTCGACGCGGTCGGCCTGGAGGCGCGCGCCGCCTCCCTCGGCACCCGTTCCATCAAGACCACCGCGAAGGCGTACGCCATCGACCTCGCGATCTCGATGGTCGACCTGACGACGCTGGAAGGCGCGGACACCCCGGGCAAGGTCCGGGCGCTCGGCGCCAAGGCGGCCCACCCCGACCCCACCGACCGGACGACGCCCACGACCGCGGCCGTCTGCGTCTACCCCGACCTGGTGGCCGTCGCCAAGGAGGCCGTCGCCGGGTCGGGCGTCAAGGTCGCCTCCGTCGCCACCGCCTTCCCCTCCGGCCGCTCCGCGCTCGACGTGAAGCTGGCCGACGTGCGGGCCGCCGTGGCCGCGGGCGCGGACGAGATCGACATGGTCATCGACCGCGGGGCGTTCCTCGCGGGCCGCTACCTCCAGGTGTTCGACGAGATCACCGCCGTGAAGGAGGCGTGCGGCGCGAACGCCCGGCTGAAGGTCATCTTCGAGACCGGCGAGCTGTCGACGTACGACAACATCCGCCGCGCGAGCTGGCTCGGCATGCTGGCCGGGGCCGACTTCATCAAGACGTCGACCGGCAAGGTCGCCGTCAACGCGACTCCCGCGAACACCCTCCTCATGCTGGAGGCCGTGCGCGACTTCCGCGCCCAGACCGGCGTCCAGGTCGGCGTGAAGCCCGCCGGCGGCATCCGCACCAGCAAGGACGCCGTCAAGTTCCTGGTCCTGGTCAACGAGACCGCCGGCGAGGACTGGCTGGACAACCACTGGTTCCGCTTCGGCGCCTCCTCGCTCCTCAACGACCTGCTGATGCAGCGTCAGAAGCTGGCCACCGGCCGCTACTCCGGCCCCGACTACGTGACGGTGGACTGATCATGGCTTTTGAGTACGCCCCCGCGCCCGAGTCCCGCGCGATCGTCGACATCGCGCCCTCGTACGGCCTGTTCATCGACGGCGAGTTCACCGACGCGGCCGACGGCAAGGTCTTCAAGACCGTCTCCCCCAGCACCGAGGAGGTGCTGTCCGAGGTCGCCCTGGCCGGCGCCGAGGACGTGGACCGCGCGGTGCGGGCCGCCCGCAGGGCGTTCGAGAAGTGGTCGGCGCTGCCCGGCTCCGAGCGCGCCAAGTACCTGTTCCGCATCGCCCGGATCATCCAGGAGCGCAGCCGCGAACTGGCCGTCCTGGAGACGCTGGACAACGGCAAGCCGATCAAGGAGACCCGCGACACGGACCTCCCGCTGGTCGCCGCGCACTTCTTCTACTACGCGGGCTGGGCGGACAAGCTCGGCCACGCCGGGTTCGGCCGGAGGACGACGGATGGACACAGCGGCGTGAATCCGCGTCCGCTCGGCGTCGCGGGCCAGGTCATCCCGTGGAACTTCCCGCTGCTGATGCTGGCGTGGAAGATCGCCCCGGCGCTGGCGACCGGCAACACGGTCGTCCTCAAGCCCGCCGAGACCACCCCGCTGTCGGCCCTGTTCTTCGCGGACGTCTGCCGCCAGGCGGGCCTGCCCAAGGGTGTCGTCAACATCCTTCCCGGGTACGGCGACACGGGCGCCGCGCTCGTCGCGCACCCGGACGTGAACAAGGTCGCGTTCACCGGCTCGACGGCCGTCGGCAAGGAGATCGCGCGCACGGTCGCGGGCACGGACAAGAGGCTCACGCTCGAACTGGGCGGCAAGGGCGCCAACATCGTCTTCGACGACGCCCCGATCGACCAGGCCGTCGAGGGCATCGTCGCCGGCATCTTCTTCAACCAGGGCCAGGTCTGCTGCGCGGGCTCCCGGCTGCTGGTGCAGGAGTCGATCCACGACGAGCTGCTCGACTCCCTGAAGCGCCGCCTGACGACGCTGCGCCTCGGCGACCCGCTCGACAAGAACACGGACATCGGCGCGATCAACTCCGCCGAGCAGCTGGCCCGGATCACCGCGCTGGCCGAGCAGGGCGAGGCGGAGGGCGCCGAGCGCTGGTCCCCGGCCTGCGAACTCCCGTCGTCCGGCTACTGGTTCGCGCCGACGCTGTTCACGAACGTCACCCAGGCCCACACCATCGCCCGTGACGAGATCTTCGGCCCGGTCCTGTCGGTGCTGACCTTCCGCACCCCGGACGAGGCCGTCGCCAAGGCCAACAACACGCAGTACGGCCTGTCCGCGGGCATCTGGACGGAGAAGGGCTCGCGCATCCTGGCCGTCGCGAACAAGCTGCGCGCGGGCGTCGTCTGGTCCAACACGTTCAACAAGTTCGACCCGACCTCGCCGTTCGGCGGTTACAAGGAGTCCGGTCACGGCCGCGAGGGCGGTCGTCACGGTCTGGAGGCGTACCTCGATGTCTGACGAACGACTTTCCGTCTTCAAGACCTACAAGCTGTACGTGGGCGGCAAGTTCCCGCGTTCCGAGAGCGGCCGGGTGTACGAGGTGACGGACTCGAAGGGCAAGTGGCTGGCGAACGCGCCCCTCTCCTCCCGCAAGGACGCCCGTGACGCGGTCGTGGCCGCGCGCAAGGCGTTCGGCGGCTGGTCGGGCGCGACGGCGTACAACCGCGGGCAGGTCCTCTACCGCGTCGCCGAGATGCTGGAGGGCCGGCGCGAGCAGTTCACGCGCGAAGTGGCCGACGCGGAGGGCCTGTCCAGGTCCAAGGCCGCCGCCCAGGTCGACGCGGCGGTCGACCGCTGGGTCTGGTACGCGGGCTGGACCGACAAGATCGCGCAGGTGGTCGGCGGCGGCAACCCGGTCGCGGGCCCGTTCTTCAACCTCTCCTCGCCCGAACCGACGGGCGTGGTCGCGGTCCTGGCCCCGCAGGAGTCGTCGTTCCTCGGCCTGGTCTCGGTGCTCGCCCCGGTGATCGCGACCGGTAACACGGCGGTGGTCGTGGCGTCCGAGGGGTCGCCGCTCCCCGCCCTCTCCCTGGCCGAGGTGCTGGCCACGTCCGACGTGCCCGGCGGTGTCGTCAACGTCCTGTCCGGCCGTACGGCGGAGATCGCGGCGCCCCTGGCCGCGCACCAGGACGTCAACGCGATCGACCTCGCCGGAGCCGACGAGGTGCTGGCCAAGGAGCTGGAGATCGCGGCGGCGGACAACCTGAAGCGCGTCCTGCGTCCACAGCCTGTGGACAACTGGACGGAGACGCCGGGGACCGAACGGATGACGGCGTTCCTGGAGACGAAGACGGTCTGGCACCCGACAGGCGCCCTGGGCGTATCGGGCTCGTCGTACTGACGGGTCCTGGCGGGTCCTGACGTCCTGGCGGGTCCTGGCGGGTCAGTCGGCCAGGGTTCCCAGGAGCCCGCCCGCCATCGGCACCGAGCCCAGCGACTCGGCCTGGGCGATCGGGGCCGTCAGGGTGTGGGAGGCCAGGGGCCGGAAGTCGGCCAGCTGGGTGGCCACGCCGTTGTCGAGGGGGTCCACGCCCGTGCCCGCGAGGGGGTTGGGCTTGAGGTCCTGGAGCGCGCCGACGGAGTACCGCAGCGAGGTCGTGAGGGCCGACAGCCCCGCCCCGGGGTCGACGTCGCCCAGCGGGGCGGGCCGGGAGGGCGCGGTGGCCGCGGACGCCGTGGCCGTGGCCGCGCCCAGGGCCGCGCCCGCGGTGGCGAGGGCGATCAGCGCGCGCCGCGCGGTGGAACGGGAGGGGGAGGCGTGTCGTGCCATGACGGGTACCACCTTCGGATGCGCAGGGTGATTGTCTCGGCACGAAGGGTAGTTGAGGTGTGACGCCCGTTCCAAAGCCGACCCGCGGGGTCGGCAGCGGGCGCCCGATGCGTCAAACTGGTGTTCCGTGAGCATTCATCCCCCGTCCTCCGCCCGTGTCGTGCTGCTCTGCGGTCCCTCGGGCTCGGGCAAGTCACTCGTCGCCGCCCGCTCCGGGCTGCCCGTCCTGCGCCTCGACGACTTCTACAAGGAGGGCGACGACCCGACGCTGCCCCTGGTGGCGGGGAGTGCGGACATCGACTGGGACCATCCCGGCTCCTGGGACGCGGACGTCGCCGTGGACGCGATCCTGCAACTGTGCGCGACGGGTTCGGCCCCGGTGCCGGTGTACGACATCGCGCTGAGCGCCCGCACCGGCGAGGAGACGCTGAGCATCGGACGCACCAAGCTGTTCGTCGCGGAGGGCATCTTCGCGGCCGAGATCGTGCGGCGCTGCCGTGAACTCGGTGTGCTGGCCGACGCGTTGTGCCTGAACCGGGGCCCGGTCACCACCTTCAGACGGCGCTTCCTGCGCGATCTCGAGGAGGGCCGCAAGTCGGTGCCGTTCCTGCTGCGCCGCGGCTGGCGGCTGATGCGCGCGGAGCGCGCGATCGTCGCCCGCCAGGTCTCCCTGGGCGCCCGCCCCTGCGACCGGGACGAGGCGCTGGGCCGGCTCGCGGCGGCCGCGGTGGGCCGGCAGGCACACGGCAGCAGGACACAGACGGCGGCCTGAGGAACGTACGGACGGACGGACAGCGCCGACAGCACGCTCGGGCTCCGTACGCACGAGAACGGGACTGGACGGACCCCCCGGCCCTCCAGTCCCGTCTCCCGCTCCGCCGCGTGTCCCCCGTGGCGGAGTTCCCCCGTGCGGTCCCCCGTGTTCCCCCGTTCCTGGTCCCCCCGTTGCGGGTTTCCCCCGATCCCCGTGTGGTCCCCCCTGAACCTTCAGGCCACCAACTCGCCGAAGGCGTCCTCCTCGTCACGGCCGAAGCTGAGGACCTCGTCCTCGCGCAGCCGGCGCAGCGAGCGCCAGATGCTGGACTTCACCGTGCCGACGCTGATGCCGAGGATGTCGGCGATCTCCGGGTCCGTGCGGCCCTCGTAGTAGCGCAGGACCAGCATGGTGCGCTGGAGTTCGGGCAGCCGGGCGAGCGCCTGCCACAGGACCGCGCGCAGTTCGGTGCCGCGCATCGCGTCCGTGTCGCCGGGCGTCTCCGGCAGTTCCTCGGTCGGGTACTCGTTGAGCTTGCGGCGCCGCCAGGCGCTGATGTGCAGGTTGGTCATGGTGCGGCGCAGATAGCCGCCGACCGCCGCCTTGTCGGTGATCCGGTCCCAGGCCCGGTACGTCGAGAACAGCGCGCTCTGGAGCAGGTCCTCGGCCTCGAAACGGTCTCCGGTGAGGTGGTAGGCCGTCGCGTACAGGGAGGCGCGGCGCTCCTGGACGTAGGCGGTGAACTCCGCCTCCGTCAGCGAACGACGCTCCCCCGTGTCCTCCCCGTGCGCGTCGACCACCGAGATGTACGCGCTGTGCTGACGTCCGGTTCCGCGGGCGCATCCGCGCCCTCCCCCGACGGAACCCGACATCTCGGTCCCCCGGTGCATGTCGTGCAGGCGCGTGACAACCGCGCTGGTGTCCATGCCGTGCAGCGTGTTCATCTCGCGCCCCCCGTCGTGGACTTCTGTGTTCGGTTTGCTTCCTTGCCTGTGCCGAAAAGCTTGCCCGGGCCACTTCATGGCCGTGTCCGCCGACTGTCACAGACCTGTCACAGAGGCCGCCCCTACGTACGCGTGGCGCGGTCGTGGACGGGGCGCCGCGTGTACGTAGACGTACGGGTGTCGAATCCGGCCCTGCCATGGGCCAGAATGAGCCCCGTGCCTTCCCTGTTGCTGATCGAGGACGACGACGCCATCCGCACGGCCCTGGAGCTGTCCCTGACGCGCCAGGGACACCGGGTGGCCACCGCTGCCACCGGCGAGGACGGTCTGAAGATGCTGCGTGAGCAGCGGCCGGACCTGATCGTGCTGGACGTGATGCTGCCCGGCATCGACGGGTTCGAGGTGTGCCGGCGCATCCGGCGCACGGACCAGCTGCCGATCATCCTGCTGACCGCGCGCAACGACGACATCGACGTGGTGGTCGGACTGGAGTCCGGTGCCGACGACTACGTCGTCAAGCCCGTGCAGGGCCGGGTGCTGGACGCGCGCATCCGCGCGGTGCTGCGGCGCGGGGAGCGGGAGGCCAGCGACTCGGCGACGTTCGGCAGCCTGGTCATCGACCGTTCCGCGATGACCGTGACGAAGAACGGCGAGGACCTCCAGCTGACGCCGACCGAGCTGCGGCTGCTGCTCGAACTGAGCCGGCGGCCCGGACAGGCGCTGTCCCGGCAGCAGTTGCTGCGGCTGGTGTGGGAGCACGACTACCTCGGCGACTCCCGCCTGGTGGACGCGTGCGTCCAGCGGCTGCGGGCCAAGGTGGAGGACGTGCCGTCGTCCCCGACCCTGATCCGTACGGTCCGTGGCGTCGGCTACCGCCTGGACGCCCCTCAGTGACGGACGCTCAGGGGGGATTCCGCGGCTGGGCCGCGGAGCGCAGGGGAGCCGTGTCACGGCTGCGCTTCACGAGTCTGCGGCTGCGCCTCGTCGTGGTCTTCGGGCTGGTGGCGCTGACCGCGGCCGTGTCGGCGTCGGGCATCGCGTACTGGCTGAACCGCGAGGCGGTGCTCACGCGCACCCAGGAGGCGGTGCTGCGTGACTTCCGGCAGGAGATGCAGAACCGGGCGGGTTCGCTGCCGGTGCGGCCCACGCAGGACGAACTCCAGCGCACGGCGGTCCAGATGGCGGGCAGCAGCCAGCGCTTCAGCGTGCTGCTGGTCGCCGAGGACGCGGACGGCCGTACGGTGTACGGCACTTCGGGCGGCCTGAGCGGGTTCGCGCTGGAGGACGTGCCGACGTCGCTCCAGGCCGCGGTGGGCAAGCGGCAGCGGACGACGGGCGGCAACTCGTCGGCGTACCACCTGTACTGGCAGCGGGTCGTGGACCACGGCACGCCGTATCTGGTGGCCGGGACGCGGGTGATCGGCGGCGGGCCGACCGGCTACATGATGAAGTCGCTGGAGCCGGAGGCGAAGGACCTCAACTCGCTCGCCTGGTCCCTGGGGATCGCCACGGGGCTGGCGCTGATCGGTTCGGCGCTGCTCGCGCAGGCCGCGGCGACGACGGTCCTCAAGCCGGTGCACCGGCTCGGGGTGGCGGCTCGGCGGCTCGGCGAAGGCCGCCTCGACACCCGGCTGCGGGTGTCGGGCACGGACGAACTCGCCGATCTCTCACGGACGTTCAACAACGCGGCCGCGGCGCTGGAGAAACGCGTCGACGACATGGCCGCGCGCGACGAGGCGTCCCGGCGGTTCGTCGCGGACATGAGCCACGAGCTGCGGACGCCGTTGACCGCGATCACGGCCGTGACGGAGGTGCTGGAGGAGGAGTTGGAGTCGGAGGGCGGCGGCATCGACCCGATGGTCGAGCCGGCCGTGCGCCTGGTGGTCAGCGAGACCCGGCGGCTCAACGACCTCGTGGAGAACCTGATGGAGGTCACCCGCTTCGACGCGGGGACGGCGCGGCTGGTCCTGGACGACGTGGACATCGCCGACCAGATCACCGCCTGCATCGACGCGCGGGCCTGGCTGGACGCGGTGGAGCTGGACGCCGAGCGCGGCATCCACGCGCGGGTGGACCCGCGCCGGCTCGACGTCATCCTCGCCAACCTGATCGGCAACGCGCTCAAGCACGGCGGGTCGCCGGTGCGGGTGTCGGTGCGGACGGCGGAGGACGATCTCGTGATCGCCGTACGGGACCACGGTCCCGGCATCCCGGAGGACGTGCTGCCGCACGTGTTCGACCGCTTCTACAAGGCCAGCGCCTCCCGGCCGCGTTCCGAGGGCAGCGGGCTCGGTCTGTCCATCGCGATGGAGAACGCCCACATCCACGGTGGCGGCATCACGGCGGCCAACTCCCCCGAGGGCGGTGCGGTGTTCACGCTCCGACTGCCCCGCGACGCATCGGAGCTCGCGGAGGAGCGGGAGAAACCGCAGGAGCAGCCCCAGGAACCGGGCGACGGGGAACAGGGGGGCACACGATGAACGACGCGTCCAAGGACACCCGCCACAGCGCCGGGTGGCGGCTGCTGATGGGGCTTCCGTTGGTCGGGCTGTTGCTCGCCGGGTGCGGGATCCGGGCCACCGAGGTGCCCACCGACTTCGGCGGGGCGCCGTCCCGGGTGCCGTGTTCGCTGGCCGAGCCGGACCTGTCGGTGCAGTCCTCGCGGGGTGTGCCCGTGCAGGTGTTCCTGCTGTGCGGCTCCTCGCTGGTGACCGTCGACCGGGCCGTGCGCGTCCCGGACGGCACGGCGGACGCCCGGCGGCGGCTGATCGTGGCGCAGGGGCTGCTGGACCAGCTCGCCCAGTCGCCGTCGGCGACCGAGAAGAACGCCGGGTACACGACCCACGTGCACGGCGGGATGAGCGTGGGCGGTCCGCGCCGGGGCGACCCCGAGGACACGCTGCGGCTCAGCTCCGCGCCGGAGCAGCTCACGTCGTACGCGCTCGCCCAGATCGTGTGCACGTTCTCCGACTCCGCGGCGGCCGAGGGCGACGGCTCGGTGATCCTGGGCGGCCCGGACGGCGAGCCGCTGCGGCGCTACGAGTGCTCCGACGACGTGCGCTCCCGGCCCGGTGACACACCTCCGCCGTCGACCGTGGTGACGGCGGGGTGACCCGCCGGGGCCGGGCTCGGCCGTAGGCACATGTGTGCTGGACCTCACCCGTGCGCGGGATCGGACGCGGAACCGTTCGCGCGCGGGGCCGCGTCTAGGGCAGCGTGCAGCGTCAAGGCTCCATCGGCGGCAGCGTCGCCATCCGTATCCGTGTCACCGGGTGTCTCCTCCTCGTCGCCCATCTCGCGCTCGTCGCCTGGTTCACGCTGCGCCCACTGGACGTGCCCTGGGTGACGCCCGCCAATCTGCGTCCCCTGGCCGGCATCCGCGCCGACCTGGCCCTGGGCCCGCTGACGGCGGCCCGGCGGATCGGCGAGGGCGTGGCGCTGCTCGCTCCGCTGGGTGTGCTGCTGCCCATGGCGCACGGCCGGCTCACCGTCTCCCCGCTCGCCTCGCTGGTCCGTACGACCGCCGCGGGCGCCCTGATCTCGCTGGGCATCGCCCTGTTGCAGACCGGTGTGCCGGGGCGGGTCGTGGACGTGGACGTGCTGCTGCTGAACACGGCGGGCGTGGCGCTGGCGCATCTCGCGGTGGTGCCCGCGGCCCGCTGCGGGCTCCGCCGCAGGGGTGAGCGCAGGCACCCGGCGGCCGCCCTCCAGGAGGAGGCTCCTCAGGGGCGGACCCCGACGATTCCCAGGGTCGGGATCGCACCGTAGAGCGAGGCTTCGCCCCTGTTCGTCCGCGTAGCGTGGAGATCAGACGGGGCGACCAGCGGGGGAGCCCCGGACGACGCTCACGAAGGAGCCATGATGACCGCCCTGGCCCGCCCCACCAACGGCCGCATGATCGGCGGAGTGTGTGCCGCGCTGGCACGGCGCTTCGGCACCTCCGCGACCACGATGCGGGCGATCTTCCTGATCTCCTGCCTGCTGCCCGGCCCGCAGTTCCTGCTGTACATAGCGCTGTGGATCCTCTTCCCGTCGGAGGAGAAGGCCGCGGGCGCGCGGACGGCCTGGTAGTGGGGCACGGCGAGGGGTACGGCGGCGGGGCGCACCCCGGGAGGAGGGGTGCGCCCCGTCGGCGGGTGCGCGGGCGGAGGGGTCAGCCGAGCGGGATCCCGTTCACCGGCAGGCCGTGCGTGGGCAGGCCCTTGAGCGGCAGTCCGCCGAGGAGGCCCGTGACCGGCGCGGCCGGGCCGTCGGCGAGCACCTTCTGGACGGCGGGCTGGGCGGCGGCCAGTCCGGTGCCGACCGCGCCCTGGCTCTGGGCGAGCGCCTCACCGGCGCCGGGGAGCGTCCGGGCCACGTTCTGCGCCGGGAGCGTCTGGGCGACGCCGCCCAGGGCCTGGGTGGCGTCCGGGACGGCCGGGGCCGCGGTGGCGGCGCCCGCGCCGACGGCGGCGAAGGCGGCACCGAGGGCGGCGACACCGAGGGTCTTGGCGGCAGACTGCTTCATGGTGAATGCGTCCTTGAATGCGATGACGGGGGATCAAAAATCAATCGAGCGGTCCACGACCGTAAACACGGCGACCCGCCCATCGCAAACATCGAAATGCGGACGGTTCGTGAAGACCGTCCGCATTCCGTACAGGTGGCCCGCGGGGAATCAGCCCTGCTCGGGGGAAGAACCGCTGGTGGAGGCGGTCTGCCGGAACAGCCATTCGGATTTCAGTTCGGCGTATCCGGGCTTCACCACGTCATTGATCATGGCCAGTCGTTCATCGAAAGGAATGAACGCTGATTTCATCGCATTGACGGAGAACCACTGGAGGTCGTCGAGCGTATAACCGAACGCCTCGACGAGGTGCTCGAATTCCCGGCTCATTCCGGTGTGCGACATCAGCCGGTTGTCGGTGTTGACGGTGACCCGGAAGTGCAGCCGGCGCAGCAGCCCGATCGGGTGCTCGGCGTAGGAGGCGGCGGCCCCGGTCTGGAGGTTGGAGCTGGGGCACAGCTCCAGCGGGACGCGCTTGTCGCGGACGTACGAGGCGAGCCGGCCGAGCTCCACCGAGCCGTCCTCGCGGACCTGGATGTCGTCGATGATGCGCACGCCGTGGCCGAGCCTGTCGGCGCCGCACCACTGGAGGGCCTGCCAGATGGACGGCAGCCCGAACGCCTCGCCGGCGTGGATGGTGAAGTGGTTGTTCTCGCGCTTGAGGTACTCGAACGCGTCCAGGTGCCGGGTGGGCGGGAAGCCGGCCTCGGCGCCCGCGATGTCGAAGCCGACGACACCGCGGTCCCGGTAGCGGTTGGCGAGTTCGGCGATCTCCAGGGAGCGGGCGGCGTGCCGCATGGCGGTGAGCAGGGCGCCGACACGGATGCGGTGACCGTTCTCCCGGGCGAGCCGCTCGCCCTGCCGGAAGCCCTCGTCGACCGCCTCGACGACCTCTTCGAGGGTGAGCCCGGCCTCCAGGTGCTGTTCGGGGGCGTAGCGCACCTCGGCGTAGACGACGCCGTCCTCGGCGAGGTCCTCGGCGCACTCGCGGGCCACGCGGACGAGCGCGTCGCGGGTCTGCATCACGCCGACGGTGTGGGTGAAGGTCTCCAGGTAGCGCTCCAGAGAGCCGGAGTCGGCGGCCTCGCGGAACCAGATCCCGAGTTTGTCGGGGTCGGTCTCGGGAAGGCCCGCGTAGCCGTTCTCCCGGGCGAGTTCGACGACGGTGCCGGGACGCAGGCCGCCGTCGAGGTGATCGTGCAGCAGGACCTTGGGGGCGCGGCGGATCTGGTCCGGGGTCGGGACGTGCCCGCTCGGGGCGGTCTGGCTCGTCATGGACGCACTCTAGATCCTACGCGCGTAGAACGCGGGGGGCGCGCGGTCGCCGATACGCAACGGTGACCGCACGGAAGGGTCGCGTACACCCGCACTTCTGACACTGTTCTGTCATGGGACAGCAAGCGACGCCGGTGCGAACGGCCAGGCTGGGAAGGGCAGTCGGCCAGGAGCCGACGGCGGTGAGCGGGGTGGCGCTGCTGCTCCCCGCGGGCCAGGAGGTGTCGGCGCGCAAGCCGTCCTCCGTCTGGGCGACCCAGTCCGTGCGCGCGGTCGGGCGGGCGCTGACGCGCGCGGGGCGCGGCGAGGGGCTGGCCACGCACGCCGTGCACTACCGCTACCGCGGGTGGAACGGCAGCGAGGCGCATCTGGCCGCGGACGCGCTGTGGGCGGTCGACGAGGTGCAGCGGCGCTACGGGGACGTGCCCGTGTGTCTGGTCGGGATCGGGATGGGCGGCCGGGCGGCGCTGCGGGCGGCGGGGCACGACGCGGTCACCTCCGTGGTGGCGATCGCCCCCTGGCTGCCCGAGGACGACGTGGCGGCACCGCCCGAGCCGGTACGGCAGCTGGTGGGGCGCCGGGTGCTGATCGTGCACGGCACGAACGACGAACGCACCGATCCCGAGCTGTCGTTCCGGCTGGCGGCGCGGGCGAAGAAGGCGAACCGGGACGTGTGCCGGTTCGAGGTGCACGCGGACGGGCACGGGCTGCACCAGTACCGGGAGGAGGTGCTCGCGCTCACCTCGGACTTCGTGAGGGGCGCCCTGTTCGGCCACGCGCTCGCCCGCCCCCTGGAGGACGCCCTGGCCGCCCCGCCCCCACTCGGCCTCCGCATGCCCCTGGCAGCGGGCTTCGGCCGCTCACTGCGCGGCTAGTGCCCCGACAGGCAACGTTCGCCCGTCGGGGCACTAGTCCCTGCGGGCGGCCGAGCCGGAACCCACGGCTTACGCCCAGCCGCGTACGCCCTCCCGGTGCCCCCCGGCCCAGGCATTCCTCCCCCGCCCGACGATCCGTCGCGGCACCCCGGTGAAAAACCCGGCGCACCCGCGGAGCGCTACGCGAGGAGCTTGCCGCGGCGGGACAGGAGGAACTTCTTGAAGGCGGCCACCGGGGGTGTGTCCGGGTGGCCGTCGAGCCAGGCGACGCCGATCTCGCGGACCGCCCTGGGGGCCGTGACCGTCAGTTCCACGACTCCGGGACGCGGCACCGCCGGTGGTGGCAGCAGGGCGACGCCGAGCCCGGCCGCGACCAGGCCCCGCAGGGTCTCGGCCTCCTCCCCCTCGAAGGCGATCCGGGGCCGGAACCCCGCCTCCTGGCAGAGGTCGTCGGTGATGCGGCGCATCCCGTACCCGGGTTCCAGCGTGACGAAGGTGTCGTCGGCGGCCTCGGCGAGCCGCACCCGGCGGCGGCCGGCGAGCCGGTGGTCGGCCGGGACGACGAGCCGCAGCTTCTGCTCGTCCAGGCGCCGGCCCACGAGGTCGGGCGCGTCCGGGACCGGCGAGGTCAGACACAGGTCCAGCTCCCCCGCGCGCAGCCGTTCGAGCATCGCCTCGCCGTAGTTCTGGACGAGGCTGAACCGCACGCGCGGATGATCGGCGCGGAAGGCGTGCAGCAGTCCGGGGACGGTCTCGGCGCCCATCGTGTGCAGGAAGCCGAACGCCACCTTCCCGGTGGCCGGGTCGGCGTCCGCGCGCACCTCCTCGGCGGCCCGCTCCAGCTCGGCGAGGGCCCGCTCGACGAAGGGCAGGAAGGTGCGCCCCGCGGGGGTGAGGGAGAGGGTGCGGCCGTGCCGGGCGAACAGGTCGACCCCCAGGTCCTGTTCCAGCCGGACGACCGCCCGTGACAGGGTCGACTGCGGCACCTGGAGCTCCTGCGCGGCCCGCGTGACGTGCTCGGTGCGGGCGACCGCGGCGAAGTGGGCGAGGCGCGGGGCGAGCAGCGCGACGACGTCGTCCCGCAGGTCTTTTGCGTCACCGTCCGACGACGACCACCCCGCCGAGCTCTGCTGATGCACCATGGGAACGATTATGGCGTTTCCATGCATTGGACGCATGAACGGCGGCTGCTTAGCGTGGACACATGCCTGCCAGTACCGGGGCGTCCAACGCGGTGGACGCCGACGCCGCCCCCGCCCCCGACACCTCCCCCGAGCCCACCCCTGGCACCGACACCCGGATGACCCCGGGCGGCCCCGGCTACCGCCGGATGAGCCTCGCCCTCTTCCTCGCCGGTGTCGCGACCTTCGCGCTCCTCTACTCCACACAGGCACTGCTGCCGCTGATCTCCGGCGAGTTCGGGGTGGCGGCGAACGAGGCGAGCTGGACGGTGGCCGCCGCGACGGGCGGACTGGCCCTGTTCGTCCTGCCGATGAGCGCCCTGTCGGAGCGCTTCGGCCGCCGTACGGTGATGACCGCCTCGCTCGCGGTCGCCGTGTCGGTCGGTCTGCTGGTCCCCTTCGCACCGTCGCTCGGCCTGCTGGTGCTGCTGCGGGCGGTGCAGGGCGCGGCGCTGGCCGGGCTGCCGGCCTCCGCGACCGCCTACCTGGCCGAGGAGGTCGGGCCGCGCGCGCTGGTCACGGCGATCGGCCTGTTCGTCGCGGGCAACAGCATCGGCGGCATGAGCGGCCGGGTCATCACCGGCTGGGTGGGGCAGGAGTGGGGCTGGCGGGTCGCCGTCGGCGTGCTCGGTGTGCTCGCGGTGGGCTGCGCGGTGGCGTTCCGGCTGCTACTGCCGGCGCCGCGCCACTTCACCCCGGGTTCGCTGCGCCCCCGCGTGCTCGCCCGCACGGTCCGCGACCACCTCGCGAACCCGCTGCTGCGGCGGCTGTACGCGATCGGCGCGCTGTTCATGACGGTGTTCGGCGGCGTCTACACGGTGATCGGCTACCGGCTGACCGAGGCGCCGTTCAGCCTCCCGCAGGGATTCGTCGGCTCGATCTTCCTCGTGTACCTGGTCGGTACGGTGTCGGCGTCGACGGCGGGCCGACTGGTCGGACGCCTGGGCCGCCGGGGCGCGCTGTACCTGGCCGGCGGGACGACCGCGGCGGGGCTGCTGCTGTCCCTGGTGCCGTCGCTGCCGCTCGCGCTGCTGGGTCTGGTGCTGATCACGGCGGGCTTCTTCGCGGGGCACGCGGTGGCGTCCTCGGCGGTGAGCAGGACGGCGACCGAGGGGCGGGCGCAGGCCGCCGCGCTGTACCAGTCGGCGTACTACGTCGGCTCCAGCGTCGGCAGCACGGTCGGCGCGATGGCGTTCCACGCGAGCGGCTGGGCGGGCACGGTCGGGGTCGGCCTGTTCGCGGTCGCCGGAGTCGTGACGATCACCGTGCTCGGCTCCCGCGCGGCGCGGCTGACCGGCGGCACGGACCCGGTGCCCGCGCACTGAGCCACCCCCGCCTCCCTCGCCTCCGGCCCCTGGCCCCCGTCGACGACCCTGCGCCCCCGGGAGAAACGCCCTCCGAGCTGGGCCTTCGTCGGCTCCGGGGGCCGTTGTCAGTGGGCTGCGGTAGCTTCCGAAGTGCTGGGGCGCGACGACGCGCGACAGGGACGCCACAGGGGTGGGTGGACGACGATGACCGACAGCACGGCGACGACGGACCTCGACAGCGCGCTGGAGAAACACCGCGTCGAACTGACCGGCTACTGCTACCGCATGCTCGGCTCCTCCTTCGAGGCCGAGGACGCGGTGCAGGACACCCTGGTCCGCGCCTGGAAGAGCTACGGCACGTTCGAGGGCCGCTCCAGCCTCCGCTCCTGGCTGTACCGGATCGCGACGAACGTGTGCCTGGACATGCTGACGGCCGGAAGCAAGCGGGCCCGTCCGATGGACCTCACGGAGTCCACCCCGCTGGCCCGGGCGGCCCTCGCCCCGCGCCCGGACAACACCTGGCTGGAGCCGGTGCCGGACGCCCGGGTGCTGCCCTCGGTGGACGACCCGGCGGAGGCCGCCGTCGCCAAGGAGTCGGTGCGGCTCGCCTTCATGGCCGCGCTCCAGGGGCTGCCGCCGAAGCAGCGGGCGGTGCTGATCCTGCGGGAGGTGCTGGCCTGGCGGGCCAGCGAGGTCGCCGAGCTGCTCGGCACCACGGTCGCGTCGGTCAACAGCGCCCTCCAGCGGGCACGGGCGACGCTCGCCGAGCGGAACGACAAGGGCACGGAGGCGGCGGTCTCCGACCCGCTGGACGAGGAGCAGCAGAAGCTTCTGGAGCGCTATGTGACGGCGTTCGAGGGGTACGACATGACGGCGCTCACCGAGCTGCTGCACGAGGACGCGGTGATGACGATGCCGCCGTTCGACCTGTGGCTGACCGGGCACGACGACATCACGGGCTTCATGACGACGCTGGGCTCGGCGTGCGCGGGGTCGCGGCTGGTGCCGGTGCGGGTGAACGGGATGCCGGGTTTCGCGCAGTACAAGCCGGACCCGGAGGCGGGGGGTTTCAGCCCGTGGTCGATCCAGGTCCTGGAGATATCACGGGGCCGGCTGACCGGGTTCCACTTCTTCCTCGACACGAAGCGGTGGTTCCCGCTGTTCGGGCTGCCCCTCCATCTCGAAGCGGAGGCCGACGAGATCGAGCAGGGCGAGTAGCGCGGGATCGGGGGCGCGCAGTCTGATCCGCCCGCCGGCCCGCCGCGCGGTCAGCTCCAACCGCGCCAGCAGCTCGACGGTCCCGAGCCCGCCCGCCCCGACCCCACTCACGTCACAGACGACGACCCCGCCCCCACCCACGCCCAACAGCCCCCGCAACACCTCGCACACCCCGTCCACCTCCCCCTTCCCGACGCGCCCGTCCAGCACCAGCACAGCGGGTGTCGTGTCATCCACGTGCGGTAGACCGCGCAGACCGACGGAAGTCATCGGCGTGGCGCCACGGGAGCGACGTACTAGGCCACGGGGAACTCGCCGGTGTCGATGACCACGTCGAAGGGCGCCGGGATCGTGAGCGCCTCGCCGAACTTCGCGGTGCGCAGGTGGCGGTAGACATCCCCCGCCGGCTCGCCGTACAGCGTCGCGGAGGGCCCTTCGGGAGCCCAACGGTCCACCAGGAGGTAGAAGGGGATGCCCGCGGTCGCGTAGGCGGCGGGTTTGCTGACCCGGTCGTGCCGGGCGTTGGACTTGGAGGTGACCTCGACGACGAGTTCCGCCACGGCGGCCGGACCATGGGTGTCCATGTCCGCGCACTCCCCCACGGGGGTCACCACGATGTCGGGGATGAGCGGGCCCAATCGCGACGGCACGGCGATGGCCAGAGTTTGGAACACCCCCCAGTCCTCGGGGATCACGGGGTACAAGCGACGCTGAATGCGTGCCGCAATCACGTGGTGACGGTAGGCGGGAGCGGGTGACACGGTGACGATCCCCTCGATGATCTCCACCTTGCCGCCCTCAGGCCATTCCATCTCCTCCCAGAACCGAACAAGGTCGTCCCAGCTCTGCTCGGGGTCATGGCTGACGGTGAGTGCGATCATGGCGGTCTCCTAACGACGCGTCACCGATGGGAGCATGCCGAACGGGACCGGCGCCGGTCCACCGATCCCGTTCACCCGAATGAGGAAACCGCAGGTCAGGCGATACGTTCCAGCACGACCGGAGTCGGTGTGAACGGCGTGCCGGGAGCCGCGACGTCGTACGAGCCCTCCAGGGCGGTCAAGGCGTACGCGAAGCGTTCCGGGGTGTCTGTGTGGAGGGTCAGGAGGGGGTGGCCCTTGGTGATCGTGTCGCCGGGCTTGGCGTGGAGTTCGACGCCGGCCGCCGCCTGCACCGGGTCCTCCTTGCGGGCGCGGCCCGCGCCCAGGCGCCAGGCGGCGACGCCGATGTCGTAGGCGTCGAGGCGGGTCAGGACGCCCGACTCCGGCGCCCGCACCACGTGCTGCTCCCTCGACGTGGGCAGCGGGGCGTCCGGGTCGCCGCCCTGCGCGGCGATCATGCGCCGCCAGACGTCCATCGCGGAGCCGTCGGCCAGCGCCTTCGCCGGGTCCACGTCCTTGACGCCCGCCGCGTCCAGCATCTCCCGGGCCAGGGCCAGGGTCAGTTCCACGACGTCGGCGGGGCCGCCGCCCGCCAGGACCTCGACGGACTCGCGGACCTCCAGCGCGTTGCCCGCGGTCAGGCCCAGCGGGGTCGCCATGTCCGTGAGCAGCGCGACCGTCCTGACGCCGTGGTCCGTGCCCAGGCCCACCATCGTGGACGCCAGCTCACGGGCGTCCTCGACCGTCTTCATGAAGGCGCCCGAGCCGACCTTGACGTCCAGCACCAGCGACCCGGTGCCCTCGGCGATCTTCTTCGACATGATCGAGGAGGCGATCAGCGGGATCGCCTCGACCGTGCCGGTGACGTCCCGCAGCGCGTACAGCTTCTTGTCCGCCGGTGCCAGCCCGTCACCGGCCGCGCAGATCACCGCGCCGACCCCGTCGAGCACGGACAGCATCTCCTCGTTGGACAGCAGCGCGCGCCAGCCGGGGATCGACTCCAGCTTGTCCAGCGTGCCGCCGGTGTGGCCGAGGCCGCGGCCCGACAGCTGGGGCACGGCCGCACCGCACGCCGCGACGAGCGGGGCCAGCGGCAGCGTGATCTTGTCACCGACGCCGCCCGTGGAGTGCTTGTCTGCGGTGGGGCGGGACAGCGCCGAGAAGTCCATCCGCTCGCCGGAGGCGATCATGGCCGCGGTCCAGCGGGCGATCTCGCGGCGGTTCATGCCGTTGAGGAGGATCGCCATGGCGAGCGCGGACATCTGCTCGTCGGCGACCTCACCGCGGGTGTACGCGTCGACGACCCAGTCGATCTGCTCGTCGCTCAGCTCGCCGCGGTCCCGCTTGGCGCGGATGACGGAGATGACGTCCATGGCCATGGCTGATGGCTTCCTTCCGGAGGTGCGAAGTGCGCGGCCCCCCTGCGCCGGTCAGGGGGGCCGTACGGGAGTTACTTGGCGAGATGGTCCGGGCCGAAGGCCTGGGGCAGCATCTCCGACAGCGGGACGACGCCCGCCGGGGTGTCGAGCAGCAGATCAGGGCCGCCGAACTCGTAGAGCAGCTGGCGGCAGCGACCGCACGGCACGAGCAGCGCGCCCGTGCCGTCCACGCAGGTGAAGTGGGTGAGCCGGCCGCCCCCGGTGCGCTGGAGCTCCGAGACGAGCCCGCACTCGGCGCACAGGCCGAGCCCGTACGAGGCGTTCTCGACGTTGCAGCCGGACACCGTGCGCCCGTCGTCGACCAGGGCCGCCGCGCCGACGGGGAAGCCCGAGTACGGGGCGTACGCGTGGGACATCGCGTCCCGCGCCCCGGCGCGCAGCGCCTCCCAGTCGACGTCGGCGGTCGGGGTCACGTGCCCTGTCCCTTCCGGTACGGCAGACCGTCCGCCTTCGGCATCCGCAGGGACTGCGCGGACAGCGACAGCACGAGCAGGGTGACGATGTACGGGGTGGCCGTCACGAGCTGGCGCGGGACCTCGTTCGTGGTGGCGTACCAGACGAACATCAGGGCCGAGATCACCAGGGTGACCAGCGCGGGGACGTACCGCTTGCGCCAGGCGAGGTAGGCCGCTCCGAACACCAGCAGGATCGCCAGCAGCAGGATCAGCGCGTGGACGTTCACCGTGCCGCCGCGCAGGTTGAGGCTGTCGGTGTAGCCGAACAGGCCCGCGCCGAGGGCGAGGCCGCCCGGCATCCAGTTGCCGAAGATCATCGCGGCGAGGCCGATGTAGCCGCGGCCCGCGGTCTGGCCGTCGAGGTACACGTTCGAGGCGACGATCGACAGGAAGGCGCCGCCGAGGCCGGCGAAACCACCCGAGATGATCACCGCGATGTACTTGTACTTGTAGACGTTGACGCCCAGGGACTCGGCCGCGACCGGGTTCTCGCCGCAGGAGCGCAGCCGCAGGCCGAAGGCCGTGCGCCACAGCACCCACCAGGTCAGCGGGACGAGCGCGACCGCGATCACGGTCAGCGGGGAGAGGTCGGTGACCAGACCGCCGAGCAGGCCCGCGACATCCGAGACCAGGAACCAGTGCTTCTGGTTGAGGGTGTCGAGCCAGCCGGACAGTCCGGGGATGTCGAAGGTGCCCAGCGAGTCGATGGGCGGGGACTGCTTGGCCGAGCCCTGCGGGGCGTCGGCGAAGGTGAACTTCGACAGGTAGCGGGTGGCGCCGAGCGCCAGGATGTTGAGGGCCACACCGGAGACGATGTGGTTGACGTTGAAGGTCACGGTGGCGACGGCGTGCAGGGCGGCGCCCAGCGCGCCGCCGATGATGCCGAACGCCACACCGGCCCACGGGCCCCACTGGTAGCCGGCCCAGGCGCCGAACCAGGTGCCGAGGATCATCATGCCTTCGAGGCCGATGTTGACGACGCCGGAGCGCTCGGACCACAGGCCGCCGAGGCCCGCGAGGCCGATCGGCACGGCCAGGCGCAGGGCCGTGGACATCTGGCCGGTGGAGGTGATGCCGTCCGCGCCGGTGATCAGGCGGACGATCGAGGTGAGCACCAGCACGCCGGCGATGACGAGCAGGAGCACGGGGAGCGAGAGCCGGCGGCTGCCCCGGCCGGGCTGCTGCGTCTGCGGCTTCGCGACGGTCGCGGTGGTCATCGGGCCGCCACCTCCTTCTGGGTGTTCTGGGCGGCGGCCGCGGCCAGTTCGGCGCCGACCTGGCGCTGCTGGCGGCGCAGACCCCACTGGCGTACGGCCTCGTACGAGATGACGACCGCGAAGACGATCAGGCCCTGCATGATCGTGGCGATCTCCTTCTCGTACGCCACCGGGGTCGCGTAGTCGAGGGCGGGCGAGGCCTTCTCCAGGAAGGCCCAGAGCAGGGCGGCGAGGGCGATGCCGCCTGGGTTGTTGCGGCCGAGCAGGGCGATGCCGATGGCGGTGAAGCCGACGCCCGTGGGGAAGCTCAGGCTGTAGGTGTGGGTGTCGCCGAGCAGCAGCGGCAGGCCGGCGAGGCCCGCGACGGCGCCGGAGATCAGCATGGAGATCAGCACCATGCGCTTGGCGTTGACGCCGGAGGCCGCGGCGGCGGACTCGGAGGCGCCGGTGGCGCGCAGGTCGAAGCCGAAGCGGGTGCGGTTGAGGGCGACCCAGTACAGGACGCCGAGCAGGACCGCGAGGAAGACCAGGCCGTAGATCTCGCCGACGTCGGCACCCAGGTTGATGCCGGGGAACCAGCCGGACTTCGCCATGACGCCGGTCGTCATGTTGTTGCCGACCTGGACGCCCCAGACGTCGGCGAGGGTGATGTAGCCGATGAGGGCGGTGGCGATGGAGTTCAGCATGATCGTCGCGACGACCTCGCTGACCCCGCGGGTGACCTTGAGGACGCCCGCGATGCCGGCCCAGAAGGCGCCGGTGAACATGGCGGTCAGCAGGAGCAGCGGGATCTGGAGGACGCCGGGCAGGGCCACGTGGGCGCCGACCACGGCGGTCATCACCACGGCGAGCCGGTACTGGCCGTCGACGCCGATGTTGAACAGGTTCATGCGGAAGCCGAGGGCAACCGCGATGGCGGCGATGTAGTACATCGACGCCTGGTTGACGATCAGCACCTGGATGTCGGAGTAGGGCAGCTGCTCCAGCATCAGGCTGTACGGCTCGATCGGGTTCTTGCCGGACGCGACCAGCACGATCGACGTCAGCACGATCGCGAGGACGAGCGCGATGACCGGGCCGGCCACCGCGAGGAGCACCCGCTCCTTGTTGAACTTCTTCATCGGGCCTCGTCCTCCGGACCGGCGGCTTCCGCGTTGTCGGAAGGGGATTCCACGTGCTCGAGGTGACCGGAGGCGGCGCCGGTCATGGCGGACCCGAGCTCCTCCGGGGTGATGGTGGCCGGGTCGGCGTCGGCGACCAGACTGCCGTTGTAGATCACCCGGAGGGTGTCCGACAGGCCGATCAGCTCGTCGAGGTCGGCGGAGATCAGCAGCACGGCCAGGCCCTCGCGGCGGGCCTCGCGGATGCGGTCCCAGATCTGCGCCTGGGCGCCGACGTCCACGCCGCGCGTGGGGTGGGCGGCGATCAGGAACTTGGGGGCGTGGCTCATCTCGCGGCCGACGATCAGCTTCTGCTGGTTGCCGCCGGACAGGGAGGCGGCGGTGACGTCGATGCCGGGGGTGCGGACGTCGTACTCCTCGACGATCCGGCGGGTGTCGGCCTGGGCGCCCTTGGGGTCGAGCCAGAAGCCCTTGGCGTTGGGCTTCTCGGTGACGTGGCCGAGGATGCGGTTCTCCCAGAGGGGGGCCTCCAGGAGCAGGCCCTGGCGGTGGCGGTCCTCGGGGATGTAGCCGACGCCGGACTCACGGCGCCTGCGGGTGGGCCAGGGCGTGATGTCCTCGTCGAGGAAGGTGATCGTGCCGGAGTCGGCGTTCTTGAGGCCGATCAGCGCGTCGATCAGCTCGGTCTGGCCGTTGCCCTCGACGCCGGCGATGCCCATGACCTCGCCGGCGTGGATGGTGAAGGAGACGTCGTCGAGGACGCGCTTGGCCTCGCCGGCGCCCGCGAACTCGGTCAGGCCCTCGCCCGCGGGTTCGGCCTCGACGCCGAGGGAGGTGCCTGCGGCGTAGACGGTGAGGCCCTTGACCTCGACGACGGCGCGGTCGGTGACGGTGGACTCGGCGGTCTCGGGGGTGGGCAGCTCGCTGCCCACCATCATCTCGGCGAGCTGGCGGGGGGTGGTCTCGGCGGGGACGGCCGTGCCGACGGTGGTGCCGCGGCGGATGACGGTGATGTCGTCGGCGACCGAGAGGACCTCGCCGAGCTTGTGCGAGATGAAGATGACGGACAGGCCCTCGGACTTGAGCTCGCGCAGGTTGTCGAAGAGCGCGTCGACCTCCTGCGGGACGAGGACGGCGGTGGGCTCGTCGAGGATCAGGGTGCGGGCGCCGCGGTAGAGGACCTTGAGGATCTCGACGCGCTGGCGGTCGGCGACGCCGAGGTCCTCGACGAGTTCGTCGGGGCGTACGCCGAGGCCGTAGCGGTCGGAGATCTCCTTGATCTTCTTGCGGGCGCCGCCGCCGATGCCGTGCAGCTTCTCGCTGCCGAGGACGACGTTCTCCAGGACGGTGAGGTTGTCGGCGAGCATGAAGTGCTGGTGGACCATGCCGATGCCGCGGGCGATGGCGTCGGCCGGGGACGAGAAGGCGACCTGCTCGCCGGCGACCGCGATGGTGCCCTCGTCCGGCTTCTGCATGCCGTAGAGGATCTTCATGAGGGTCGACTTGCCCGCACCGTTCTCGCCGACCAGGGCGTGCACGGTTCCCTTCCGGACCGTCAGGTGGATGTCGTGGTTGGCCACGACACCCGGGAATCGTTTGGTGATCCCCGCCAGCTCGACCGCGACTGTCGACTCTGCGGTGAGCGGAGGGCTGCTGGACGCGTCGATGGCGCACTCTCCTCGGGAAAAGGGCCGCTCTACGCGCGTAGCGTCCCTGCTTTACATACTGCTCGGACCCGATCGATCTCGTTGAAATCCCGATCCGTTCCGAGCATTCTGCCGCGCGAACGGGGCGCGGGCAGGTGATCCTCCCCGTGCCCCGTTCAGTAGCGGTTACGGTGTTGTCACGGCCCGGATTCGGCCATGGTCACGACCGGCCGCCGGTGGGCGGCGCGGCCGTGGTCGCGCCGTGCGTCAGGAGGTCTTCACCTGGATGGAGCCGTCCTTGATGCCCTGCTCCGCCTTCTCGACGGCGGCCTGGAGGTCGGCGTCGCCCTTGAAGGCCGGGTTGGACTCGGAGATGCCCACGCCGCCCGACTTGAGGTCGCCGCGGATATCGCCCGACAGCGGCTTCTTGTCCTTGAGGACGGACTTGGACAGGTCGTACACCGCGCCCTCGACGTTCTTGAGGGCCGAGGTCAGGATGTAGTCCTTGTACTTGGCGAGCGCGGACTGCGCGTACTGGTCGGAGTCGACGCCGATCGCCCACACCTTGTGCTCGGCCGCGGCCTTGATGACGCCCTGGCCGGACAGGCCGGCCGCGTGGTAGACGACGTCGGCGCCGGCGTCGATCTGGCCGTTGGCCGCGTTCTCGCCCTTGTCGGGGCTGGAGAAGCCGCCCTCCTGGGCCGTCTCGGTGAGGTACTGCTTCTCGATCTTGATCTTCGGGTCGACCGACTGGGCGCCCTGGACGAAGCCCGCCTCGAACTTGTGGATCAGCGGGACGTCCACACCGCCGATGAAGCCGACGTGGTGCTTCTTGGAGGCCTTGGCCGCGGCGACGCCGGCGACGTAGGAGGACTGCTCCTCGTGGAACACCATGTCGGCGACGTTCTTCGCCTGGACGGTGTTGTCGTCGATGATGCCGAAGGTCACCTTCGGGTACTTCGCGGCGACCTCCTTCACCGCGGGGGCGTAGGAGTAGCCGACGCCGATGATCGGGTTGTAGCCCGACTTGGCCAGGGTCTCCAGGCGCTGCACCTTGTCCGCGTCCGTCTCGCCGTCCTGCGGCTCGATGTCCCTGCCGCCGACGCCGAAGTCCTTCTCGGCCTTCTGGAGGCCGGCGAAGGCCGCGTCGTTGAAGGACTGGTCGCCCTTGCCGCCGACGTCGTACGCCAGGCCGATGCCCTTGGACGTACCACCCTTCGCGGCGGAGGACGAGGTCGACGAGCTTCCGCAGGCGGAAACCGTGACGGCAAGGGCCGCGGTTGCAACGCCTGCAACCGCGATACGGGACACCCGGCGCATGGAACGAGACTCCTTTGTGCAAGCGCCCATACCAGGCGCTGGTTCCGCGGCAGCGTAACGCGCGTAGACCAGACGGAAAACCCCTTCTGTCCGGTCCGTTATCGAGCTGTGGCCACACTCACGCCCCAAGGTTACGGACAGCAAGACGCCCCTCGCACGAGGCGAGGGGCGCCGGGTCCCGGGCACCGCGGGTCGGGCCCGCGGATGCCGCCAGGTGCCGGTGGATCACTGGGTGTTGACGGTGATCTTCCCGGAGATGATGTCCTGCTTCGCCTGGTCGACCGCGGTGACGACGTCGGTGAGCGCCTTGTACTTCGGGTTGGAGTCGGCGAAGCCCACCCCGCCCGACTTCAGGTCGCCGCGCACCTCACCGCTGAGCGGCTTGCCCTCGTACACGGACTTGGTCAGGTCGTAGACCGCGCCGCCGACGTTCTTGAGGGCGGAGCCGAGGATGTAGTCCTTGTACTTGGCGAGCGCGGACTGCGCGTACTGGTCGGAGTCGACGCCGATCGCCCACACCTTGTGCTCGGCCGCCGCCTGGATGACGCCCTGGCCGGAGAGACCCGCGGCCTGGTACACGACGTCCGCGCCGGCCTCTATCTGGCCGTTGGCCGCGTCCCTGCCCTTGTCGGGGCTGGAGAAGCCGCCCTCCTGGGGCGTCTGGGTCAGATACTGCGACTCGATCTTGATCTTGGGGTTCACGGACCGGGCGCCCTGGTCGAACCCGGCCTCGAACTTGTGGATCAGCGGGATGTCCACACCGCCGATGAAGCCGATGTGGTTCTTCTTGGTCGCCTTGGCCGCCGCGACGCCGGCCAGGTACGAGGACTGCTCCTCGTGGAAGACCATGTCGGCGACGTTCTTCGCCTGGATGGTGTTGTCGTCGATGATGCCGAAGATGAGCTTCGGGTACTTGGCGGAGACCTCCTTGACCGCCGGGGCGTACGCGAAGCCGACGCCGATGATCGGGTTGTAGCCCGACTTGGCGAGCTGCTCCAGGCGCTGGACCTTGTCCGCGTCGGACTCGCCGTCCTGCGGCTCGACGTCCCGCCCGCCGATCTTGAACTCCTGCTCGGCCTTCTGGAAGCCCGCGAAGGCGGCGTCGTTGAAGGACTGGTCGCCCTTGCCGCCGATGTCGTACGCCAGGCCGATGCCCTTGCCCGAGTACTTCCCGGACTCGGAGCTCGACCCGCCGGACTCCGAGCTGGACTTGCCGCACCCGGCGGCCGCGAGGGCGACGACCGCGACGGTCACCGCAGCTTGGGAGAACCTCGTCCTCCGCGAATTCAGACGCACAGCAAGCACCCTTCGTCCCCACGGCGCCGTCACCGGGCCGCTGTCCCCGACCGCCGCACACGGTGGCGATTTCGGCGCACAGTAACGCGCGTAGAAGAGGAGGGGAACGGGGTTGCTCCCCGCCGTTACCGAACCGTGCCGCCCGCGCGTTACGGGCGGGCGCCGCGCATTACGCCGGGATGACACAACCGGACGAAGGGGCACCGAACCGGCGCCCCCTCGTCCCCGGTGTCAGCGCTCCGGGTGCAGCAGGGCGGCGGCGGTGAACATCTCGACGCCCACCGTGATCGCGTGCTCGTCGGCGTCGAAGTCGCCCTGGTGCAGGTCGCGCACGGTGCGCTCCCCCGGCCTGCGCACCCCGAGCCGGGCCATGGCGCCCGGGACGTGCTCCAGGTACCAGGAGAAGTCCTCGCCACCGAGGCTCTGCTCGGTGCCCTCGACGGAGTCGGCGCCGCGCCGCAGGGTCATCGCGTCCCGCAGCAGCTCGGTGACCGCGGCGTCGTTGACGACCGGCGGCACACCGCGCACGTAGTTGATCTCCGACTTGGCGCGGTGCAGGGTGGCGACCTCGTCGACGGCGGCGTGCACCACGTCCGGGGCGGTGCGCCACGCCTCCAGGTCCAGGCAGCGCACGGTGCCCGACAGCTCGGCGTGCTGCGGGATCACGTTCGGCGCGTGGCCCGACTCGATGCGCCCCCAGGTCACGGCGAGCCCGCTGCGGCTGTCCACCCGGCGGGCGACCAGGGCGGGCACGTCGACGGCCACCCGGGCGGCGGCGGTGACCAGGTCGGTGGTCAGGTGCGGCCGGGCGGTGTGGCCGCCGGGGCCGTCCAGGGCGATCTCCAGCCGGTCGCAGGCGCTGGTGATCGCGCCCGTGCGCAGGCCGATCCGCCCCGCGTCCACCCGGGGGTCGCAGTGCACGGCGATGATCCGGCCGACCCCGTCGAGCACCCCGCACTCGATGGCGTCGGCGGCGCCCCCGGGCAGCACCTCCTCGGCGGGCTGGAACAGCAGCCGCACGGGGCGGGGCAGCAGGCCCTGGCGGTGCAGGTCGGCGAGGACGAGGCCGGCGCCGAGGACCACGGTGGTGTGCACGTCGTGGCCGCAGGCGTGCGCGCGGTCGGCGACGGTGGAGCGGTACGCGCACTCGCTCTTGGTGTCCGGGATCGGCAGGGCGTCGATGTCGGCCCGCAGCGCCAGCATGGGCGCGTCGGGCGCCTCCCCCTCGTCGAGACCGATGTCGCACACGAGTCCGGTTCCGAGGGCGAGCACGCGTGGGCTCAGGCCCGCCTGCTCCAGCCGGGCCTTGATGGCGGCCGTCGTGCGGAACTCCTGGTTGCCGAGCTCGGGGTGCATGTGGAGGTCGCGCCGGAACGTGACGAGTTCGGCGTACAGCGCCTCGTCCAGCACGCCGGGGAGCGCTGCTGCCCCGGGGAGATCATCGGCCTCGGACTCTGGGGACATCAATTGGTTCACCCTCTGAAGGGTAGGACGTCAGGCCGGTCGGCCGACCTGCGATCAACAAAACTTCAACCTGTCAGGGCAAGAAAATCCGACCGTCGACGCATAGCTGACAACCGAGATGGGTACACTCGCCCGGCTTCCGGCCGGATGATCATGAAACCCCTCTCCTACCACTCCAACGGATACCACGGGGCGCCTGCGTCACGCTGAGACAGTCCACCCACCGAAACCCCCCAGCCATCCGCCCGCAACCGGACCGCACCCGTCCGGCACTTGGCCCCCGGTAGCCTCCGCCCCCGTGACCGAGCCTTTTCTGAGTACCACCCGTATGTCCTACGACAACATCGCCAAGGACTACGCCGCCCTGCACCCCGACGGGATGGCCGCGCACCCGCTCGACCGGAGCCTCCTCGGGGTCTTCGCCGAGCTGGTCGCGGCCAACTCCTCCGCCCCGGTGGCCGACCTCGGCAGCGGACCCGGCGGTGCGGCCGCCCGGCTGCACGCGCTCGGGGTTCCCGTGTTCGGGATCGACGTGTCGCCCCGTATGGTCGCCCTCGCCAGCGAGACGCACCGCACGCTGCGCTTCCACGTGGGCACGATGACGTCCCTGGACCTCCCGGACGAGAGCCTGGGCGGCATCCTCGCGGCGTACTCGACCATCCACGTGCCGGACGAGGCCCTGCCGAAGGCGTTCGCGGAGTTCCACCGCACCCTCGTCCCCGGGGGCCACGTCCTGCTGGCCTTCCAGACGGGCGCGCAGGACGGGGGACGGCGCCTCACGGAGCGGTTCGGACGCGAGATCGAGCTCGACTACCACTGGCGGACCCCGGAGACGATGGCGGCCCACCTCGAAGAGGCGGGCCTGTTCCCCCGCACCCGCATCCTGCGCGAGGCCCACGACCCGGAGACGATCCCCCGGGCCTTCGTCTTCGCCCAGAAGCGCTGACCCGGAAGTGAACCAGGAGTGATCCCCGGCCCGGCCACCCGGCCGGGCCGGGACCGACGGGCCGGGCCGGGCCGACGGGGGTGGCTACGCCGCTCCGGGGGCCGCCACCGCCGCCAGGTGGTGGACGTCGCGGGCCGTTCCCGTGACGCCGGACAGGAAGCCCTGGGCGCGCGGCGAGGCGTGCGCGGTGAGCCAGGCGGGGTCGATGTCGCACACGGCGACCCTGACCCCGGTGCCGGCCAGCGCCAGCGGCAGGGTGTGCACGACCGTCGACGGGAAGCTCAGGACGGTGCTGCCGATGGGCCCGCGCCGGGCGATCAGCTCCAGCGGCAGGTCGGGCCGTACGATCTCCAGCCCCGTCTCGGCGGCGAGCCGGTGGAGCTTCTCGGTGCTCTCGCGCCGGTGGGCGAAGTAGCGCGTCGCCCCGTGCGTCTTGGCCAGCGCCCGGACGGCCTCCAGATACCGGTCGCCGTCCACCACCCCGGTCTCGACCAGGGACGTGCCGACCATGTCCGCGCCCTTGGTGATGCGCGGGGGCCCGAAGCGGGCCCGGGTCCAGCCGAAGTCGTTGGCGCTGACGGTCACGTCCTTCGGCGTCTGCTCCATCGGCATGGAGGAGAACACCTCCACCCGCCGGCCGCCCCGGGGGGTCAGCCTGCGCCGCGCGGAGGACGAGACCGGCGCGAACAGCAGATCGCGCGCGCCGGGCCGCCCGCCCTTGCGGTGCCAGCGCACCAGGCGCTCGCCGCGGGCGAGCTGGGCGACGAACTCCATCGTCGCCGTGCCGTCGTCCACGACGACCAGCTCCTTGGCACGGGTGATCGTCAGGAGCAGCTGCACGTACCGGGAGAACGGGTCGCCCATGACGACCCGCTGGGCCCGGCGCAGCGCCCCGGCGAGTCCGCCGATGGTGTGGAAGGGCGCGGTCGCACCACCGCGCGCCTCCTCCCAGCGGACCTGGTGTCCCTCGTCCCGGGCCAGGTCGGCCATGCGGCGCAGCTGGCCCCGGGTCATGGGGTCGGTCGGGGACAGCACGACGACGAGGAGCTCCGCCGCACCCCCCGGCAGCGCGTGGAGGTGCGCCCACTCCAGCACGTTGAGCAGCTGGACCGGGCTCTCCACGAAGGCGAGCGTGCGGGGGGTGGAGCCGGCGTGACCGGCGCGGGGGCTCATCGACGTACGACCGTCCCGTCGTCGTAAGGCGTTAAGGACACGCGGTGGTGCTCGGTTGTTCGGACCGGCGTCAGACGCCGAGGGGCTCGCCCGCCGCGGCCGCGATCTCGGCCTCGGCGACGGCACCGGCGACACGGCGCAGCTTCTTCATCGGGCCGAGCTCGGAGTCGTAGACCTTCTTGACGCCGTCGCCCAGGGATGCCTCGATGATGCGGATGTCGCGCACGAGGCGCTGGAGGCCCTGCGGCTCGACGGAGGCGGCCTGGTCGGAGCCCCACATGGCGCGGTCGAGGGTGATGTGGCGCTCGACGAAGGTCGCCCCTAGCGCGACCGCGGCGAGGGTGGTCTGCAGACCCGTCTCGTGGCCGGAGTAGCCGATCGGCACGTTCGGGAACTCCTGCTGGAGGGTGTTGATGACGCGCAGGTTCAGCTCCTCCGCCTTCGCCGGGTAGGTCGAGGTGGCGTGGCACATGAGGATGTTGTCGCTGCCGAGGACCTCGACCGCGTGGCGGATCTGCTTCGGGGTCGACATGCCGGTGGAGAGGATGACCGTGCGGCCGGTGGCGCGCAGCGCCTTCAGCAGCTCGTCGTCGGTCAGCGACGCGGACGCGACCTTGTGGGCCGGGACGTCGAACTTCTCCAGGAAGGCGACGGCCTCGGTGTCCCACGGGGAGGCGAACCAGTCGATGCCCTTCTCCTTGCAGTAGGCGTCGATCCGGGCGTAGTCGTCCTCGCCGAACTCCACACGGTGGCGGTAGTCGATGTAGGTCATCCGGCCCCAGGGGGTGTCGCGCTCGATGTCCCACTGGTCGCGCGGGGTGCAGATCTCCGGGGTGCGCTTCTGGAACTTGACGGCGTCGCAGCCGGCCTCGACGGCCACGTCGATCAGCTTGAAGGCGTTCTCGAGCTCACCGTTGTGGTTGATGCCGATCTCGCCGCAGACGTAGACGGGCTTGCCCGGGCCGACCTCACGCGTACCGAACGTGCGCAGACGGGAGTTGGTGCTCATGGCAGGTGATGTCCTTACTGGGTGAGGGAATCGAGAGAGGGGCCGAGGATCCAGCTGGCGATCTCTCGGATCGCGCCGTCGCCACCGGGGACGGTGGTGACCGCGCGTGCGGCGCCGCGCACGACGTCGTGGGCGCTCGCGACCGCCACGGGCCAGCCGACGAGGGCGAAGCACGGGAGGTCGTTGACGTCGTTGCCGACGTAGAGCACGCGCTCCGGCGCGATGCCCTGGTCCTCGCACCACTGTTTGAGGGCGAGGTCCTTGCGGTCGATGCCGTGCAGGACCGGGATCTTGAGTTTCCGGGCCCGGGCGGCGACGACCGGGTTCTGTTCCGTGGACAGGACCAGCATCCGGAGGCCGCTCCTGCGGAGGGCCGCGATGCCGAGTCCGTCCCCGCGGTGCACGGAGACGAATTCCTTCCCGTCCGCGTCGATCAGCACCCGGTCGTCGGTCTGGGTGCCGTCGAAGTCGAGGACGACCGCGTCGATGTCGTCGGCGGTCGGCAGGGCGCCGATGGGGGGCCCCCCGCTCGAGTCGGTTCGAGAGTGGGGGAGGTCCGCGTCGAAGAGCGGGGCGAGGGCGCGGGCGCGTGCGAGGTCGTGCGGGTCGTCGACCTCCAGGACGCGGGCCGGGTCGGTGCGGACCAGCTCGGTGCGGCCGAAGAAGCGGTGCCGCTGCTCGCGGAAGCCCTTGGCCTCCATGGCGTAGGCGGCGCCGGTCTCCAGCAGGTCCTGGGGGCGGTCCTGGCGGCGGGGGCGGAACGACTTGTCATGGTTGACGCCGTAACCGCCTTCCGTGGTCGTGCTGTTGGCGACGGTGACCGACCCGCCGACGGCCGCGGTGGTCTCGGGGGCGACGGGTGCCGGGTCGTCGCCGGCGTCGCGCCAGACGAAGCCGTGGAAGGGCGCCACGGTGACGGCGGTGTCGGCGCCGTTCTCGACGACCGCGCCGGCGACGCCGTCGATGTCCTCGCGCAGGATGAACGGGCTGGTGCACTGGACGAGCAGGACGACGTCCACGGACGCCCCGTGCAGGGCCTCGTGGGCGTCCATGGCGTGCAGGACGGCGGCCTCGGAGGTGGCGGTGTCGCCGGCGATGGCGGCGGGGCGCAGGACGACCTCGGCGCCGGCCAGGCGGGCGGCGTCGGCGATGGCCTGGTCGTCGGTGGAGACGACGACGTCGGTCACCAGCCGGGCGGCACGGCACTCGCGCACGGCGCGGGCCACCAGGGGCGCTCCGCCGACGGGGGCGAGGTTCTTCGCGGGAACGCCCTTGGAGCCACCGCGGGCCGGGATCACCGCGAGGACCCGGCGCACCTCGGCGCCGTGCCCCTCTTCGGGGTGGGACATGGGTTCTTCTCCTTGACGCGACTTGCGCTGGCGCGGCTCACGCGGCCGGTGCGGTATCCGCTCGCTCACAGCTCCCCCATGCGCCGGATCACCGGGGCGACCCGCTGGACGCCGTGGCGGTAGGCGCCGCGGGCGGCGCGGCGCACGATCTGGCGCACGGGTCCCGGCGCCTTGTCGGCGGCGGGCGCCCCGGGCAGCGGGGAGCCGTCGGGACCGAGGTGGTGGCGGGCGAGGATGCCGGGCAGATAGCCGGGCGCGCTCTCGGTGGTGTAGTAGGGGTTCAGGGGCGGCAGTCCGCCGGGGCGGCCGAGCAGCTTGGTGATGCGCTCGCGCGCCGCGTCGAAGGCGGTGCCGTACGATCCGTCGGCGGCGACGCCCTGCCGGGAGACCCACTCCGCGTCGGGCACCGGGCGGTGTCCCTCGTCGAGCTGGTTCCAGGAGGCGAGGCAGCCGGAGCCGACGAAGTGGTGGTTGCCGAGCGCCTCACGCACGCCGAGGTCGCTGAGGACGACGGTGGGGATCCGGCGGTGCAGGGATTCGAGGGCGGCGGTCGAGCTGACCGTGACCAGGAGGTCGGTGCGGTCGAGGACCTCGCCCATGTGCCCGTACACCAGGCGGAAGTTGGCGGGCAGGTCCTTGCCCTGGACCAGCTTCTGGTAGGGGAGTTCCTCGATGTGGGTGGTGTGCTCGCCGGGCTTGGAGCGCAGCTTGAGCAGCACCTCGCGCTCGGGGTGCCGGCGGGCGTGCTGGATCAGCCGGTCGAGCAGGTACGCCCGGTCCTTGCGGCTCTCCGGCACGGAGGGCTGGGCGGCGAACACGACGGTGTACGGCTCGTGTTCACCGGTGTAGGGCGCGCCGCCGAGGAACGGCAGGGCGACCTCGGTCACCGACGAGGCGTCGGCGCCCACTCCCTCGTACACGGCCCGGAAACGGTCCGCGTCCTGGCGGGAGTTGGCGAGGACGAGGTCGGCGCCGTGGCGCAGCAGGAGTCCGTCGGCGAGCTTCTCGTAGACGACACCGACGTAGCCGGTGACGACGACGGGCCGCTCGGCGCGGTCCTCCCACACACGCCCCAGTCCGTGCAGCATGGCCTGCACACCGCCGCCCACGAGGGCGAGGACGAGGACGTCGTACTGCTCGTCGGCGTCCCGGTCCATGGCGCGCAGGAACTCGACCGCGGTCACCTCGCGCAGGGAGTCGGCGTGGACGCCGACCTCCCGCAGCTGGCGGGCGGTGGGCGTGGCCCGGCCCCGCAGCAGGTATCCGTCGAGGCGGAGGTCCGTGGCGGCGGAGTCGTCGGAGGCGATGCGGCTCGCGGTGAGCGCGCCCCACTTCCACCGGGTGTCGGAGTCCGCGAGGACGGCGACCCTGAGGGGCTTCGTAGCACTGGCTGGCACATCCAAGACGCTAGGAAGGCATTCCTAGGTTCTGCCCAACCCGAATGCAACAAACGGTTAACAGCACATCGCCGAATGGCGAATCGAGCCGGGAACGGGCCCGGAAAAAGCCCGGTTCACAGCTTCGCCACGTGCCGTTCACCTCGTATCAAGGCGGCAGTCAGGACTAATCACGGGCGCCGCCCTAACGTCCACTGCGTGGTCAAGCTCTCCGTCATCGTGCCGTTCTACAACGTGCAGCAATACGCCCCAGACACGCTGAGGAGCCTGCGCGCGAACGCGCGTGAGGACTTCGAATTCATTCTCGTCGACGACTGCTCGCGCGACGGGACACCCGAGATTCTGGCGCGCGCCGAACGCGAGCTGCCAGGCGCGGTCCATGTCAGACACGAGCAGAACGGGGGGCTGGCCACCGCGCGCAACACCGGTATCGACCGGGCGCGCGGCGAGTACCTGACCTTCCTGGACGGCGACGACTGGCTCGCGCCGGGCTACTACCAGCAGCTGGTGTCCGCCATGGAGGACCTGGGCTGCGACTTCCTGCGCACCGACCATGTGCAGTGCACCGCGCGGGCACGTGCCGTGCACCGGGTGCCGCACGGCCGGCGGGGGGTGGTGATGAACCCGCGGGACGCGATCCTGCCCGCCGACCGGTCGACCTCGGTGGACTACGCGTACGCCTGGGCGGGCATCTACCACCGCCGGCTGGTGGACCGCGGTCTGCTGCACTTCACCGACGGGCTGCGCACGGCCGAGGACCGGCCGTGGATCTGGAAGCTGCACCGGGAGGCGGAGTCCTTCGCCGCGGTGAGCATGCTCGGGGTGTTCTACCGGCGGGGCGTGGCCTCGTCCCTCACCCAGATCGGCGACGTCCGCCAGCTCGACTTCATCCGCGCCTTCGACCAGGTCGTCGAGGAGACCGCACGGGACCCCCAGGCGGACCTGCTGCTGCCGAAGGCCGTGCGTACCTATTGCGCCATCATTTCCCATCATCTGGGATCCATCGAAAGGTTCGAGCCCGCGGTGGCGAAGAAGCTGAAATCAATGAGCGCCGCGGCGCTGCGGCGCATGCCGCAGGGGGTGCTGGAGGAGGCGCTGGACTCCATGGACGTCCAGCGCGCCTCGAAGCTGCGCCGGCTGCGCCGCCGGCCGGCCTCCTCGGGGGTCGCCGCGTGACCACCCAGATCTTCCAGGCGTCGACGCTGTACGGCATGGCCACGCTCGCCGCCGCCCTGGACTCCGGCGCCTTCCACCCCTCCGACCGGCGCATCCTGCTGGTCTGCAACAACGCGGCCACCCCCGAGACGACGCCGGGCCCGGACGAGATGCCCGGCTTCGAGCGGCTGCGCGACCGCTTCGACGAGGTGATCTCGTACAACGAGACCATCTTCCCCTTCCACCCCGGCGGCTGGGCCCCGCGCCAGGACGACTTCCCGCTCTGGGAGAGGTTCCTGCGGCTGGAGTGGCGGCTGGGCGACGAGGAGGTCGAGTTCGCCGTCGAGTCGATCCAGGTCAACCCGTCGCTCGCGCTCACCCAGATCTTCACGGGCGCCCCGGTCACCGTGTACGCGGACGGCCTGATGAGCTACGGCCCGACCCGCAACAAGATCGACCCGCTGGTCGGCACCCGGGTGGACCGGCTGCTCCACCTCGACCTGGTGCCGGGGCTGGCGCCGCTGCTGCTCACGGAGTTCGACGTCCCGGCGGAGCTCGTGCCGACGGCCGCCTTCACCAAGGTGCTCGCCGAACTCACCGGCAGCGGCGAGGGGTTGCCCGACGTCGAGGAACCCGCCCTGCTGCTGGGCCAGTACCTCTCCTCGCTCGGCATCCTCACGCCCAACGAGGAGGAGGACCTCCACGTCCGCATGCTCAAGGGTGCCGTCGCGCTCGGCCACGACCGGGTGGTGTTCAAGCCGCACCCCACGGCACCGGCCCGGTACGCGCGCACGCTGGAGCAGGAGGCCGAGAAGCTCGGCGCCGAACTGACGGTCCTGGACAGCCCGGTGCTCGCCGAGGTGCTGTACCAGCGGATGCGCCCGGCGCTCGTCGTGGGCTGCTTCTCCACGGCGCTGCTCACGGCGTCGGCGCTGTACGGGCTGCCGACCGCGCGGGTGGGCACGGAGCTGCTGCTGGACCGGCTGACCCCGTTCGAGAACAGCAACCGCATCCCGGTCACCGTGGTCGACGCGCTGCTGCCCGAGGTCACGGACCGCGCCGCGGTCACCGAGCGGCGCGGGGGCATGGAGGTCGGCGAACTCGGCGCGCTGGTGCGGGCGGTGGGCTTCGCGATGCAGCCGAAGATCTACCCGTCGCTGCGCTCCGAGACCGAGGCGTTCCTGGCCCGCCGGCTGAAGCCGCAGACCCTGCGCTACTTCAAGCGGCGGCGGCTGACGTCGCTGGCCCTGCCGGGCGGGGTGCCGTCCCAGCTGGCGTTCCTGCCGCGCAACGCCACGGTGCGCCGCATGGCCCGCAAGGCGAAGTCGCTGCGCAAGGTCACGCGCCGCTGAGGTACGCCACCGCCGACACCCCGTTCCCCTGCCGGTCACGGGCGCTCCGTCTCGTCGTATTTCTCCCGAGAACGACGACGCGGAGCGCCCCTTTTGGTTGCCCCGAGTTCGGGGGAAGAGATCGGGAATCCCGTGCGGCGCGGAGGTGAACCCTTGGGGACGGATCGGCAAAGCGGGATTCCATCGAACAGAAGTGCTCGGGGCGAGTCCTAGGATTTCGTTGACGATCCTCCTTCGACCCGGACATTCGGTCAGGAGCGCGTACGACACAACCCGCGGTGTACTGCGAGGGGTACCAGCGTGACCGAAACGGTCGTGACCACACCGAATCCGCACAACGGCACATCCGTGCCCGAATCCGCCGCCGCGGCCGAGGCGCCGAAGGCGAAACGCCCGGGCGGCCGGCTCCGCGCACTGGACGGGCTGCGGCTGCTCGCCGCGCTGATGGTGGCGTTCTACCACTACGGCGGCCGCGGCGGACCGGTCGGCGACGCCTGGGGCACCTCGCCCCAGCAGCAGTTCCCGACCCTGCACACGGCGTTCTCCTACGGCTGCCTCGGCGTCCAGATCTTCTTCGTCATCAGCGGATTCGTCATCTGCATGAGCGGCTGGGGCCGCCCGCTGCGCTCCTTCTTCGCCTCCCGCGTCTCGCGGCTGATGCCCGCGTACTGGGTGGCGGTGGTGCTGGTGACGGCGGTGTTCGCGCTGCCCGCGGTCGCCTACAGGACGGTGTCGCCGAGCGACGCGCTGGTGAACCTGACGCTGCTCCAGGAGCCGCTGGGCATCGACCGGGTGCTGGGCGTCGACTGGACGCTGTGGGCGGAGATCCGCTTCTACGCGCTGTTCGCGCTGCTCGTCGTCCTGCCGGGCGCGAGCCGCCGCCGGGTGATCCTGTTCTGCGCGTGCTGGATCATGGCCGCCGCGATCGCCCAGGGCGCCCACCAGCCACTGCTCGACATCGTGCTGATGCCGGAGTACGCGCCGTTCTTCGTCGGCGGGATCGGCCTCTACCTGGTCCACCGCGACCGCGGGGACGCCCTCGCCTGGGGCATCGTCGCCGTGAGCTTCCTGATCGGCCAGCACTACGCGGTGCGCAGCCTGTGGAACGCGACCGACCCGAACGCCTTCGCCCACCGCACCTCGTTCGGCATCATCGCGGTCATCGCCTTCGGCTTCCTCGCCGTCGCCGCGATCGCGCTGGGCTGGCTGGACTGGGCCAACTGGCGCTGGCTGACGGTCGCGGGGGCGCTGACCTACCCGTTCTACCTGGTGCACGAGCACCTGGGCTGGGTCGTCATCCACGCGCTGCACCGCGGTCTGCACCTGCCGTCGGCGGTGACCTTCACCGCGACGCTCGCCACCATGCTGCTGCTGGCCTGGCTGCTGAACCGCTTCGTCGAGGACCCGCTGACCCCCCGGTTGCGCAAGGCGCTCAACCAGGTCCGCTGACCGGCCCCACGCCTCCCCGGCTGCACGGGCCCGCCGAAGGAGCCGTGCCACCTCCACCCGAGGGCGATTCGCCCAGGTGCCGGTGGCACGGCTCCTTCGTCCTGGGGACAACCGCCCGTTAGGCGCAGCCTGCCGCGGCGGGCGCGGGTAGGCGTCCGGGACCATGGCACCGATTTCCCCCGCTCTCGCCCCGGCCCCCGCCCCCGCTCCCCCGTCCGTCCCCGATCCGCCCGCCCCGGACGAGCGCCGCGGGCGGCTGCTCGCCCTCGACGGCATGCGGCTCGTGGCCGCGCTGATGGTCTGCCTCTACCACTACGCGGGCCGCGGCGGCACCGTCTCCGCCTCCTGGCACCAGACCCCCGCCCGGGAGTTCCCGGCCCTCGCGCCCGTGGCCGTCTACGGCTGTCTGGGCGTGCAGTTCTTCTTCGTCATCAGCGGCTTCGTCATCTGCATGAGCAGCTGGGGCCGCGGCCTCGGCGACTTCTTCCGCTCCCGCGTCGCCCGGCTCTACCCCGCCTACTGGGTCGCGCTGGTGCTGGTCACCGCCGCCTCCCTCGCCCTGCCCGCCGTCCTCGCACCGGTCCGGCTCGACGAGTTCCTGGTGAACACGGCCATGCTCCAGATGCCGTGGGGCGTGCCCCGGATCCTCGGCGTGTGCTGGACGCTCTGGGTCGAGGTGCGCTTCTACGCCCTGTTCGCGCTGCTCGTGGTCGTGCGCGGGGTCACCTACCGCCGGGTGGTGCTGTTCTGCTGCGGCTGGACGCTCGCCGCGGTGATCGCCAAGAGCGCCCACAACGAGCTGACCGAGCAGCTGGTCATGCCGGACTACGCGCCCTTCTTCGTCGGCGGTCTCGCCCTCTACCTGATCCACCGATTCGGCGGCGACCTGCTGCTGTGGGGCATCGTGGCCGTCTCCTGGGTGCTCGGGCAGAGCGGCGCCACCCGCGGGCTGTGGCAGCCCGGCGCGCACGGCGACTTCCACCGGGACCCGAGGATCATCGTGCTCGTCCTCACGCTGTGCTTCCTCGCGGTGGCGGCCGTGGCCCTGGGCTGGACGAGCCGGGCGGCCTGGCCCTGGCTGGGCACGGCGGGGGCGCTGACGTACCCCTTCTACCTGGTGCACGAGCACCTGGGCTGGTTCGTCATCCGGGTGCTGCACCGGGACCTCGGGCTGCCGCCGTGGCCGACGCTCGTGGTGACGGTCCTCGGGATGCTGGGCCTGGCCGCGCTGATCCACCGCTGGGTCGAGAAACCGCTCGGGCCACGGCTCAGGAAGGGGTTGCACAAGACGAAGTTGGGCTGCCGTTCACCTCGTCTTGGGTTTTGAAGAGGGTCCCGGGGAAGGCACCGTGGTGGCCTTGGCCCCGTACAAGGCCCCCACAGGTGTCCCACAAGCCGCCGCATCGAGGGAGTGTCTCCTCCGCATGGCCACCATCCAGGAAACGATCCGACCGCCCCGGAGTCTCGACGACGTCCCCGGCTGGTTCCCCGTGCTCGACCAGATGCTCTTCGAGTGGTTCCTGACCCGGCAGGAGACCTCGGGAATGCGGGGCGATCTGCTCGAGGTCGGGGTCTACATGGGCAAGAGCGCCATCTTCACCGGCCCGCACCGCCGGCCGGGCGAGGCGTTCACGGTCTGCGACCTCTTCGAGGGCGACGCCCCCGACGACGCCAACCGGGCCGAGTCGACGAAGTCCTACCACCGGCTGACCCGGCGCGTCTTCGAGGACAACTACCTCGCCTTCCACGACGAGCTGCCGCGCGTCCTCCAGGGCCCCAGCTCGGTGGTGCCCGACGAGGTCGCGCCGGGCTCCTGCCGGTTCGTGCACATCGACGCCTCGCACCTGTACGAGCACGTGCGCGGCGACATAGCGGCGGCCCGCGAACTGCTGGTGCCCGAAGGGATCGTGGTCCTCGACGACTTCCGCTCCGAGCACACGCCCGGGGTGTCCATCGCCACCTGGGAGGCCGTGCTCAACGGCGGTCTGCGCCCGCTCTGTCTGAGCACGCAGAAGCTGTACGGCACCTGGGGCGACCCCGAGCCGGCGCAGCAGGAGCTGCTGGCGATGGTGCGGGAGCGCACGGACTGCGGTCTGAGCGTCCAGCAGGCCGCCGGTCACACCATCGTCCGGCTGAAGTCGAAGGGCATGCAGGCCCCGCCGTTCCCGCCGTCCCGGCACCACGTGGCGGAGCCCGAGCCCGAGCCCGAGCCCGCGGGCACGCTGGACGCGGTCCCCGCCCAGCCGACCGCCCCGCCCACCCCGCCCCGCCGCCGCAGCCGGGCCCGCCGCCTCGCCGTGGACCTGCTGCCGCCGATCGTCACCCGGGCGCTGCGCAACGCCCGGCCGGGCCGGGCCTAGGGCGTGTTTCGAAAGTCCCGCCTGGCCCGCGACGCCTGGCACGCACACTCGCTGCGTTGTCGGAACGCCCAAGTACATCCAGTACGAGG
>NZ_JBEZXS010000002.1:0-385029 GCF_040638185.1 Streptomyces sp. NPDC026672
CCCTCGTACTGGATGTACTCGGGCGTTCCGACAACGCAGCGAGTGTGCGTGCCAGGCGTCGCGGGCCAGGCGGGACTTTCGAAACACGCCCTAGGTCTGAACGGCGGATCGGGGTGGTACACGGCGGGGCGGGCCACTGCGGCCCGCCCCGTTCGTCATCGCGGTACGGCCCTCAGGCCGTCCACGATCAGTTCGAGGATGCGGGCCGCCCGCGCCTCGCCGTCGTGGGCCGGGTCGATCCGCCACAGGACGCTGAGCTGGAGCAGCACGTCCTCGGGGTCGAGGCCCGTCTTCAGGGAGCCGTCGGCGGCCCCCGCCTCCAGCAGCGTGGTGATGGCGCCGACGAAGGGCGCGTACAGGGGGTCCTCGCCGGCCTGCCCGGTGGCCGCGTGGATGATCTCCGCGACACCGAACTTGAGGCGTCCGTAGTGGGCGATCTCGTCGAACCAGTGGCGCAGGGCGTCCAGCGGCGGGTGCTCGCGCAGCAGGGCGGGCGCGCGGTCGATGAGGTACTGGAGATCGGTGCGGTAGAGCTCCAGGACGAGCGCCTCGCGGGTGGGGAAGTGCCGGTAGAGCGTGCCGATGCCGACGCCCGCCTTCCTCGCGATCCCGGTGAGGGAGGCGGTGGGCGAGGCGGCGAGCTCGTCGTGGGCCACGGCGAGGATGCGCTCCCGGTTGTCGCGGGCGTCCTTCCGGGTCGGCTTCGTGGGGTGTGTCACGGGTGTCGGCCGTCCTCCGGGTGCCGGGCCGCCTGGACCCGGCGGCTCGAATTGCCAACCGGAGGGCCCTCCGGTACGTTGGGGTCATAACGGAGGGGACTCCGCTTCTCCTATTCTGGCACACCGTGCCCCACCCCTGGAGGACAGTCATGTCCGAACTCGTGCTGGTCACCGGCGGCACCGGCTACATCGGCGGCTGGAGCGTCGCCGAACTCCTGCGACGCGGTTACCGCGTACGCACGACGGTCCGCTCCGCGAGCCGTGCGCAAGCCGTCACCGACGCCGTCTCGACCGTCGTCGACCCGGCCGGACGGCTGGACTTCGCCGTCGCCGACCTCACCTCCGACGACGGCTGGGACGCGGCGCTCCAGGGCGTCGACCGCGTCCTGCACGTCGCCTCGCCGCTGGGCGCGAACTCCGAGGCCGACCTGGTCGGTCCGGCTCGCGACGGCACGCTGCGGGTGCTGCGGGCGGCGACCGCCGCCGGGGTGCGGCGTGTGGTGATGACGTCGGCCGCGAACGCCGCGAGCCCGTCGTCGTACGCCACCGAGGGCGTCACCGACGAGACGCTGTGGACCGACCCGGACGACCCGACCCTGATCCCCTACCGCCGCTCGAAGACGCTCGCGGAGCGGGCGGCCTGGGACTACATGACCGCGCAGGACGGCCCGACCGAGCTGACCACCGTGCTGCCCGGCGCCGTCTTCGGGCCCGTGCTCGACGCCGGCACCAGCGGCTCGGTCGGCATCGTCGCCCGGATGCTCATGGGCGCGATGCCCGGTGTGCCGCGCATCGGTCTGGAGGTCGTGGACGTCCGCGACCTGGTGGACGCGCACATCCGGGCGATGACCGCGCCCGCCGCCGCGGGCGAACGCTTCCTCGCCACGGGCGAGTTCCTGTGGATGGCGGACATGGCCCGCATCCTGCGCGAGGGCCTGGACGAGCGGGGGCACCTGGTGCCCACCCGGCAGATCCCCGACGTCGTCGTCCGGCTCATGGCGCGGCTGCGCGACCCCTCCCTGCGCGAGATCACCCCGGCCCTCGGCCGCCGCAACCGGCACAGCACCGAGAAGGCCGAACGGCTGCTCGGCTGGCGTCCCCGCCCGGCCCGCGAGGCGGTGCTGGACTGCGCGGAGAGCCTGCTGGCGCACGGCGCCGTCGACCCGGCCGCCCGCTGACCGCGCCGCTCACCGCCCGGCCGGCTGCGCGGGCAGGTCGTAGACGTGGGCCGGGGAGACGATCTTCGTGATGGCCTCGCCGAGCACCGTGCTCGGCTCGGCTCCCCGGTGGGAGATGTCGGTGTTGAGCAGGACGACGAGGGTGGTCTCGGCGGCCGGGAGGTAGACGGTCAGCGACTCGTAGCCGGGCAGGGACCCGTTGTGCCCGATCCAGCCCTGCACGTCGAAGATGCCGAGGCCGTAGCCCGCGCCCGGAATGGTCGTCGGCGGTGTGGTCAGCCGCTGCTTCTGGGTGGCGGGGCTGATCAGGGCGGTGCCGTCGGGCAGCCGGCCGGTGGCCACCGTGCGCGCCCACACCCGCAGGTCGTCCAGGTCGGAGATCATCGCGCCGGCCGCCCACCCCCAGGACGGGTTCCAGTCGGTCGCGTTCTCGACCTGCCCGGTGGCGGTCTGGTCGGTGTAGCCCTGCGCGTGCGGGGCCGGGAACTCGTTGCCGGTCGGGAACAGCGTGCGCTTGAGGCCCACCGGGTCCAGGACCTGGCGCCGGATGTACTCCCCGAGCGGCTGTCCGCCGACCTGTTCGACGACCAGGCCGAGCAGGATCAGGTTGGTGTTGCTGTAGTCGAACTTCTCGCCCGGCGGGAACAGCACGGGGTGCTCGAACGCGTAGCCGAGCAGTTGCCGCGGGGTGAACGGACGCTGCGGGTCGGAGGTCAGCGCCTTGAAGAAGCCGTCGTCCTCGGAGTAGTTGAACAGCCCGCTGCGCATGCCGGCCAGGTCGCGCAGGGTGATTTCGTCGCCGCCCGGCACGCCGTCGACGTACTTCCCGATCGGGTCGTCGAGGCCGACCTCGCCCTTGTCGACCAGTTCCAGCAGCGCGGTGACGGTGAACGTCTTGGTCTCGCTGCCGATGCGCATGTAGAGGTCGGGGGTCATCGCCCGCCGGGTGGTGCGGTCGGCGACACCGAAGGACTTCACGTACCGCTCGCCCGGCTTCCAGATGCCGACGGTGACCCCGGGGATGCCCGCCTCGCGCATCACGCGCCGTACGGCGTCGTCGAGTTGGCCGCGCACGGCGGGCGTGAGGTCGCGGACGGCGTCCGCGGAGGCGGAGGGCGAGGGCGACGGCTGTCCGGCGGCGACGGACGGGTCCGGGGGCGCGGGTGCCGCGGCCCCGCCCGTGGCCGGCACCGCCAGCAGCCCCGCCGCGGTGACGGCGACCAGCCCCCTGCGCAACCGTGTTGACGCGTGCGACATGGGTCCACTCCCCTGTGAGGACACGGCCCAGGGACCCGCGGACGTCGTGGCGGGCGCAGCCCGGCGGCCGGACGGCCCAGGTCTCCCCAGCATAGGAGTGCCCGCGCGGCGCCGCCTGTCGGAGGACGGCGCCCCGCGGGCACTCCTGTGTCACGGCGTCCGTGCGCCGGTCGGGTCACACGGGCCGGGGCCCGCCCGGGGTCAGGACTTCTCCTCGGGCGACGGCGCCACCGGTGCGGTGAGGTCCGCGGCCTCGGGCAGTTCCTCCGTGTCCACGCCCCGCACCTGCGACAACTCGTGCTTGAGCGCGGCCAGTTCGGCGCCGCCTGCCATGTGGTTGGTCAGCTCCTCCAGGGTGATCCCGGTGCGGGGGGCGCTGAGTTCGAGGGTGCCGAGGCGCAGCACGCTGAAGTGGTCGCCGACCATGAAGGCGTGGTGCGGGTTGTGGGTGATGAAGATGACGCCGAGGCCGCGGTCGCGGGCGGCGGCGATGTACTTCAGCACCACTCCGGACTGCTTGACGCCGAGCGCGGCGGTCGGCTCGTCCAGGATGAGGACGCGGGCGCCGAAGTAGACGGCGCGGGCGATGGCCACGCACTGGCGCTGGCCGCCGGAGAGCGTGCCGATCGGCTGCTCCAGGTCGTCCAGGACGATGCCCATGGCGCGCAGTTCGCGGTCGGCGGTCTCCTTCATCCGGGCGATGTCGAGCCGGCGCAGTGGCCAGGGGCCCTTGGTCATCTCGGAGCCGAGGAAGAAGTTCCGCCACACCGGCATCAGGGGCACGGTGGCGAGGTCCTGGTAGACGGTGGCGATGCCCTTGTCCAGGGCCTCGCGCGGGGTGCTGAAGCGCACCGGCTCGCCGTCCACGAGGAAGTCGCCCTCGGTGTGCTGGTGCAGGCCCGAGACGATCTTGATGAGGGTGGACTTGCCGGCGCCGTTGTCGCCGAGCACACAGGTCACCCGGCTCGGGCGGACCGTCAGGTCCACGCCGTGCAGGGCGCGGATGTTGCCGTAGGACTTGCCGGCGCCGCGCAGTTCGACGATCGGGGCGTCCGTGCCGGACTCGGTGTCGGTGTCGGTGTCGGGGAGGACGGCCCCGTGGGTTCCGGTCGTGTTGTCTGTCATCGGGTCACCTCCGGGTCGCCGTGCGCTGGACCCACAGATTGATCAGGACGGCGCCGAGCAGCATCACGCCGAGGAACGCCTTGAACCAGTCGGGGTTCCAGCCCGCGTAGACGATGCCCTGGTTCACCATGCCGAACATGAACGCGCCGAAGACCGGGCCGATCGCGGAGCCGTAGCCGCCGGTGAGCAGACAGCCGCCGATGACCGCCGCCGCGATGTAGATCAGCTCCTGGCCGACGCCCTCGCCGGACTGGACGGTGTTGAAGGAGAACAGCTGGTGCATGCCGACGAACCAGGCGCCGAAGCCGACGGCCATGAACAGGGTGATCTTGGTGAAGTCCACCGGGACGCCGACGGCGCGGGCGCTGTCCTTGTTGCCGCCGACGGCGAAGATCCAGTTGCCGTACTTGGTGCGCAGCAGGACCCAGGTGGCGACGGCCGCGAAGACCAGCCACCACACGACGGTGATCTTCACCTGGACGCCGCCGACGTCGAACGACGAGGCGAAGAGCGCCTTGGCCTGGTCGAAGCCGTCCATGTCGCTGATGTCGTCGGTGGCGACGTTGCCGGTGATCATCTTGGTGACGGCCAGGTTGACGCCCTGGAGGATCAGGAAGGTGCCCAGGGTGACCAGGAAGCTGGGCAGTCCGGTCCTGACGACCATCCAGCCGTTGAAGGCGCCGATCGCGAGGGACACGATCAGCGCGACGACCACGCCGACCCACACGTTCATCGTCAGCTGGTAGCTGAGCATGCTCGCGGTGAGCGCCGAGCTGATCACGGCGACGCCGGAGGAGAGGTCGAACTCGCCGCCGATCATCAGCAGGGCGACCGGCAGGGCCATGATGCCGATGGTCGACGACTGGTAGAGCACCGTGGCCATGGAGCTGCCCTGGCGGACCGCGGGGGCCGCGATCAGGAAGAACACGAACACGGCCACGGCTCCGAGGAAGACGCCCACTTCGGGGCGGGCCAGCAGCCGCAGCACCAGGGGGCGCTCGGCTGTTCGGCCGTCGGTCTCCTTGGGGCCGGGGGCCGGCGGTGTCCCCACCGCCGGCTCCGTCTGCTGGGACATGCTCATCACCGGGTGCCCTTCGCGGCGAACTGCGCGACCTGGTCGACGTTGGACTTGTCCACGAACGCCGGTCCGGTCAGCACCGGCTGCTCGCCGCCGCCGCTGTAGTTGCCGTTGTTCTTGTAGAGCCACAGGGAGTCGACCGCCAGGTAGCCCTGGAGGTACGGCTGCTGGTCCACGGCGAACTCGATGGTGCCCTTGGAGATCGCGCCCGTGAGGTCCTTGTTCAGGTCGAAGGTGGCGATCTTCGCCTTGCTGCCGGCGTCGTCCACCGACTGGACGGCGGTGAGGGCGAAGGGGGCGCCGAGGGCGACGACGTGGTCGATACCGCTGTCCTGCTTGAGCTTGGCGGTGATCGTCGACTTCACGGACGGCATGTCGGTGCCGTTCACGTACAGCGTCTCGACGGAGCCGGAGAAGGTCTTCTTCACCCCGTCGCAGCGCTGGGTCAGGCCGATGTTGCCCTGCTCCTGGATGACGCAGACGGCCTTCTTGGAGCCGACCTCGTTCAGCTTCTTGCCGAGCGCCTCGCCGGCCACGGTCTCGTCCTGGCCGAAGAACTCCATGAGGCCGAGCTTCTTCCAGTCGCTGACACCGGAGTTGAGGCCGACCACGGGGATCTTCGCGGCGGTCGCCTTGCTGACGACGTCCTTCATGGCGTCCGGCTTGGCGAGCGTGATCGCGATGCCGTCGACCTTCTGGTCGATCGCGTTCTGCACCAGGTTGGCCTGGTTGCCCGCGTTCGGGTCGGCGGAGTAGACGAGCTTGATGTTGTCCTTGGCCGCGGCGGCCTCGGCACCCTTGCGGACGATGTCCCAGAAGGTGTCGCCCGGGGCCTGGTGCGTGACCAGCGCGACCGTCATACGGGGGGTGCTCGCCTTGCCGGCGGAGGCGTCGGTCCCGCCCTCGTCGGCCTTCTTGCCGCCGGAGCCGCTCGAGCAGCCGGCGAGGGTCAGGGCCGCCGCGGCGACGACGGCCAGGACGGAGGCCAGTCTGCGGGAGCTGACGTGCGAAGAGCGGTCCATCTTTCCGGCACCTCACTGTGCTGCGGGGGAGAGGGAGAAGATCGCGGGGATCGGGCACCCGGGCCGGGAGACCCGGGGCCTTGTGCGGTGTGCGGTGTGCTGGGACGCGATCCAAGCCCCTGACACGCCTGCTGTCAATATTTTGTTAAGACATCATTTCACAATCAGGTCAGAATGTAAGTACAAACTCTTGACATGCTCGCCACCTTGGATCTACACCTGGAGGGGTCGTCGGACCGGCCCGTACCGAGCGGTCTGTCGATCTCCAAGGCCCCCTGTATATCGCACCGTTCGAACAAGTCCGAGTGAGGCCCACTCCCCCGCCCCGCAAGGCCCGCGCTCTGGAAGGAGGTTCCCGGTGGCGAGAACCGGCGACTTCTCCCGTCCTGTGACCGTCTCGGCACTCGAATCCCTGGACTTCACCCTGGACCGCACCAGCCCGGTTCCGCTCTACTACCAGCTCGCCCGGCAGCTGGAGGCCGCCATCGAACACGGCGCCCTGGCCCCCGGGAACCTGCTGGGCAACGAGATCGACCTGTCCGTGCGGCTCGGCCTGTCCCGGCCCACGGTCCGCCAGGCCATCCAGTCCCTCGTCGACAAGGGACTCCTGGTGCGCAGGCGCGGCGTCGGCACCCAGGTCGTGCACAGCCAGGTCAAGCGCCCCCTGGAACTCAGCAGCCTCTACGACGACCTGGAAGCGGCGGGACAGGGTCCGAGCACCCGGGTGCTGCGCAACGAGACGGTGCCGGCCTGCGCGGACGTCGCCGCCGCGCTCGGCGTCCCGGAGGGCAGTGAGGTCACGGTCCTGGAGCGGCTGCGCTACACGCACGGCCAGCCGGTCGCGTTCCTCCGCAACCACCTGCCCCCGGCCCTCGCCCACCTGGACACCGGGCGGCTGGAGTCGACCGGTCTCTACCGGACGATGCGCTCCGCCGGGATCACCCTGCACAGCGCCCGGCAGACCGTCGGCGCCCGCTCGGCCACCGCCGAGGAGGCGGCCCGGCTCGACGAGAAGGAGGGCGCCGCGCTGCTGACCATGCAGCGCACGGCGTACGACGACACGGGCCGGCCGGTCGAACACGGCGCCCACGTCTACCGGGCATCGCGGTACGCCTTCGACTTCCAACTCCTGGTCAGGCCCTGACCGGACCGGAGGACCGGTGATCGAGCCGGTCACGTTTCGGGCAAGACAGCGACGGGAGCTATTGACGCTGCGCGGGCATGGGGCTGTGATAACGCCCACGCTGTTCGGTCGAGTTGGTTTCTGATCGGTTTCGACGGCCTTTCGGGAGCCACTCCCGCCTTGGCCGAACCCTGCCTTCAGGAGCCCGCCATGCGCCTGTTGTCCCCCTCCGGTCTCTCCGTCCCGGCTCCCGGCCGCCGCTCCCTGCTGCGCGGTGCGCTCGGCACGGCCCTCCTCGCCGGTGCCGGCGTCCCCCTGCTGAGCGCCTGCAGCGGCGGCTCGTCCGACCCGAAGACGGTCTCCCTGGGCTCCAACGCCTCGGACGCCGTGCCGAAGACTGCGTTCGCGGAGATCTACGCGGCCTTCACCAAGCAGTCCGGCATCACGGTCGACGTGAACACGAAGGACCACAACACCTTCCAGGAGCAGATCAACTCCTACCTCCAGGGCACGCCGGACGACGTGTTCACCTGGTTCGCCGGCTACCGCATGCAGTTCTTCGCGGCGAAGAAGCTGGCCACCCCCATCGACGACGTGTGGCAGAAGATCGGGGACGGCTTCCCGGACGCGATGAAGCGGCTCAGCAAGGGCGAGGACGGCAAGTACTACTTCGTGCCGCTCTACACGTATCCGTGGGCCGTCTTCTACCGCAAGAGCCTCTTCCAGGAGCGCGGTTATCGGATCCCGGCCACCTGGGACGAGTTGGTGGCCCTGTGCAAGCGGATGAAGTCGGACGGACTGGTGCCGATCGCCTTCGGCGACAAGGACGCCTGGCCCGCCATGGGCACCTTCGACCAGATCAACTTCCGCCTCAACGGCTACGACTTCCACGTCGACCTGATGGCCGGCAAGGCGTCCTGGACCGACCCCAAGGTCAAGGCCGTCTTCGACCACTGGACCGAGATCCTGCCCTACCACCAGGAGGGCGCCGTCGGCCGCACCTGGCAGGACGCCGCGCAGTCGCTGGTGGCCAAGAAGGCCGGCATGTATCTGCTCGGCTCCTTCGTGGCCCAGCAGTTCACGGACGAGGCGGACCTGGACGACCTGGACTTCTTCGCCTTCCCGGAGATCGACCCCGCCCACGGACAGGACACCGTGGAGGCCCCCACCGACGGGTTCATGCTGAGCAAGTCCCCGAAGAACCACGCCGGTTCGGTCAAGCTCCTGCAGTACCTCGGCACCCCGGAGGCGGAGGCGGTCTACCTCAAGGCCGACTCCAGCGTGGTCGCCGCCTCCAGCAGGGCCGACACGTCCTCGTACACCGCGCTCCAGAAGAAGGCGTACACGATGATCAGCGGCGCCAAGAGCCTCACCCAGTTCATGGACCGCGACAGCAGGCCCGACTTCACCGCCACCGTGATGCAGCCGGCGCTCCAGAAGTTCGTCCGTGATCCCAAGGGCATCGACGGCCAACTCACCTCCATAGAACGCCAGAAGAAGACCATCTTCGCGTCCTCGTGAGCCGCGCGATGACCACCGACACGACCACGACGGGCCCGGAGGCGGACGCCGCGCCGCCCGCGGGCTCCCCGTCCCACGACCGGCGGCCCACGGCCGGCGGGCACAGCCTGCTCACCCGCCGCGACCGGATCACGCTCGCCCTGATGGCGGGCGTGCCGACCCTGCTGCACGTGCTCCTCGTCTGGGTCACCGCGCTCGCCTCGATCGCGCTCGCCTTCACCACCTGGGACGGCATCGGCTTCGGCTCGATCCGCTGGGTGGGCCTGGAGAACTTCCGCCAACTGTTCACCAGCAACCCGCAGTTCTGGCCCGCCGTCCAGCACAACGTCATCTGGTTCGTCGTGCTCATCCTGATCCCCACGCCGTTCGGCCTGTTCCTCGCCACCCAGCTGGACAAGCGCATCCGGTTCAGCCGGGTCTACCAGACGGCGTTCTTCCTGCCGGTGGTGATGTCCCTCGCGGTGATCGGCTTCGTCTGGCAGCTGATCTACAACCCCGACACCGGCCTGATCAACAGCGTCGTCGGGGCCAACAGACCCGGTCACTACATCGACTGGATCGGCGACCCCGACCTCAATCTGTGGGCCATCCTGGTCGCCGCGTCCTGGCGGCACACCGGCTACATGATGATCCTCTACCTGGCCGGCCTGAAGAGCGTCGACCCGACGCTGCGCGAGGCCGCCGCGCTCGACGGCGCCGACGAGTGGCGGACGTTCCGGCACGTCGTCTTCCCGACGCTGCGACCGACCAACACCATCGTCCTGGTCGTCACCGTCATCGAGGCACTGCGCGCCTTCGACCTGGTCTTCGTCTTCAACAAGGGCGCCCAGGGCACGGAGTTGCTGTCGATCCTGGTGACCAACAACATCATCGGCGAGTCCAGCCGCATCGGTTACGGGTCGGCGATCGCCGTCGTCCTGCTGGTGATCTCCCTCGCGGTGATCATCCCGTATCTGGTGGCCACCTTCCGGAAGGAGCGGCGCACATGACCACCGCCGTGGCACCCCGGCGGCGCGCCCCCGTGCGCCCGGCCCGCGTCCTGCTGCACGTCTTCCTGGCGGTCACGGCCCTCGCCTGGCTCGGCCCCCTGCTGTGGGCGGTCTACGCGGCGCTGCGCCCGTACGGCGAGACCAGCGACAAGGGCTATGTGTCCTGGCCGAGCAGACTGAGCCTGGACAACTTCACCGACGCGTTCCGGCAGTCGGACATGCTGCACTACTTCGGCAACACGCTGCTGATCGCCGTGCCGGCCGTGCTGCTGACGCTGTTCCTGTCCTCCTGCGTCGCCTTCTACGTCAGCCGCTTCGACTTCCGGATCAACCTCTCGCTGCTGCTGGTGTTCACGGCGGGCAACCTGCTGCCGCAGCAGGTGATCATCACCCCGCTGTACCGGCTGTACCTGCTGGTCGACCTGCCGGGGGTCACGGCCAGCGGGAAGCTGTACGACTCCGCGCTCGGCCTCGTCCTCATCCACGTGGCGTTCCAGTCCGGGTTCTGCGCGTTCGTGCTCAGCAACTACATGCGCTCGCTGCCGCAGGAGCTGACCGAGGCCGCGCTGGTGGACGGGGCCTCGGTGTGGCGGCTGTACTGGCAGATCACGCTGCCGCTGTGCAAGCCCGCGATGGCGGCGCTGGCGACGCTGCTGTCCATCTGGATCTACAACGACTTCTTCTGGGCGATCGTGCTGATCTCCACCGGCGAGAACATGCCGATCACCTCCGCCCTGAACAACCTCTCCGGGCAGTACTTCACCGATCCCAACCTGGTCGCGGCGGGCGCGCTGCTCACCGCGATCCCGACGCTGATCGTGTACTTCCTGCTCCAGCGTCAGTTCGTCAACGGTCTGACCCTGGGGTCGAACAAGGGGTGACGCGCGGGGCGAACGGGCCGTCCAGGGCGGCCCACTGGAGCAGCATGATGGTCTTGGCGTCGGCGATCTCGCCGGTGCGGATCATCTCCAGGGCCCGGCGGAAGGGCAGTTCGAGGATCTCGATGTCCTCGCCCTCCTCGTCGAGCCCGCCGCCCTCGTGGGTGCGGGTGGCGGTGCCGTAGGCGGCGGCGTAGAAGCTGACGCGTTCGGTGACGGAGCCCGGACTCATGTAGACGTCGAAGACGTGCCGGACGTCGCCGACGGTGTGCCCGGTCTCCTCCACCGCCTCGCGCCGCACGGCGACCTCGGGGTGCTCGTCCTCGTCGTCGAGCACCCCGCCGGGCGTCTCGACGAGCATGCCGTCGGGGTGGCCGTTGACATAGACGGGGAAGCGGAACTGCCGGGTGAGCAGCACGGTTTCCCGCTCGGTGTCGTACAGCAGCAGGGTGGCGCCGTTGCCCCGGTCGTGCGTCTCGCGGGTCTGGGTGCTCCACGTGCCGTCGGTCCGCCTGAGGTCGTAGGTGGTGGCGCGCTCCACGTACCAGTGGCTGGACAGGAGGGCGACGTCGCGGACCTTGACCCGGGGGTTGCGGTCCAGGTCGAGTCCGGTCCGGTCGAGCCCGGTGCGGCCCCGGGCGTCCGGGGTGTCGATCCCGGCGGTCATCGGACGTCCGCCGTGCGGCTGGTGTCGTACGAGGTGGTCATGGCGACCTCCCTACCCTCCTGCGGTTACCGGGGACGAACGGCACGAGAACGACGAAAGCCGCCTTCCCCAAGCGGAGAAGACGGCCGCCGACCTGCGAAGAAGCCGGTCGGGACGACAGGATTTGAACCTGCGACCCCTTGACCCCCAGTCAAGTGCGCTACCAAGCTGCGCCACGTCCCGGTGCGCTCACCCACGGTGACCCGCGTGATCGCACGCACAGCACTTTACCCCACGGGGCGGGCCACGCCGAAAGGGACGTCTGCGGGGGACAATCGGCCGTATGGGAACGAGTGGCACCTCCGCCGGCCGGCCGAGCGCCGGACGGGACCGGGACGACGCGGGCCGGGCGCGCAACGCCCGCCCCAGGGACGGGCTCGGGCGACCGCTGCCGTACGGCGCCGAGGGCGTGGCGCGACAGCCCGAGGGCGTGGTCCGCGCCCCCGGGGAGACGGTCGTGGAGGCGCAGGCGCTGCTGGACGCCGGGAAGCCGTTCCACGCGCACGAGGTGTTCGAGGACGCCTGGAAGTCCGGCCCTGACGGCGAGCGGGCGCTGTGGCGGGCCCTCGCGCAGCTGGCCGTGGGGCTGACGCACGCGGCGCGCGGCAACACGACCGGCGGGGCGCGGCTGCTGCGGCGCGGGGCGGGCGGTGTCGAGGAGTGGGCGGCGGACGCCGGTGAGCCGCGCCCCCACGGGCTGGACGTGGCCGGGCTCGCGGCGTGGGCGCGGGACCTGGCGGGCGCGGTGGCGCGGGGCGAGCGGGTGGACGCCCGGGAGGCGGCGCCCCGCCTGCGGGGACGTCCACGGGCGCCGTGGGGCCCGACGGGGCGATGAGGCAGACTCGGGGCGTGCGAAGGATTCATGTCATCGGTATCGGCGCGGGCGACCCCGACCAGCTCACCCTCCAGGCGGTCCGGGCGCTGCGGAGCACGGACGTGTTCTTCCTGCTCGACAAGGGCGAGGTCAAGGGCGACCTGACACGGCTGCGCCGGGAGATGCTCGACACGCACGTGCCGGAGGGGTCGTACCGGCTGGTCGAGGCGCGGGACCCGGAGCGGGACCGGGCGGCGGGCGGGGCGGCGTACTCGCCGGCGGTCGGGGACTGGCGCAGCGCGCGGGCCGGCATCTACGAGCGGCTGATCCGGGAGGAGCTGGGCGAGGACGAGAGCGGCGCCTTCCTGGTGTGGGGCGATCCCGCACTGTACGACAGCACGCTCGCGATCCTGGAGGAGGTGCTGGCGCGCGGCGCGGTGGACTTCGTGTACGACGTGGTGCCGGGGATCAGCAGTGTCTCGGCGCTGGCGGCTCGGCACCGCACGGGGCTGAACCGGGTGGGCCGGCCGGTGCAGATCACCACGGGGCGGCGGCTGGCCGAGGGGTTCCCCGAGGGGGTGGACGACGTGGTGGTGATGCTCGACGCCCACCAGGCGTTCCTGCGGTACGCGGACGACGACCTCGACATCTACTGGGGCGCCTACCTGGGCACCCCGGACGAGATCCTGGCCTCCGGCCCGCTCGCGGAGACGGCCCCCCTCATCGACCGCCTCCGTGCGCGGGCCCGCGAGGAGAAGGGCTGGATCATGGACACGTACCTCCTGCGCCGCCGGCCCCCGGAGGCGTAGCGGCGGGAGACCCCGGTGTCCGCGGCGGGGGCGTCGGGCGGAGCCGGGTCACGGTCCCGTGGGGCCGGGGAGCCGCGGGACGAGGTCGTCCAGCCGGGCGAGTGCCGTCGGCACGTCGGGGAGCGCGCTGATGCCGGGGGGCAGGGGCGGGCGGGTGACGAGCAGGACGGGGAGGGACAGCCGGCGGGCCGCCGTGAGTTTGGCGGCCGTCGCCTCGCCGCCGCTGTCCTTGGTGACCAGGACGTCGATGCGGTGGGCGCGCAGCAGGTCGAGCTCCCCGTCGAGGGTGAACGGGCCGCGGGCGAGGACGACTTCGGTGTCGGGGGGCAGCGGCGGCTCGGGGGGTTCCACGGACCGCACGAGGAGGTGCGTGCCGGCCGACCGGGCGAAGGCGGACAGGCCGAGGCGGCCGGTGGTGAGGAACGCCCTGCTGCCGAGCCCGGGCAGGGCCTCGGCGGCGGCGGCCAGGGAGGGCACCGGGTGCCAGTCGTCGCCGGGGCCGGGTTGCCAGCCGGGGCGGCGCAGGACGACCAGCGGGACTCCGGTGCGGGCGGCGGCGTCGGCGGCGTGGGCGGTGATGGCCGCGGCGAAGGGGTGCGTGGCGTCGACCACGGCGGCCACGTCCCGCTCGCGCAGCCAGGCGGCGAGCCCCGCGGCGCCGCCGAAGCCGCCGGTCCGCACGTCCCCGTCGAGCGCGCCGGGCCGGTCGACCCGCCCGGCGAGCGAGGTCGTGACCCGGACGCCGGGGCGGTCGGCGAGCACGGCGGCGAGGCGGCGGGCCTCGGTGGTGCCGCCGAGGATCAGGACGTGCGGGGGCATGGGGCGAGCGTACGGGGTGGCGGGCGTGCGGGGTGGTGGTACGGGGTGGGGGTCAGCGCAGCAGGAGCTGGAGGCCGCCCAGGACGGTGGCGGCGATCACCAGTTGCTCGAACAGCCGCTGGTTGATCCGGTTCACAGCCCATTTGCCGATGACCGCGCCGGGCACGACGAACACGACGAGTGCGGCGTCGAGCAGCAGCGAGCGCCCGTCGATGAGTCCGAGGCCCGCGCTGAACGGCACCTTGGACACGTTCACGATGAGGAAGAAGAAGGCCGACGTCCCCAGGAAGCCCAGCTTCCGGAAGCCCGCCGACAGCAGGTACATCGACATCACGGGCCCGCCCGCGTTGGCGACCATCGTGGTGAACCCGCCGAGCACGCCGTACGACCGCGCCTTGGCCCGCCCGGCCCGCGTGGTGACCGCGTCCGGCTCGTCCTCCCGGTCGGCCCGCCGCCGTCGCCACACGGTGACCGCGGCCATCAGCAGCAGGATCGCCCCGATCGAGGTCCGTACGACGGCGTCGTCGGCCCACACCAGGAAGAGCGTGCCGACCACCACGCCGACGGCGACCGCGGGGAACAGCCGCCACAGCGTGGGCCAGTGGGCGTGCCGCCGGTAGGTGAGGACGGCGAGCACGTCGCCCGCGATCAGCACCGGGAGCAGTACGCCCGTGGAGGCGCGGGCGGGCAGGATCGCCGCGAAGACGGCCAGGCTGACCGTGTTGGCCCCGCTGACCGCCGTCTTGGAGAAGCCGACGAGGAGCGCCGCGAAGGCGAGCGCGGCGAACTCCCAGCCGGTGATGTGCCAGAGCGTCATCGTGTTCATGCGGAAACCGATGCTAGGGCCACGCATCGTCCGTGCGTAAGGCGTGTCTCGCCTGTCGGCACCCGCCGGCCTCCCCCGGTCGTCTCGGCCCCGTCCCCTCGGCCCGTCCCCTCGGTGCCGCCCCGTACCGTCCCGTCGGTCCCGTCAGTCCCGTTCGACCAGCACCGCGCTGCCCTGCCCCACGCCCACGCACATCGTGGCGAGCCCGCGTCCGGCGCCGGTGCGGCGCATGCGGTGCAGCAGGGTGGTGAGGATGCGGGCGCCCGAGGAGCCGAGCGGATGGCCGAGGGCGATCGCGCCGCCGCTGGGGTTGACCAGCTCCGGGTCGATGCCGAGCTGGTCCACGCAGGCGAGGGCCTGGGCGGCGAACGCCTCGTTCAGCTCGGCCTCCTGGAGGTCGCCGATCCCCCAGCCGGCCCGTGCGAGCACCTTGCGGGTGGCGGGCACGGGGCCGATGCCCATGACGTCGGGGTGGACACCCGCGGAGGCGCCGGCGACGTAGCGGCCCAGGGATTCGAGGCCGAGGTCGTGCAGCGCCTCCTCGCTGACGAGCAGCAGTCCGGCCGCGCCGTCGTTCAACGGGGAGGAGTTGCCCGCGGTGACCGTGCCGCCGTCGCGGAACACCGGCCGCAGACGGGCGAGTTTCTCGTACGAGGTGTCCTCACGCACGCATTCGTCGCTGTCGACGACGACCCCGTCGGGGCGTTCCACGGGCAGGAGTTCGTCGTCGAAGTGGCCGTTCTTGCGGGCGAGGGCGGCCAGTCGGTGACTGCGCAGGGCGAACTCGTCCTGGCGCTCGCGCGGGACGCCGTACCGCTCAGCGACCTCCTCTGCGGTCTCGCCCATGGAGAGCAGGCCGTGCAGCTCCTTCATCGCGGGGTTGACCAGGCGCCAGCCGAGGCGGGTGTCGACGGTCTCGATGCGGTGCGGCAGGGCCTCGTCGGGCCGGGGCAGGACGAAGGGGGCGCGGCTCATCGACTCGGAGCCGCCCGCGATCACGACGTCGGCCTCGCCCGCGGCGATGGCGCGGGCGGCGGTGGTGACGGCTTCGAGGCCGGAGGCGCACAGCCGGTTGACGGTGGCGCCGGGGACGCTGTCCGGCAGGCCGGCGAGCAGCGCGGCCATCCGGGCGACGTTGCGGTTGTCCTCGCCCGCCTGGTTGGCGGCGCCCCAGTAGACGTCGTCGACACGGGCCGGGTCGAGGGCGGGGGCGTCGGCGACGAGGCGGCGGACCACCGTCGCGGCGAGGTCGTCGGGGCGGACGGAGGCGAGGGCTCCGCGCAGCTTGCCGATGGGGGTGCGGCGGGCGGCCGCGAAGTGGACGGGACGCACGGGTGACTCCTGACCGACGCTGAAGCCTTAATTAGCACTGCTAGTTTTAGACTATAGACCGCCACCCGGCCCTCTGGGAACCGAGGAACCTAGGAAACAAGGAAACAAGGAAACGAGGAACCGAGGAAACATGGACGCCGCTCGCACACACGTCCGCACTCACGCCCTCACCGGCACCCGGGGCCCGCTGGTGGCGTACGAGTGGCCGCACCCCGGGCCGCGCTGGACGGCCCTGGTCGCGCACGGGTACGGCGAGCACATGGGCCGTTACGCGGGTCTCGCCGAGGTCCTGACCGGGCACGGCGCGGCGGTGTTCGGTCCCGACCACACCGGGCACGGACGGTCGGGGGGCGAGCGGGTGGTGATCGAGGACTTCGAGGACGTGGTCACCGACCTGCGCACCGTCGCCGCCCTGGCCCGCGACGCCCACCCCGGGCTGCCGGTGGTCCTGTTCGGCCACTCCATGGGCGGCCTGATCGCCGCGCGCTTCGCGCAGCGGTACGGCTCCGGTCTCACCGCGCTCGTGCTCTCGGCCCCGGTGATCGGCGACTGGGAGCTGCCCGGCCGGCTGCTCGCCCTGGACGAGGTCCCGGACACTCCCGTCGGGCCGCGCGCCCTGTCCCGGGACCCGGCCGTGGGCGTCGCGTACGCGGCCGACCCGCTGGTCTGGCACGGCGGCATGAGACGGCCGACCCTGGAGGCGTTCGTGCGCACCCTGGACACCGTCGAACGGGCGGGCGGCGTCGGTCCGCTGCCGGTGCTGTGGCTGCACGGCGACGACGACCGGCTCGTCCCGCTGCCGGGGAGCCGGCCCGGGGTGCTCCGGCTGAGCGGCGGCCGGCCGGTGGCGCACGTCTATCCCGGGGCCCGGCACGAGGTGTTCCACGAGACGAACCGGGCGGAGGTCTTCGCGGACCTGACCGCCTTCCTGGACACGGTCCTGCCCGCGCGCCCTTGACCCCCGCGCGCCCTTGACCCCCGCGCGCCCTTGGCCCCCGCGCTCCCCTGGCCCGCGCTCCCCTGGCCCCGGGCGCCCCGGCCCGGATCAGTTCACCGGTATGCCCAGGTGACGGCCTATCGTGCGGAGCACACCGTTGTCGTTGTTGGACGGCGCGAGGTGCCGGGCCCGGCGGACGACCTCCGGGTGGGCGCCCGCCATGGCGAAGGACCAGTCGGCGGCGTCCAGCATCTCCAGGTCGTTGAGGTAGTCGCCGAACACCATCGTCTGCGCGGGGGTGATCCCGAGTTCGCGCTGGAGCGCGCACGGCGGTGCCCTTGTCGGAGGTGCGGTTCATCACGTCGACCCAGTGCTCGCCCGAGACGACGACCCGGTGGGTCGAGGCGAACTCCGCGAGGGCGGGCGCGGTGGTCCGCTCGGCCGTGCCGAAGTCGAAGAGGGCCACCTTGATCACGTCGTCGCCGACGGCGGTGACGTCCTCGACGACCCGGTGCTCGGCGTAGTAGTGGCGCACCTCGGCGAGGAACCGCTCGTCGGTCCGCTCGACGTAGGCGGCCCGCTTGCCGCAGACCACGGCGCCCACGTCGGTGCCGCCGGCCGCGAGCCGGCGCGCGGCCCGGACGATCCCGGCGGCGACGGCCGCGTCCAGCGGGTCGGAGCTGAGCTCGACCCCGTCGCGCACGACGTAGGTGCCGTTCTCGGCGATGAACGCCATGCCCTCGTCGGCACCGGCGAACTGCCGGGCCAGCATGGCGTACTGACGGCCGCTGGCGGGGCTGAACAGGATGCCGCGCCGGCGCAGTTCGGCCAGCATCGGCCACAGGCCGTCCGGCATCCGCTTGGCGTCGTCGAGGAGGGTGCCGTCCATGTCGGTGACCACGAGCCTGATGTCGGCGGCCTCCGCGGGGAGGGAGTCGGTGGGGAGGGGCGCGGGGGTCGCGGGCATGTCCTGCTTCCGGTCGGGGTCGGCGTTCCACGGGTATTCGGACATCAGTGTTCCGCATGCGCCGCGGGGTCCCGGAACCGCCCGCTGTGCCGATACCCGGGACAAGCCGATCACCGGGCGGCACAATGACGGCGGACAACCGCATGTGAGAAGGGCAGCGACGTGAGCGAGGGCCACCCCCCGTCGGGCGGATCGGCGAGGCTGAACACCTCCGTGGCACACAACGCACGGGTCTGGAACTACTGGATCGGCGGCAAGGACAACTACGAGGTCGACCAGCGGGTCGGCGAGCACGTCGCCGGGGTGTTCCCGGTGATCCGGGCCGTGGCGCGCGCCGACCGCGACTTCCTCGGGCGGGCGGTGGAGTTCCTGGCCGGCGAGCGGGGGGTGCGCCAGTTCCTGGACATCGGGACCGGGCTGCCGACCGTGAACAACACCCATGAGATCGCCCAGCGGGTCGCGCCCGACTCCCGGATCGTGTACGTCGACAACGACCCGATCGTGCTCGTGCACGCCCGTTCCCTGCTGACCAGCAGCCCCGACGGGGTCACCGACTACATCGACGCCGACGTGCACGACCCCGAGGCCATCGTCCGGCGGGCCGCCGAGACGCTGGACTTCTCCCGGCCCGTCGCGGTGATGATGCTCGGCATCCTCAACTTCGTGCTCGACGCCGACAAGGCCCGGGACATCGTGACCCGGGTGATGGCGGAGACGGCCCCGGGCAGCTTCCTGGTGCTGACGCACCCGACCTTCGACGCCGACCTCGGCGGCACGGGCAACGTGGCGGCGATGGAGTTCTGGAACGAGAACGCCACACCGCCCATCACCGCCCGCAGCCGCGCCGAGGTCACCTCCTTCTTCGACGGCCTCGACCTGCTGGAGCCGGGCCTGGTGCCGTGCTCCCAGTGGCGGGCGGGCCCCGACTCCCCGGCGGCGGTGCCGCAGTTCGGCGCGGTGGCCGTGAAAGCCTGAGCCGCGACACACGTGGCCGAGTCCGTCGAGGAGGACGCATGCCCATCCCTGCCGACCCGGTGCCCGGCGGCCGTCCCGGTGACGTCCAGCGGGCCACGGAACTCGCCGCCGAACTGGCCGGGCGGGGCGTGCGCGGCATCGTGCTCTCCTACGTCGACACCGCGGGCGTCTGCCGGGTGAAGACGGTCCCGACGGCCCGGCTCGCCGACGCGGCGGCCTGGGGCGTCGGGATGTCGCCGGTCTTCGACACGTTCCTGGCCGACGACTCCAACGTCACGACGGACGTGCTCGGTTCGCCCGACGGCGACCTGCGGCTGTACCCGGCCCTGGACCGGCTGGTGGCCCTGGCCGCGCAGCCCGGCTGGGCCTGGGCGCCGGTCGACCGGATCACGCAGGAGGGCGAGCGGCACCCCGGGTGCTCCCGGACCTTCCTGCGCCGGATCGTCGCGGACGCCGAGGAGCGGTCGGGCATCACGTTCCGGGCGGCCGTGGAGATCGAGTGGTCGGTGGGGCTCGGGACGGCCCCCGAGGGGGAGTTCGTCCCGGCGGTGACCGGTCCCGCGTACGGCGCGATCCGGCAGGTCGGGCTGAGCGACTACACCGCCGACCTGCTCGCGGCCCTCGCGGCGCAGGGCGTGGACGTGGACCAGATCCATCCGGAGTACGCGCCCGGGCAGTTCGAGGTCTCCGTGGGCGCCCTGGACCCGGTGGCCGCGGCCGACCGCAGTGTGCTGGTGCGCCAGACGATCCGCGCGGTGACCCTGCGGCACGGGCTGCGGGTGTCCTTCGCCCCCGCGGTGTCCGCGACGGGCGTCGGCAACGGCGGCCATCTGCACCTGTCCGCCTGGCGCGACGGGGTCAACCTGCACACGGGCGGCGAGGGACGGTACGGGATGACGGCCGGCGCCGAGTCGTTCCTCGCCGGGGTGCTCGCCCGGCTGCCCGCGCTGACCGCGGTGACGGCGCCGAGCCCGGCGAGCCGGCTGCGGCTCAGGCCCTCCCGGTGGGCGGGGGTGTTCACCGCCTGGGGCCGCGAGACGCGCGAGACCGGGCTGCGGGTGGTCACCGGCACGCTGGGGCGCCGGCACCGGGACGCCAACCTGGAGGTCAAGCCGGTCGACCTGGCCGCCAACCCCTATCTCGCCCTCGGCTGCGTCATCGCCGCGGGACTCGACGGCCTGGCCCGCGCCGCGCCGCTGCCCGAGGAGGTCACCGGCAACCCGGTGCGCTTCGACGCCGAGGAGGCCGCGGCCCGGGGCGTACGGCGGCTGCCGACCTCCCTGGCCGAGTCGGTGGCGGAGTTCCGCGCCGACCCGGTGCTGCGCGAGGCGCTGGGACCGGTCCTCGCCGACGCGGTGGCGGCCGTACGGCTCGGGGAGGCCGCGGCCGTCGAGGGGCTGGACGACGCGCAGGTGGCGGCGGCCTACCGCTGGACGTACTGACGTGGGCCCGGTCCAGGAGGCGCTGGACGCCCTGCCGCTGGTGGACCACCACTGCCACGGCGCCGTCACCGCCGGCCTGTCCCCCGGGGAGTTCGAGTCGCTGCTCACCGAGGGCACGGCCGCGCCCGGGGTGTCCCTCTTCGACAGCCCGGTCGGGGTGGCCGTGCGCCGGCACTGCGCGCCCGTGCTCGGCCTCCCCCGGCACGCGCCCGCCGCCGACTACCTCGCCCGGCGCGCCGAGCTGGGCCCGGACGAGGTCAACCGGCGCTTCCTGACGGCCGCCGGGACCGGGACGTTCCTCGTCGACACCGGGTACGCCCCGCACCCGGTCACCTCCCCGGCCGAGCTGGCCGCCGCCGCGGGCGCGCGGGCGTACGAGGTCGTACGGCTGGAGACCGTGGCCGAGGAGGTCGTGGCGCGGGGCGTCGAGGCGGGCGAGTACGCGCGCGCCTTCCGCGAGGCGGCCGAGCGGGCGGTGCGGCGGCCCGGGGTGGTCGCGGTCAAGTCGGTGGCCGCCTACCGCACGGGCCTCGGCCTGGACCCGGACCCGCCCGGCGCCGCGGAGGTCACGTCGGCGGCCCGCCGCTGGCTCGCGCGGGGCGGCCGGCTCACGGACCCGGTGCTGGTCCGGCACCTGCTGTGGACCGCCGTCGGCCTCGGGCTGCCGCTCCAGCTGCACACCGGGTTCGGCGACAACGACCTCCGGCTGCACACGGCCGACCCGGCCCTGCTGACCGACTGGCTGCGCCGCACCCGCGGCGCCGTGCCCGTGCTGCTGCTGCACTGCTGGCCGTACCACCGTCAGGCCGCCTATCTGGCCGCCGTGTTCGAGCACGTCCACCTCGACGTCGGACTCGCCCTGCACCACACCGGACCCGCCCGCTCCCGGGCCGTCCTGGAGGAGGCCCTGGAGATCACCCCGTTCCGCAAACTGCTCCACAGCTCCGACGCCTACGGGCTCGCCGAGTTCCACCACCTGGGCGCGCTGTGCTTCCGACAGGGGCTGGCGGCGCTGCTCCAGGCCCGGGTGGACGCCGACGAGCTGAGCCTGCCCGACGCCCTGCGGTTCGCCGCCTGGACGGGCCGCGACAACGCCCTGCGCCTGTACGGACCGCCCTCCTGAGCCCTGCCCGCGACCCCGTGCCCACCACACCCGGAAAGTATGATCGAGCAATGTCTGACTTGACCGAAACCACCCCCGGCTGGCTGTCCCCCGACGAGCTGGAGATGGCACGCGCGCGCATGCCGATCCTGTACGTCGAGGCGGTGCCCGTGCGCGTCGACGACAGCGGCGAAGTCACCAGCATCGGTCTGCTGTTGCGCATCGGACCGGACGGAACGGTCAGCCGGACCCTCGTCTCCGGCCGCGTGCTGCACCACGAACGGGTGCGGGACGCCCTGCTGCGGCACCTGGAGAAGGACCTCGGCCCGGTGGCGCTGCCCCGGGTGCCGGCGTCCCTCCAGCCGTTCACGGTCGCGGAGTACTTCCCGACCGTGGGCATCACGCCGTACCACGACCCGCGCCAGCACGCGGTCTCCCTCGCCTACGTCGTGCCGGTGACCGGTGACTGCCGGCCCCGTCAGGACGCCCTGGACCTGGTGTGGTTCACCCCGCAGGAGGCCGCGTCGGCGGCGGTCCAGGGCGAGATGCCGGGCGGCCAGGGGGTCCTGCTCAAGCAGGCCCTCGCCCACGTGGGTCAGGTGGCCTGACCGCGGGCGCCACGGCCCGAGACGGAGCCCCGGTGCGGTGACCCGCGCCGGGGCTCTGTCGTGCGCCGCCGCGGCCGGGCACTTTTCGGACATCAACCTCCGGGCGCTGCAAGGGCGTTGACGGCGGGCAGCACAACTGCGATGGTCTAGACCTGAGTCGGCAGGAAGTGTTCGGCGCTGTCCTGCCTCCCCTGGTGACGACCACCGGCGTGTCACGCCGGCGCTCCGCCCTGCCCTGCCGACAACGATGTCTCCCCCACCTTCACAGCCGAGGAAGTGACGTCCCTATGATCAGCACTCGCCTCAGACCCACCCCCTCCGGCCGCCTCGCCCGGGCCCGTGTCCTGGTCGGCGCCCTCCTCACCGCCGTCCTCGCGGCGCTGTTCGTCACCACGCCCGCACAGGCCGCCGACGGGCAGATCACCGGCCTCGCCGGCAAGTGCATCGACGTGGCCGGCGCGAGCAGCGCCAACGGCACGGCCGTCCAGATCTACGACTGCAACGGCACCACCGCCCAGCGCTGGTCCAACCCCGGCGACGGCACCCTGCGCGCGCTCGGCAAGTGTCTCGACATCGTCGACCGGTCCACCGCGGACGGCGCCGCCGTCCAGCTGTGGGACTGCTCGGGCAGCGCCAACCAGCAGTGGGTCGTCTCCGGCGCCAACGACATCGTCAACCCGGCCGCGAACAAGTGCCTCGACGTGCGCGGCAACACCAGCGCCAACGCCACGCGGCTGCAGATCTGGACCTGCACCGGCGCCGCCAACCAGAAGTGGAACGCGCCCGCCTCGGGCGGCGGCGGTGGCGGCACCCCGTCCGGATTCGTCGTCAGCGAGGCCCAGTTCAACCAGATGTTCCCGAGCCGGAACTCCTTCTACACCTACGGTGGTCTGACGGCCGCGCTGAGCGCCTACCCGGGCTTCGCCAAGACCGGCAGCGACACGGTGAAGAAGCAGGAGGCGGCGGCGTTCCTGGCCAACGTCAACCACGAGACGGGCGGCCTGGTCTACGTGGTGGAGCAGAACACGGCCAACTACCCCCACTACTGCGACCCCAACCAGCCGTACGGCTGCCCGGCCGGCCAGGCCGCGTACTACGGGCGCGGTCCGATCCAGCTGAGCTGGAACTTCAACTACAAGGCGGCCGGTGACGCGTTGGGCATCGACCTGCTCAACAACCCGTGGCTGGTGCAGAACGACTCGTCCGTGGCCTGGAAGACGGGTCTGTGGTACTGGAACACGCAGTCCGGTCCCGGCACGATGACGCCGCACAACGCCATGGTCAACGGCGCGGGCTTCGGCCAGACGATCCGTTCGATCAACGGGTCGCTGGAGTGCGACGGCCGCAACCCGGCCCAGGTCCAGAGCCGGATCAGCGCCTACCAGCGGTTCACGCAGATCCTCGGGGTCAGCCCCGGCAACAACCTCTCCTGCTGACGACCCCGACCGCACGTACCGAAGGGCAGTGAACGCACCCTCATGGCCGTACGATCCCGTACCCGCGCCGCCGCGTCGCGCGGCACCTTCGCCCTGGCCGTCATGTCCCTCTCGCTCGGCCTGCTGACGGCGTCGCCGGCACAGGCGGCGACGGGCACGATCACCGGTCTGGGCGGCAAGTGCCTCGACGTGGCCGGCGCGAGTTCCGCCGACGGCGCCGCGGTCCAGCTCTACGACTGCAACGGCACCAGTGCCCAGCAGTGGACCGTCGGCAGCGACGGCACCGTCCGCGCCCTCGGCAAGTGCCTCGACGTCACCGGCAACTCCACCGCCAACGGGGCGAAGGCCCAGCTGTGGACGTGTACCGGTGCCGCCAACCAGAAGTGGTCGGTCAGCGCCGCCCGGGACATCGTCAACCCGCAGGCGAACAAGTGCCTGGACGTCACCGACCAGTCCACCGCCAACGGCGCCCGCGCCCAGATCTGGACCTGCACCGGCACCGCCAACCAGAAATGGACCGCACCCGCGGCCTCCCAGAACCCCGGGGGGCAGCAGTGCTGGGCGACGCACTACGGACCGCAGCCGGCCGGCGCGCTCACGGCGAGCGGCGAGGTCTTCGACAACAACGCGGACACGGCGGCCACGTCGCTGACGCGTCAGCCGCAACTCCCGTTCGGGACACGGGTCCAGGTCACCAACGTCGCCAACGGCAGGTCCCTGGTCGTACGCATCAACGACCGGGGCACCTTCGCCCAGACGTCCCAGGAGCCCAAGTGCCTCGATCTGACCGACGGAGCCTTCAACAGGCTCGGCGGGGTGCTCAACCCCGACGCCGGCCACATCGTCGTCACCCAGCAGGTCCTGAACTGACCTCCCCGTAATCCGCGCACACCCCGAAGTCCCGGTCCCCGACCGGGACTTCGGCATGTCCGGGACCGGGCGGGGAGCGCGCCCCGGCAGGGTCGAGTCAAGAGTCGAGTCATCGGAAAGCGGGGCCGGCACCGGCCGGTCCTCCGGGACGACAGGGAGGCACCGTGGGCGGCATCGTCCCCATCTCCGGAAGCGTGCGCGGCGGTTCGGTCGACGGCGCCGCCGTCGCCACCCTGCGCGCCCTGGCAGCCCGCCCACCCGCCGGGCGTCGGCGCCGCTGTCGTGCACCCGGCTGATCCTGGAGTCCGGCGTGGGGCGGGTGGTGCCGGCGTGGACCGTAGGGCCCCGCTCCGGCCCGCGCACCGCACACCGGGACCGCATCGGGACGTGAGCGGTATCCACACGGGGCACTCTGGTCACGTCAGTGCAAGCGGCAGGAAGGCAGTACGACATGCGACGGTTCCGGTACATGACGGCGATCGCGGTACTCACGGCGGTCCTGGGCTGGACAGGAATCTCGGCGGCCACGGGCGCCACGCACGGCGCCGACCGGACCCTCGCCACCGACGTGGGCCCGACCCGCGACGGAGGCCCCCTCCACTGAGGGCGCGCCGCCGGCGCACCCGGCCGGCGCGCCCCTCCACGGCGCGGCGTGCCGATGGCGCCGCGACCGGGCCCGTGCCGGCCCCGGTCGCGGCGGCCGGCCGCGCTCATCCCACGGCGGTCAGGCGCATCCCCCAGAAGTGCTCCTTCGCCGTGCGGGCGTGCGGCGCGGCGGCCCCCGGGTCGCCGAGCGCCGCCAGCGCCTCCGCGAGCCCGCGTTCCGCGTGGGCGATCTCCATGCGCAGACCGATGGCCGCGGCCAGGTCGAGCGCCGACCGGTGGTGGCGCAGCGCCTCCCGGTACCGGCCCTGCGCGTACCGCACCCGGCCCCGCACGTTCTCGGCCGTGGCCTGCCGCGCCCGCGACCCGCTGGCACGGGCCTCCTCCAGCGCCGCCCGCGCGTACTCCTCGGCGCTGTCGATGTTTCCTGAGGTCCCCGCGTTCCCGGAGGTCCCCGCGTTCCAGGTGTCCTCGGCGTCCGCCGCGTCGGCGGCATCCACCGCATCGCCGATGTGCCCGGACCGCAGCCGCACCTCGGCCAGGTTGGCCAGCACCAGGGACATCAGGGCGGGCGCCCGCAGCCCCTCGCACAGCGCGCGTGCCCGCGTGAGCCGCCCGGCGGCCTGCTCGGGCCGGCCGAGACCGAGGTCGGCGAGCGACAGGTTGGCCAGCGCCGTGACCTCGATGCCCACGTCGCCCGTGGTGCGGGCGCAGTCGGCGGCCCGTCGGCCCGCCTCGGCGGCCTCCGCGTACCGCCCGAGCCGCTCGTTCACGAAGCAGAGGTTGGCGAGGGCCTGGGCCTCCTCCCGTACGGAGTGGTTCGTCCGGTGCACCGCCGCCGCCCGGGTCAGGTCCCGGGCGGCGTCCTCCAGCCGGCCCACGCTGGCGTACAGCACACCGAGCCGGCTCAGGCAGGCCGCGCCCGCCCTGCGGTCGTCGAGGGTGGTCGCGATGGTCAGCGCCTCCTCGGAGGAGGCGATGCCGTCCTGGAAGTGGTCGCACTGCCACTGGGCGACGGCCAGGTTGACCAGGGACACGCAGAGCAGTTCGGCGTCGTCGTCCTTGCGCGCGTCGTCGACGGCCAGCCGGGCGATCGTCTCGAACTCGCCGAAGTGGTTGCGCGCGTGGAGGTGGAAGCCGATGCCCCGGCCAAGGCGGGCCACGTGCCGGCTCAGCCCGTGCTGGTGGGCGAGGTGGATGACCGCGAGCACATTGCCCTGCTCCCGGTCGAACCAGCGCAGCGCCCGGTCGGGTTCGAGGGGTTCGGGCGGCTCGGGTTCCTCGTCGGCCCCCGGCAGGGACGAGTAGCGCACCCGCCCGGGGAACAGTGCCTCGCAGGCCCGCTCCACCCCGGTCAGGGTGTGCGAGGCCAGCCGCAGCACGGCCGCGGTCTCCTGTGCCGGGTGCTCGCCGGGCAGGGTGCGGGCGAAACGGCGCACCAGGTCGTGGAAGGAGTAGCGGCCGAACTCGAACTGCTGGAGCAGGTGCACGTCCAGCAGGTGTTCCAGGACCTGTTCGGCGCGGTCGGGACCAGTGCCGAGGAGGGCGGCGGCCGCGGCCACGTCGAAGTCGGCGCCCGGGTGCAGGCTGAGCAGCCGGAAGTCGTCGCGGTGTTCGGGCTTCATCGCGTCGTGGGAGACCTGTAGCACGCTGGCGACGCTGCGGTCGCCCGACTCCAGTTCGCCGAGGATGCGCGAGCTGTCGCACAGCCGGTCGACCAGGTAACCCATCGTCCAGTGCGGGCGTTTGCGCAGCCGGGCACCCGAGATGCGCAGCGCCAGCGGGAGGTGACCGCAGAGCCGGACCAGGTCGGCGGTGGCCTGGGGTTCGGCGGCGACCCGGTCGTCGCCGAGGATGCGGCTCATCAGGGCGATGCTGTCCTCGTCGCGCAGCAGACCGAGCGACAGCCCCTCGGAGCCCTCGAGTTCGGGCAGCCGGACCCGGCTGGTGATGAGGACCAGACTGCCCGGGAAGGCGGGCAGCAGGGGCCGTACCTGGGCGGCGTCGGCGGCGTTGTCGAGGATGAGCAACAGCCGCCGACGGGCGGTGGTGTCCCGCCACAGGGCGATCCGGCCGAGGGTGTCGTCGCTGACCTCGTCACCGGGCACCGCCAGGGCGCGCAGCAGGGCGCCGAGCGCGGCCCCGGTGGACAGCGGTTCCTCCCCGGGGGCGAAGCCGCGCAGGTCGAGGTAGAGCTGTCCGCCGGGGTAGGCGTCGGCGAGGCGGTGGGCGACGTGCACGGCGAGCGCGGTCTTGCCGCTGCCGCCCATGCCGTCGACGACCAGCAGCCGCGGTCCGGGGCGTCCGTCGGTGACGGGTACGGCGGCGGTGAGCCGGTCGACCTCGGCCTGTCGTCCGGTGAAGTCGACGAGGTCGTAGGGCAGGGTGCAGGGGGCGACGGCCGGGGCCGCCGTGCGCGCAGGCTGCTGTGTGTGCCGGTCGGCCGGGCGCGGGGGCCGGAGTTCGGGGTCGCCGCGCAGGATCGCCTCGTGCAGCTCCGCGAGACGGGGGCTCGGGTCGATGCCCAGTTCCTCGGCGAGCAGGCCGCGCAGCCGGGCGTACTCCTCGACGGCCTCCGCCGGCCGGCCCGAGCGGTACAGGGCGAGCATCAGCTGGGCCCACAGGGTCTCGCGCAGCGGGTGGACGCCGAGGGCCGCGCGGATCTCGCCGACGAGGTCGCTCGCGTCACCGCGTTCGAGCCGCAGGTCGAAGCTCAGCTCGGTGACGGCGGCCCGGCGCTCCTCCCAGGCGGCGGCCACGGCGTCGACGACGCGTCCGCCCGCGCCGCCGAGGACGGCGCCGCGCCACAGGGCGAGGGCGTCCCTCAGCCGGGCCACGGCGTCGTCGGACCGGCCGTCGGCGCGGGCACGTTCCGCCTCCTGGACGTGCGACTCGAAGAGCTTCAGGTCGAGCCGGTCCCCGTCGGCGGCCACGCGGTAGCCGGGGGGCTCGGTGACGATCACCTCGTGCCCGGCGGGGATGCGCCGGCGCAGATCGGCGACGGACTTGCGGATCTGGTGGAGCGCGGTCAGGGGCGGTTCGTCGTCCCAGACGGCCTCGATGAGCCGGGAGACCGGGACCACGCGCCCCGCCTCCAGGAGGATCATGGCCAGGACACGTTCGTTGACGAGTCCGCCGAGCCTTAATCGCCGTTCGCCGGCCCAGCCCTCCAGCGGGCCGAGGATCTTGAAACGCACACCGGCATGACCGGGGTTCGACTGCATGGCGTGTGCCCCATCTCGTCGTGGCTCCCCCGCGTTTCACGGCTCGCCGTCCCGGGGGGCGGCGCCGCGTGGTGTATCTGTCCCCGGAACCTCGACGCCATGCCGACTCCCGTGCAATCAACGGCGATCGGCTGAGGAAATGACCAGTTCCCCGTCGAGTCGCCGGACTTGGCAGGGGGCCGTCTGTTGCGGGGCCCGCGGGCCTTGCACACTCGTTGCCATGAGCCCCGACAGAACCACCCCGACCCCGCAGGCCGTGCTCGACGCGCTGACCCCGCACGCGGTCTTCCTCGTCGTCAGCGTCGATCCGGGCGGTGAGACGGCCGTGCGCGGCCTCCTCGGCGACCTGGCCGGAATCACCCGGTCCATCGGCTTCCGGGAGCCGGACGGACAGCTGACCTGTGTGGCCGGAATCGGCTCCTCGGCGTGGGACCGGCTCTTCGACGGACCCCGGCCGGCGGAGCTGCACCCGTTCCGGGAGCTCACCGGGCCGCGGCACCGTGCCGTGTCCACACCGGGCGACCTGCTGTTCCACGTCCGGGCCCGGCGTGCCGACCTCTGCTTCGAGCTGGCCGCGGAGATCATGGACCGGCTGCGCGGCCGGGTCACGCTGTGCGACGAGGTGACGGGCTTCAAGTACTTCGACGCGCGTGACCTGCTCGGCTTCGTCGACGGCACGGAGAACCCGGTGGGGGCGTCGGCCCGGGCGGCGGTGCTGATCGGGGAGGAGGACGCGGACTTCGCGGGCGGCAGCTATGTGATCGTGCAGAAGTACCTGCACGACATGGCGGCCTGGAACGCGCTGCCGGTGGAGGAGCAGGAGCGGGTGGTGGGCCGCACCAAGCAGACCAACATGGAGCAGGCCGACGGGGTCAAGGCGCCCGATTCGCACGTCGCGCTGAACACGGTCACCGACGAGGACGGCACGGAGCGGGAGATCCTGCGCGACAACATGCCGTTCGGCAGCCCCGGCCGGGGGGAGTTCGGCACGTACTTCATCGGCTACGCCCGTACGCCGTCGGTGACGGAGCAGATGCTGCGCAACATGTTCCTGGGCCGGGGCGCGGCCTCCCACGACCGCATCCTGGACTTCTCGACGCCGGTCACGGGAACCCTGTTCTTCACCCCGTCGGCGGACTTCCTGGACGACCTCCCGAAACCCGCGGCCCCGCCGACGCGCTAGGGGGCGCCCGCGGGTCAGCGGTGGATCGGGAGGGGGGTCGTCTCGATCAGGCGGCGGCCGGTGCCTCCCCAGCGCAGGGCGATGATCTCGGCCATGATCGCCACCGCGGTCTCCTCGGGGGTGCGGGCGCCGAGGTCGAGGCCGATCGGGGAGGCGAGGCGCGACAGCTCGGACTCGTCCACCCCGGCCTCGCGCAGCCGCCGCAGCCGGTCCTCGTGGGTACGGCGGCTGCCCATCGCCCCGATGTAGCGCGCGGGCGTCCGCAGCGCCCGCTGGAGCAGCGGCACGTCGAACTTGGGGTCGTGGGTCAGGACGCAGATCACCGTGTTCTCGTCGACCTCGGTGGAGTCGAGGTAGCGGTGCGGCCAGTCGACGACGAGGTCGTCCGCGTCGGGGAAGCGCCGGCGCGTGGCGAAGACGGGCCGGGCGTCGCACACGGTGACGTGGTAGCCGAGGAACTTGCCGATGCGGGCGACCGAGGAGGCGAAGTCGATGGCGCCGAACACCAGCATCCGCGGCGGTGGCGCGAAGGACTCGACGAACACGGCGACGTCGTCGTGCCGCTCCTCGCCGGACCGGCCGACCCGCACCACGTCGGTGCCGCCCTGTGCGAGCAGCCCCCTGGCCCGCTCGACGACGGCGGCGTCGAGGCCCACGTCCCCGAGCGCCCCCTCGACACCGCCCGGCGTGACGACCAGCTGCCCGGTGACGGGCCCGGCGGCCCCGCCCTCCGGCTCCGGCCCGGCGGCCGAGCGGCCGGTCACCAGGGCCGGTTCGTCCACCGTACCCACCGGGGCCGCGCCCACCGTGGCCGCGTCGCTGCCCTCTGGAATCCCGTTGCCGTCCCCCGGGAGTGGCGTCGCCACAGCCACCGGGTGGCCCTCCGTGATCGCCTTCAGGACGCCCGGCAGGCCCGGGAACCGGCCCGCGCCCGCCGGACGTACCAGGATCTCGATGATCCCGCCGCAGGTCAGCCCCACCGCCAGGGCGTCGTCGTCGCTGACGCCGTAGGTGACGAGCGCGGGCTCGCCGCTCTCCAGGACCTCGCGCGCCAGCTCGTACACCGCGCCCTCGACGCAGCCGCCCGAGACGCTGCCGATCACCTCACCGTCCTCGGCGACCGCCAGCGACGCGCCCGGTCTGCGCGGCGCCGACTTCCACGTCCGTACGACGGTCGCCACCGCGAACCGCCGGCCCGTCGTACTCCAGGAGGTGAGGCCCTCCACGATGTCCCGCATCCGTGTGCCTCCTTCGGCAGCGTCCCACCACCGCAACACCGCGACCGCGCCCGATCGTCCCGCGCGGCCCCGGCAGGACCAGGCAGACCCGACGGACCCCCACGGCGCCCGTCCCGGCGTCGGGAGCATGCGAAGCCGGTCCGTCGCATGTCAACGGCTGGTTAAGCCTTCGCTTAAGTCGCGGCGACGCCCTCGCGCGGCGAGTTAAGCGATCAGTTAACCAGCCGTTGACACCCCCGCGCCGCCGGAGGCCCAATGGCCCCGGACAACGGCGCCCGAGCGCCCGGCCGCGGGCCGGGCGAGACAGGGGGATTGCGGCATGCAGGTTCCCGCTCCGTTCGAGTACCAGCGGGTGAGCACGGTGGACGAGGCGGTCACGCTCCTCGACCGCCTCGGCGACACCGCGCGTCTGGTGGCCGGCGGGCACAGCCTCATCCCGATGATGAAGCTCAGGCTGGCCAACTTCGAGTACCTGATCGACATCAACGAGCTGCACGACGAGCTCGGCTACATCCGCGCCGACCCCGGTCTGATCCGCATCGGCGCGATGACCCGGCACCGCGAGCTGCTGGAGTCCGACGAGCTCGCCGCCGCCTTCCCGATCTTCCGGGACGCGGAGCGGGTCATCGCGGACCCCGTCGTCCGCAACCGCGGCACCCTCGGCGGCTCCCTGTGCCAGGCGGACCCCTCCGAGGACCTGTCGGCGGTCTGCACGACGCTGGGCGCGTCGTGCGTGATCCACGGAATGGACGGCGAGCGCGTGGTGTCGATGGAGGACTTCCACCAGGGTCCGTACGAGACGGCCGTCGGCGACGCGGAGATCCTCACCGAGGTCCGCTTCCCGGTCCGGCCGCGCGGGTCGAGCGCGTACGAGAAGGTCGAGCGCCGCGCGGGCGACTGGGCGGTGGTCTCGGCGGGCGCGGCGGTCTGGCTGGACGAGGCCGGACTGATCGCGGACGCCCGGGTGGGCCTGGCCGCCGTCGGACCGAACACGGCGGGCATCCCCGGGATCGCGGAGGCGCTGCGCGGACAGCGGCCCTCCGAGGAGCTGTACGGACGGGCCGGTGACATCGCCGCCGAGGCGTGCTCCCCGGTCACCGACCGGCGCGGCAGCGCCGACTACAAGCGGCATCTGGCCCGCGAGCTGACCGTACGCGTACTGCGCCGGGCCACGGCCCGGATCAACGGACAGGAGGTGTGACCGTGCAGGTCACGATGACCGTCAACGGCGAAGAGGTCACCCGGGAGATCGAGGGCCGGCTGCTGCTGGTGCACTTCCTGCGCGACCACCTCCAGCTGACCGGCACGCACTGGGGCTGCGACACCAGCAACTGCGGTACGTGCGTGGTGTGGCTGGACGGCGAACCCGTCAAGTCCTGTACGGTGCTGGCCGCGATGGCGGGCGGCCACGAGGTGCGCACCGTCGAGGGCCTGGAGCAGAACGGTCAACTGGACCCGATCCAGCGCGGGTTCATGGAGTGTCACGGCCTGCAGTGCGGGTTCTGCACCCCGGGCATGATGATGACCGCCCGCGCCCTGCTCGACGAGAACCCGGACCCCTCCGACGAGGAGATCCGCGAGGCGATCTCGGGCCAGATCTGCCGCTGCACCGGCTATGCGACCATCGTCCGCTCGATCCGCTGGGCGGCGGCGGAGGAGTCCGGCACGCGCACCACGGCCGAGGAGAACGAGCAGACCGTCGCCACCACCTCGGGGAGCGCCTCATGACCACCGTCGCCTCCAACGGCCACCGCACCGCGTTCGTCGACAACGATCAGAAGCCCAACGGCCACGGGCGGATGCTCCGCAAGGAGGACCCGCGCTTCGTGCGCGGCAAGGGCCGCTACGTCGACGACCTCCAGCTGCCCGGCATGCTGCACCTGGCGATCCTGCGCTCCCCGCTCGCCCACGCGCGCATCCTCTCCGTGGACACCACCCTGGCCGAGGCCCATCCGAAGGTCCGGCTGGTGGTGACGGGCGCGATGCTCGCCGAGAAGGGCCTGGCGTGGATGCCGACCCTCTCCAACGACGTGCAGGCCGTCCTCGCCACCGACAAGGTGCGCTTCCAGGGCCAGGAGGTCGCGTTCGTTGTCGCCGAGGACCGCTACTCGGCACGCGACGCGCTGGAGCTGATCGACGTCGAGTACGAGCCGCTGGACCCGGTGATCGACGTGCGCACCGCGCTGTCGCCGGACGCTCCCGTGATCCGCGACGACCTGGAGGGCAAGGGCGACAACCACTGCTTCGACTGGGAGACCGGCGACGCGGCGGAGACCGACGCGGTGTTCGCCCGCGCCGACGTGGTGGTCACCGAGGACATCGTCTACCCGCGGGTCCATCCGGCGCCGATGGAGACGTGCGGCGCGGTCGCCGACTTCGACGCGGTCGACGGCAAGCTCACCCTGTGGTCCACCACCCAGGCCCCGCACGCCCACCGCACCCTGTACGCGCTCGTCGCCGGGCTGCCCGAGCACAAGATCAGGGTGGTCTCCCCGGACATCGGCGGCGGCTTCGGCAACAAGGTGCCGATCTACCCGGGTTATGTGTGCGCGATCGTCGGCTCGCTGCTGTCCGGCAAGCCGGTGAAGTGGATGGAGGACCGCGCCGAGAACCTGATCAGCACCGGCTTCGCCCGCGACTACATCATGCGCGGCGAGATCGCGGCGACCCGCGACGGGAAGATCCTCGGCATCCGCACCAACGTGCTCGCCGACCACGGCGCGTTCAACGGCGTCGCCGCGCCGGTGAAGTACCCGGCCGGCTTCTTCGGCGTGTTCACCGGCAGTTACGACCTGGAGGCCGCCTACTGCAAGATGACGGCCGTCTACACCAACAAGGCGCCGGGCGGGGTGGCGTACGCCTGCTCGTTCCGCATCACCGAGGCGGTGTACCTGGTCGAGCGGATCGTGGACTGCCTGGCGCAGGAGCTCGGCATGGACCCGGTCGAGCTGCGGATGAAGAACTTCATCCGGCCCGAGCAGTTCCCGTACCGCACCAAGACCGGCTGGGTGTACGACTCGGGGAACTACGCCCCGACGATGGAGCTGGCCAAGGAGATCGTCGGCTACGACGCGCTGCGCGCCGAGCAGCGGGAGAAGCGGGCCCGGGGCGAGATCATGGGCATCGGCGTGTCCTTCTTCACCGAGGCGGTGGGCGCGGGTCCCCGCAAGGACATGGACATCCTGGGCCTCGGCATGGCCGACGGCTGCGAGCTGCGGGTGCACCCGACCGGCAAGGCGGTCGTACGGCTGTCGGTGCAGACGCAGGGCCAGGGCCACGAGACGACGTTCGCGCAGATCGTCGCCGAGGAACTGGGCATCCCGCCGCAGGACATCGACGTCGTGCACGGCGACACCGACCAGACCCCGTTCGGTCTGGGCACCTACGGCAGCCGCTCCACCCCGGTCTCGGGCGCGGCGGCGGCGCTGGTGGCGCGCAAGGTGCGGGACAAGGCGAAGCTGATCGCCTCCGGGATGCTGGAGGTGTCGGTCGCCGACCTGGAGTGGGAGAAGGGCTCCTTCCGGGTCGCGGGCGACCCGAACGCCTCGGTGACCATCCAGGACATCGCGATGAAGGCGCACGGCGCCGGCGACCTGCCCGAGGGCGTCGAGGGCGGCCTGGAGGCGCAGATCTGCTACAACCCGGAGAACCTCACCTATCCGCACGGCGCCTACATCTGCGTGGTCGACATCGACCCGGGCACGGCGAAGGTGACGGTGCGGCGGTTCGTGGCGGTGGACGACTGCGGCACCCGCATCAACCCCATGATCATCGAGGGGCAGGTGCACGGCGGGCTCACCGACGGCGTCGGCATGGCGCTGATGGAGATGATCTCCTTCGACGAGGACGGCAACTGCCTGAGCGGCTCGCTGATGGACTACCTCATCCCGACCGCCCTCGAAGTGCCCGACTGGGAGACCGGGTTCACGGTCACGCCCTCGCCGCACCACCCGATCGGCGCGAAGGGCGTGGGCGAGTCGGCGACGGTCGGCTCCCCGCCGGCGATCGTCAACGCGGTGGTCGACGCGCTGTCCCCGTTCGGCATCCGGCACGCGGACATGCCGCTGACGCCCTCACGGGTGTGGGAGGCCATGCAGGGCCGGCCGACCCCGCCGATCTGAGCGGGACGGCGGGAACGGTGACGGAGAGGGAGACGGAGGTCGAGGAGAGGTGGCGGAGGAGGTGGCAGGGGTGCCCGACACGGTGAGCGCGCGTGCGCTCGAACTGGCCAGGCGGCGCGTGCCGTTCGTCCACGCACGGGTGGTGCGGGCGCAGGCTCCGGCGTCCGCGCACCCGGGCGACGAGGCGATCGTGTACGGCGACGGCACGATCGACGGGTTCGTCGGCGGGGTGTGCGCGGAGGGTTCGGTGCGTACGGCGGCGCTCGGCGCCCTGCACGGCGGCGGGCCGCTGCTGCTGCGGGTGCTGCCGCAGGGCGGGACGGTGTTCCCGGACACCCCGGGCGCGCAGGTGGTGGTCAACCCGTGCCTGTCCGGAGGGGCGTTGGAGATCTTCCTGGAACCGGTGCTGCCGCCGCCGCTGATCGAGGTCGTGGGACACACCCCGATCGCGGAGGCGTTCGTGGCCCTCGCCGACGTCCTCGGGTACGCCACCGCGCGCTCCCTGCCCGACGGACCGCCCGCCGCGCACACGGGCGCGGTGGTCGTGGCCGGGCAGGGCCGCGGTGACACCGAGGCCCTGCGGGCCGCCCTGGACGCGGGTGTGCCGCACATCGCGCTGGTCGCGAGCCGCCGCCGGGGCGCCGCCCTGCTCGACGAGCTCGGCCTCACCGAGAACGAGCGGGCCCGGATCCACAGCCCGGCCGGCCTCGACATCGGCGCCCGCACGGCGCCGGAGGTGGCGCTGTCGATCCTGGCGGAGGTCGTGGAGGCCGTACGGTCGGCGCACGCGCCCCTCGCGGCGCGGCCCGAGGAGCGGCCCGCCGAGGTGGTGGACCCGGTGTGCGGGATGACGGTGACCGTGGGCCCCGACACCCCGCATCTGGCCGCGGGGGACGAGGAGTTCTGGTTCTGCGGCACCGGCTGCCGGGACCGGTACGCGGCGGGGCTGGTGGGCTAGAGGGTGAGCGCACTGTTCACGGACGCCGAGGACGTGGCGCGGCGCCTCGGCGAGGTCGGTCACCTCGTCGACGAGGGCACCGCCACCGCCCTCTACCTCGCCACCGTCCTCGACCGGCCGCTGCTCCTGGAGGGCGAGCCCGGCGTGGGCAAGACCAGCGCGGCCAAGGCGCTGGCCGAGGCCCTGGACACCCCGCTGATCCGCCTCCAGTGCTACGAGGGCCTGACGGCGGGCGAGGCGCTGTACGAGTGGAACTACCAGCGCCAGCTGCTCGCCGTCCGGCTCACCGAGGCGCGCGGCGCGCATCTGGCGGACGCGGACCTCTTCACGGAGGAGTTCCTGCTCGACCGGCCGCTGCTGCGGGCCGTACGGCACCAGGGGGCGCAGCCCCCGGTGCTGCTGATCGACGAGATCGACCGGGCCGACGACGAGTTCGAGGCGCTGCTGTTCGAGTTCCTGGGCGAGTGGGCGATCACCATTCCGGAGCTGGGCACCTTCGCCGCCGTACGGCCGCCGGTCGTGGTCCTCACCTCCAACCGCAGCCGCGAGCTGCACGACGCGCTGCGCCGCCGCTGCCTGTACCACTGGATCGACTTCCCCACCCCCGAGCGCGCGGCGGAGATCCTGCGCCGTTCGGTGCCGGCCGCCAACGAGCCGCTGATCGAGTCCGCCACGCGGTTCATCGGCCGGGTGCGCGCCCTGGACCTGGACAAGGCGCCCGGCATGGCGGAGGCGATCGACTGGGTCTCCGCCCTGGCCGCGCTGCGGGTGTCCCGGCTGGCCCGCCGGGACGTCGTCAGCACCCTGAGCGCGGTCGCCAAGAGCCCCGACGACCGCACCGCCATCACCGGGGCCCTCGGAGAACTCGGCTACCCCGAAGAAGCGAGGAGACCGTAAGCCATGAAGATCGACAACGAGTTCGGCGTCGACGTACCCGTCGAGCGGGCGTGGGAGGCGCTCACGGACCTGGAGGGGCTCGCCCCGTGCATGCCCGGCGCCCAGCTGACCGGCGTCGAGGGCGACGTCTACAGCGGCAAGGTCCGGATCAAGGTGGGTCCGGTGATCAGCCAGTTCTCGGGCACGGCCCGGTTCGTGGAGAAGGACGAGGACAAGCACAGCGCCGTGATCAGCGCGGCCGGCAAGGACACCCGCGGGGGCGGCAACGCGTCCGCGACGATCACCGCGCTGCTGCGGCCGGACGGGGCGCGGACGCTGGTGAGCGTGAGCACCGACCTCAACATCAGCGGCAAGCTCGCGCAGTTCGGCAGCGGCATGATCAAGGAGATCTCGGAGAAGCTGTTCGCGCAGTTCGTGGCGAACGTGGAGAAGCAGCTGCTGGCCGAACCCGCCGGACCTGCCGAGTCCGCTGAATCCGCGGGGTCCCCCGCACCGTCCACACCGCCGTCCGCCCCGGCGCAGCCGCAGGAACCGGCGGCGGCTCCGGCGGCCGCACCGGTGCCCGACCCGGTCGCGGCGACCGCGCGGGCCTCGGCGGCCGAGCCCGCGCCGGCGGTACGGCCGGTACCGTCCCCGGCGCCGGAGTCCGTGTCGCGGACGGCCGCCGAGCCCCTACCCGAGCCGGAGCGTGCCGTGCCGGCGGCCCGGCCCGCGGCGGCGCGGGAGGACGAGGACGAGGGCGAGCCGCTGGACCTGATGCGGCTGGCCGGGAAGTCGGTCTACAAGCGGCTGATCCCGGTGGCCGCGGGCGCGGTGGTCGTCGGCGTGGTCATCTACCTGCTGGTGCGCTGACCCGGGGTCGGGACCGATGACCGGGAACGACGCGTTCCTGCCCGCCGTCGACCGGGCGGCGTTCGCCGTGGCGCTCGCCGACCGGCTGCGGCGGCGGGGTGTGCCCGTGAACCTCACGGCGGCACGGGACTTCGTGTCCGCGCTGGGCGCCTCCTGGCCCGCCACACGGACGGCGCTGTACTGGACGGCGCGTGTCACCCTCGTCCGCGACCAGCCGGACCTGGCCCGGTTCGACGAGGTCTTCGACGCGGTGTTCGGCGAGGCCGTGCTCTCCGTGGACCCGCACGCCCGCCGGGACGGCCGGGGCGCCTCTCCCCCGCCCGGGGACGACGTGCGCGCGCCGCGGCCCGCCGGGGCGGAGGGCGACGCGGTCGAGGAGGCGGGGCTGCCGTGGGTGACGCTGCCTCCGGTGGCCGGGCCGGCCGAGCACAGCGAGGAGCATGTGCTGACCGTGCCGCAGCGGCTGCCGACCGAGCTGGCGGGCTCCGTCGACACCCCGTTCGAGCAGCTCGGTGAGCGGGAGGCCGAGCTGCTCGGGCGGTGGCTGGAGACGGCGCTGCGGCAGTGGCCGACGCGCCGCTCACGCCGGTACGCGACGCGTCCGGGCGGGCCCCGGGTGGCGGTCCGGGAGACGATGGCGCGCTCGCGGCGCACCGGCTGGGAACCCGTGCGGCTGGTGCGGACGGGGCCGGTGGACCGGCCGCGGCGGGTGGTGGTGCTGTGCGACGTGAGCCGGTCGATGCAGGCGCAGGCGGTGGCGTACCTGCATCTGATGCGGGCGCTCGCGCTGACGACGCGGGCCGAGGTGTTCGCCTTCGCGACCTCGCTGACCCGGCTGACGAACGTGCTGGCGCACCGTTCCGCGGAGACCGCGTTCGAGGAGGCGTCGGAGCGGGTCGCCGACCGGTTCGGCGGGACCCGGATCGCGCACTGTCTGGAGACGCTGCTCGCCTCGCACCACGGGGGCGCGCTGCGCGGCGCGGTGGTGCTGATCGCCTCGGACGGCTGGGACGGCGACCCGCCGGAGCGGCTGGCGGCGGCCATGGCTCGGCTGCGGCGCCGCGCCCACACAGTGGTGTGGCTCAACCCCCGGGCGGGCGCCCCGGGTTACGTCCCCCGTACGACGACGATGGCGGCGGCCCTGCCGTACGTCGACCTCCTCCTGCCCGCGGACACCTTCGCGTCCCTCCTCCGGGTGGCCCCGGAGATCGCCCGCCTGGCGAACCCCGCCGCCGGACGCCCCGGCCGCCGGCCGACCGCGACACGCTGAGGGCCGCCGTCCCCGGCGCGTGGCTCAGCTCCAGAGGGTCACGTGGATGGCCGGGCGGAAGCGGCCGGCCGTGACGCCCGCGCCGCGCAGCATCGCCTGGGTGGCGCGGGGCGTGGTGACGAAGCGGCGCAGTTCGGCGGCGGCGGGCGGGGCCTCGCGGTCGCCGAGCGCGAGGAGGTTCCAGGAGCCGCGCGCGGGCAGTTGCGGTCCGTTCAGCTGGCGCAGGTCCCCGTCGGCGACGTCCTTGGTGACGGCGAACGCCACCGCGAGCGCCACGCCCTTGCCGTGCTTGGCCTCGTCGACCGCGGCCGCGTGGCTCTGGAAGATCCGCTGGTGGCTCTCGGGCACGCCGAGCCGCCGCAGCACGGACGGCACCATGCCGACCCGGCCCACCGCGGAGGGCCCGAGCAGCCAGGTCTGCTCCCGCAGCTCCGCCGCGCCGGCCGAGCCGGACCCGGAGGCGAGCGGATGGCCGGCGCCGACGACCGCGATGACCTGGTAGTTGAGGAAGTGTGTGCAGGTCATCGCGTCGTCGACGGTGGCGGGCCGGGGCCCGATGGCCACGTCGACGGCCCGTTCCATCAGCAGCAGCGGGAAGCGCTGGGGATCGTGCACGCTCAGCTCGACGTCCAGGTCGTCGGCCCGCCCGGCGAACAGCTCGATGAGTCCGGGCGCCGCGTACTCGGCGAACAGGCTCGACGTGGCGACCCGGAGCAGCCGCCGCCCGGACCCGGCCTGCTGCACCTCCAGGACGGTCTGGTCCTGGAGTCCCAGCATCTCGGCGGCCCGGCTGGCGAGCCGCAGCCCGCCCGGTGTGAACGCGAGTCCGTGTGCGGTGCGACTGAACAGCTTGTCGCCGAGCTCCTTGCGCAGATGCGCGATGTGCATGGAGACGGCGGCCTCGCTCACGGCCAGATCGGCGGCCGCCGCCTTCACCGAGCCGAGACGGACCGTGGCCGAGAACGCCCGCAGCTGTGCCGGGGTCAACCAGAACCTCCCGCGTTCACCACGGATGCCTTCTTCACCTGTGACCTGCGTCTCAAGCTAGCGCACAGATCGTTCCGGAGCCATGGTTTCGACCGGACCGCCCGGTGCGCCCGGACGGTCCCGTCTCGTTCACGTCAGTTCGGGCTGCGCCGCGCTGTCGTCCAGGAAACCGCCCGACTGGTGCTGCCACAGCTTCGCGTAGGCGCCGTCCGCGTCGAGGAGTTGCTGGTGCGTGCCCTGCTCGACGATCCGGCCCCGGTCGAGGACCACGAGCCGGTCCATACCGGCGACGGTGCTCAGCCGGTGCGCCACCACCAGCGCGGTCCGGCCCTCCATGAGCCGCCACAGCGCCTCCTGGACCAGGATCTCGCTCTCGGAGTCGAGGGCGCTGGTCGCCTCGTCGAGCAGCAGGATCGGCGCGTCCCGCAGGATCGCGCGGGCGAGCGCGACCCGCTGGCGCTGTCCGCCGGACAGCTTGACCCCGCGCTCGCCGACCATCGTGTCGAAGCCGTCGGGCAGGGCGTCGGCGAACTCGGTGACGTGCGCCGCCTCGGCCGCGCGGCGGATCTCGGCGTCGGTGGCGCCGGGCCGGGCGAACGCGATGTTGTCGCGCAGGGTGCGGTGGAACATGGCGGGGTCCTGCGGCACGTACGCCATCAGACCGCGCAGGTCGGCCTGGCGCAGCCGGGTGATGTCCTGTCCACCGACCAGGATGCGGCCGCCGTCGATGTCCGTCATCCGCAGCAGCAGCCGGGTGAGCGTGGTCTTGCCGCCGCCGGAGCGGCCGACGAGGCCGATCTTGGCGCCGCCGGGCACGTCCAGGTCGAGCCCCTCGAAGAGGGGGTCCCCGCCGGAGTGGGCGAAGGTCACCTTCTCGAAGCGGACGTCGGCGGGGCCGGGGCCCGGCGGTTCCGGCACCGGCGGGTCGAGCACGGTCGGGGGCTTCAGCAGCAGTTCGGTGAACTGCGCGGCCTCCGTCATCGACCTCTCAAGACGGCGGTAGATCTGGTTGAAGTCGAACATGATCCGGGTCGCGTTGGAGTAGTAGGTGAAGGCGACGACGACCGCCTCCACGCCGTGGCTGCCGCCGCCGAGCGTGACGGCGAGCAGCAGGCCGAGCCCGTTGGTGAGCACGGACATCGGGGCGACCAGGGTGTCGATGCGCAGATTGCCGTAGTCCCACGAGCGCAGCGACAGCCGGCGGGACTCGGCGACGCGGGAGCGGTGTTCGGCGGCCTCGCGCTCCTCGGCGGCGAACGCGCGGACCGTGTCCATGTTCATGAGGCTGTCGGCGACGTGCCCGGACACCCGGGCGACGGCCTCCTCGCGCTGGTTGACGAGGGCCTGGCGGCGGCGGATGAGGGGCGCCACCAGGAGGCCGGTGACGGCGATCATCGTGAGCAGTCCGACGACGAGCAGCGGCTCGTAGCGCCACAGCACGACGGCGCCGAACAGCAGCGGTACGAAGCTGCCGACGACGGAGAAGGTCAGGGTGTCGACGAACTCCTCGAACCGGGAGGCGAAGCTCAGCACCCGCTTGGTGAGCGATCCGGCGAAGTTGTCGTGGAAGAACGCGGCGTCCTTGGCGAACAGTTCGTCCATGCCGATCACGTACAGGTGCTCGATGCCGAGGGCGTCGAGCCGGTTGAGGCAGTGCAGGCCGCCGCGCCACAGCGCCTCCGCGAGGAGCAGGGTGCCGGCGAAGGCGAAGACGTGGGGCAGGGTCGAGCCGACGTCGATGCCGCGGTCGTCGGCGATGTCCCCGACGAGTCTGGCCACGATGAGCGGTGCGACGTAGTTGATGCCGATGTTGCCCAGCGCGGGCAGCAGCATGGCGGGCAACGTCAGCCGGCGCAGCCGACGCAACTCCCGTCCGTAGTAGCGAAGTGCGAGCAGCACCGGGCCCTTGCCCGACGCGGCGTCGCGTGATCCCGAGATTCCCATGGCAGTCCTGTGTCGTGGTACGACGATGACCACGCGTAACCACGCGCGCACGCCGAGTCAGAACAGGCAGTCTCCCGCGCGGAGATCACAACCGTCCACGAGTTTTTTCCAGCCACACCCACCGGTCCCCGTACTCCTCGACCGGGCTGGTGATGAGCGAGAGGAGATCGCCGACACGGCACCGGTCCTCGCGCCGGGCGCGCCACTCCCGGCTGCCGCCGGCCTCCACGAGGAACTGCAACGGATCACCCGTCACCGGTCCCCGTAGTCCTCCACGAGATTCCCGATGAGCAACAGCAGGGCGTCGACCCGCCGCTGGTCCTCACGTCGGCCGCGCAATTCCCGATGAACCTCCCGAAGCCTCTCCAGGGCGGCCGGTTCACGGTCCTGCACCTCGTCGAGCAGCGGATCGGTGATCAGATCGAGGCAGGCGCTCAGCAGCCTGCGAGTGGCGGGGAGGGGCGGGGCGGGGTCGGGTGCGGTGTACGGGCTCGTCAGGTACCGAGCGGGGTCCGTGAGGCTCCACCCGACGACGGTGCCCTGCTGGACGAGGAGCGCGACGTCCGTGGCGATGCCGATACGGGCCTCCAACGGTTCATCGAGGACGTCGAGGTCACGCAGGCTGGTGAGCACGGTGTCCCCGGGGGCACGGCAGAGCTCGGAGGCCGTCTCCAGCCGGAAGTCCCGCGCCTCCTCCGCACGAAGTCCGCCCGGACGGACAGGGGGCGTGGCGGGAACACGGGCCGAGTCCTCGGCGGACGCGGACCAGTACGTCAGCTGGAACTCGACGCCGGCCAGCTTCTGGTCGGCACGGTCGAACCTGACCTCGTCGGGCGTGTCCCACAACCACGCCCCGCTGCCGAACGTACCCGCGAGGAACCGCTCCCGTCCCGCCTTGTCCATATAGGGAACAACGCGCACGGAAGTCCCTTCGAACCGGGGCGTGAAATCCAGGGGTTCCCCGGTGACAACCGCGCTCCAACCATCACCGAACGTCAGTTTCATGGTCGAAGCCGCCTCACTTGATCTGCACCGCAGGGGGCATGAATCCGTCTTTGCTCGGAATCCTGCCCTCAACGATGTCCTCATGGGTAATCGGCCGTCCGGGGTCCGTGGGTTTGCCGCCGACGGCTGTCGCGCCCGAATCGCCCAGCACCCCGGACGGTCCGTATGCCGTGATGGCCTGACCGGCTTCCGACCCGACGCCCTTTGTCACGACCACGTCCTCCCCCTGCCGGAAGAGCAAATTCCCCGACCCGCCCGTGGACTGGTACACGGCATCCGGATTCTGAAGGATTTCCAGGACGCGTTCGTCGCTGAAGCCATGCATGGTGGCCCCGTGGTAGTCGGGATGTTTACGGAAGCGTCCGTCCTGCGCCTTCTCGATCACGCCGTCCGCGGCCTTGACCGCCCGTTGTCTGTCCCTCTCCTCCCTCGTGTACTTGGGCATCAGGCCCAACGGGTCCGTCCCCGTGTGGGGGTTGTCCACGTAGGCGACAGGATTGGGCGCGGGGGCGAGGCCCAGGGGGTCCGGGGTCGTGTAGCGGGCGGTTTCGGGGTCGTAGTGGCGGAAGAGGTTGTAGTGGAGGCCGGTTTCCGGGTCGTAGTACTGGCCCGGGAAGCGCAGGGGCGTGTAGGCGGTGCTGTCGCCGGCCCAGGCGGTGGTGCCCCAGAGTGTGCTCCGGGTGCGCCACGCGATGTCGCCCGCCTCGTCGATCAGCTCGGTCGGCGTCCCGACCAGGTCCGTGGCGATGGCGAAGAAGCGCCGGTCGATCTCCGACTGGGCGCTGCCCGCCGTCAGGATGCGCTCGGTCTGGGCCAGCGGCACGACGTCCCGGTGGTCCCAGGTGAGGGCCACCATGTGCGGGGTGCCGGGGCCGTGGCTGGTCTGCTCGCACAGGGTGAGGCCGTCCCAGGTGAAACGGACCTCCTCGGCCACGCTCTCGCCGTCCGCCGCGAGGCGCTGTTTCGCGGTGCGGCGCCCCAACGGGTCGTACCGGTAGCGCCACCGAACGCCGTCGGGGGTCGTGACGGAGGTGAGGCGGTTCTCCGTGTCCCACTCGTAGCGCCAGGTGTCCGGCTTCCGGGACAGCCGGGTCTTCTGCCGCAGCACGACCCGGCCGAGGGCGTCGTGCTCGAAGCGGACGCCTCCGGCGCGGGTGATGCTGGTACCGCTGTAGGTGCGCGGTCCGGTGGCCTCGCCACCCGGGTGCCGGTCCGGCCAGTCGGCCGAGGTCTGATTGCCCGCGTCGTCGTACGCGTACCGCTCCGTCCAGCCGCCCGGGGCGTGGACGCCGGTGACCCGGCCCAGCGTGTCCAGGTCGAAGGTGCGGGTGCCGGACAGCCCGTCCGCGACGGAGAGCAGGTGCCCGTCGGCGCGGTAGGCGTAGGCACGGCTGTTGACGGCGCGGGCACCGGCGGTGATGTGCTGCGCGGCCAGGCGTCCGGCCTCGTCCCAGGCCGACGTCACGGTGAGCGCGTCACCGAAGGCCCGGGCCAGTTCACGGCCGGCGGCGTCGTGGGTGAAGTCGACCCGCCGGCCGCCCGTGGTCAGCCGTGCGGGAAGTCCGTCGGAGTCGTAGGCGTAGGTCGTGACGTGTCCTGTGGGTGTGGTGCGGCGGACACGCCGGCCCAGGTCGTCGTAGGAGTAGAGCATCGGACGGCCGTCCACCAGCTCCGTCTTCACCCGCCCCTGGCGGTCGTACTGGTAGCGCAGTTCGCCGTCCGGTCCCCTCGCCTCCAGGAGGCGGCCCACGCGGTCGTACGCGTACGTCGTCACCCGCCCGTCGACGCTCTTGCCGAGCACCTGGCCGAGTGGGTCGCGCTCGAAGGAGATGGTCCCGCCGAGGACGTCCGCCCGCTCGCTCAGCCGCCCCGCGGCGTCCACGCGGTAGGTCAGGGTGCGCCCGTCGAAGTCGGTCTCGGAGACGATGTTGCCGACCGCGTCGTACGTGTACGTCCAGCTGAGGCCCTGCGGGTCGGTGACCCGGGTGAGGCGCAGGTCGGCGTCGTGCTCGAACGCGTAACGGCCGCCGTCGGGGCGGGTGGTGGCGAGCGGGAGGTCGAAGTGGGTGTACTCGTGGCGCGTGACGGCTCCGGCGGCGTCGGTGTGGGCCGTGCAGTTGCCCTCGCCGTCGTAGATCCATGACTCCGTATCGCCGCCCGGCCCTGTGCGGCGGGCGAGTCGACCGTCCCGGTCCCATTCCAGGCGGGTGACACCGCCCGTCGGGTCGGTCACCCGGACCGGGCGGCCGAGCCCGTCCCGCTCGGTGCGGGTGACGGCGCCGGACGGATCGGTCACCGCCACGACCAGCCCCGCCGCGTCACAGATCACGCCGGTCGTGTTCCCGAGGGCGTCGGTGACCGAGGTGAGCCGGCCCGCGTCGTCGTAGGACATGCGGGTGGTGTGGCCGGCCGGGTCGGTGAGCGCCGTACGGTTGCCGCGCTCGTCGTAGGTGTACGCCGTACGGGCGCCGTCAGGCCCCACGATCTCCGTCGGCAGGCCCGACGGGCCGCGCGCGACGCGCAGTTCGGTGCCGTCCGGACGGACGGCGGAGACCAGTCGGCCGTCCTCGTCGTAGCCGAAAGCGGTGCCGGCGCCGAGCGGGTCGGTGCGGGACAGCAGGTTGCCGCTCGGGTCGTGGTGGAAGCGGGTGGTGTGGCCGAGGGCGTCCGTGGTGGCCAGGATCCGGGAGCCCGAGCCGATCAGATGCCGGGTGGAGCGGCCGTCGGCGGTGGTCAGGGTGGTGCTGCGGTGGCCGGTCGTGGGGTCGGGTCCGGTGTAGGTGAGGGTGATCTGGACGTGGCCCGCTTCGCCGCCCTCCGCCACGACGCGGTCCTGTTCGTCGTAGGCGTAGTCGTAGCGGCGGCCGTTGGAGTCGGTCCAGGCGATGACGCGGTGGTATTCGTCGTGGGCGAAGGTGGTGGTGGCGCCGGACGGCCTGGTCACGGTGGTGAGGTCGCCGTCCTGGTAGCCGTAGCCCATCAGGGGCAGATCCGCGCCGCCCTCGCCCGCGCCTGCCAGGGACAGGCCGGTGACCAGGCCGTCGGACGTGGTCAGCCGCAGCTCGTGGCCCGCCGAGTGGACGAGCGCCAGCGGCAGCCCGTCCTCGGCCCGGTCCACGGTGAGGGTGTGGCCGTTGGGTTCGGTGATGCCGGTCAGCCAGGCGGTGCCGTCGCCGCCCGGTTCGCTGCCGGACGGGGCGGTGAAGTGGCGGACCACGCCCGTATCGGGGTCGGTGACGGTGTAGGCGCCGTCGGTGTCCCGGGCGAGCAGCGTGCGGGCCCTGCCCGACCAGGGTCGGGTGGGGGCGCCGGGGACCGGGTGCGGGTAGGTGATCAGGAGGCCGTCGGCGGTGGCGTGGACGACGCCGATCGCGTCGATCTCCAGCCGTTCGTCGACCGTGGAGGACCAGGCGGGCCCCAGGAAGCGGCCCGTGACCAGGCCCGACTCGGTGCGGCGGGTGAACACCAGCGGCAGGATGCCGGGTATCGCCACATCGGTCTGGGGCAGGAACATCCGGCCCGTGGCCAGGTCCACCGGGTCCGTGCCGTCGGTGGTGCGCTCACCGTCCGGACGGCGGTGCGCCCCGTCCTCCGCATCGTCGACCAGCCGGCGCACCCGTGCCGCGTCCGCCGCGTCCTCCGCGAGGCGGGCCCCCTTCACCGCGGCCCCACCGCCGTCGGTGGCCACGGTCAGCACCAGATCGGGAATCAGCCGGCCCAGCCCCTCGGCCGGGTCCTTCATGAAGTCCTTGACCATCTGGGTACCGGTGCCGACCGGGTCGTTCGCGGCCACCACCAGACCCGCGGCCAGACTGTTGAGGGACGTGGCGTACTCGGCCGGATGCGTCAGGTTGTACGGGTCCATCGGATCGACACTGCGCACGAAGTTCACGATCCCCGCCGTGCCCTTGACCAGGCCACCGGCCACATGGTCCTGCATGATCTGCAGTTCACCCGCGCCGTCGCGCAACTGCTCGGCGTAGGACGGCTTCTGGGGCGCCATGTCACGGGCCGCGCGGACCGCCGTGCGCGCGGTCTCCGCCGCCGCGTTCCGCTGCTTGCGGGCCTCGGCCAGGATGTCCTGCGCATCCTGCATCAGCTTCCGGCCCGGATCGTCGAACGACCCGGCGGGGCGTGGCGGCAGCGACGACGGGTCGCGCCGGTCGGCGGGCTGGGCGTTGTACCGGTCGACGGCCTTGTTGAAGTCGTCGACCTTCTTGCGGTGGGCGTCGGCCGCCGCCTCGGACGCGGTGACGCCCTCCTTCCACTTGTCGATCGCCGTCTGCGCCTGCCCCTGCGCCCAGGTCACCGTGTCCGCGAACGCCTCCAGCGCGGCGATCGCCTTCACACAGGCGTCCGCCGCCCGGTACCACTTCGGCGGCTGCTCACCCGTCGCCCTGCGCAACGCCTCGGCCGCCTCGCCCTTCAACCGGGAGGAGTCGAGGCCCCTCAGACCGTCACCGGTCTCGTCGAACGCCGACTCGAAGGCACGGAGCTTCGCCGCGACAGAGTTGATCTTCCCCGGGCTGCCGTAGATCAGCTTGGTCTTGTCCTCGGTCTGCCCGAGGTCCATCTCGTCGACCTCGGCGCCCAGCCGGCCCGCAACCGAACGGGACTGCTCACGCACCCAGTCCGCACCGGACTCCCAGCCGACGTCGTCCAGCCGGTCGGCGGTCCAATTGCCCGCGTCCTCGACCCGGTTGCCCACCCATTCGACACCGTGCTCGACCGCGTCCTCGACCGAATCGGGCGTGATGTCACTGATGAAGTCGCCGATGCCCACCGTCAGTTCCCCCCGGACTCACCCTGCTGCTGCTCCTGCTGGGCGCGTTCCTCGGGCGACGGTCCGAAGGTGTCGTCCAGCGCCTGGTCCCACTGGTCGTCGGAGATGCCGAGCGCGTGGTTGAGCAGCTCCGACTGCCGACCGCCCTGGCCCTCCGTCAGAACCGTGCGGCCGGTGTCCTTCCACGTCTGCGCCATGTCGTCCCCGGCCCGGTCCCACGACTCCGCGCTCCAGTCCGGGTTCAGGGCGTCCGGGGTGAACACATCACCCCAGTCCTGCTTGGCGATCTCGTCCTCACTGGCGTGCGGGTTGCCGCCCATCACGGAGCTGACGCCCACCTTCAGCGCGCCCGCGACGTACTGGTCCTCCTCCCACAGCGTGCCCGCCGCCAGACCCAGCCGGTTCGCGATCTCGCCGGCGTCCCGCACCAGCGCACGCACGCCCCACTCCCACCGCTCGCAGAAGTCCTCGAAGTCGACGGAGAGACCGTGGTGACCGGCCTCCATGCCCGTCATCGCCAGCTCCGAGAAGCCCTTGCCCATCACCGAACCCGTCGCACCACCGAGGTCACCCAGCTCACCGATGGTCGTCCCCAGGCCCTCCGTGAACTTGGCGACGGACGCCTTGTCGAGGTTCAGGTCCTTCCCGTCGTCACTCATGACCGCGCCCCCTGCCCCGCCCGACCGGTGTCGACGGCGACCGCGTCCGGGACCACTCCGGCGACCGGCGGGAAGAACATCGACCCGTCCTCGGTGGCGATGTCGACGGCGAGACCGGCCGGCTCGCCCAGGGACGGCACGATCTCGTCGACGATGCGCGCGCCCAGCAGCACCGCGTAGTCCATGGGCCGGTCCCCCGGCCCGTGGTGCAGGGCGAACCGGGCCAGCGCGGCCTCGTCGGTGAACCCGCAGATCCACCGCACCCCACCCGAACGCACCGACCACAGACCTCCACCCGCCACCGGCACCAACAGGGCCGACCGCCGCATCTCGCCGACCAGGGCGCGGGGGTCGTCGCCTCCCCTTCTCCGCTCGGCGATGCGCTCGGCGAACGCCACATTCGACTGCTGCACGGTTCCCCCCGGGTGGTGGACGGCTGATGGCACCGTAGGGGGGACGCGCACGAACGCGCAGGCGGTTTCCCGGAGTCCCGGCCGGGCCCGACGGCCCCGCTGGGCTCACCGCCCCCCTGCGTCAGCCGTCAAGCACCAACTCCGCGAGGCAGATCCGTGCACCGAACACTGGTACCCAGAGCTGGTCCCCAAGCACTCTCCCTTGCCGGGGGAAGAGACTCTTGGGGCCGCCGACGAGTCAGGGGGCTGGTTCGCCAGGGCCGACTGGTCAGGCCGCGGGCAAGCTCAACGACGAGTCGAGCGAAGCGCTCGGGATCTGTGGCCCCCGGCAACTCCTGGCTGACGATGACGATATACACGAAGCCGTCGACAGCGACGCCCACTCTGCCCTCCCGTGGGGAAAAGGACGACCGGGCCCAACAAACGCCCCAACAGGCACGTGTGACACTTGTCCGTGCGGACTGCCCAGGAGGACCCGATCCTGTCCGGCGAGGACTGGGCGGCCATCGCCTGCCGCGTGATCGCCACCATCTGTATCGCCCCCGACGGCGACGAAGCCGCCTGTCGTTGAACAGCCGTCCGCCACGCCGATGGCCACACTCACATCATCGCCACGTTCCTCCGCGACGACGGCCGTCAACCCGTCTGCGACGAGGCCCTCCGCGCCCAGGCCGAATGCCGCCGCATGAACGCCGACAACGGGCTACGACAAGTCGCGGCCTGGGACGGGCAAGTGCTGCGGTTTCCGTCCGGAATGGACTACCTGGTCCTGCCTCTTCCTGTACTGATGGAACGCGACAACTTGGGGGAGAGTTGACCATTGCCTTGAGGGCTCGGCTCAGTGAGCCGGCGCGGACAGTGTGGGCCAAGCATGATCGGGACAGTCACGGCTGGCTTCCGTTGTGGCGGCACATGGGGGACAGTGCCGCGGTGGCGGGGCTGCTGTGGGATCAGTGGCTGCCGGACAACGTACGGGCCTTGATTTCGGGGGTGCTGCCGGGCGGGATGGAAGACGGGCGTCGTCTGGCGGTGTGGCTGGCGGGGGTGCACGACATCGGGAAGGCGACGCCGGCGTTCGCCTGTCAGGTCGAACAGCTCGCGTATGCGATGCGTGGGCAGGGCCTGGAGATGAAGACCGAGCGGCAGTGGGGGACCGATCGCCGTTTGGCTCCGCACGGGTTGGCCGGTCAGCAGCTGCTGGCGGAGTGGCTGGAGGAGCGGCACGGGTTCACGGTGCGGCAGTCGGGGCAGTTCGCGGTCGTGGTGGGCGGGCATCACGGGGTGCCGCCCGGCCACGGTCAGATCAAGGGGCTCGACGACCGTGAGGACCTCCTGCGTACGCCCGGGTCGAGTCGGGCCCAGTGGCGGCGGGTCCAGGAAGAGCTGCTGGAGGCGTCCGCCGAGGAGTTCGGGGTCGTGGGGCGGCTGGGTGACTGGCGGTCGGTCAAGCTGCCGCAGCCGGTGCAGGTGCTGTTGTCGGCTCTGGTGATCGTCACCGACTGGATAGCCAGCAACCCCGACCTGTTTCCGTATTTTCCGCAGGCCGCGCAGCAGAGCGATGAGGAGCGGGTGGCGGCAGCCTGGCGGGGCCTTCGGTTGCCGCCGCGTTGGCGGGCCCAGGAACCGGTCGAGGACACGGTGGAGCTGTTTGCGGCGCGGTTCGACCTTCCCGCCGGCGCCAAGGTGCGGCCGGTGCAGGAGTCAGCGGTACGGCTGGCGCGCACGATGCCGGAGCCGGGGCTGTTGATGATCGAGGCGCCCATGGGTGAGGGCAAGACGGAGGCCGCGCTGGCGGCCGCGGAGATTTTTGCGGCCCGTTCGGGGGCGGGCGGGGTGTTCTTCGCCCTTCCGACGATGGCCACGGGCAACGCAATGTTCCCGCGGCTGCTGGACTGGCTGGAGCAGCTGCCGGCCGATGAGGGAGTGCGGCTGTCGGTGCTCCTGGCGCACTCCAAGGCCGCGTTGAACAAGGAGTTCGCGGATCTGCTGCGGGCGGGTGCGCAGCGGATCGCTGCCGTGGCCCTCGACGAGGACGACCGGCCGCTGCGGCCGGGGAGCGAGGGGCACGCGGCGTCGGCCGAGCTGGTGGCGCACTCCTGGCTGCGCGGTCGGAAGAAGGCGATGCTGTCGTCGTTCGTAGCGGGCACCGTGGACCAGCTGCTGTTCGCGGGTCTGAAGAGTCGGCACCTGGCGCTACGGCATCTGGCGGTCGCCGGCAAGGTTGTGATCATCGACGAGGCGCACGCCTACGACACGTACATGAACACGTATCTGGACCGGGTGCTGTCCTGGCTGGGCGCCTACCGCGTGCCGGTGGTGGTGCTGTCGGCGACGCTGCCCGCATCACGGCGGCGGCAGCTCGCCGAGGCGTACGCAGGAAGCAGCGGCGCCGGTTGCGCCGAGGGGTTCGACGCCTTGGAGGAGGCGGAGACGTATCCGTTGCTGACCGCGGTGGCGCCGGGGTCGGTTCCGGTTTTGGAGGAGCCTTCCGCGTCCGGCCGGGGCAGTGACGTGCGGCTCGAACGCCTGCACGACGACCTCAGTGTGCTCGCGGACCGGCTGGAGACCGAACTGGTGGACGGCGGGTGCGTGCTGGTCGTGCGCAACACCGTTCGGCGGGTGCTGGAGACGGCCCGGGTGCTGCGTGAACGCTTCGGCGAGGACGCGGTCACGGTCGCCCACTCGTCTTTCCTCGATGTGGACCGGGCAGCCAAGGACAAGGCGTTGTTGTCCCGGTTCGGGCCGCCGGGCAAGGCGAAGGAGCGGCCGACCCAACGGCACGTCGTGGTTGCCAGCCAGGTGGCCGAGCAGTCTCTGGATGTCGATTTCGACTTGCTGGTCAGTGATCTGTGCCCCGTCGACCTGCTGCTGCAGCGGATGGGGCGCCTGCACAGGCACCAGCGCGGTGACGGCCAGGCGGCTCGCCCGCCGCGGCTGCGCACGGCACGTTGCCTGCTGACCGGCGGGGACTGGACGGAAGAGGTTCCGGTGCCGGTGCGTGGCTCGGTCGCCGTCTACGGGGAGTACCCGCTGCTGCGCTCGGCTGCTGTCCTGTCGGACCACCTGGATGGTGACGCGCTGCCGGTGCGGCTGCCGCAGGACATCAGCCCGCTCGTGCAGGGCGCCTATGCGAACGCGCATTCCGTGCCTGCGAGTTGGGAAGCGGTGATGTGTCGAGCGCGGCAGCGGTACGAGGACTTCCGCCGGGACCAGGCCGAGCGGGCCGCCGTGTTCAGACTGGATCCGGTGGGACGGGCGGGTCGGCCTTTGTTCGGCTGGGTCACCGCAGGCGTGGGCGACGCGGACGACACCCGTGCCGGGCGCGCCCAGGTCCGCGACGGCAGGGAGAGTCTGGAGGTCGTCGTGGTGCAGCGGCGTGCCGACGGCACGCTGGCGACCGTCGACTGGATCGAGCCCGGCAAGGCCGGGCTGGAGCTGCCCGTGGACCGGGCGCCCGACGCGAGGGCGGCGAGGGCCGCGGCGGCCTGCGGGCTGCGCCTGCCGTACCAATTCTCCTTCCCCGAGGTGCTTGACCGTGCGATCGCGGAACTGGAGCAGTTCTGCCCCCAGGCATGGCAGAACAAGGAGAGCCACTGGCTGGCGGGGGAGTTGATCCTCGTCCTGGACCCCGATTGTCAGACCCGTCTGGCAGGGTTCCAACTCCGCTACAGCGACGTGGACGGACTTGAGGTGACGCGTGACTGACACCGGAAGTATCAGCAGGGGCCTGCCGTCGTTCGATCTGACCGGCGAGCCGTGGATCCCGGTGCTGCGCCGCCGGGACGGTCGGCAGGACGAGCTGTCCCTGCGCGGGGTGTTCGCACAAGCCTCGGACCTGGCCAGGATCGTCGGGGATGTGCCCACGCAGGAGTTCGCTCTGCTGCGACTGCTGTTGGCGGTCGCGCACGACGCCCTCGACGGGCCGCAAGACGCCGACCAGTGGGCCGAGTGGTGGGAGGACGAGGACTGCTTCGCTTCGGTGCCTTCTTACCTGGACGCCCACCGCGGCCGGTTCGACCTGCTCCACCCGGTCGCGCCGTTCTTCCAGGTGGCAGGGCTGCGTACATCCCGCGACGAAGTGTTCTCGCTGAACCGGATCGTGGCCGATGTCCCCAACAACGAGCCGTTCTTCAGTTCCCGTATGCCATCCGTCGATCGGCTCGGCTTGGCCGAGGCAGCCCGCTGGGTGGTGCACACCCACGCCTACGACACCTCCGGCATCAAGACCGGCGTGGTGGGCGACAGCCGGGCCAGAAGCGGCAAGGTCTATCCGTTGGGCGTCGGCTGGGCAGGCAATCTGGGCGGGGTGTTCGCCGAAGGGGACACGCTGCGCGAGACGCTGCTGCTCAACATGGTCGCCGGGGACGCAGCCACGCTGAAGACGGATCCGGACGACCGGCCCACTTGGCGGCGCGAACCCTGCGGCCCCGGTCCTGGTCCGCAGCGACGGCCGACAGGTGTGCGGGATCTCTACACCTGGCAGTCGCGACGGCTGCGGCTGCACTACGACCACGCCGGTGTCCACGGCGTCGTCCTCGGCTACGGCGATCCACTGTCCGCACGCAACATGCACGACCGTGAGCCGATGACCAGATGGCGGCGGAGCAGGACCCAGGAGAAGAAGCTCGGCGAACCGCAGGTCTACCTCCCCAGGGAGCACGATCCGCAGCGAGCCGTGTGGCGTGGGCTGGCCTCGCTGCTCGCCGAGCAGCCGACAACGGGCGCGCAACGCACCGAGGCCGCGGCCGAACTCCCGGCAGGAGTCCTGGAGTGGATCGCCCAGCTGGCCACCGAGGGATACCTCCCACGCGGGACCCGCTTCCGGGCCAGGATCGTCGGCGCCGTCTACGGCACCCAGCAATCCGTGATCGACGAGATCGTCGACGACCGGCTGTCCATGGCTGTGATCCTGCTCAACCGCCGGGATCGCCGCTACGCGCAGGCGGCGATCGGCGCGGTGGTCGACGCCGACGAGGCAGTGAACGTCCTCAGTGATCTGGCCGTCGACCTCGCCCGCGCCACCGGTGCAGCCACGGACGGGCCCCGCAGCAGAGCCCGCGAGCAGGGCTACGACGCGCTGGATGCGCCGTACCGGAGCTGGCTTCAGGACCTGGACGGCGCCACAGACCCCGAGGAGTACCGCGCTTGGTGGCGGGGCGAAGTCCACCGCGTCGTCCGCCGTATCGGTGAGCAACTGATCGCGGCTGCGGGAGATGCCGCCTGGCAGGGACGCACGATCACCACCGGCAAGGGCGACCTCTGGCTCAACTCCGCCTACGCCGAACGCTCCTTCCAGTACAGCCTCAACAAGGTCCTCGGCCGTCCCGACAGCTCCGAGGCGGACGAAGCCGCCCCAGAACCTCAGAGGAGTGGACCTGTGGACCTCAGGCCCGACACCCCGGTAGCAGGCGCAGAAAGGGCCCTGGCATGACCACCGCCATTCACACGAACCCCATGGCCAAACGCGTCGAGGACCTCGTAGCTGGCGGGATCGGTCCACTGCAGCGCGAGGTTCTCCGCGACAACCCCAAGGCCGTGGCGACGCTCGCCAGACTCCGCCGCGGAGCGGGCAAACAGCCGCACCAGGTCCCCGACCTGCTCGGACTGATCGACACAGGACCGCTGTACGACGAAACCCCGGACGGGCGCCCGCCCGGGGAGCAGTCGCTGACCCGCGCCGAAGACGCCGTACACGTCGCGATGACCCTGTGGGCCTTGCACCAGCAGTCCCGCAGCACCGGCATGCACCGGCCCCACCGTACGGACGCACCGGGTGGGTTGGGAGCCGCGATACGTCGGCTGATGGCCGAGAGGGACGCCGGCGACGCCGTCCGGAAGCGGTTCGTCCGTATCGGGACCGCGCCGAATCTCACGATCCTCGCGCAGCGCCTGCGGGAGATCGTCCTACTGATGCGCGACGAGGGCATCTCCCTCGACTACGGGCTTCTCGCCCGGCAGCTCTACCAGTGGCAGTGGCCACAGGGCCCGGAGGCCGTCCGCCGGGCCTGGGGCCGTTCCTTCCACGCCTACCGCGATCCCAAGGACGGCATCTCCACCGACGCCGACGCTCCCGGCACCGACAACTCGTCCGAATCCGAAAAGACCTCCAAGGACGCCTCGTGAACCGCCTCTTTCTCGACGTGCACGCCCTGCAGACCGTGCCCCCCAGCAACCTCAACCGGGACGACACCGGCGCCCCGAAGTCGGCGGTGTACGGCGGTGTTCCACGGGCGCGGGTCTCCAGCCAGGCGTGGAAGCGCGCCACCCGCAGCTACTTCAAGGAAGCGAAGCTGCTCGACCCGGCCGAGCTGGGAGTGCGGACGAAGAAGGTCGCCGAACTCCTCGCCACCCGCATCACCGAGCTCGATACCTCGATCGCCGGGGCCGACGCCCTGCGCCTGGCCGCTGCCGTCATCGAGGCGGCCACCGGTATGAAGCTGGCCGTCCCCGAACGTAAGGCTCGCGGCACGAAGGCGAAGACAGCGGCAGGCGAGGAACCGGCGGACGAGACCCCCAGGTCGAAGTACCTGATGTTCCTCAGTTCCCGGCAGCTCGACGGCCTGGCCACTCTCGCCATCGACGGCGCCGCCGACATCACCGCCTACATGAAGGACAAGGACAACAAGGCCCGTGGCAAGCACATCGCCGACACCGGCCACTCCGTCGACATCGCCCTGTTCGGCCGAATGGTCGCCGACTCCACCGACTTCAACGTCGATGCAGCGTGCCAGGTCGCCCACGCCATCAGCGTGCACCGCGTGGAGAACGAGTCCGACTACTTCACCGCCGTCGACGACAAGAACACCGAAGCCGAGAGCGGCGCGGGCATGATCGGCACCGTCGACTTCAACTCCGCCACCCTCTACCGCTACGCCTCCGTCAGCATCCACCAGCTCGCCGTCAATCTCGGCGAGGGACTGCGCGAGGAACAGTCACCCGCAACCCCGGTACAGCGCGCCGTAGAAGCCTTCGTGCACGCGTTCATCGCCTCCCTGCCCACCGGGAAGATCAACACCTTTGGGCACCACACGCTGCCCGACGCCGTCGTCATCACGCTGCGTACCACGCGCCCGATCAGCTTCGTGGCTGCCTTCGAGGACCCCATCACGGGCGAGGCCGGCGCCGGGCACGTGTACGAGGCATCCGCCCGACTCGCCGCCTACATCCCCGAGATCGAACGGGCCTACGGCGGCGAGGAGTCCACCCGTACCTGGGTGCTGCGGGTCGGCCCCGCCACGAAGAAACTGAGTGGCGTCGGCGAGGAGATGCCCAGCATGACCGCTCTCGTCGAGGCCGTCGGCGGTGCCATCGTCGAGCGCATGGAGAAGCCGGCATGAGCGTGCTCACCCTGCGGCTCGACGGCCCCCTGCAGGCATGGGGGGCCTCGGCCCGGTTCGCCCGCCGTACCACTGAATCCGCTCCTACGAAGAGCGGCGTCATCGGCTTGCTCGCCGCTGCCCGCGGCATGGACCGTCGCGACGACGCCCAGCTGGCCCGCCTCGCCGCGCTCCGCTTCGGTGTACGCATCGATCAGCCCGGGACCCGGGTGCGGGACTACCAGACCGCGCAACACCAGATCACGAACGCGTCCATGCCCGTTTCGGAGCGTTACTACCTGGCCGACGCCGTGTTCGTCGCCGCTGTCGAGGGCGATGACGAACTCGTCAACGAACTCGACGCCGCCCTACGCGCTCCGGTACATCCTCCCTTTCTCGGCCGTCGCTCCTGTCCACCTGCCCGCCCGGTGCGGCTCGGGATGCACCGCGGGGTCGACCTCGCGCAGGCCCTACGGGACGAGGCGTGGCAGGCGGCACCCTGGTACCGCAAAGGACACGGTCGGCAGCCCACCGTCCACCTGACCGTGCTGCGCGAGGCCGACCCCGGCGAGGACGGCGCGGATCTTCTGCGCGACCAACCCCTCAGCTTTGCCGCCGAACACCGCAGACATGCCCTGCGCCCCGTGGTCACCGAGACCGTGGACATACCCCACCCCGACGGCCAGGTCGTCACGACTCCAACGAAGCGCGTGCCCGAGCACGACCCTCTCGCCGCTCTGGAGGAGAGCAACTGATGTACCTGTCCCGCTTCCGGATCAACACCGCGCGACCTGGTGCCCGGCGTCTGCTCTCCTCACCGCAGTCGCTCCACGCGGCAGTGATGTCGTCGTTTCCCCACCTGTTGCCCACCAGCGACACAGCCGATGGCCCGAGGGTGCTGTGGAGGTTGGACCGCAACGCCGTCGCCGAGGCCCTGCTGTACGTCGTCAGCCCCGACCGGCCCGACATGACCCACCTGGTGGAACAGGCCGGCTGGCCCGCGGCGAGCAGCGCGGAAGCCCCCGGCTGGCAGACCCGCCCTTACGCCCCTTTCCTCGACCGGCTGACGGAGGGAAGCGCGTGGGCATTTCGTCTCACCGCCAACCCCGTCCACCAGATCCGCCGAAAGCCGGGTGAGCCGACCAAACGGACCGCGCACCTCACCACGATCCACCAGATGGACTGGCTTCTCGACGAGCGGCGTCAGGAACGCGGGGGATTCCTCATCTGCGAGAAGCCCGCCGACAAGCGACTCCTACCCGGCGGTACCACTCGTCACGACCGACCGCACCATGGCGACCGATACGAACTCATGGTCCGCGACCAGCGCAACCTGTCCTTCGCCAAGAGGCAGCCGAACAGCGCATCCGAGCAGCACCATGTCACTCTGGTCACCGTCACCTACGACGGCCGGATCACCGTCACCGACCCCGACCGGATGCGTAGCACCCTCACCAACGGGCTCGGCAAGGCCAAGGCGTACGGCTGCGGACTGATGACCCTTGTTCCTCTCCCGACGACGGAAGGGTGAGTTGAGACGGTGACCACTGTCGGCCGACGCCCCATGCTCACCCCCAGACAGCTCACCCGCACCGGCGAACGCCTGTCCTTCGTCTATCTGGAACGGTGCCTGATCCACCGGGACGCCAACGCCATCACCGCCGAGGACGCGGACGGCACGACCCACATTCCGTCCGCGACCGTCGGCACGCTCCTCCTTGGCCCCGGTACCCGTATCACCCACCAGGCGATGAGCCTCCTCGGTGAGACGGGGGCGGCCGTCCTCTGGGTCGGTGAGCACGGTGTGCGCTACTACGCCGGCGGCCGTGCCCTGAGCCGCTCCGCCGCGCTCGCCGAGGCTCAGGCCGCCAAGTGGGCCAATCCCCGTACGCGACTTGCCGTCGCGCGCGCCATGTACCGGTTGCGCTTCCCTGATGAAGATCCGAGCGGACTCACCCGCCAGGAACTCCTCGGTCGCGAGGGCCGTCGGGTGAAGGACTGCTACCGCGAGCACGCCGCCCGCACCGGTGTCACCTGGCGTGGACGCCGTTACACCCCCGGCGACTTCACCGACGGGGATGCTGTCAACCAGGCGGTCACCGCGGCCGCACAGTGCATGTACGGCATCGCCCATGCTGTCGTGGCTTCGCTCGCCTGCATCCCGGCGTTGGGCTTCGTCCACTCCGGGCACGAGCTGTCCTTCGTTCTCGACATCGCCGACCTGTACAAGACCGAGATCGGCATTCCCATAGCCTTCGACGTCGCTGCCGAGGACGACCAGGACGTCGGCACTCGTACCCGCCGAGCTCTCCGGGACCGGATCAACCAGACGTCGTTGCTGGACCGTTGTGTCGGCGACATCAAGGCTTTGCTGCTCCCGGAATCCGCGGCTGCGAGTACGGTCGCGGATCCGGATACGGACCGGGTTGTTCTCCAGAGCGATGGTGGACGCCAGGTCCCGGCCGGCCGCAACTACGCCGAAGGTGACGCCCCGGACATCGACGAGGTGATCTGGTGACCGTCATCGTGCTGACCAACTGCCCGCCCGGTCTGCGAGGCTTCCTCACCCGCTGGCTCCTGGAGATCTCCGCCGGCGTCTTCATCGGCAACCCCTCGGCCCGTATCCGTGACGTCCTGTGGGACGAGGTGCGCCAGTACGCAGGCCAAGGTCGCTGCCTGCTCGCGCACACCACCAACAACGAGCAGGGCTTCACCTTCCGCACTCATGACCATGCCTGGCACCCCGTCGACCATGAGGGTCTGACCCTCATCCGACGTCCTCACCCCGAGTCACAGCCGGCCACCGCTGCTCCGAAGCCGGGCTGGAGCAAGGCGTCCAAGCGCCGCCGCTTCGGTAAGCGTGCCCAATAATGGGCGAGGTGGCGGAAATGTCGGATCCGGTGAAAGTTCGCGAAACGAGCTCCCCTCGAAGCTAAAGCCCCAGGTCGCACAGTCTGCTCCCCGCACCCGCGGGGATGGTCCCTGCCGCAGCCGGACCTCCAGCGCCACCGCGGCCTGCTCCCCGCACCCGCGGGGATGGTCCCGAGGCCCCACCACGCACCACAGGCAGGGCACTCTGCTCCCCGCACCCGCGGGGATGGTCCCATCGCGCCCGACTCGTTGAGTTGATCGCGCCCCTGCTCCCCGCACCCGCGGGGATGCTCCCCCATGGGATAGCCAAGAACCTTCCCAAGACAGCTACTCCCCGCACCCGCGGGGATGCTCCCAGCCGCCCCTGACTCCGGGCCGGAGGTGAGGCCTGCTCCCCGCACCCGCGGGGATGCTCCCAGGCCGCGTACGAGGCGGACATGGCGGCCGAGCTGCTCCCCGCACCCGCGGGGATGCTCCCTTGGGCCGGTGGGGCGAGAACGCCGCCGCCGACTGCTCCCCGCACCCGCGGGGATGCTCCCACCGATCACGCGGGCGATCCCGAGTAGTACGTCTGCTCCCCGCACCCGCGGGGATGCTCCCTGGCCGATGGGTGCGCCGCACGCCCGGCAGAACTGCTCCCCGCATCCGCGGGGATGCTCCCGTCAACTGGGAGGTCGCGTTCATCCCCATCGGCTGCTCCCCGCACCCGCGGGGATGCTCCCTCGTCGAGATCCTTCTCCGTACGGTCCGACCGCTGCTCCCCGCACCCGCGGGGATGGTCCCCCCTGCACGTCGTCCTCCACCAGCTCCTGGAGCTGCTCCCCGCACCCGCGGGGATGGTCCCACGGCTCGGGTGTCGCCGACCTTGCACGGGCCCTGCTCCCCGCACCCGCGGGGATGGTCCCGTCGGCCCGGACTTCGCGGTCTTCGCCGCGGTCTGCTCCCCGCACCCGCGGGGATGGTCCCCGGCTCGGCTGCACGCCGGTCGTGTACGCGAGCTGCTCCCCGCACCCGCGGGGATGGTCCGGTGGCCTGAGAACCTGTGGGGAATGGCGGGTGCTGCTCCCCCGCACCCGCGGGGATGGTCCCAGCGCCGTCCAGAAACTCCGCAGCGCCCAGTTCTGCTCCCCGCACCCGCGGGGATGGTCCCCGGTCGCTGAACAAGGAGTGGGTGGACGTCAGCTGCTCCCCGCACCCGCGGGGATGGTCCCTGCACCAGCGACCCCATCGAGCTCGATGCTGACTGCTCCCTGCACCCGCGGGGATAGTCCCGCCCACACCACGGCGCGCAGGGCGGTGGGTTCCCCCTCCCCGCACCAGCGGGGATGGTCCCGACATGGGGACGCTCCTGGTTACCGACCGGAAACTGCTCAATGCCTTGCGCTTGAAGGCCGCCTTAGTGACAAGGTGCCGTGACGTGTAACCGCCCCGATGCCTGGGAGGGAATGGAGCTTGGACGCAAGGGGTGGGGGCAGAATGAATCCGCCGGTGCTGGCTTTCAACTTCCTGCCGGTCCGCTTTTTGGCGGACGAGTTCAAGGGTGGGCTGATCAAATTCGAGTCTCCCGAGCAACTCGGTGCCCTCCGAGCCAAGCTTGGCGACAGCCACGTGGTCGCCAAGACACGAACAAGCATCGCCTGCATTCCCGTGCAGGCCGACACCAACGTCTACGGCACGCCTACAACGTTCCGGACACGCGATTACCGATCCCTCACCATGCGGCTCGTCCAGGAGGCGTTGCTCCGGTCGGTACTGGGATGGGGGTACAAGGTGCGTCGGCTTAGCCCACCGGTGTTCGTCTCTCGTTCTGGCGGGCAGGGATCTGCTTGAGCCATCGGTCCGCGGCCGACGTAAGGAGGCCCTCGGAAGGCTCCACGTCTATCCGGAATACCGGCTGGACAGCAGGACCATCGGTCCCGCGAACCACCCTGGTGTGATCGTCGGGGTGAAGGGCCCGCTACGAGATCGACATGACGGTGGACGAGTTGATCCGCCAGGGCCTCGACGTGCGCGGGCGCTACGTGCTGAGCGAGGACGCGGCGCGAGCACTCGACCCGCACATGGATAACATGCCGCCCGGCAGGCGGTCGGTGCTGTCGACCACGTCGACAGCACCGATCTGGTACTGCGTGATGCCCCGAGGTGACCCGAATCTCTGCCAGCGAGGCGTGACTAGAGAGCCGACGGGAGACCTTCGACGATGTGGTCCGTGTCCTTGCCAGAGCCGACAGTTCAGGATTCTCAAGGAACTGGACCAGACGACATTCGATCTGCTCGGGGCCTTTGGCCGCTACGAGGGTGCGGCCAGCATTGCCGGCCGCTTGGATCGACTCGGCCACCTGCAGTTGGCCGGCGACCTGTCCGTGGTCATCGGGACGCCAGTCGGTTCGAGCAGCGGTAGAAAAGTGAGCGGGACTTACTACCAGTCCCCGACATTCCAGTTCGGCCAGGCCGGAGACAAGACAAGCAGGCCCCCCGGGCGCGGCCTGGACGAATACGACCCGTTCGAGCACTGCTTCGCCCACTCTCACGGCCTGGCCGTCCTCGGCTACGGCCTCGCCGGATTCTCCTCAACAGCCGCCTCCCAGTCCGCCGCCGGAAACACCTGCCCGCCAGCCTGCCTGCCCTCATGCGGAAGAACCCGTTCCAGGACGACGGGATCACCTTCGTCAACGACCGCGGACAGATCATCGGACTCGCGCTCGCCGTCAACACAATGCAGGATGACATTCCGCAAGCCCGCACATGGCTGGCCGAGGCCCTCCAAGACCCGGAGCTGCGCCCTGCCAACATCCTCCTGAGCCTTTTCCAGGAACACGCCCGGCGCATCCTCGGCACCACAACCGTCGTTGCGGTGGACGCCCGCAGCATCCGCGATCCGGTAGGAGCCGCCTGTATTCACTGGCTGACCGTCTCAGCCAAAGACGTACCGCTCGCAGGCCAGGACGAGCTGCGGCGACTGCAGTCCCCGCTGATCAGCTACATCCTCCTGACCAATACAGGGCAGCCAACCGCGCCTCGGGCAGCGCCACTCCTTGAGGCCACCGCCCAGATAGTCACCGCCAGCATCGACGAGACTCTGCTAAGCCGCACCCATGCAGGCGTTCTCCTGAACCGTTTCGAGGCTGCGATGCGGCAATGGCGCTACGACGGTGACCACCTCGACAACCCCATCAAGTGGCCCATCACCTCGGAACGCGAGATCCAAAACATCCTCTGGCTCATGCTCCGGCCTGTATTCGACGACCTCGTCGAGGAAGAAACCCTCCAGAGGCTCGGCCACAGCATCTACCGCGCCGATTTCGGCATCCCTTCGCTCGCTCTGCTCATCGAGGTCAAATACGCGCGCAAGGCCACCGATTTCAAGACCTTCGAGAAAGAGATCTACGATGACTACATCGGCTACCTTTCCGGAAACTCGCTCTACCGGAGATGACCGTCTCCATATACGACGAGTCCTCCTCCGTCCAGGAATAAGAAACCACCCGCAACGCTCTCCTGAAACTTCCCAACATCACCGATGTGATCATCGTCTCCCGTCCCAGTCACATCCCGAAACCCAAACGAACGCCGCGACGGCGACGCAACAGCAATCAACAGGCCGACGACGCTCTCGATACCTGACCCAGGCGTACGAAAGGGCACGTCCAGCCTCGCCTTCGTACTACCCCATCGCCATACCTCCTGCCCTTCACACCGGGCCTGTTCCCGGGACTGGCCCCGACCGAGGATCTTGAGGGCGGGATCGCACTGTGCCGCGAAGAGCGATGACGGTCAGGACATGCCCCCGGCTGCCCGGCCGGACGAGGCAGGTCACAGCGACGCAGCTGTTGGCTACTTCAGGACCGACGGCTGATCGTATGAGCTCAACAGCCCTTCGACGCGCTGGTTGTTGATGGACTACCAGTCGTACAGGCACTTCGCGCACCGGCTCAGCAGGATCTCGACCGCCAGCATGTACCCACGCTCGGGCCGCCGCAGATGACGGCCAGTCGCGCCTGGGGGCGTTACGCGCCGAGGACTGGGGGTATTGGGGCCTGCACGGCCCCGCTCTCGATGCAGGCTGTCTCTCCGGTCGCCAGGGCCTGCAGGCTGATGAGGAGACGTGCCCTGCCGGTCGGCCACCGGTCGAGCAACTGGAGGGTTGGTATGACGCGTACGGTGGCCCGCGGGTCCCGGTACACCAGTCCTACCGCCGCGCCGTGGGTGATGGGCGTTGTGGCCATGACGTGGGTGATCACCTTGCGGCGCCGCGTCTGCACCCGGTCGATGGCGACGCGTCGCAGGATCCGCAGCCTGCCGGAGGGGTCGGTGAGTACCCGGTGGCCGGCTTCTTCCGATGTCTGCCCGTCGTGCATGCTGCCTACGGGCAGCATCAGCATGCCGTGGAGGTCGATGACGGTGATGTGGTCGGCTCCGACCGGGACGAGCAGCGAGACGCCGGTCACCGGTGGCCGCCAGTCCTCGTAGGGGGCGTGATGGCGCGGCGCGGGCGTGGTGGCTGTTGCGGTGGGCATCAGGTCGGGCCGTTCTGCACGGCGGACACGATCTCGTCGAGGTGCCGGGGCTGGCTGGTGCTGGGGATGGGGGCGATGTGAGGGCCCTGGGAGAGGAGCCAGTGCAGCGGGGTGGCGGGCCCGTGGGCGTGGGCCAGGACGCCGGCGTCCAGCGGCCGGTAGGCCACGTACGGGATGCCCAGGTCGCGGCACATCTCCACGGCCGGGTCGTCGCGGTCGGTGGTGTTCAGCACGTTCTGCACTGCGGCGACGGGCCGGTGCTTGAGCACGTACCGGATGTCCTCGGGCGTGACCTTCGACAGGCCGATGTGCCCGATTTTGCCCTCGTCCTGCAGGGTGTGCAGCACGGCGATCTGGTCGTCGCGCGAGACCTCGGGGTCGATGCGGTGCAGGTAGCACAGCTCCAGCCGCTCCACCTTCAGACGGCGCAGGCTCGCTTCGACGCAGGCCCGTAGGTAGAAGGGGTTGCCGAGCGGCGTCCACTGGCCGGGGGCGGGGCGGACCATGCCGACCTTCGTGGCGATCAGCACATGGTCGGGGTAGGGGTGGAGCGCTTCGCGGATGAGGTGTTCGACGGTGTGGGGGCCGTAGGCGTCGGCGGTGTCGAGGTGGCCGATGCCGTGGGTGTGCACGGCCTGGCGCAGCACACTGAGCGCGGTGTCGCGGTCGTCCGGGTCACCCCACGTGCCGGGGCCGGTCAGACGCATGGTGCCGAACCCGAGCCGGGAAACGGTCTTCCCCGCGATGGTGATGTGGCCGGCGGGCGGAGAGGGAATCATACGAGTTCCCCCCGCAGGCAGCGCTGGACGGCGACGTCTACGGCATGCGTGTGGCTGTCGGGGTCGCTGGTCACCCGCTGGTGGGGGACGACGTCGTTGGCCAGGAGACGGTGCACGCGCTCATCGACGAGGCGCCGGAAAGCGGCGTCGTAGTCGTGGCTGGTGTCGACGGGCACGCTCTCGTCGAGGACCGTCGCGAACAGCAGGTCGTACTTGGGGAGTTGCGTGGAGGCAAGGGCCAGCAGGCGTTCGCGTTCGAGCCGGGGCGGGGTCTCGGCGCGGAACGCCATCGCGGCCTCGAAGTAGGCGACGGCGTCGTGAGCGGCGCGGTCGATGAGGACGACTTCGGCGCCCTGAGCGGCGGCGTTGGTCTCGTCGAGGATGCCCTGCGCGATGATCCACTCGGTGGACTGGGCGGTGTGGTGCTGCATCTTGGGCAGGCCGGCCGCCGCGGCGCGCTTACCGAGCCGGCCGGTGCGCGCCACAGTGACGCCGTGGGCGCGCAGTTCCATCTCTATGCGCTTCAGGAGCGTCGTCTTACCCGTTGAGTGGGTGCCGAGGACGGCGACCCGGAGGGGCTGGGAGGAGGAAGTCACCACAGGGTGGGGTCCTTTTCTGGTTCGGGGGCGCCGGGCAGGCCGGGCGGCACGGCCGCGGCGACCAACTGGTCCCAGGTGTCGTAGCGGGAAGCCATGGCGATCAGGAGCTGCGCCGTGGCGAAAGCGTCGAAGGTGGCCCGGTGCCGACCGCCGGGCGCTCCGCGCAGGTCGGGTTGGACGTGCTTGATCAGGGCGTCGAGGCTGTAGCCGTCCAGGCCCGGGAAGGCGTCCTTGGCCAGCCGGAGCGTGTCCAGGACGCCGGCGGGTTCCCAGCCGGGCAGGTGCGCGCTGAGTACGCGGTAGTCGGTGTGCGCGTGGTGCGCGCAGATCCAGGTGTCGCCGAGGAAGGCGTGCACGTTGTCCGCGACTTCGGCCCATGCCGGCTTGTCGGCCAAGGCGTCGTTGGTCAGCCCGTGCACCCGGGTGGCGAAGGGGGTGACGGAGCGGTTCGGGCGGGTCAGCCACCAGCCCGCGGTGCTCTTGTCGGGGCGTCCGTCCCGGATGGGCAGCGCGGCGACTTCGACGAGGTCGGGCGGGTTGGTGCCGTTGCCTTCGACGTCGACGACGAGCAGCGCGGGCCAGGTGGCGAAGTTCATGGCGTGTCGGGTCCGTTCTCCGCCTCCCAGCCGATGGGGGCCCGGCCGTGCCGGCGGTAGTGGTGGGGCTTGCTCCGGTCGTGGCACTGGTAGCCGAAGCCGTGCTGCAGGTAGTAGCGGGGCGGCTCGTCCAGTCCCTCCACGACGATGGCACGGTCGTTGACCTCGACGTCGCCCACCGCTCCCAGGGCGTGGGCTTCGCGCACGACGGCGTCCATCGGCGGCCTGACCCAGGACTTCTTGCACAGCGCGATCTGTTCGGACGGGCAGATGTCGCACAGTTCCCGAACGCCGTAGTGGCCGTTGTAGTCGGCCTCGCCCCAGGCGTAGGCGACTGCGCAGCTCGTCTTGCGGAACAGCGTCCCCCACGCGGCGCCACCGGCCGTCGTGGGCAGGGCGAAGGCGTCCAGGATGCGCTGCTCCGCCTGCTCCGGCATGATCTTCCGCCGGGCCGTGTCCTCGTACGGCACTGGCATGCCGTGGTCCTCGTAGTACGCCTTGATCTCGTCGCGGAAGAACAGGCCCGTGAAGACGGTGGCGTGCGCGTGCAGGGACAGTTCGCGGGCCTGCTCGATGTGCTCGTCGGAGTCGTTGAGGCCGGGCACGATGGGCCGCCAGTACAGGACGGTGCGGTAGTTCTCGGCGTGCTCGTACAGCATGCGCAGGCTGTCGGCGGCGTACGTGGAGTTGACGGGTTCGATCTCCGGGTGGTCGATGCCGGAGTGGGTGACGAGGACCGTCAGGCGCAGGTTCTTGAAGGAGTTGAGGGTGGCGCAGTCCTTCGCGCTCACCCGCCACCGGGTGATGACGAGGACGTGGTTGGTCAGGCACTGCTCGTCGAGCAATCGCAGGACCTCGAACGTGTGGGGCTTGACCACCGGCAGCATCGGGTCGGTGGCTCGGTTGAAGATCTGGACGGGTGTCTTGTGCGGCCTGAAGTACGGGTGGCCGACCAGCAGGGCGACGGCGGCTTCGTCGCTCATCAGCGTCCGCGGCGTCTTCATTTCGAAGTTGCCGAACAGGTGCCGGACGCAGTAGCCGCAGTCCAGCGGGCAGCCGACGACGTGATTCAGCGACAGCCCCGACTTGCGGTACTCGATCACGTCGGCGAGGCCGGGACTGAGCGCGCTGATCTGCTCGGGGCTCAGGAGGGGCAGCATGCGGCGGCGCGGTATGGAAGGGGCAGTCACAGGGGGCCTCCGGACTGGGGACGGTCAGCGGGGGTGCGCGTGGTCTGGAGGGGCACGTCAACCGACGGGGCGGTGAGCAGCACGCGGTGGCGGGCGCCGTACCAGGTGCCGAAGTCGCGGCGGGCCGCGTCCGCGTCGTCGGAGGTGTGCACCAGGTTGTGTACGAGGCGCTTCTGTTCGAGAGCGGCGTCGAGGCTGTCGTTGCCGAGGTCGCCGCGGATGGTGCCGGCAGCGGCGCGGGTGGGGTCGAAGTGCCCGATGAGCTGACGCAGCCGGCCGTGGATGCCCGGCTCGCCGTACGCGAGGGCGACGGTGACCTGCTTGCCCGCGTACGTGTCGTCCAGGCACGCGGGGATGTCCCGGTCGGGGAAGTGGTCGGCGTCGACCAGGAGGTCCCAGTAGTGCACGTGAACTTGCCACGGCTGCACGGTGACGTCGATCCGGTTGGCGACCTGGACGCCGGCGGCGGCTATCCGGTCGAGCACGGCGCCGGCCAGGCCCCGCGCGACGGCGTCCGGCTTGCACAGGACGACCGAGCAGCGGTCGAAGTCGGTCACCGTCAGGCGGCGGCCCGGCCCGTACCACGTGCCGTACTCGCGGCGGGCCCCGGCGGGGTCGTCGGAGGTGTGCACCAGGTTGTGCACGAGGCGGTTCTCCGCCCGCGCGACAGTGAGGCTGTCGTCGCCCAGGTCGCCGCGGATCGTCCCGGCCACCGCGCGGGCCGGATCGGTGTGGCCGATGAGCTGCCGCAGCCGGGCGTGGATACCCGGCTCGCCGTGCGCCAGGGCCAGCGTGACGGGCTGCCCCACGTAGGCGGCGTCGATGGACGCGGGCAGGTCGCGCAGGTCGCGGCGGCCGGTGTCGGCGAGCATGTCCCGGTAGACGACGTGCGCCTGCCACGGCTGGACGATGGCGTCCATGCGGTCGGTGACGGTGAAGCCCGCGGACGCGACCATCTCCAGGATGCGCGAGGTCAGCCCGCGCGCCACGGCGTCGGGCTTGCACAGGATGACAGCCCACCGGTCAAAGTCGACGCCGTCCACCACGGCACCGCCCATCGGCTTGCCCGCGCTCACTGCACACCCCCGTCGACCGCCGCGGCGCAGGCCGGCCACTTGCGGACCATCAGCCAGCGCAGGCCCGCGTCAAGGGCGTGCAGGAGCGCCGGATCGACGACGGCAACCTGGTCGTGCTGGATCTGCCGGTACAGCTCGAACAGCATCACGACCTGCTGCCAGTACGGATGCAGGTCGAGACGACTCTGGATGTGCAGTGCGGTGTAGCGCAGCTCGTTGGTGCGCAGCGCCTCTTCGTGGACCAGCAGGCGCTCGATGGTCGCCGCGGCAGTGTCCTCGGGCATCGGTGGGAAAGCGAAGTGCACTGCCGGGCCGCCGGCTGCCTCGCCCAGCACACGACGGACCCGGTCGGCATTGTGGTCATTGACGTGCGCGGAGCCGATCGTGTGCGTGTACGTGCCCAGGCGCAGCCCGAGTTGGATGGCCGCGTACTCCTGGACCATCGTGAAGGAGAACACGTCGGACAGCAGGCCGCAGTCGAGATCGTTCGCCCGCATGGTGCACACCATGTGCAGGCATCCATCTCGGGGCAGCAGGTGCAGACCGGCCAGGCAGGCGACGTCCGGGTTGGAGCGGTCGGCGAGTTCGGCGGCCGAGAACACGGGCAGGTAGCCGCGCTTGCTGTCGGGCTCGTTCCGCAGCAGCTCCACGACCAGGTCGAAGGGGGATGGCCCACCGTCGGCCGGGTGGAAGAGGGCGTAACCGTACGCAGATCCACCGAGGTGGACGCCGTCCGCGCTGCTGGAACGCATGGACGGCGCGTAGTAGCCGATCATCTCCAGGTCGCGGCGGCCGGCGAGGTACCAGAGCGCTTCGGCGAACTGGAACACCGGATTGGCCCTGCGTTCGACCAGGTAGGGCAGCCGCTGACGCGGGTCAGGCAGACGGAAACTGACGCCGATCACCTCACGGGCCGCGTTGCCGCGAGCGTCGATCCGGTGCTCGGGTTCCTCCGTCGCGAGCTGCAACAAGGCCACGTATGCGTCTCTGATGCTGGGAAAAGTAGGTGCTGCGAGCAAGATACTCTCCTGAGAACGGGGGTTTACCTGGAAGGCACGAAGGCCCTTCGGGCCAATGGCTGTGAAATATCAGTAAATGAACTTACGTCGCTCGCTCTCCAAAACGTTCCTCCGCCATTTTCCGCATCAGCTCCGCCGAGTCCCTGATGGATAGTGCGGCGGCCCGGAGGTGGTCGTACCGGAGGGAACAGGTTTCAACTGTTTTCGCATCTGCCGCCGGGTACCCACCTGCGTACCCCTCGGCATAGACGACGGCGGGGTCGGCCGCGAATTGGAAGACGGTGAATGATCCTGTAAATCCCGGGTGTGCTCCGGCCGAGAACGGCAGGACTTGGACGTTGATCCTTGTATTGCGCTCGAAGGAGGCCAGGTGGGTGAGTTGTCCACGCATGGTCTCCCGGTCGCCGACCTCTTGGTACAGTGCGGCCTCGCTGAGAACCATCCATAAGATCGGCGGTTTCTCTTTTTCGAGAATGCGCTGCCGGGTCAGCCGCACAGCGGTCCAGTCCTCAGGTTTGGTTTCTTCGAACGCGCGGAGCACCGCATGGATGTAGGCCCGGGTCTGCAAGAGCTCATGGACCATGCCCATCTGGAAGATACAGATCTCGGTCGCCCGCGCTTCCAGTTGCGCGACCTCCCGAAACCAGCTCGGAAGCTGACTCCTCAGGACCAGTTCCAGGAGCCGGGACAGCGCCCCGCCCGTTTTCAGGGCAGCGTCGGCCCGTGCGCTGAAATCCGCCGTGGGGAGCTTCCTGGCGGTTTCGATTTGACCGATAAGTGACCCCGTGCAGTGGATTATTTCACCAAGCTGACTCTGTAACAGGCCCGCCTTCTCCCGGAACCGGCGAAGTTCGGAACCGTAGTAGTCGAGTGGCGAGGCCCCCGGGTCGAGCACGTTGATGTTGGCCACGGAATAGCTCTTCTTCACTGTCAGTGCGGCCGCGGGTTTCACGGCGTGGCCGGTGGCAGGGGGCAGGGCCTCGTTCCCGGACCGTTGTCCGGTCCGGGGCCAAGGCACCTGGTGGCAGGGAGTCTCAGCGCATTCCGCGGCGGCGTTCCAGGTCGGTGACATATCTGCGGTGCCAGGAGAGTTCGGCGTGGGCCGCAGCGGCGTAGTGCCGTACGACGTCCTTGCCGAGCAGGCTTTCGGCGAGGATGCCGTGCGCGAAGTGCTGGAGTGCTTCGTCCAGGTCGGAGTAGAAGGGCATCGCGTACCGGTCCTGGTAGGCGTCGCCGTCGCAGGCCGGCCGCACGGGCAGGTCGACCTCGATGCCATAGCCGATGGCGGCGAGGTAGGCGGTGAGCGCGAGGTAGGCGTTGGCGTCGGCGCCCGCGAGACGGGCTTCGAGTCTGGCGCTGTCGCCGTGGCCGGTGACCCGGACCGCACAGCCGCGGTGATCGATGCCCCAGTTGTAGCGAACAGGGGCGAACGAGCGCGGCTGGTAGCGCTTGTACGAGTTGACCACGGGTGCGTACAGCGGGGCCAGGTGTGGCAGGGCCGAGAGCAGTCCCGCGATGGCGCGTTCCATCAGCGGCGGGAGGGTCTGCCCCTGGTCGTGGGCGAATTCCGGGTCCTCGTTCTCGGACCACAGGGACAGGTGCAGGTGCAGGCCGCTGCCGACTCCGGTCTCCGGGGCCGCCATGAAAGCGGGGAGCATGCCGTGTCGTGCGGCGATGTCGTGGACGAGGTGCCGGAAGGTGGCGTAGTCGTCGCAGGCGCCAAGCGCGTCCCGGTAGGCGAACGTCACCTCGGCCTGCCCCGCCGCACCTTCCGTCTTGATCGCCTCGTGGACGATGCCGGCGTCGCTCAGCGCGTCGCTCAGATGGCGGAAGAAGTCAGTGACGAGGGGTGCGTGCTGGAGGCCGTAGTCGAGGTTTTCGCCCCACGCGGGGATGCGCCCGGACGGTGTGTCGGTGTAGAGCACGAACTCGGCTTCGACGCCGACCTTCACGAGGTGTCCCAGTTCGCGCAGGCGATCGAGTTGCGTCTGGAGCATGTGCCGGGGAGCCACGGGGACCGGTGTGCCGTCCTGGAGGGGAGTGCCGATCACGAGGGCGGTACCGGGCCGGTGCGGCAGCATGCGGGCGGTGTCCAGGTCGGGCCGGACGACGAAGTCGCCGTAGCCCTGCTTCCAGCTGGTGAGGTCGAAGCCGTCGAGGGGGGTCATGTCGATGTCGGTGGCCAGGACGTACGAGCACATTTCCGCGCCGTCCGTCATCCGGTCGAGGAAGACCCGGGCGTTGAAGATTTTGCCCTGGAGCCGTCCCTGCATGTCCGGCACGGCCAGCATGATCTCCGTGAGGGTCCCCTCCTTCAGGAGGCCGTTCAGCACCCCGCGCGAGACCGGTCCGGACGGCCAGGGGGCTTCGGTGCGGATCGGCGGTTGTGTGGTCATCAGAAGCCGCCTTCGCCGAGCAGGGCTTCACCGGGCTGCGCGGCGGTGAGCTGGTAGTCCCTCTTGCCGCGGGTCAGCCAGGTGCCCCAGGCCAGCAGTAGCGCCACGAGCAGTGTGATGCCGGCGTAGTTGAAGGAGTCGGCGGTGATCGGTGTGGACTGCGGCAGACAGAACACGGCGGTGATGACGACGACGTAGGCGACAGCGATCATCCCGATGGGCCGGCGCCAGCGGCCCAGGCTCCACGGACCGGGCCTGTAGTCCCGGCCCTTGCGCAGGGCGAGGTAGACGGGGATGCCGTAGGCGGGCGTCATCCCGACCGCGTTGATCGCGGTGATCGCACCGTAGGCGGCGGGCGACCACAGCGCCGGCAGGGCGAGGAGGAACGGAATGACGACGGCGACCCACACGGCGCGGGTCGGGGTCTTCGTCTGTGCGCTCACGCGTCGCCAGCTCTGGGAGCCGGGCAGGGCCTGGCTGCGGGAGAAGGCGTAGATCATGCGGGAGGCGGCGGCGACCTCGGCGTTGCCGCAGAACAGCATGGCGACGATGACGACCGCCAGCAACGCCTTCGCCCCGCCGGCTCCGAGGACGTCGAGGAAGATCTGAGCCGGCGGCACACCGGTGGCCGTGTTCTGCGTGGCCGTGTAGTCCTGGACGGCGAACAGCAGCCCGGCCAGCAGGACGAAGCCGGCTGCCCAGGACACCCAGATGGAGCGGACGATGCCCTTCGGCGCGGACACCTGGGCGTCGGTGGTCTCCTCGGCGACGTGGGCGGAGGCGTCGTAGCCGCAGAACGTGTAGCCCGCCAGCAGGGAGCCGACGAGAGCGACGTAGAAGGGGCTGGTGAACCCGGTGTCGTTGTGGAAGTGGGTGAAGACGAAGCTCACCGACTGGTGGTCGGCCGGCGCCAGGGTGAGCGTGCCGACGATGACGGCGACACCGCCGAGCTGCCACCACACCGAGATCTTGTTCAGGACGTCCACCAGGCGTATGCCGCGCGAGTTGATCAGCCCGTGCAGGAGCAGGATGCCGCCGAAGACCGCCATGGTCGTGGTGTCGGTGGGGGTGATGCCCCACTGGAGTTGGGCGAAGGCGCCGACGAATGCCGCGGCGCCGTAGTCGATGCCGGCTATGGCGCCGAGCAGGCCCAATAAGTTCAGCCAGCCGGTCACCCACCCCCAGCGCGCGCCGCCCAGCTTCTCGGCCATGAAGTAGGGGCCGCCGCTGGTGGGGTAGGCGGAGACGACGTCGGCGAGCGACAGCCCGACCAGTAACGTCATGAAACCGATCACGATCCAACTGCCGAGCATGACCACGGGCCCGCCATGGCCCATGCCGAACCCGAACAGGGACATGCCGCCGGCCAGGATGCAGATCACGCTGAACGAGATCGCAAAATTACCGAATGAGCCCATCTTGCGGGAGAGCTCGGATTTGATCCCGAGGGCGGCCAGGACGTCGTCGTCACTGTCCGGGGCTATGGTGCTGGAACGTCTTCTGGGAGACACCAGAGATCCACTTTCAGACGGGGAAGAGGTACGGGGACAGATCTGGGAGGGATGGCCAAGGGGGACGGAGGTGCCCGGCTGTTCATCACGACGGGACTCACCGCAGGGCGGACGTCCGGACGCGGAGGAATTCGGTCGTCCAGTCGTAGCTGCGGCCGAGACTGGTGTTGATGTCCTGCCATGGTTCCGGGGTGGCGTAGGGGCCCATCGCCAGGAACACGGCCCGCGCGTCCTCACCGCACGCCACGAGGGCGTGCGCCAGGTGGTTGAGGTCCGGCAGGGACAGCCACGCGTGCTGAACGGGCGGAATCTTGGCGAACCAGCCGTCCCGGGCCCGCCGTGCGTGGCTCGCAGGCCCGTCGTCCTGCCAGAACCGGAGCGCCGCACCATGACCGCCACCGTGCCTCTGCCGGTAGATGTCCATGAGCGCGTAGATCGGGAGCATCAGCAGTTCGGGGTTGGTCTGCGGGCCCGCAGCCTCCCAGCACGAGTAGTTCATGGCGGCGCCGGGTTTGCCCCGGTGCCACAGGGCCTCCCGCATCCGGTGATGCCCCTCCCGGTTACCGGGATGGCGCCAGTTGATCTCGGCCAGGAGCGGCCACGGCCCCTCATGGATCATCGTGGGATCGTCCAGCCGGTTCCACGGCTCACGGTGGGAGCGCACGTGCGGGTCGAAGTAGCGTGCATCGAAAGGCAGTTGGGTCAGATGAAGGAGACAGACCCACGGCACCGGACACTCCGGCAGCAGCGACGCAGCCTTCCAGCAGGCGTCCCGCGCCATCACCACGGCGCGCGCCACCAGACCCTCGCCCCTACCACCACGATGGGCAGTCAGCGCCGCCCGCGTGAGCACCCGCCCCCACATCATCCACGCGTCCGCGCTGGTCGGCTCCTCGTCCACCCAGGTCTTGAAGACGCCGCCCTCCCCCGCGCCGACGGCCAGGAGCCGGCTGCGGCTCGTACGCAGCGCCCAGTTCCCGCCCGTTCTGGACAACAGGTCACGGGTAGCGTGATAGCGCCCGATCCTCAGGTCCTCCAGCGCGGCCCGCAGATCGGTGTCGGCGCCGACCGGGCTGACGATCAGGGGCAGGTCGCTGGAGGACATGACTCGGTCTCCGCTACGGCTGGAGGTGACACCAGCCGCTGACGCGTAGGACATTGGAGGGCCTCGGATCAGATGGTTTGGGGGGATTCGCTAGCCATTACTGCACGGTCTCGGTGGAGGGATCTTGAGGACTCGTCGACGAGGAATCCGGGTCGGCGATGAAGACCCAGATGTCCTTTCCTGCGTCCCACATCGACACTGACGACTCGTCCACCAATGCGCGGACGAGCATGAGACCGCGGCCGCTCTCGTCAAGAGGAGCCGCGGTCTTTCGCACCAACGGCCGAACGTCATGGTCGGTGACGACTGCGGTGACACCGCCGGGAACGTACTGCACGAGGAGGCTCGCCATGCGGTGCCCGCCTGCGTCCGGCTCGGTGTGCTCCACCACGTTCGTCAACAACTCGTTGATGGCGAAGAGAAGGCGATCGGATACCTCCTCGCTGACGTCCCACCAACGAAGGTGTTCACGCACAATGCGCCGGACGCCGGCAAGGAGCCTGGCCTCTACGTCGAACGTCACGTCGTACTGACTGCGCCCACTTCTGGACGTTGCTCGCACAGAAGTGCCCGCTGCGTCAGCGTCGAGAAGCGCGCTCACAGATGCTCCGTCCGTTGTACCGAAACCCCCTTCGACAGGGGGCGGTTGCGGTGTGTACTGGAACCGAACCGATCAGCAACCATTCAGGCAGAGCGCGCCGAGCGTGTGCAGAACCTGATGCCGAGACACCAAGAGTTCGGCATCACAGTGACGGGGACGGGAGATGCCACAGCCAGAAAAGCAACTCGATCCAGGAGCATCGCCACAAGAGTGGTTCGGCTACGAGCTGCGCCAGCGCCGCAAGGCGGAAGCGCTATCGGCGAAGGCCCTGGGGCGGTTAACCCAGGTCAGCGACGACATGATCCTCATGGTCGAGAAGGGCAACTATCCCTCGCTCCAACGAGAAGTGGCCCAACGGCTTGACGACGCGCTCGACACCGGTGGCGTGTTCGGCCGAGCCTGGCCGATGGCCTTCGGCAAACGCCATGCCGAAAAAAGGCCCTCTGATGCCGATAAGCGTCGCCGCAACGCTGCGGAAGGGACAGTTCAGGTACACACAGGCCGCATCCTGGGCAGAGATGATGTATCCCCTCGCTCAGGAAGCCATGAGTCCGTGTACCGACGCTCGCTCCTCCAAGCCGGCGGTCTTGCCGCCCTCACCCCCATGAACATCGCCGAGGCGTTCACACCTCCCGCACTGGTGCTGCCGGAGACGATCAGTCCCGGCACCATTGACGAGGTTCGGGAAGTTGCCTCAGTCATCAGCCAGTTGGACAACAAACTCGGTGGCGGAGGCTTGGTCGGCGATGTCGCCGGCCCTGCCATGCACTGGGCCGCCGGCCTCCTCCATGTGCGCTGCGCCGATCACCTACGTGCCGATCTCTTGGCAGCCATCTCACATCTGGGCATCGTCGTCGGCGCTTCTGCATTCGACGCCTACCGGCATGCCTACGCCACCGGGGCCTTCATATTTGCTGCCGACTGCGCCGAGGAGGCAGGGAACTGGCACCTGCGAGCCAAGGCATTCAGCTTCCTCGCCCGGCAAGCCGTGTGGATCGGTAAACCAGATGACGGGCTCACCTACGCGGAGAAGGGCCTGGTGCGGTCGGATCGAATCACAGCGACCGAGCGCGCCATGCTTCACACCGCACGGGCTCGGGCGTTCGGGAAGATGGGCAACGTACGAGACTGCCTGGCTGCCGTGGGAGAGGCAGATGAAGCCTTCGGGCAGACACGCCCCAGTGAAGACCCGCCATGGATGGCGTACTACGACGAACCCCAGCACAACGGCGACACCGCGCACGCTTTGTTCGACCTGGTCGTCAGAGAAGGCCACGACCCCGGCCGGGCCGCGCGACGCCTCGCCGCCGCGGTGCATGGCCACGGCGACGACTTCAAGCGGTCCCGCGCGATCTCCCGCACCAAACTCGCGTCGCTGATCATGGCCACGAGCGACCCACGGCGAGCGGCGGCGATCGGCCACGATGCTTTGGATGAAGTCGACCGACTCACGTCTCGCCGAGCTGCCGACGACCTTCGCCAGCTAGCGGCCTTCGCCGCGAAGCATCCCCGTGTCGAGGAGGCGTTGGCATTGCGTGAGCGCATCACCACTGCGGTTTCTTCATGACAGCCTCGACAGCAGCGGCTGCCCGCCATGTCCTAGACCAGGCATGCGCGGAGGCAGGCATCGCAAGCGACGGCGCCGAGCCAGTGCGAATGGCCGAGAATCAGATCTGGCGCCTCCCCGAGCCGCATGTGATCGTGCGGATCGCCAGGGCCGGGCAGGGCGCTGCCGCCTCGCGCGAGGTCCGTGTCGCCCACTGGCTCGCTGAGAACAATGTGCCTGCCGTACGCCCGATCGACGTCCCCCAGCCCGTCGAGGCAGACGGCCGCCCGGTCACCTTTTGGGAAGAGCTCCCGCCGCAGGAGCACGGCACGGTGCTTGACGTCGCGCAGCTTCTGCACCAGCTCCATGCCCTGCCTACACCAGAGTTCGACCTTGGCCACGTCGATCCATTCGTACGGATCGACGAGCGGTTGAAGGCGGCTACGACCCTGGATAACGAAGACCTCTCGTGGTTGCGCGGCCTTCATCAAGATCTCGTTGCCGCGTGGGCCGCACGGCCCACGGGCCGACCAGAGTGTGCAGTCCACGGCGACGCCTGGCCCGGCAACCTGGTTCGGCTCGTCGGTGGCGGTCGGGTGATCATGGACTTGGAACGGTTCTCGATCGGCCCGCCCGAATGGGATCTCGTGTCCACCGCCGTACGGTCGAAGACGACCGGCGTCGTAACCCCGGCCGAGTACGACGAATTCTGTGCCGCATACGGATACGACGTCACCGAGTGGGCCGGGTACGAAATCCTGGCCGGCGCCCGGGAACTTCGCATGGTGACGTACGCCGCCCAGCACGCAGCCCGTAATCCGGAGTGGGTGGACCAGGCCCAGCTCCGTATCAACTGCCTGCGCGGCCGTCACGGGCCGCGGCCATGGCAGTGGAGGGGAATTATGTAGCGTGATCGCGTCCGTACGATCCTGAACAACTTCGCCACCCGACTCACCGGTCTTCGCAACAATGATGCGGAGCCCTCTGCACCACCAGAACCAGGGAAGCTGATCAAGTGGTATCCGGCGGGCTCCGGCCACGCGCCCGGATGCCCCTTCCCCTCTGCTATTTGATCGGGTGGGCATCGAACCAGTCGGACAGGTCGTCCGCCGAGCAGGACATCGTCGTAGGGGCTCGCGATCACTCATGCTCAGTGCTCCCGTTCACGACTAGGCGAAGCCGGATTCCGTCCCCGCACCGTCCGGCGAACCGCCCTCCCCGGGGAAGAGCCTGAGCGATACCAACGAGGTAGGCACCGCGCGCCTGCTCTTGCCGCACGCGCCAGCGAAGGCGAAGCCACAAAGCCAACGGGCCAGTGACAAGGCCCGTGATCAGGCCCAGAGTCGAGAAGTCCATAATAGGTAGAGGGCTTTGAGACCACGCTCACTGCCGAGCCCGATCGTCGTGACCCGCTGACCTCGGTCAAGGACGCCGGTCCCCATCTGGTCCCCAAGAATGTTCAAGGGCCGGTTTCGGATGACTCCGAAACCGGCCCTGACCTGCGACTCTCACGAGTCGGGACGACAGGATTTGAACCTGCGACCCCTTGACCCCCAGTCAAGTGCGCTACCAAGCTGCGCCACGTCCCGGTGCCGTTTGACCTGGGGTTTCCCCGGTCGAAACGCGCAGGGAAACAATACCGCACTCGGGTCGGTGGTCGCGCACCCCTTTCTGCCGCCGCCCGCGCGTCGGCGCTTGACCTCAAGTTTGGTCGAGGTTGCACGATCGGAGGCATGACGATCACCGAGGAACACGGGCGGACGTACACCTACGAGGACCTGCCCCGGCTGATGGGGCTGATGACCGGCGACGAGAAGCACGGCCCGGCGGCGACGTCCACCCTGGACGTGCTGTGGGTGCTGTACGACAGGGTGCTGCGCGTCGGGCCGCGGACGGGCGCCGCCCCGGACCGGGACCGGTTCCTGCTGAGCAAGGGGCACGGGCCGATGGCGTACTACGCGGTCCTGACCGCCAAGGGCTTCGTGCCCGAGGAGTGGCTGCCGGGGTTCGGCTCCTACGACTCCCCGCTCGGCCACCACCCCGACCGGACCCTGGTGCCGGGCGCGGAGATCGGCAGCGGGTCGCTGGGCCACGGGCTGCCGATCGCGGTGGGCCAGGCGCTCGGGCTGCGCGCCCAGGGGCTCGACGAGGCACGGGTGTGGGTGCTGATCGGGGACGCCGAGCTGGACGAGGGCAGCAACCACGAGGCGATCGCCTTCGCCGGGGCGACCGGTCTGGAGCGGCTGCACACGGTTGTCGTCGACAACGCGTCCGCGAGCCACGCCCGGCCCGGCGGGATCGCCGCGCGCTTCGCGGCCGCCGGCTGGTCGGCGGTGACCGTCGACGGGCGCGACCACGCCGCGCTGCACTCCGCGTTCACCGCCCCGCACCCGGGCCGGCCGCACGTGGTCGTGGCCCGTGTCGAGCCCAAGTACGCCTGATCCCCCACCACTTCACGCCTCCCGCGGAAGGACCCCGCTCCCATGGACACCATGCGTGACCGCTTCGCCCCCGTCGTGACCCGGCTGCTCGACGAGGATCCGCGTGTCGCGGTCGTCCTCGCCGAGGTCGGCGCGGACGGCTTCACCGACGCGATGCGCCGCCACCCGCACCGGGTGATCAACGTCGGCATCCGCGAGCAGCTGCTCGTCGGGGCCGCGGCCGGACTGGCGCTGACCGGGCTGCGGCCGGTCGTGCACACCTTCGCCAGCTTCCTGGTGGAGCGGCCCTTCGAGCAGGTCAAACTCGACCTGGGGCACCAGGACGCGGGCGCGGTGCTGGTCAGCGCCGCCGCCTCGTTCGACTGGCCGGCCGGCGGCTACACCCACATGGCGCCCGGGGACGTGGCGCTGCTCGACACCCTGGACGGCTGGACCGTGCACGTCCCCGGGCATCCGGACGAGGCCGCGACGCTGCTGCGGCACGCGGTCGCCGCGGGTGACGACAAGGTGTACGTACGGCTGTCCGTGCAGGCCAACCGGAGGCCGCGGCCGGTCGACGGCGAGCGGCTGCTGACCGTGCGCGAGGGCCGCTCGGGCGTGGTGCTGGCCGTCGGGCCGCTGCTGGACGCGGTGCTCGCCGCGACGGAGGGGCTCGACACGACCGTCCTGTACGCGACGACCGTACGGCCCCTGGACGCGGCCGCGCTGCGCCGGGCGACCCGGGCGGCGGGCACGGACGTCGTGCTCGTCGAGCCGTATCTCGCGGGGACGTCGGCCGGGGTGGTGAACGAGGCGCTGGCGGACGTGCCGCACCGGGTGCTCGGCCTCGGCGTGGGCCGCCGTGAGCTGCGCCGCTACGGCACGGTCGAGGAGCACCTCACCGCCCACGGCCTGGACCCGGCCGCACTGCGCACCCGGATCACGACGTTCACCGGCGCGCACGCCTGACCGGACCGCCTCGGCTCGGAGGCCGGAGCCCGACCGGCGCGGCCACCGGCCCGGGGGCGAGCGTGTCGAGGCGTCGAGCCCGGCGGTCCCTGGGCTGCCCCGGCGTACGCCCAAGCGCCTTCCCTGGCCACTCCAGGGCGCCGTCCACCGGGGAAACGAGTCAGTGGCCGTTCGTTGCCGGGGCCGGGGTCGCTCGGGGGAGGTTTCGGACGGCGGGGATCAGGAGGAGCGACGCGGCGACCACGACGCTCGTCACGGCCGCCACGAGCAGCACGTGGCCGGCGCCGAGGACACCGGCCGCGGGGCCGGCCAGGGCCTGGCCGACGGGCATCATCGCGAGGGACCCGGCGACGTCGTAGGCGTGAATGCGGTTGAGGACGTCGGCCGGGACCTGGGTCTGCACGCTGGTCGCCCACATCACGCCCCAGAAGGACATCCCGGCCCCGGCGAGGGCCGCCCCCGCGGCCATGGCCGGCACGCCGAGCCCCGCGCCGACGCTCGCGGGGAAGGCGACGAACGCGAACAGGGCGACGGCGCCGGCCCGCAGCATCCGGCGGGGCCGCAGCCGCAGGGCGAGCAGCCCGCCGACGACGGTGCCCGCGCCGAGGGCCGAGTTGATCAGGCCGTAGGCGCGCGCCCCGTGCTGCTGGACGACCTCGGTGGCGACCAGCGGGACGGTCGGCCCCCACACCGCGACCATGTACAGGCACCAGACGGCGATGACGCCCCACAGCCAGGTGCGCGCCCTGAACTCCCGCCAGCCCTCGACGAGATCGGCCGTGAAGGCGCGCATCCCGGCGCCCGCCGCACGCGCGCCCTCGGGCAGCGGGGGCAGCCGGAGCAGCAGCAGGCACAGCGCGCTGACCGCGTACGTGGCCGCGTGCCCGGCGAACACCCCGCCCGGCGAGGCGAATCCGACGAGCAGTCCGGCGAGCGCGGGCCCGGCGAGCTGCGCGGCGGACTCGGCGATGCGGACGGCGCCGTTCGCGCCCTGGATGTCGGAGGCGAGCCGGGGCACCGTGCTGGCCACGCCGGGCTGGAAGACCGCGCCGGCCACGCCGTTGACGAGGCCGATCGCACAGATCTGCCACAGCACCACGTGTCCGGTGAAGAACAGCGCGGCGGCGACGGACTGGGTGACGAGCCGCACCAGGTCGGCGCCGATCATCAGTCTGCGGGTGCTGAACCGGTCGGCGACGACCCCGCCGAAGACGACGAGCCCGGCGAACGCGGCGGCGGTCGAGGCCATGGCGAGGCCCACCGCGCCCGCGCCGTAGCCGTGTTCGAGGAGTCCGGCGGCGAGGGCCACGGGCAGCATGGTGTCGCCGAGTCGGGCGACGGCCCGCGCGACGAAGAACAGTGCGAAGTCCCGTGACCAGACGGCCGGGACGCCGTCCTTCGCGCCGGGTCCGGTCCCCGTCCCGCCGTGTCCGGTCCTGGTGACGCTGTCGTGCCGTGCCGACGTCCCGGTCATGCCCGCCCGCTCCCCTCCCCGCCGTTCCCGCCGTCGGGATCATGCCATGCCGCGCCGGGCGGTCTCACACTCCGCCGGGCAGGCCCAACTCGGGGTGTGCGTCGAGGAGTCGGGGCGGCGCGGCCTGCCGCCAGGAGTCGGCGAGGATGTCGCGCAGCTCGTCCTCGTCCTCCAGCACGGCGAGCCGGGCCCGGACCCAGGCGAACTGGGCCTCGTGCGAGGCGATCCAGAACTTGTCGGGCTCGGCAAGCACCAGTTCGTCGCGCTCCTCCTTGGGGCAGCGCACGGCGAGTGAGGTCTCCTCCTCGGGCAGTGTGGCGAACATCTTCCCCGCGACCCGGAAGGTGGGCATGCTCCAGGCGACCTTCTCGGTGGTCTCGGGCAGGGACAGGGCGATTCGACGTACGTCTTCGGCATCCGGCATGAGACGCACCGTAGCCGGTGCCACCGACAGTCACCCCGCGCCGCCGACGACCGCCCCCGGCCGTGGACCGGTCACGGAGTCCTCAGGTCCGCGCCGCCTCGCCGAGGGCGTCCAGCACCGGGCGGATCAGCGGGTGCTCCTCGGCCCCGCGGCGCACCGCGGCGAAGACCCGGCGGGTGGGGGCCACGCCGTCGACCGGGCGCACGACCACGCCCGACAGGTCCGTGCCGCGCAGCGCCGAGCGCGGCACGAGCGCCACGCCCGCGTCGGCGGAGGCCAGCGCGACGACCGCCCGGAAGTCGTCCGAGGAGTGTTCGAGGCGGGGCTGGAAACCGGCGCTCTCGCAGGCCAGGACGACCACGTCGTGGCACGGGTTGCCCGGGTACGGGCCGATCCAGACGTCCTTGGCCAGCTCGGCGAGGGGCACCTCGGCGGCGTCGGCGAGCCGGTGGTGCAGGGGCACGACCGCGTCGAACGGCTCGGCGTACAGCGGCACGTGGGTGAGCCGGGGGTCGTCGGCGGGCGGGGCGCCCCGGTACTCGACGGCGACCGCCACGTCCACCTGCCGGTCCAGGACCATCGGCAGGCTGGCGTCGCCCTCCGCGTCCTGGACCCGGATGCGGATGCCGGGCGCCGACGCGGCGAGCCGGGCCACGGCCGGGGCGACGACCTGGGCGATACCGGTGGCGAAGGCGGCGACGGTCACGGTGCCCGCCTCGCCCGAGCCGTAGGCCGCGAGCTCGGCCCCGGCGCGCTCCAGCTGGGCGAGGACCGCGTTGGTGTGGCGGAGCAGGATCTCGCCGGCCGGGGTGAGCCGTACGCCCTTCGCGCCGCGCTCGACCAGCCGGTGGCCGGTCTCCTGCTCCAGCGCCGTCAGCTGCTGGGAGACCGCGGAGGGAGTGAGGTAGAGCGCGGCGGCCGCCGCCGTGACCGTGCGGTGGTCGGCCACCGCACGGAGGATGTGGAGCCGCCGCGCTTCGATCATGCGACCGATTATCGCAAGATGTCCGGTGTGCTCGGCGTCTCAGCCCTCCAGCTCGGCGCGCGCCGCGACGAAGGCGTCCACCGCGCGGTCGACGTCCTCGGTGGAGTGGGCGGCCGACAGCTGGACGCGGATGCGGGCCCGGTCCTGCGGGACCACCGGGTAGGAGAAGCCGATCACGTACACCCCGCGCTCCAGCAGCAGCTCGGCCATGCGGGCGGCCCGCGCCGCGTCGCCGATCATGACGGGCGCGATGGCGTGGTCGCCGGGCAGGACGTCGAAGCCCTCCGCGGTCATCCGGCGGCGGAAGAGCGCGGTGTTCTCGGCGAGCCGCAGCCGCAGGTCGTCGGCGGACTCCAGCAGGTCGAGGACCTTGAGCGAGGCCGCGGCGATGACCGGGGCGAGGGTGTTGGAGAACAGGTACGGGCGCGAGCGCTGGCGCAGCAGGGCCACGATCTCGGCGCGGGCGGCGACGTAACCGCCGGAGGCGCCGCCGAGGGCCTTGCCGAGGGTGCCGGTGACGATGTCGACGCGGTCCATGACGCCGTGCAGTTCGGGCGTGCCGCGGCCGGAGGGGCCGACGAAGCCTACGGCGTGCGAGTCGTCGACCATCACCATCGCGCCGTAGCGGTCGGCGAGGTCGCAGATCTCGCGCAGCGGGGCGACGTAGCCGTCCATGGAGAACACGCCGTCGGTGACGATCAGCCGGCGGCGCGCGCCGGACGCCTCCTTGAGCTTGGCCTCCAGGTCGGCGAGGTCGCGGTTGGCGTAGCGGTAGCGGCGGGCCTTGGAGAGCCGGATGCCGTCGATGATCGACGCGTGGTTGAGGGCGTCGGAGATCACCGCGTCCTCGGCGTCGAGGAGGGTCTCGAAGACACCGCCGTTGGCGTCGAAGCAGGAGGAGTAGAGGATGGTGTCCTCCTGGCCGAGGAAGGCCGCGAGGCGTGCCTCCAGCTCCTTGTGCACCTCCTGCGTGCCGCAGATGAAGCGCACGGACGCCATGCCGTAGCCCCAGCGGTCCAGCGCCTCGTGGGCGGCGGCGATCACCTCGGGGTGGTCGGCGAGGCCGAGGTAGTTGTTGGCGCAGAAGTTGAGGACCTCGCCGGGGCGTCCGCCCGCGGTGACGTTCACGGTGGCGGACTGCGGGGTCCCGATGACGCGCTCGGGCTTGTGCAGCCCGGCGGCACGGATCTCGTCGAGGGTGGCGCGCAGGTCGTCGCGCACGGAGTCGAACATGGAGTGCTCCTGGAAGGGCTTGCGCTGCGGGCGGTCCGGTCGGAGGGTCAGACGGTCCAGTCGAGGATGACCTTGCCGCCACGGCCGGCGGCGGCGTCGGCGAAGGCCGACTCGAAGTCGCGGTAGTCGTAGCGGCCGGTGATCACCGGGGAGAGGTCGAGGCCGCCCTCCAGGAGGACCGACATGGCGTACCAGGTCTCGAACATCTCACGGCCGTAGATGCCCTTGAGCGTGATCATCGAGGTGACGATCCGGGCCCAGTCGACCGGGAACTCCTCGGCGGGCAGGCCGAGCATGGCGATGCGGCCGCCGTGCGTCATGTTGGCGATCATGTCGCGCAGCGCCTCGGGCCGGCCGGACATCTCCAGGCCGACGTCGAAGCCCTCGCGCAGGCCGAGCTCCCGCTGTCCGTCGGCGATGGACGCGCCGGAGACGTCGAGGGCGAGGCTCACCCCGATCTTGCGGGCGAGTTCCAGACGTTCCGCGCTGACGTCGGTGATCACGACGTTGCGCGCGCCGGCGTGCCGGGCCACGGCGGCGGCCATCAGACCGATCGGTCCGGCCCCGGTGACCAGCACGTCCTCGCCGACGAGCGGGAAGGACAGCGCGGTGTGCACGGCGTTGCCGAACGGGTCGAAGATCGCGGCGACGTCCAGGTCGACCGGCACCCGGTGCACCCACACGTTGCCGACGGGCAGCACGACGTACTCGGCGAACGCGCCGTCGCGGCCGACGCCGAGGCCGACCGTCGCCCGGCACAGATGGCGGCGCCCGGCGAGGCAGTTGCGGCACTTCCCGCAGACGAGGTGGCCCTCGCCGCTGACCCGGTCGCCGACGGCGACGTCGGTGACGTCTCGGCCGGTCCCCACGACCTCGCCGACGAACTCGTGCCCGACGACGAGCGGGGTGCGGATCGTCTGCCGCGCCCAGCCGTCCCAGGCCCGGATGTGCAGATCGGTGCCGCAGATGCCGGTGCGCTGCACCTTGATCAGCACGTCACCGGGTCCCACGGTCGGCTCGGGCACGTCCATGAGCCGCAGCCCCGGCTCCGCCTTCTCCTTGACCAGCGCCTTCAACGCTACGGCTCCTGTGGTGAGGTTCCGGTTCCGGGCACGCCGAAGGGGCCCTCACCGGGGGAAGAGTGTGGAATCTCCCTGCAATCTGCCGTACGCGCGGGGCCGGGTCCATCGAGGATTTCTTAACCGGCGCCTCAGCTTTCCTTCACGCCCCCGCCGTCCCGCCCGTGGTCACGGGGGAGCCCGTGGTCACAGCGGCAGCCCGTCGTGCTCGCGGCGTTCGAGCCGGGCGGTGAGGTCCGTGGCCGTCGCCTTGATGGTCTCCAGACCGCTCCTGCCCCACGGCCGCGGTCGCAGGTCGGCCACGCACACGGTGCCAAGCACCATCCCGGTGCTGTCGATGAGCGGGGCGCCGAGGTAGGCGTGGATGCCGTAGCCGTCGACGACGGGGTTGCCCGCGAAGCGCGGGTAGTCGCGCACGTCCTCCAGGGCCAGCGCCCTGCGGCGGGCCACCACATGGGTGCAGAACCCGTATTCGCGCGGGAGGGTCCGGCCGAGCCCCGGTCCGCCGCCGTGTCCCCCGTCGGCCGTCAGTGTCTCCGGGACGCGCAGGCCCGCGAAGAACTGCCGTTCCTCACCGATGAAGTTGACCATCGCGTACGGCGTGCCGGTGAGCCCGGCGAGGTGGTGGGCGACGGCGTCAAGTCCCGCGTCGGGGCGCTCGCCGAGGCCCAGGCCGCGCAACCGCCGTACCCGGGCGGGCGCTTCCCTGTCCTCCGGGGTGAGCAGCAGTCCTCTGACGGGTGGCCGCGGCGGCTCGTAGCTCATGGTGCGGCTCCGTCACCGGTGGGCGCGGTGGCTCGGCACGGGGGCCGGGGCGTGCGCGATGAGATGGCGTACGAGGGTCAGCAGCGTCTGGACCCCGGAGCTGGAGATACGGGCGTCGCAGCGGACCACGGGGACGGCGGGGTCGAGGTCCATCGCGGCCCGCACCTCGTCGGGTTCGTACCGGTGGGAACCGTCGAACTCGTTGACGGCGACGACGAATCCGAGCCCGCGTTCCTCGAAGAAGTCGACGGCGGCGAAGCACTCCTCCAGGCGGCGGGTGTCGGCGAGGACGACGGCGCCGAGCGCCCCCTCGGACAGCTCGTCCCACATGAACCAGAACCGCTCCTGACCGGGGGTGCCGAACAGGTACAGCACGTGCCGCGGGTCGAGGGTGATGCGGCCGAAGTCCATCGCCACGGTCGTCTCGACCTTGTTCTCGATCCCGTCGAGGCGGTCGGTGGCGGCGCTGACCGTGGTGAGCAGTTCCTCCGTGCTGAGCGGCGCGATCTCGCTGACGGCGCCCACGAAGGTCGTCTTGCCCACCCCGAACCCCCCGGCCACGAGGATCTTGAGGGCCGTGGGGAACAGGTCAGAGCTGTCGTCGTAGTCCATCGAGCACTGCCTCCAGTAGGGACCGGTCCGTCGGGTTGTGGAAGAAGGCGGGGGGCTTGGCGGTCAGCGCGCCGCCGTCGACCAGGTCCGAGAGGAGCACCTTGGTGACCACCGCCGGCAGCCGAAGGTGGGCGGAGATCTCGGCGACCGACACGGGGGCCCGGCACAGGGCCAGCGCCTCGGCGTGCTCCGGGCCGAGGTAGCCGAGGGGGGTGGCGCCGGTGGTCATCACCTGCGACAGGAGGTCGAGCGCGATGCTGGGCCGGGTACGGCCCTCGCTGACCGTGAAGGGGCGCACCAGTCGTCCGGCCGCGTCGTCGAGCCAGGGCCCGTCGCCGGCCGCCGTGACGCTCAAGACGTCATCGCCCGGGGTTCGGCGGAGTGCTGCCGGGGGGCGGTCACCAGGTAGGGGCGCACGCTCTTGATCAGCATCGCCATCTCGTAGCCGAGGACGGCGGCGTCGGCCTCGCGGCCGGCCAGCACGGCGAGGCAGGTGCCGGAGCCCGCGGTGGTGACGAACAGCAGGGTCGCGTCGAGTTCGACGACGACCTGCCGTACGTCCCCGCCGTCGCCGAATCTGACGCCGGCGCTGCGGCCGAGGGAGTACAGGCCGGAGGCGAGGGCCGCCAGATGGTCGGCGCTGTCGGGGTCGAGGCCGTGCACGGACTTCACGAGGCCGTCGGAGGACAGGAGCAGGGCGCTGGTGGTGTGCGGCACGCGCTGCACGAGGCCGGTCATCAGCCAGTCGAGGTCGGATACCTGGGCGGTCGGCACATCGCTCGCCATGGTCGATCGACTCCTTGGGGTACGAAGGTCTGCGGGAGCGCTGGGGGTGGGGGCGATCGGAACACCACTCATCCGGCCGGGTCGCTCCCACGGGGCCGGTGGGCGGGGGCACGGTCCGGGTCGCCGAGGCTCCCACTGGTGTCGCCGGCACCCGTGTGGGCGGACCCCATATGGGCCGAGCCCATGTAGGCCCCGCCCATGGTTGGGACACCCAGGTCGGCGGCACCCATGGCCGGGGGACCCATGTGGGTGGCGCCCATGTGGGTGGCGCCCATGTCGACGGCACCCATGTCGGTGGCACCCATGTGGGTCGGCTCCGCGGGGCCCTGGTTCGGGGTGGGGTGGTCCGGGGCGGTGCGTTCCAGGGCGGTGTGGTCCAGGAGGCCGTAGGCCGTGTCGCCGGAGGGGCGGGGGGCGGTTGGGCCGCCGGTGGTGGGGGTGTCCGGGTGCTGCTGGGACTCGGCCAGGACGATGCCTCGCTGGAACGCGGCCATCAGACCGGGGTCCGGCTCGGCGGCGGTGTCACCGCCCTGACGTGGCGCGGGGCCGCCCCTCAGTTGGGGCACGAGGTGTTCCTGGGCTCGGCGGCGCGGCAGCCGGGGCCGCTCCATCGTGCCGCGCACGACCCCGTCGAGCGGCACGGGCGCGAACCGCTCGTCGGGCCGGATCCCGGGCACGGCATCCGCCGGATTGGCTCGCGCCCCGTCGACCCCGCGCACGGGCAGCGGCGCGGGACCGCGTCCGCTGGGTCGGGCACCGGGACCGGAATCAGGGCCGACACCGGCACCGGGGCCGGGATGGTAACCCGGATCAGGGCCGGCACCGGCACCGAGGCCCGGACGGGAACCCGGATCAGGGCCGGCACCAGCACCGAGGCCCGGACGGGAACCCGGATCAGTACCGAATCCCGCTCCGGGTCGGAGACCGGGGCCAGGATGGGCACCGATTCCGGTAGCGGAAGCGGGATCGACACCTGCATCGCCACCGGCACCGAGTCCGGGTCGGGAACGAGGACCAGGTCCGGGATCGGCGACAAGTGCGGGGGCGGGACGGCGACCTGGCACTGCGGGTCCCGGACGGGAGCCAGGGCCGGGGGCGGCGGCAGGGCCTCGGCGGGAGCCGGATCCCGAGGCAGCGCCCGGGCCACGACGGGAACCAGGGCCCGAGGCAGCGTCGGGGCCAGGGCCGGTGCCGGGGCCGGCGGCATGGGCAGGGCACGGGCCGCTGCCGGGCGGGCGGGTGGGGTTCTGGCCCGGCACCAGTCGCCGCTGGCCGCCCGCCGTCTCCACGGACGACACCGGTACCACCGGCAGCGCGGACGCTGCCGCCACGGCAGGAGCCACCGGCACCGCGGGGACCGCCGGCACCGCAGGGTCCACTGGCGGCGCAGGCGGCATCGGCGGTGCGGCAGCCACCGGCATCGCCGGAGCGAGGGGAGCCACAGGGGGCGCCGACGGCACGGGGGCCACCGGCCCCACAGAGGGCACCGGCCCCACAGGGGGCATCGGCGATGCGGAAGTCGCCGGCATCGCGGAAGCGAAGGGAGGCACAGGGGACGTCGGCGGCACGGGAGCCACCGGCCCCGCAGGAGGCACCGGCCCCGCAGAGGGCATCGGCGGTGCGGCAGCCGCCGGCATCGCGGAAGCGAAGGGAGCCACAGGGGACGTCGGCGGCACAGGGAGCACCGGCCCCGCAGGAGGCACCGGCCCCGCGGAGGGCGTCGGCGGTGCGGCGGCCGCCGGCATCGCCGGAGCGAGGGGAGCTGCGGGGGCCACCGGCGGTGTCGGCGCTGCGGGTAGTTGGCCCGCGGGGTCTCTCGGGCGGCCCACGCCCTGCGTACCCGCCGCGCCGCACGCCGCGCCCAGCAACCCCCGCGGCACGATGAGCACCGCCTGGACGCCGCCGTAGATGTTCGACTGGAGCCGTACGTCGATGCCGTGCCGCCGGGCGAGCTGGGAGACCACGAACAGCCCGATGCGCCCGTCCGCCAGCAGGCTCGCGACATTGACCTGGTCGGGGTCGGACAGCAGCGCGTTCATCTTGTTCTGCTCCCCCACCGGCATGCCCAGCCCGCGGTCCTCGACCTCGACGGCGAGCCCGGCGGTCACCAGGTTGGCGCGCAGCAGCACTTGGGTGTGCGGGGCGGAGAACACCGTGGCGTTCTCGACGAGTTCCGCCAGCAGATGGATGACGTCGGCGACGGCGTGCCCGCGCAGCTCGCCGTCGATCGGCGGCACCAGCTTGACCCGGGAGTACTGCTCCACCTCGGCGATCGCCGAGCGCAGCACCTCGGTCATGGAGACGGGGTTGCTCCACTGCCGCCGCGAGACGGCCCCGCCGAGCACGGCGAGATTCTCCGCGTGCCGCCGGATGCGTGTGGCGAGGTGGTCGACGTGGAACAGACCCTTCAGCAGGTCCGGGTCCTCGATCTCGTTCTCCAACTCGTCGAGGATCGAGATCTCCCGGTGCACGAGGGACTGAAGCCGCCGGGCGAGGTTGACGAAGACCTCGAGCTTCTGTTCGCTGCCGGCCTGGCTGGAGAGTTGCGCGGCGTGCACGACGGCGGTGACGGCGCCCTCGTGCGCGCGGGCCAGGTCGGCGGCGAGCAGTTCGAAGTCGTCGGCGTCCCGCGGCGGCCCGCCGCGCTGCTTGCGCCGCGGCGGCGGCCCCTCGCCCCGGCGCAGCGCCTCGACGAGGGAGCGCAGGTCCGCCTCGCCGCGCGCGGTGCTGCGCCGCAGCGCGTCGACGCGGTCGCCCACCGAGCGCGCGGCGCGGTCCGCGGCCACGGCGGCGATCACGACGGCCGCGACCGCGACGGCGAACGCCCCGGCGAGCACGGCCCACAGGACGAGGTGCGTCCGGGCGCCTGTGGAGCGCACGGTGAACAGCACGGCGGCACTGGCGCTGAGCGCGACCGCGACGGGCGGCAGCACGGCCAGCCGCAGCAGTTGGGACCGTATGTCGGTCTCGGGCAGCGCGGGAACGGGGCGGGCGACCGGCCGTCCGTGCCGTCCGCCCTCACGGCGGTCGGGACGCGTGGCCGGTGCACGGAGCTGAGACATCGGTGTCCTCGTACGGGTCCGTCGGGCCTGATTCCTCGCGCGATGCGGGCATGCGTCATCGCGTGCCGGATGGGTGGGCCGATGTGTTCCGGCCACGCGTCACCCAGCGGCCACTCACAGTAGTCGCCTGTCCGTCCTGTGCGATGCGCAGTTGACAAAGTCTCCCGCGGACAGTCCCGCTCTGGTATGAGGCGTCGTACGACAGATCGATGGGCCGGCGGGCGGCGCGTACACGAACGCCGAACGAACGATCCGACCTGGTCAGAACCGATCAGAAAGAAAAGAGCTGCTGGGCGTCCGGCTCCACGGCCGTCGCGTGCCGCGTCCGTCGCCCTGCCCCGCACCCGGCTCCGGCCGACCCGTCACGGCCCCTCACCGGCCTTCCGACCACCCCCTGTCGGCCTTCCGTCTCAGGGGTGGACATCACTGTCCGTGTCCAACGTGGCGTCGGATCCGGTCAGTCGAGCCAGACCACGATCCCGGTCAGCCCGGTGAGCACCGCCGCGACACCGGCCCGTACGGCACGCGCCGCGCGCTCCGGGGTGAACGAGGCGGCGTCGTACCGCGAGGACATGCCGAGGCCCTCGCCGCGGAACGACGCGCCCGTCCAGTCGGCCGCGGTGACATTGGCCGTCGGCTCGGCCAACTCCGCGCCGACGACGAGGAACTGCTGGTCGAGATGGTTGGGGGTGACCATGGCGAGCGGGTCGACGAGGTCGTCGCCGGCGCTGATGATCAGGTCGGGCTTCATGGCGACGGCGTCGGCGATGTCCGGCACGAACCGGTCGGGCTTCGCGGGCCGTACGGTCCGCAGGCTGACGTGCTCCGCCCCGGCCCACTCGGTGACGGCGTCCACCAGGGTCGTGGTGCGGCGGTCCTCGCCCGTCGTCAGCAGTACGACCCGGTAGCCCTTCGAGGGCCGCACCCGGTCCCAGGAGCCGGGCCGCGGGGTGATGGTGGCCTCGGGCGCGGGCGGCGCGGACGGGTCGGAGAACCCCGCGCCGAGGGCGCCCACCGCGGAGGGCTCCGGGTGCGGCTCGGACCAGTCGTCGGACGAACCGCACCCGCCGAGCGCCAGGACGGTCAGCGCGGCCACGGCCGACATGCCGGCGGACAGAAGTCGGGAACGCATGGGGATCGTCCTTCGGGAAGCGGAAAGTGCGCCTACTTCCTACCTCATCGCACGCGGTTTGCCGAGCCCGAGTTGCCCTGGTCGGAAGGGGTTCGTCGCGGGTTCGTCGCCGGGGCGCCGTTCGTTCATCCGGGCCGAGGAGATTCCGTGCGCCAACCGCGAAGGAGTCTCATGTTCCCCGCCGTCCGACGCCGCGTCCACGCCGCCGTCGTCACCCTGGCCGCAGCCGCGGCCGTGCTGCTCACCGCCGCGCCGGCCCCCGCGCACGGGTTCTCCTCGACCGTGTACGCGGACCTCGACTCGCCGGGGTCCGGGCACGTCCGCGGCCGGCTCCGGCTGGAATACGACCTGTTGGTGGTCTCCGCCGCCGACTACGGCAAGGACGACCGGCTGTTCCGGGAGGGGACCGCGGCGTTCGAGGACGGCGACGCGGCCGCGCAGGCCGCCGCGCTGGACGCCCACGCCGACACGGTCGTCGCGTACGTGGCCCGCCGCTTCGCCGTCACCGCGGGGAAGCGCGCCTGCGCCCCGGCCCGGGTCGGCGGCTTCGCCGTGGAACGGCGCGAGGGGGTCCCGTACGCCTCGCTGGTGCTCGACTTCCGCTGTCCGGGGGCGGCCGAGGCGCACGAGGTGCGCAGCGGTCTGTTCCCCGACTCCGAGGGGTATGTCCGCGACACCAAGACGATCATCACGTACGACCTGGACCTGACGTCGGGGAGCACCGCGCTCGACGCGGAGCACCGGACGTTCTCCACGAAGCAGTCGGGCGCGCAGCGGTTCTGGACGTTCTTCCGGCTGGGCGCGGAGCACCTGCTGACCGGGCTCGACCACATCCTGTTCCTGCTGGCGCTGATCGTGGGGTCGCGCCGGCTGCGGGAGATAGTGCTGGCGGCGACGACGTTCACGCTCGCCCACTCGGTGACGTTCGTCCTCGCCGCCCTCGGCCTCGTGGAGGTGCCCGCGTCGTTCGTGGAGCCCGTGATCGCCCTGTCGATCGCGGTCGTCGCGGGCTGGCACCTGTGGCGGCTGGCGAGCCGCCGGTCGCACGCCACGGACCTGGAGACCGCCGGGCACGGCCATCTGAGCCTGGACCGCGCGGGCTGGACGCGGCTGGCCGTGGTCTTCTGCTTCGGCCTGGTGCACGGGCTCGGTTTCGCCTCGGCGCTGGGCATCGAGCACGCCTGGTCGTGGACGCTGCTGTGGTCGCTGCTGGTCTTCAACGTCGGTATCGAGGCGGTGCAGTTGGGGATCGTCGTGGCCGTGTTCCCGGTGCTCGCGCTGCTGCGGCACCGGCTGCCGGCCGTGGCGCTGTGGGTGACCGGGGCGATCGCGGCCGGAGTGTCCGTGATGGGCCTGTTGTGGTTCGTGCAGCGCGTTCTCGGCGGTTGAGGCCGCACTGTCCCCTTTCGGCAAGTGTCGGAGTCCGCTCGACCGCCGTTCATGTCGCCGACACCGTCTCACGCAACCTTTACGTCGCTCTTACCCCGCTCTTCGAACGAACGGAAGCTGATGAAGCTCGTCAAGGGGACAGACAGAACCGCGCGGCGTCGCACCGTCACCGGTGCCACCGCGGTGGTGCTGGGTGTCGTCGTCTCGCTCGGCAGTGGTCTGGCGACCACCGCCCAGGCCGAGAACTCCGCCACGCCCGCAGGCATCGTCCTCGGCGTGGGCGCCACCGAGTCGCAGCGCGTCGTGACGTGGTACACCGCCACGAACGCGCCGCAGGTGGTCCAGCTCGCGCCCACCTCGCAGGTCCACAAGGGCACGTTCCCGGCGCACGCGGTCACCTTCGGGGCCACGATCGCCGCGAACACCGTGAACGGCGGCTACAACGCCCACGCCACGCTCGACAGCCTGCGCAAGAACACCGCGTACACCTACCGCGTCGGTACGCCGGGCAACTGGTCGCCGACGTACTCGTTCAAGACCCAGGACTTCAAGGGCGACTTCGACTTCCTGTTCTTCGGGGACCCGCAGATCGGGTCCTCGGGCGACGTCGCCAAGGACGGTGCGGGCTGGGCCGACACGCTGAACGTCGCGCTCACCGCCAACCCGAAGTCCGAGCTGCTCGTCTCCGGCGGCGACCAGGTCGAGACCGCCAACACCGAGGCGCAGTGGAACGCGTTCCTCGGCTCCGACAAGCTGCGCCAGTACCCGTGGGCCGCCACCATCGGCAACCACGACGTCGGCGGCAAGGCGTACGACCAGCACTTCTGGACGCCGAACACCGACCGTTCCGCCGCGTTCTACAAGAGCAACCCGGCGACCGAGTCGGGCGGCGACTACTGGTACACGTACAAGGGCGTGCTGTTCATCGACATCAACAGCAACGCCTACGCCAACGGTGCCGACGAGGCGCACCTCGGCTACATCGAGGACGTCGTCAAGAAGCAGGGCGCCAAGGCGAAGTACACGGTGCTCGTGTACCACCACTCGATCTACTCGCCGGCCGACCACGCGAACGACTCCGACAACCAGAAGCGCCGTCAGGACTTCCCGACCGCGTTCTCGAAGCTCGGTGTCGACCTGGTCCTCCAGGGTCACGACCACAGCTACTCGCGCAGCTACGTGATCAAGAACGGCAAGAAGGCCAACCCGGCCGAGCGCCCGGGTGCCGCGCAGGTGGCCCAGGGCCCGGGCGGCGTCGTCTACGTGACGGCCAACTCGGCGTCGGGTTCGAAGTACTACGACCTGACGGCCCCGGACACCACGCAGGACCCGAACTACGGTCCCGACCCGCTGAACCCGAAGAACCACTGGGCGAACTCGGTCGAGAACCAGGAGCACGTCCGCACCTACGTGAAGGTCCAGGTGCGCGGCGACCGGCTCGTCGTCCAGGACCTGCGCAGCGGCACGTGCGCGGCGCCCAACGCGGCGGTGGAGCTGAACAAGGTGTCGTGGTGCGGCCCCGACAGCGGCGCCACCCCCGCCCGTCCGGTCGGTTCCACGGTCGACAAGGTGGTCGTCCACCCCTTCCGTGAGCACGGCCGGGACAAGTGGGACCACTGGCTCCCCGTGCCGGGCAAGCCCGGCTGGCTGAAGTAGGCCCATGGGCGCGGTGCCGGGCCGCCGTGCGGTCCGGCACCGCGCCCCGCGGGGGCGGGTGCCGTCGGGCGCCCGCCCCGTCCGCGGATGTCCGTCCCGACGTTCCCGAACCGCCCGAGGATCTCCAGATGCCATCGACCGGACCGCGTACGGCCCCCCTCCCCCGAGCCCTCGTCCATCACGCGTCCGTGCTGCTGCTCGCCCTGCTGGGCGTCCTCGCGGCGGGGCTCACCCCGGCCGCTGCGGCGGACGGCGACGCCGAGTGGACGGTCGACACGGCGTCGGGCGACCTCGGGACCGCGCGCGAGAACTACGTCTACACCCTGAACCCGGGCGGCCGGATCGAGGACGGCCTCGTGATCGCCAACCATGGCTCCGCGCCGGTGGAGTTGGCGGTGTACGCGGCCGACGGGTTCACCGCCCGCGACGGCGCGCTCGACCTGGTGGCGCAGGGGGCGAGGTCGACCCGGATCGGCGCCTGGGTCCGCCCGGAGCGCTCCGAGGTCACCGTGGCGCCCGGCCGGTCGGCGGAGGTGCCGTTCACCCTGGCCCTGCCGGCCGCCACGCCGCCCGGTGACTACATGGGCGGCGTCGTCACGTCGCTGCGGCAGCCCGACGGCACGGAGCAGCGGCTCGGCATCCGGGTCCGGCTGCGTGTGGCGGGGCAGTTGAGGTCCGCGCTCGCGGTCGAGGACCTGCGGGTGCGTCATGCGGGTACGGCGAACCCGTTCGGCAAGGGCGACGCCACCGTGACGTACACGGTCCGCAACACGGGCAACACGATCCTGACGGCCCGTCAGACGGTGTCCGTGTCCGGCCCGTTCGGGAAGCTGCGGGTGGCCGCGGGGAAGGTCGCCGACTCTCCCCCGCTCCTGCCGGGCGACACCTGGAAGGTGTCCGTCCCGGTACGCGGGGTGACCCCCGCGCTGCGGCTGACGGGCACGGTCGCGCTCGTCCCGCTGCTCACGGACTCCGCGGGCTCGATCGCCCCGCTGGCCGCCACCACGTCGACGGCCCACGCCTGGACCGTGCCCTGGGCGCTGCTCGTGCTCGTCGTCGTCCTGGTCGCGCTCGTCGTCGTGGCCGTGACGCTGCTGCGCCGCCGCCGGGCCGCGCCCCGCGCGGAGCGGGCCGGCCGGGAGAACGTCGACGCGGAACTGCCGCGCGAGCACGAGACCTCGGACCGGTAGGAGACCGGCGGCGGGCCCTGCCCGCCGCCGGGGGCGACGGCCGAAGTGGGGGCGGCGGTGATGACCCGAGCCCGGTCGACGTGTGTCGGCCGGGCTCGCGCGGGTGTTCGCCGCCGGGTCAGCGCTCGTCCGCGAGGTCGAGATCCCCGCGGGCTCCCTCCAGCGTGATGTCGGTGCCCACCGGGCCGAGCCAGTGCCGGCGGACGGGCGCGGACACCGTGCGCCACCAGGCTTCGCCCGGCACCTTGCCGCCCGGCTCGAAGGGCTCGCCCGGGGTCGGGAAGGCCACCGTCTGTCCGGCCGCCTCGGCCGCGTCCCTCGTCCACTCCCCCGGCTCCGCCCACGCGTGCGGGGCGAGGTTGAACGTGCCCCAGTGGATCGGCAGGAGCACACCGTGCGGCTGCCCGCCCTGGAGGTCGAGGTGGGCGCGCAGGGCCTCCGCCGGCGTCATGTGGATGTCGGGCCAGAACTCGCTGTACGCGCCGAGCTGGATCATCGTGGCGTCGAACGGGCCGAACGCGGCGCCGATGTCCTTGAAGCCCTCGAAGTAGCCGGTGTCGCCGCTGTGGTAGATGCGGTGCTCGGCGCCCGTGACCGCCCAGGACGCCCACAGGGTGTGCTGGGTGTTGCGCAGGCCGCGGCCGCAGAAGTGGCGGGCGGGGGTGGCGGTCAGGGTGAGGCCGCCGACCCGGGTCTCCTCGTGCCAGTCCAGTTCGCGCAGCCGGTCCGCGGACACGCCCCAGTGCTCCAGGTGGGCGCCGACGCCGAGCGGGACCGCGAACACGGTGTCCGTGCCGGCCAGCGCCTTGATCGTGGGCATGTCGAGGTGGTCGTAGTGGTCGTGCGAGATGACGACGACGTCGACCGGGCCGAGCGCGGCCAGCGGCAGCGGCACGGGGTGCAGCCGCTTCGGCCCGGCGAACGGGAACGGGGAGCAGCGCTCGCCCCAGACGGGGTCGAACAGCACCCGCTGCCCGTCGATCTCGGCGAGCACGCTGGAGTGGCCCATCCAGGTCAGCCGCAGTCCGGTGGCGGGGGGCTTGGCCAGGTCGGCGAGGGTGGTGGCGTGCACGGGCACGGGTCCGCGCGGGGCGCGGCGCGGGCGGGTGTCCTTGTCGAAGTAGGTCTTGGCGAGTTCGAGCGTCGAGCCGGTTGGCCCGCGGCGGGTGCTGCCGCCGGGGTTCTGGAAGACGCCGTCCTTGAAATGGGGGGATCTGCGGATGCGCGCCAGGCGGTCACCGCCCGGGTCGGCGCCGAAGGCCGCGGGCTGCAGCGCGCGGAGCCCGGAGCTCAGGGAACGCAAACCGGTCACGGTACCTCCTGGAGGAGTCGGTCAGGCCATCCATTATGGTCGGCGCGGCCGACCGGCCCGATCCGTTCGGGCCCACCGGCCCCCTCCACCGGGCCCCGGCGGGCCTCCGAGTGCGCGATGTCACATCCGCGGGGGGCGCGGACGGCGCGGACGGCGGGCGCCGAGAGGACGCCGGCGGGACGCCGACAGGGTGTTGGCACGACGTTCGCACGACATTGACAGGACTCGGAGCGGCTTCCGATACTGACCCACTGTTCAGTTGTCGTCGGCGCCCCGGAGACCCCATGACCGCCCCCCTGCTGTCGCTCACCTGGACCGATCACGTCACCGGCGTCCGGGGGTTCCTGGTCGTCGACCGGCTGGTGCGCGGCGTGGCCAGCGGCGGGCTGCGGATGCGGCCGGGCTGCACCCTGGAGGAGGTGACCGGGCTCGCCCGCGGCATGACGACGAAGGAGGCCCTGCACTACGACCCCGCGGCCCGCTACGTCCCCCTCGGCGGCGCCAAGGGCGGCATCGACTGCGACCCCCGGGACCCGCGGGCGTACGAGGTGCTGGTGCGCTACCTGCGCGCGGTCCGGCCGTACGTCGAGACCGTGTGGACCACCGGCGAGGACCTCGGCCTCACCCAGGACCTGGTGGACCGCGCCGCCGCGGAGGCGGGGCTGGTGTCGTCCGTGCAGGCCGTGTACCCGCTGCTGGACGACGAGGCGGCGGCCCGCGCACGGCTCGCCGAGGCGTTCACGGTGGAGGTGGACGGCATCGGCCTGGACGAACTGGTCGGCGGCTGCGGGGTGGCCGAGTCGGTGCTCGTGGCGCTCGACCGGGCCGGAACGCCGTACACCGGAACGCGCGTGGCCGTGCAGGGCTTCGGGACGATGGGCGGGGCGACGGCGCGCTTCCTCGCACGCGCGGGACTGACCGTCGTGGCCGTCGCCGACGTCAAGGGCACGATCGTGGACCCGGCGGGGCTCGACGTCGAGGCGCTGCTCGCGGCGCGGGACGCGTACGGCACCGTCGACCGGGCCGCGCTGCGACCCGGGAACCGTGAACTGCCGGGCGACGCCTGGCTGTCCGTGGACGCGGAGGTGCTGGTGCCGGCGGCGGTGTCGTACGCGGTCGACGGCGGCAACCAGGCTCTGGTCCGGGCCCGTTGGATCGTCGAGGCGGCCAACATGCCGGTGCTCGCGGAGGCGGAGCGGCTGCTGGCCGCGCGCGGGGTGACCGTGCTGCCCGACGTGGTGGTCAACTCCGGCACCAACGCCTGGTGGTGGTGGACGCTGTTCGGTGACGTCGGGCCCGAGGCCGACGCCGCGTTCGCCCGGGTGCGTGCGTCGATGCGCTCGCTGGTCGGCCTGGTGCTGGACCGCGCGGAGGCGGACGGCACGACCCCGCGCGCGGCGGCCCACGCCCTGGCGGCCGACCGGCTGCCCGTCATCGCGGAGCGCTTCGGCGTACACCGCTGATCCGCCCGGCGCCGCCGTTTCCCGTCCCGCGCGCGGCTCGCACTAGGGTGACCGCGTGGCGAGAGTGCGGTTGAGCGTGGCCGAGCGGCGGGAGGAGCTGCTGCGGGCCGCCGTCGGGCAGATCGAGGAGCGGGGGGTGGCGGCGGTCCGGATCGCCGACGTGGCCGCGACGCTCGGGGTGAGCAACGCGCTGGTGCTCTACCACTTCTCGACCAAGGAGCAGTTGGTCGCCGCCGCGTTCCGGTACGCGGCCGAGGGCGACCTCGCCCGGCTGCGCGGGCTGCTGGCCCGCCGGACCAGCGCACCGCGCCGGCTGCGGGCGGCCGTGCGCTGGTACGCGCCCACCGGCCAGGCCAAGGGCTGGCGGCTGTGGATCGAGGGCTGGGCGGCGGCGCTGCGCGAACCGGCGCTGCGGGAGGTCACCCGGGAGCTGGACCGGCAGTGGAAGGCGGCGCTCACCGGGGTGATCGCGGAGGGGGTGGCGGCCGGTGAGTTCCGGTGCCCGGACCCGGCCGGCGCGGCCCTGCGGCTGACGGCCCTGCTCGACGGGCTCGCGGTCCAGCTCACCTCGTACGGTGGGACGGTGGCGAGGTCACGGGCCCAGCAGTGGGTGGACGAGGCCCTGGCCAGGGAGCTGGGACTCACCCCCGGGGCGCTCCCGGCCGACTCCTGAACGTCCCGGGCGGCGCCCCCGTACTCGCCACCCTTCTTCCGCCGCTTCCTCCACTTCTGCCGCTTCTGCCGCTTCTACCGCTTTTTCCAGGGGTTGCGCTTGTTCCGCCGTCGTTCAGGCGACCGGTGCGATGCGTGTCTTGATGTCCTCCGGGGACAGCGCGCCCTTCGCGGTCGCGTGGTCGCCGGAGGACTCGCCGCGCAGGCGGCGGCCGATCCAGGGGACCAGGTACTGGCGGGCCCAGTGGACGTCGTCGCGGCGGACCTCCAGGGTGCCGCGCGGCGGCAGCGGCGGCCACGGCTGGTCGGGGTCGGCCGGCACGTCCACGCCGAGCACCTGGCCGGCGCGCAGCGCCACCCGTGTGTGGCCCTCGGGCGAGAGGTGGAGCCGGTCGTCGTCCCAGGCCCGCCGGTCCTGGACGGTCTTGAGGGACCACAGGTCGAGCACGGGGCAGCCGTAGCGGTCGGCGACGGCGCGGACGTGCCCGTTGTACGTGGCGATCTTGCCGCGCAGGTGCTTGAGGACGGGGACGCCGCGGGTGTCGAAGCCGGTCGTCACCAGGACCGTGCCGGCGACGGCCGTCAGCCGTGCCACGGCCCGCTCGAACCGCTCGGCGACCTCGTCGGGGTCGGTGCCGGGGCGGATGATGTCGTTGCCGCCCGCGCAGAAGGACACCAGGTCCGGGGCGAGTTCGACGACCTGCGGAACCTGGTCCGCCACGATCTGGTCGAGCAGTTTCCCGCGCACGGCCAGGTTGGTGTACCGGAAGTCGTCCTCGAGCCGCCGGTCCGCGAGCAGGACCGCGAACCGGTCCGCCCAGCCGACCGTCGCCCCGTCGGGACCGGGGTCGCCGACGCCCTCGGTGAAGCTGTCCCCCACCGCCACGTACGACCCGATCACTGATGTGTTGTCACTCTTCGAATCGTCTGCCACATCGGTCCATGATTCACCTTCGGATGTGACCTACGCGATCGTAGGAAAGGGTTGACGAACGGTGAGATAAGACACTGCTAAAGACTTTGTCAACGGAGGAATAGCGCGCCGGCCGGGCCTGTTGACGCGCCGAAGGCCGGATCCCGGGATCGGGGTCCGACCTTCGGCGGCTTCGCGGGGGGCGTCCGTCAGACGGTGACACCGTGCGCGCGCAGGTAGGCGAGCGGGTCGATGTCCGAGCCGTAGTTCGGCGTGGTGCGGATCTCGAAGTGCAGGTGCGGTCCGGTCACGTTGCCGGTCGCGCCGGAGAGGCCGACCTGCTGCCCGGCGGTCACGGCCTGGCCGGCCGAGACGGAGAGCTGGGACAGGTGGGCGTACTGGGCGTAGTGGCCGTCGGCGAGCCTGATGACGACCTGGTTGCCGTAGGCGCCGCCCCAGCCCGCGGAGACCACGGTGCCCGTGCCGACGGCCTTGAGCGAGGTGCCGGTCGGGACGACGAAGTCGACGCCGGTGTGGTAACCGCTGGACCACATGCTGCCCGCCACGTGGTAGCCGGTGCCGATGCGGGCGCCGGACACGGGGAGGGTGAAGCCGGAGGCGGTGGTGTTCTGCGCGGCCGGCTGCGGCGCGGCGCTCTCCGCTGCGGGCTCGGCCTGCCGCGCGGCGGGCGCGGGCCGGGACGGGACGGCCGGCTTCGCCGAGGACGGCGCGGGCCGGGAGGGCGCGGCGGTGGTCGTCACGGCCTTCTTGCCCAGGGTGAGTTCGAGGCCGGGGTGGATCAGCGACGGGTCGTCGCCGACGACCGCGCGGTTGTCGGCGTAGAGCCGCTGCCAGCCGCCGGTGACGTGCTGCCGCTCGGCGATCTTGGAGAGCCAGTCGCCGGGCCGCACGGTGTAGGTGCGCACCCCGGACTCGGCCGTCGCGGCCTTCTGCTGGACCACGGGGGCGGACTGGACGGTCTTCTCGGGAACGGACTGCGCCGGGGCGGCGTGGGCGCCCGTGGCCCCCAGCAGGGGCAGGGCCAGTGCGGCGCCACCGGTTCCGGCGACGGCGAACGAGCGGGTCAGGCGCAGGGACCTGGGACGGCGGTGCTTACCCTTCGCGGGCATGGCGAATTCCTCTCCGGCGCCTGCGAGGTGAGCTGTCGGGTTCGGGCTGGAGCTGCCCGGCCGCGTGGGGCACGCGACTTCACCCCTAGCCGTTCCGGAGACCGGAACAGGCAGTCTTACCTGGTGGGTCCCCCGCTCCTGCCGGGCACGGGTGAGTGTGTGGGGACACCGGGCGGTGGCAGGATTCGGCGGTCCGCCCGGATCGGGCTGAACGTAAGCGAGGGGAACGCGGGCGGACAAGCGGAAGATTCCCCCCGTCCGCGTTTCGCTTGATCCGTTACGGGAATTACCGGTCACCCTCCGTGAATTCACCGAATGCCGACCGCGTCGATTCCCAGGAAAGGAAGAAGAATTACGTGAACATGACGCGCAACGCACGGTCACGGTTATGACGCTCCTCACCCCCCGTCACGCCAGCCGCCTTTATTCCGGGACGAGTTGGAATGAAGCCGCCATTTGGGACAGACAGCCCAGATACTCCCAAGGGCGGGAAAAAGTCACCCGCAGGACCCCCTGTGGACAACTCGGTGCCCGGGGAAACCGATGTCGTATCGTCAGCAGCGTGCCCGCAGGCGAGCCGCGCCGACGGGCCCGACCGGGAGGAGCCCCCGTGACGCAGCAGGTCCCGTCGACCGAGCCCGAGATGGCCGGTGTGCGCAACTTCCGCGACGTGGGCGGCCTGCCGACCGCCGACGGCCGGCGCGTACGGCACGGAGTGCTGTTCCGCAGTGGTCACCTGGCGCACGCCACCGAGGCGGACGCCGCGTTCCTCTCCTCCCTGGGCCTGCACACCGTCTTCGACTTCCGCAACGCGGCGGACCAGAAGCTGGAGGGCCCGGACGTCGACCTGCCGGGCGTGCGCAACGTGAACCTGCCGCTGACGGACCCGGCGGACGGCGCCGAGTTCTGGAAGATGGTCCGCGACGGCGACCTCGACCAGCTGCGCGCGCTCCTGTCGGACGGCAGGGCCGCCGGCCGGATGGTCGAGTCGTACCGCACGATCGTCACGGAGCGCACGGCGGAGCACTCCCGGGTGCTGCACGCGCTGGCCGAGGACAGCGTCCCGGCGCTGATGCACTGCGCGGCGGGCAAGGACCGCGCGGGGCTGTCGATCGCGGTGACGCTCCTCGCCGTCGGGGTGGAGCGGGAGGCGATCCTCGCCGACTACCTGAAGTCCAACGCCGCGCACCGGCGCTACAAGGTGCACCGCAGCGCGACCTCGGCGGACGCGTACTCCCCCGAGGTCATGGATCTGCTCAGCCCCCTCTTCGACGCCCGCGCCGAGTATCTGACGGCGGCGCTGGACACGGTGGAGGAGACCTGGGGCGGCGTCGACGCCTATCTGGAGCGGGGCCTCGGTCTCAGCCCCGCGACCCGGGAGCGGCTGCGCGCCCGGCTGCTGGACTGACCCGGCTCACCCCTTGCCGCCGATCGCGAACAGCAGATAGAGGAAGGCGGCGAAGAGGTGACCGACGGCGATGTAGATGATCAGACGGATCCACAGGGACCGGGGGAACTTCTCCTCCAGGTTGCTCATGGCAGCTCTCCAGTGATGGGGCCCAGGCACAAGGTGGCCGTGGGACTCTGCAGCAGGGTGTGGACGAACAGGAGCTCGACCCCGTCGTGGTCCTCGGCGGCGAGGCGGTGCGGGGTCAGCGAATCGAAGTGCGCGCTGTCCCCGGGCGCGAGCAGGTGCACGGTGTCCCCGAGGCGCAGCCGCAGCCGCCCCCGCAGCACGTACAGCCACTCCTCGCCGGGGTGGACCCGCACGATGTCGCCCTGCGCGCCGTACGGCACCCGCACGCGCAGGGACTGCATCCCCCGGCCGGGCGCCCCCGCCTGCCAGTACGTCCAGCCGCCCGCCCGGGTCGGTTCCATGTCCGCGAAGCGCACGATGGCGTCCCGGTCGGCGACCGTCTCGCCCAGCAGCTCGGAGACCGTCGTACCGTAGATACGGGCCAGCGCGAGCAGCATCGGCAGCGAGGGCTGGCGCTGTCCGGTCTCCAGCCGGGAGAGGTGGGCGGGCGACAGACCGGCGGTCCCGGCCGCCGCCTCCAGGGTGAGGCCGGCGCGGCGGCGCAGCGATCGCAGCTGCGGCGCCACCACGGGCAGGTCGTCGCCGTGGCCGGGGAGGGGCCCGGCGGGGGAGGAGCTCATGCCTCCATTCAGCCGCATCTTTGCCCCTGGGGCAATTTTCTTGCCTCAGAGGCAAAGGGTGCGGCTCCCGGTCACCGGTTGGCGACCGCCTGCTTGATCAGGGTCCTGCCGAAGTCCCACATCAGCCCGCCGCCGCTGTGCGCGTCGTCCATCACGGCGGTGAAGGCGTCCACGAACCGGTCCACGTCGGCCTCGTCCACGACCAGCGGCGGGATCAGTTTGATGACCTCCAGGTGGTCGCCGGAGACCTGGGTGAGGATCCGGTGCCGCTGGAGCAGCGGGACGACCACCATCTGCGCGAAGAGGCCCTTGCGGGCGGCCTGGAGCATGGTCCAGCGGCTGCGCAGCTTCAGCGAGTCGGGCCTGCCGAACTCGATGCCGATCATCAGGCCCCGGCCCCGGACGTCGGCCAGCAGCTCGTACTTGTCGATCAGCGCCGCGAGCCGGGACCTCAGCAGCTCGCCCGTGGCGCGGGCGTGCGCGACGGTCCCCTCGTTCTCCATGACCGAGAGCACCGCCAGCCCCGCGGCCATGGCCTGGGCGTTGGCGCCGAAGCTCGCCGAGTGGACCAGGACGCGGTCCATGGACGAGTAGACCTTCTTGAAGATCCAGTCCCGGCCGAGGGTGGCGCCGACCGGCACGTACCCCCCGGACAGGGCCTTGGCGACACAGATCAGGTCCGGCTCCACGCCCTCCTCGTGCTGGTGGGCGTAGAAGTCGCCGGTGCGGCCGAGGCCGGTCTGCACCTCGTCGGCGATGAGCAGCGCCTTGTGCCGGTGCAGCAGCTCCTGCGCGGCGCGCAGATAGCCGGGCGGGGCCTCGTGCACCCCCTTGCCCTGGATCGGCTCGACGATCAGCCCGGCGACGTCGCCCTTCTTCAGCTCGCGGGCGAGGGCGTCCAGGTCCCCGAGCGGTACGGCGGTGTCGGGCAGCAGCGGGGCGAAGCCGTCCCGGAAGCCGCTCTCGCCGTTCACCGACAGGGAGCCGGTGGTCAGGCCGTGGAAGGCGTGGTCGCAGTAGAGAATGCGCGGCCTGCCGGTGGCGAAGCGGGCGAACTTCAGCGCGGTCTCCACGGCCTCCGTGCCGCTGTTGCCGAAGAACACCCGGTCCAGGTGCGGGCTGTGCGTGAGCAGCTTCTCGGCGAGCAGGCCGGGCAGCGGCTGGCAGTCGAAGCGGGTGAGGTCGGCGAGCCGGGCGTCCAGTACGTCGTGCAGCGCCTTGCGGACGACGGGGTGGTGGCGGCCCAGGCCCATCACCCCGAACCCGGCGAGCATGTCCAGGTAGTCGTTGCCGTCCGCGTCCCAGAAGTGGGCGCCCTCCGCCCGTTCGTAGACCTTGTCGAAGCCGATGGTGTGCAGCATGCGCGGGAGCTGGTGGTTCAGGTACTTCGTGTGCAGCTCGTAGCGCTCGCCCCCGCGTTCGGCGAGGAGGGCGCCGAGGTCGAACTCGGTGGTCATTCAGCTGTCTCCTTGACTGTGCCGCCCGCGTCCCGGGCGGCCAGGCTCGCTCCGATGCGCCCGGCGACCTCGACGGGGGTGAGGCCGATGTCGGCCAGGACCTCGCCGCGTTTGGCGTGGGCGAGGAACTGCTCCGGGATGCCGAAGCGCCGTACGGGCACGTCGACGTCGGCGTCGCCGAGCGCGAGGGCCACCGCGGCCCCGACCCCGGAGGCGCGGCTGTTGTCCTCCACGACGGCCACCAGGCGGTGCGCGGCGGCGAGGCCGGGCAGGGCGGGGTCGACGGGTTTGACCCAGCGGGGGTCGACGACCGTACAGCCGATGCCGCGCGCCGCCAGCAGCTCGGCGGCCTGGAGGCAGACCGGCGCCATGACGCCGACGGCGACCAGCAGCACCTCGGGGTTCTCGCCGCGGTGCAGGACGTCCATGCCGCCGACCCGGTCGAGCGCCGGTATCGCGGGGCCCACCGACTCCTTCGGGAAGCGGATCAGGGTGGGCGCGTCGTCGACGGCGACGGCCTCGCGCAGTTGGGCGCGCAGCTGGTCGGCGTCGCGCGGGGCCGCGATCCGCAGGCCGGGCACGACCTGGAGGATCGACATGTCCCACATGCCGTTGTGGGAGGCGCCGTCGACTCCCGTGACGCCCGCGCGGTCCAGGACGAAGGTGACGCCGCACTTGTGCAGGGCGACGTCCATCAGGAGCTGGTCGAAGGCGCGGTTGAGGAAGGTGGCGTAGACGGCGACGACCGGGTGCAGTCCGCCGGTGGCCAGGCCCGCCGCCGAGACCGTCGCGTGCTGCTCGGCGATGCCGACGTCCCACACGCGGTCCGGGAAGCGCTCCGCGAAGGCGCCGAGGCCGACCGGGTGCAGCATGGCCGCCGTGATGGCCACGACGTCCTCGCGCTCCTCGCCGATGCGGACGATCTCGTCGCCGAACACGGACGTCCAGGTCGGCGCCCCGGCCGGCGCGAGGGGCGCGCAGGTGAGGGGGTCCATCACGCCGACGGTGTGGAAGTGGTCCTCCTCGTGGGCGAGGGCGGGCTCGTAGCCGCGGCCCTTCTCCGTGAGGCAGTGGACGAGGACCGGCCCGTGGAAGCGTTTGGCGCGGCGCAGCGCGGACTCGACGGCCCCGATGTCGTGTCCGTCGATCGGGCCGACGTACTTGAGGCCCAGGTCCTCGAACATGCCCTGCGGGGCGAACGCGTCCTTGAAGCCCTTCTTCGCGCCGTGCAGCGACTCGTAGAGCGTGCCGCCGACCACCGGGGTGCGCTGGAGGACCTCCTTGCCCCAGGCGAGGACCTTCTCGTAGCCGTCGGTGGTGCGCAGGGTGGCCAGGTGGTTGGCGAGACCGCCGATGGTCGGGGCGTAGGAGCGCTCGTTGTCGTTGACGACGATGATCAGCGGGCGGTCCTTGGCGGCGGCGATGTTGTTCAGCGCCTCCCAGGCCATGCCGCCGGTGAGGGCGCCGTCACCGATCACGGCGACCACGTGGCCCTCGGCGCCGCGCACCTGGTTGGCCTTGGCGAGGCCGTCGGCCCAGCCGAGCGCGGTGGAGGCGTGGCTGTTCTCGATGACGTCGTGCTCGGACTCCTCGCGTGAGGGGTAGCCGGACAGGCCCCCCTTGCCGCGCAGCTTCGAGAAGTCCTGACGGCCCGTCAGCAGCTTGTGCACATAACTCTGGTGGCCGGTGTCCCACAGGATGCGGTCGACCGGCGAGTCGAAGACCCGGTGGAGGGCGACGGTCAGTTCCACGACGCCCAGATTGGGCCCGAGGTGACCACCCGTCCTGGACACCGCCTGCACCAGGAACTCACGTATGTCCTCGGCCAGTTCGCCGAGTTCCGCCTCGGACAGCGCCTTCAGGTCGCGTGGTCCCCGGATGTTCTCCAGCTCGGTCACGCTCGGGCCCCCTCTCGGTCCGTGCTCGTTTCAACTCACCTTCACCGCGGGCGTCCCCGTGCCGGCCGTGACGCCGTCGGCCTCCATCCCCTCGGCCAGCTTCATGGCCTCCTCGATGAGGGTCTCCACGATCTTCGACTCGGGGACGGTCTTGATGACCTCGCCCTTGACGAAGATCTGGCCCTTGCCGTTGCCGGAGGCGACACCGAGGTCGGCCTCGCGGGCCTCGCCTGGGCCGTTGACCACACAGCCCATGACCGCGACCCGCAGGGGCACCTCCATGCCCTCCAGACCGGCCGTGACCTCGTCCGCGAGCTTGTACACGTCGACCTGGGCGCGCCCACAGGACGGGCACGACACGATCTCCAGCCGGCGCTCCTTGAGGTTCAGGGACTCCAGGATCTGGAGGCCCACCTTGACCTCCTCGGCCGGCGGGGCCGACAGGGAGACGCGGATGGTGTCGCCGATGCCCTGCGAGAGCAACGCCCCGAAGGCCACGGCCGACTTGACCGTCCCCTGGAAGGCGGGACCGGCCTCCGTCACCCCCAGGTGCAGCGGGTAGTCGCACTGGGCGGCGAGCTGCCGGTACGCCTCGATCATCACGACCGGGTCGTTGTGCTTGACCGAGATCTTGATGTCGCGGAAGCCGTGCTCCTCGAAGAGGGACGCCTCCCACAGGGCGCTCTCGACCAGCGCCTCGGGCGTCGCCCTGCCGTACTTCTGGAGCAGACGGCGGTCCAGCGAACCGGCGTTGACGCCGATGCGGATGGGAGTGCCGTGGTCCTTGGCGGCCCGGGCGATCTCCCTGACCTTGTCGTCGAACTGCTTGATGTTGCCCGGGTTGACGCGGACGGCGGCGCAGCCGGCCTCGATGGCGGCGAACACGTACTTGGGCTGGAAGTGGATGTCCGCGATCACCGGGATCTGCGACTTCCGGGCGATCGTCGCGAGGGCGTCCGCGTCGTCCTGCGTGGGACAGGCCACGCGCACGATCTGGCAGCCGGACGCCGTGAGTTCGGCGATCTGCTGGAGCGTGGCGCCGACGTCCGAGGTGCGCGTCGTGGTCATCGACTGCACGGACACCGGCGCCCCGCCGCCGACCGCCACCGGCCCGACATGGATCTGCCGCGACGGACGCCGCTCGGCGATCGGCCGGGCCGGTACCTCGGGAACCCCCAGAGGAATGGCGGTCATGACCTCACTCCCGGTTTCCTGAGACGGTCTCGCGCATGGCCCGCAGGGACTCCTTGAGCGAGCCCATGGTGGCCAGGACGGCGGTCGGCTCGTAGCCGCAGTGCGCCATGCAGTTGGCGCAGCGCGGGTCCTTGCCGCGGCCGTACTTGTCCCAGTCGGTCTCGTCGACGAGTTCCCGGTACGTCGGCACGTACCCGTCGCTCATCAGGTAGCAGGGCCGCTGCCAGCCGAACAGCGAGTAGTTGGGGATCGCCCAGGCGGTGCACGGGAAGTCGACCTTGCCCTCCAGGAAGTCCAGGAAGAGCGGGGAGTGGTTGAGCCTCCAGCGCCGCCGGTTGCCGCCCGAGAACGCCTTCTTGAACAGCTCCCGGGTCTGCTCGACCCCGAGGAAGTGCTCCTGGTCGGGCGCCTTCTCGTAGGCGTAGGCGGGCGAGATCATCATCTCGTCCACCTGCAGGTCGTCGTTGAGGAAGTTGAGCACCTCGACGATGGTCTGCGGGGTGTCCGTGTTGAAGAAGGTCGAGTTGGTGGTCACCCGGAAGCCGCGCCGCTTGGCCTCCTTGATGGCGGCCACGGCCTCGTCGAACACGCCCTCCTTCGCCACGGACTCGTCGTGCCGCTCGCGCAGCCCGTCGATGTGCACCGCGAAGGCGAAGTACGGGGAGGGCGTGAACTTGTCCATCTTCTTGCGCAGCAGCATGGCGTTGGTGCACAGGAAGACGTACTTCCGCTTCGCCACCAACTGCCGCACGATCTCGTCGATCTGGGGATGCATCAAGGGCTCGCCACCGGCGATGGAGACCATCGGCGCACCCGATTCGAGCACCGCCCCCACGGCCTGGGCGACCGGCATGCGCTGCTTGAGCACCCCTGCCGGGTGCTGGATCTTGCCACAGCCCTCGCATTTGAGGTTGCAGGCGAACAACGGCTCCAGCTCGACGATGAGCGGGAACTTGTCGCGCCTGCGGATCTTCTGTTCAGCCAGGTATGTTGCGACCTTGATGGACTGACGCAGCGGCATGGCCATCTGGCTCACCTCCGGGGGAGCAGCAAAGAACGGTGCCATTCGATAAAAGCGGGAAGTACGGAACGAAGGACGCGGAAGGCGGATATCCCCCCGCGTACCGTGCCGATCCGGACGAGTTCGTGTTCGGGGGCGTCCACGACCACCCGTACGGCCGCGACCGGGCGCTCGCCCGCCCGGACGGCGCTCAGGAGCGTGGCCGCCGACTCCATGTCCACGGCGATCGCGCCGGTCGCGCACAGCTCGGCGCGCTCGGGGCCGCGGACGACGTGGTCGGAGCCGGTGAGGGGGCCGGTGTGGACGGTGCGCCCGGGAACGGTGCGCGCGAGCTCCTTCACGAGCAGCTCGGTGCCCACGCACGGGACGCTCCCGCGCGGGTCCCGGGTCTCCTCGGCGACGACCAGGTCGCCGGGGTGCATGCCCGGGGCGAGCCCCGCGCAGAAGCCGGTGGCCAGCACGGCGGCCCCGGCCAGGGCGGGATCGGCGAGCAGCCGGGAGACGGCGCTCTCCGCCGCCCTGGGCCCCATGCCGGTGCGCCGGACGACGACCGGCCCGCCGGCCTCCCGCCCGCCGGGTCCGGCGGCGGGGCGCCGACGGCCCGCGCCCGCGCCCGCGCCCCTGCCGCGGTCGCCCGCGCGCAGGGCGACGTGCTCGATGCCGAGCGCGCAGGCGATCAGCAGCGGTGCCGGAGCGGGCTGGGGGCTCATCAGCTCCCCTCGGCCTCGGCGAGCGGCTTCTTCGCGAAGGGTTCGCCGTGCACGTACCGGCCGAGCGCGGTCAGTGGGAAGACCTGCCGGTAGAGGTGGTAGTTGATGGAGAAGTCCCAGGGGAAGCCGGTCCCGGTGAAGTGGGGCTCGTCCCAGGAGCCGTCCTCCCGCTGGGTGGCGGCCAGCCACTCGACGCCGCGTTCGACGGCCTTGGACTCCCGCTCCCCCGCCGCGAGCAGCGCCATCAGCGCCCACGCGGTCTGGGAGGCGGTGGAGGCGCCGCGGCCGCTCCACTCCCGGGGGTTGTCGTAGGAGCGCAGGTCCTCGCCCCAGCCGCCGTCGTCGTTCTGCACGGACTCCAGCCAGGCCACCGCCCGGCGGATCGCGGGGTGCGAGCCGGGCAGGCCGGCGGCGGTCAGCGCGGGCACCACGGACCCGGTGCCGTAGACGTAGTTGACGCCCCAGCGTCCGAACCAGGAGCCGTCGGCCTCCTGTTCGGCCAGCAGCCGGTCGATCCCGCGCCGGGTGCGCGGGTCGTGGGACAGGCCCTCGACCGCGAGCATCTCGACGACGTGCGCGGTGACGTCGGCCGAGGGCGGGTCGATGACCTCGCCGAAGTCGCAGAACGGCAGCTTGTTGGGGAACGGGCTGGTGTTGTCGACGTCGAAGGCGCCCCAGCCCCCGTTCCTCGACTGCATCCCGAGGTTCCAGCGCACCCCGCGGCCGACGGCCCGGTCGATCCGCTCCGGGTCGTGGTGCCGGACGCGGCGCAGTGCGAGGACCACCTCGGCGGTGTCGTCGATGTCGGGGTAGTTGTCGTTGTGGAACTCGAACGCCCAGCCGCCCGGCGGCAGTTCGGGCCGCCGCACGGCCCAGTCGCCGGGCCGCACGATCTCCTCGCCGAGCATCCAGTCCGCCGCCTTGACGAGCTGCGGGTGGTCGGCGGGCACACCCGCGTCGGCGAGCGCGATGGTGGCGAGGCAGGTGTCCCAGACGGGCGACTGGCACGCCTCGATCATCCGCGCCCCGTCCTCGCGCCACACCGCGAAGCGGTCGAGCGAGGCGATCCCCTCGCGCAGCACCGGGTGTTCGAGGTCGTAACCGAGGAGATAAAGGGCGATGATCGAGTAAACGGCCGGCGGCTGGATGCCGCCCCAGCAGCCGTCGTTCTCCTGCCGTTCGATGATCCAGCGGGCGGCGGAGTTCATGGCGGCCCCGCGCAGCCTGCGCGGGATCACCTTGCGGGCCCGGTGCAGGACCTTGTCGAGGCGCTGGAAGGCGCCGTCCCAACTCGCCACGGGCGCGAGCGGCCTGGGCGGGTTGGGATCGTCCGGGTCGGTGTGCAGCTCGTCGAGCGGGAACGGCGCGGGACGCACCGGACGCTTCGCCGAGACGATGGTCAGCGGCACGATCGTCTGCCGCGCCCAGCACCCGAAGTCGTAGATGTTGAGCGGCATCCACGTCGGGAAGTAGATGAGCTCGGGCGGGAGTTCGGGCAGGTCCTCCCACTTCCACCAGCCGAAGAGCGCGAGCCAGATCCGGGTGAAGACCCGGGAGGCCGCGATGCCGCCCCGGTCGCGGATCCACGCGGACGCCCTCGCCATGTGCGGGGCGTCGGGCTCGTCCCCGGCCAGCCGGAGGGCGACGTACGCCTCGATGGTGGTGGACAGTTCGCCGGGGCCGCCGTGGAACGTGGCCCAGGTGCCGTCCTCCCGCTGCTCGCCGCGGATGAAGAGGGCGGAGGCGCGGACGGTGTCCTCGTCGAGGATGCCGAGGAACTGACGCAGGAGCAGGTCCTCGGCGTCCATCGTGACGTTGGTCTCGAGGTCGCCCTTCCACCAGCCCGCGGCGTCCTGCTGCGAGAGCAGGAAGTCGGTGGCGCGCCGTACGGCGCGCGTGGCGGCTTCTGGTACCCCGGCCGCCTCGGGGATCGTGCTGTCGGATCGGGTGGCCGAGGCAGCGCGGGGCGGGATTGTGGCCCCGGTGCTTCCGTCGGTCGTCGCTGTCATGGCTTCCCCTTCTCGCAGTCGTGCAAGTCGTGCTGCTGTGGGTCCGCCGTCGGCCGGTGTCCGTCATCCCTCGTCACCGGCCGGCGACTACGCGAGGGCTATACGACCGATAGTGATCATCTCTTTCGTACGACGACGAAGTCGGCGAGCGCCGTGAAACGGTCCCGAACGGCGTCGGGCATGTCCACGCGGCCGAGGGCTTCGATGGCGATGGTGTACTGACGACGCGCCTCTTCGGCGGTCCACTCGCGGCCGCCGGCCTCCTCGATGAGGGCGGCGCGTGCCGCGAACTCCTCCTCGGAGAAGTTCTCGAAGTCACTGCTCTTGGCGTCGGCGGCGAGCATCTCGCCGAGTCGTTCGGAGGCGGGGCCGCCCGCCGCGAGCGCGGCGACCACCGGCAGGGACTTCTTGCGCTGGCGCAGATCGCTCCACGTCTGCTTCCCGGTGGACTCCGGGTCGCCCCAGATCCCCAGGAGGTCGTCGACGGCCTGGAAGGCCAGGCCGAGGTGGTAGCCGTACGTCTCCAGCGTGTCGGCGGTGCGGTCGTCCGCGCCGCCGAGCACCGCGCCGATGGAGGAGGCGCAGGCGAGCAGGGCACCCGTCTTGTTGCCCTCCATCTCCAGGCACTCGGCGACGCTCACGCGCTCGCGGTGCTCGTAGGAGATGTCCTGCGCCTGACCGTCGATCAGGGCGCGGGTGGCGGTGGTCAGCCGGCGGGTGGCGCGGCCGGCGTCGGCGGTGCCGAGTTCGAGCAGGATCTCGTTGGCGAGGGCGAACAGGGCGTCGCCGACCAGGATCGCCTGGGCGGGGCCGTGCACCTTCCAGACGGTGTCGCGGTGCCGGCGCTGTTCGTCGCCGTCCATCAGGTCGTCGTGCAGGAGCGAGAAGTTGTGGACGAGCTCGACGGCGACGGCACCGGGGACGCCGGTCCCGGGGGCCGCGCCGGTGACCTCGGCGGAGAGCACGGCGAGCGCGGGGCGCACGGCCTTGCCGCCGTCCCCGTCGGCGGGGTTGCCCTCGGCGTCGATCCAGCCGAAGTGGTAGGCGGCGACGGTGTCCATGGGAGCGGCGAGCCGGTCGATCGCGGCCCGCAGTACCGGTGTGGCCAGGGTCCGGCCGCGCTCCAGGAGCGCGGTCACGTCCACCGCGCTCCTTCGAGCGGGCGTCGACGCCGGGGGCACAGTGGGCACAGTCTCTCCTCTTGTTGCGGTGCCGGGGGTGCGGGGACCGGCCGCCTGCTGTTCGAGCGTCACGCCGCCTCCTCGAACGCGAAGAGACGACGGGGGCGGGGCCGGCCCAGGGCGTGCAACGCGGCGTCGGCCGCGCTGACTCCACTGCGGACCGCACTCTCCATGGTCGCGGGCCACCCGGTGGCGGTCCACGCCCCGGCCAGGTACAGGCCGGGTGCCTTGGTGCGGGCGCCGGGCCGCAGCCGCCCGACGCCGGGGGTGGGGGCGAACGTCGCCGTGCGCTCCCGGGTCACGAAGAAGTCCCGCACCTCGGCACCGCGGGCGCGGGGCAACAGCCGTTCCAGTTCGGGCAGATAGCGCTCGCGCAGGGCGGCCACGGGGGCGTCGACGTCGTCCTGGGCGGCCGACTGGGACAGGGCGAGGTACTGGCCGGAGCGCAGCCCGGAGGCGTGCGTCCGGTCGAAGACCCACTGCACGGGGGTACCCAGGGCGGCGAAGAACGGCTTGGTCAGGACCGTGCGGTCGTAGACGACGTGCACGTTGAGGATGGGGGCGGTGCCGATCTCCAGCAGCCGCTCGGGGTGGTCGAGGGCGCCCGCGGGCAGGAGGTCGTGGGCCTCGCGCTGGGGTACGGCGAGGACGACCGTGTCGGCCTGGAGCGTCTCTCCGGGAACCTGCACGCTCCACCGCCCGTTCTCCATGACGGAGACGGAGGTGACGCGTGAACGGACCTCGGTACGCACGCCCGCGGAGTCGAGCGCCTTGCGGGCCAGCCGGTCGTGCAGTTCGCCCAGCGGGACGTGTGCCCAGCCGATGTCGGCCGCGCCCGGCTCGGACAGCAGACCGGTCTTGAACACCATCGCGGCGAGCCCCAGCGAGGCGTCGCCCGCGACCGCGTTGAGGGTGGCGACCCCGACCAGGTCCCACAGGGCTTCGACGGCACGCGCCGACTGGCCGTGCGCGGCCAGCCAGCTGCCGAAGTCCTGGGTGTCCAGGGTCGGATCGGCGAGGTCGAGCCCCTTGAGCGCGAGCGCGGCACGTCCGACGGAGGCACGCTCGGCGAGCGAGAGGTGCGGATAGGCGGCCAGGCTCCGGCCCAGGTGGAGGGGTACGGGCAGTGGGTCGCGCCGCAGTCTGCCGAGCCGCCGTCCCTCGGGTTTCGCGACGTCGAGGACGGGCACGTCGAGACGATCCTGCACCGGTGCCAGCGCCGTGCCCTCGATGCGGTCGAGGAACCAGCGATAGGCGGTGCAGCACCGCAGGTACACGTGCTGGCCGTTGTCGACGGTCAGGTCGCCGCGCTGGAAGGAGAAGGCCAGGCCCCCCAGTCTCGGCCTGCCTTCGAGCAGGGTGACCCGGACGCCCGCGTCGGCGAGCGCGAGCGCGGCCGTGATCCCGGCGAGTCCGCCGCCGATCACGACGGCGCTGCGTCCGGGGTGTTCCCGAGCATGCGGCTGCGGCTGCCCGGACCGCGTGCCGTCGGTCATCGTGCACCCTCCCCTGCGCGTCTGCCGCGCCGGTGGAACGGTGCGCGGCAGGCCGTCGCAGTCTGGGACGCCACCGCGCGGCGGAGGGTTGCGATCCGCTGTTCGCCGGTGGAGTCGCCCCGGCCCAGGGTGTCCATCAGGCACGCCTCCTGACGGCCCGCCGGGTCACGTGCCGGGTGTCGAGCCCGGACAGACCGCGCACGGCGACGTACGCCTTCTCGCGTCCGGGCAGGGAGACCCGGCCGCGCAGGACCGCCACCGGCTCGCGCTCGATGCGGTCGAGCAGCCGGCGGTAGATCCCGGCCATGGCGGCGACGCAGGCGCCGCTGCGGCGGTCGAGCATGGGCAGCAGCCGGTAGCCCTCGGCGAAAAGGGCGCGGGCCCGCCGCACTTCGAAGTGGACGAGGCCCGCGAAGTCGGAGCCCTCGGGTGGAGTCGGCCCGTCGAACCCGGCCGAGCAGCCGAACTTGGCGAGGTCGTCGGCGGGCAGATAGGTGCGGCCGCCCTCGGCGTCCTCGCGGACGTCCCGCAGGATGTTGGTGAGCTGGAGCGCGAGCCCGAGGGTGTCGGCGTACTCGGCGGCGCGCTCGGCGCCGTGCGCCCCGGGTGCCGTGCCGAAGACGCCGAGCGAGAGGCGTCCGATGGCGCCGGCGACGCAGCGGCAGTAGACCTTCAGGTCGTCCCAGGTCTCGTAGGTCTCGCCCCGGACGTCCATCTGCACGCCGTCGATCAGCTCGTCCAGACCGTCGAGCGGGATCGGGAAGGCCCGGGCGGCGTGGGCGAGGGCGACGCCGACCGGATCGGTGTCGTCCTCCTCGACCGCTCCCTCGCGGACCCGGGTGAGCAGCGCCCGGGTGTCCTCGAGCCTGGCGACCTTGACGTCGTCGGGCAGCGTGCCGTCGCCGATGTCGTCGACGCGCCGGGAGAATGCGTAGAGCGCCGACATGGCACGGCGCTTGGGCGCCGGCAGCAGTCGGATGCCGTACGCGAAGTTACGGGCCTGCTGCCCGGTGACGGCCTCGCAGTAGCTGTAAGCCGCGAGTACCGGTGCGGACATGTGTGGTGGAGCCTCCACGGTCCGGATCACCCCTCTCCTCGCAGGGTCACGCCCACCTCGCGCAGCAGCTGAAGCCTGCCGGGCTTGGGCGGGCCGGGAAGTACGTCGTACTGTGCGGCGGCGATCGCCCTGATCGCCGCCCTTCCCCCCGCCACGAACCCCGCGAGCAGCAGCTTCAGCCTGCCGTGGACGCTACCCACCAAGGGGGCGCCTTCATTCAGGAGCTCGCGGGCGCGTTGCGCTTCGTATGCAACCAGTGCGCGCGCCGATGCGCCCGCGCTTTTCGTGGCGAGATCCGCCTCCTGGACGTGAAAGCGTTTCATGTCCTCGGCGGGCAGGTAGATCCGGTCGCGGCCGAGGTCCTCGGCGACGTCCTGGAGGTGTTCCACGATCTGCAGCGCGGTGCAGACCGAGTCGGAGAGCCGGATCCGCTCGGGGGTCTCGGTCCCGGTGACGGCCAGCACGAGCCGGCCGACGGGGTTGGCGGACAGTTCGCAGTACGCGAGGAGGTCGTCGTAGGTCTCGTAGCGCTTGACGAGCTGGTCCTGGCGGTTGGCCGCGATCAGGCCGAGGAAGGGCTCGGGGACGAGCCCGCGGCGCCGGACGACGGGCTGGAGCCGGCGCAGCAGCGGATGGCGCGGGGTGGCGTCGAAGACGCGGTGGAGGTCGGTCTCGAAGGCGTCGAGCATCAGGAACCGGTCGTCGGCGTCCTCGGGCGACACGCCGAGCAGCCGGGCGTCGGCGCCGCCGGGGGCGAGGTCGCCGTCGCCGATGTCGTCGACGAGGCGCGCGAAGCCGTAGACCGCCATGAGGTCGTCGCGCCAGGCCCGGGGCAGGAAGAAGGGGGCCACGGGGAAGTTCTCGTGCGCGGCCTTGTCGAGGGTGCCGCGCTCGGGGTCCGTCGTGCGCGGCGTGTCGGCTCCCGTCACCACGCGCTGCCCACGCGGGCGGGGACGGCACATGCTCCGTTGAGCTGGGGAGTTTCCGTAGCCATTGCCGTCACATCTCCCGTTCTACACTGCCGAGCCAATACACACTATTTCGGACACGCCGCCCGGCCTTCCGTGAGGGCTGGGCCGCTTGAGGGTGTCGCGCATTATCGCCCCACTTGCCGCTTTCCGGGACCGGTACAGCTTACGTTGTACAACGCAGCCAGGTTCGGTGGGGTGTCCTGCACATCACAACAACACACCGATTGGCGCCAAGATTCCTAAGCTCCCGTGGAGTTGACGTTTCCTTTGCAGACGCAGGGCCCCGCCGGAAGGTTTCCGGCGGGGCCCTGGGCGAAATGGGCTATTTGCCCGTGAATTTCTCGTACTCCTTGAGGACCTCTTCGGTCGGCCCGTCCATGCGCAGTTCGCCGCGTTCCAGCCACAGGACGCGGTTGCAGGTGTCGCGGATGGACTTGTTGTTGTGGCTGACCAGGAACACCGTGCCGGCCTCCTTGCGCAGCTCCCGGATGCGCTCCTCGGACCGCTTCTGGAAGGAGCGGTCACCCGTGGCCAGCGCCTCGTCGATCATGAGGACGTCGTGGTCCTTGGCCGCGGCGATGGAGAAGCGCAGCCGGGCCGCCATGCCGGAGGAGTAGGTGCGCATGGGCAGCGTGATGAAGTCGCCCTTCTCGTTGATCCCGGAGAAGTCGACTATCTGCTGGTAGCGCTCCTTGACCTCTTCGCGGGACATGCCCATCGCGAGGCCGCCGAGGATCACGTTGCGCTCGCCGGTGAGGTCGTTCATCAGGGCCGCGTTGACACCGAGCAGCGAGGGCTGGCCGTCGGTGTAGACCTTGCCCTTCTCGGCGGGCAGCAGACCGGCGATGGCCCGCAGCAGGGTGGACTTGCCCGAGCCGTTGGAGCCGATCAGACCGATCGCCTCGCCCCGGTAGGCGACGAACGACACGCCGCGCACGGCGTGCACCTTGCGCACCCCGCGCTCGTCGCCGCGCTTGAGGATGCGGCTGAGCGCGGCGGTGGCGCTGCCCTTGCCGGTCTTGGCGCCGTTGACCCGGTAGACGATGTGCAGCTCGTCCGCGATGACGGTGGGGGTGTTCGCCCCGGAAGCCTGCTCAGCCACGGCCGTACCTCTCCTCCGCCTTCCAGAAGTACACGAAGCCGCCGACGAAGACGACCACGGCCCAGAACAGCGCGATGGCCCACACGTGCGGCGGGAGGTTCGACGCGCCGTAGCCGTCGATGAGCGAGAAGCGCATGAGGTCCATGTAGACCGCGGCCGGGTTGACCTGGAGCAGCCGCACGATCCACTCGGGGCGCCCCTCCAGCATGTTGTGGATCGAGAACATGACACCGGAGGTGTACATCCAGGTCCGCAGGATGAACGGCATCAGCTGCGCGAGGTCCGGGGTCTTGGCGCCCATGCGGGCCACGATCAGCGCGAGGCCCGTGTTGAACAGGAACTGAAGGACGAGCGTCGGAACGATGAGCAGCCAGGACATGCCCGGGTAGCTGCCGAAGCCGACCGCCACGATGAACAGCACGATCATCGAGAACAGCAGCTGCTGGAGCTGCTGGAGCGCGAAGGAGATGGGCAGCGAGGCGCGCGGGAAGTGCAGGGCGCGCACCAGGCCGAGGTTGCCGGAGATCGCGCGCACGCCCGACATGATCGAGCTCTGCGTGAAGGTGAACACGAACACGCCGGTGACCAGGAACGGGATGTACACGTCGTGGGACATGCCCCGGCTGGCCTTGAGGATCAGGCCGAAGATGAAGTAGTAGACGGCCGCGTTGAGCAGCGGGGTGGCCACCTGCCAGACCTGGCCGAGCTTCGCCTGGCTGTACTGCGCCGTCAGCTTCGCCTGGGAGAAGGCGAGGATGAAGTGGCGCCGCCCCCACAGCTGGCGGACGTACTCGACGAGCGAGGGGCGGGCACCGCTCACGGCGAGCCCGTACTTGGCGGCGAGCCGTGCCGCCGTCAGTCCCTCGTCGGGCGACGGGGCCGCGGTCACCGCGACCCCGCCGTCATGCGTTGTCTCACTCACGGGTGGAAACTTTCGTCTTCGAGTTCGTCTTCGAGGTCCTTGACCTCTCACGGTCGAGCTTGTCAGATGACCGGAGGCCGGCCCAGTCGGGTCAGCCGCCACACCGTACGCCACTTCATGGGCCTGCGGGGACCGCACGGAGTGGACCAGCCTTCCCGGAAACCGCCGAACCATGCCCGCAGGGCGGGGCGCGACGGGCGCCGCGCCAGCGTCAGCAGCAGCCAGACGCCGAGGTAGACCGGGACCAGGACGGCCGGAAGGTTGCGGCGGGCCAGCCAGACGCGGTTGCGGGCCACCATGCGGTGGTAGACCGCGTGCCGCGAGGGCGCGGTGGTGGGGTGGAGGAGCACCATGTCGGACCGGTAGTCGATCATCCAGCCGGCGTCGAGGGCGCGCCAGGCCAGGTCGGTCTCCTCGTGGGCGTAGAAGAACTCGTCCGGAAGTCCGCCCACTTCGGCGAAGACCCGGGTGCGGACGGCGTTGGCGCCGCCCAGGAACGTGGTGACGCGGGAGGAGCGCATCGGGTCGGCGGCCCTCAGGCGCGGCACGTGGCGGCGCTGGGTCTCGCCGGTCTCCGGGTCGGCGATGCGGAAGCTGACGATGCCGAGCCTCGGGTCCCCGGCGAACGCCCGGCGGCACAGCTCGGCGGTGTCGTGCAGGGCGAGCAGCCCGTCGTCGTCGAGGAAGAGCAGTATGTCGACGTCACGGCCGCTGGGGCCGAACGCCTCGATGCCGACGTTGCGGCCGCCGGGGATGCCCAGGTTCTCGGGCAGCTCCACGGTCCGTACGCCCTCGGGGACGTCCGGGACCGGGGAGCCGTTGCCGACGACGACCACCTCGACCGCGTCGCCGTCCTGCTTGGCGACCGAGTCGAGCAGGGCGCGCAGTTCGTCGGGGCGGTTGCCCATGGTGATGATCACCGCGCCGACCTTGAGCGACGTCTCCTCCACGCCGCTCACCGCAGCCTGCTGGAGACGAGGACGGACACCAGGTGCAGCAGGGTCTGCAGCAGCGCGACGGCGGCGAGCACGGCGGTGCCGAGCCGGGTGAAGAACAGGTCGCCCCTGACCTGGTCGGCGATCGCGAGGACCAGGATCAGCAGGGACGCCTCGATGCCGAGGATCAGCCGGTGGAACTTGAGGGCGGACGCGGCGCGCCGGGCCAGCGCGACGCCGGAGGAGCGGGGCTCGGCGGCCGACTCCTCGACCGGCGGCAGACCGCCCTGGTGCCGGGCGACGCCGACCAGGTCCGTCTCGGCCTTGATCAGCACGGCGCCGAGCGCGGCCAGGGTGCCGAGGAAGGCCCACAGCCAGTCGATGCGGCCCGCGCCCCACAGGTCGGCGGCGCGCAGCCCGAGGCCGACCAGGACGGCGGCGTCGGTGAGGTAGGCGCCGACCCGGTCCAGGTAGACCCCGGCGAGGGAGTACTGCTTCTTCCAGCGGGCGAGCTCGCCGTCGACGCAGTCGAGGAGCAGGTACATCTGCACCATGACCACGCCGAGCACGGCGCCCGCGATCCCCGGCACCAGCAGGGCCGGGGCCGCGAGCACGCCGAAGACGGTCATCAGGTACGTGAGCTGGTTGGGCGTGACCCTGGTGTTCACCAGGTGGCGGTCCACGCGCAGCGACACCTCGCGCATGTAGAGGCGTCCCGCCCAGTGCTCACCGCTGCGCCGGTCCTTGACCCCGGCGGGGTGGACGACCGGACGGAGTTCAGCTACCGATGGCCTTGACATAGTCGGCGTAGATGTCCTTGATCTGGTGGGTCGTCAGGGCGAGGTGTTCGAGGATCGTGAAGCGGCCGGGCCGGGTCTCGGGGGCGAATTCCACGACGCGGACGAACTCGTCCACGCTGAAGCCGATCTCCTCCGGCAGCACGGGCAGCCCGTGCCGGCGCAGCACCTCGGCCATGTAGGCCGACTCCTCGTGGGCCCCGCGCAGGTACATCGCGAAGGCGGCGCCCATCCCGCACTGCTCGCCGTGGCTGGCCGCGCGCTTCGGGTAGAGCAGGTCGAAGGCGTGGTTGATCTCGTGGCAGGCGCCGGAGGAGGGGCGGGAGTCGCCCGAGACCGACATGGCGATGCCGCTGAGCACCAGCGCCTCGGCGAGGACCTGGAGGAAGTCGTTGTCGCCGATGCCGCCGGGATGGCGCAGCACGGCCTCGCCGGCCTGGCGGGCCATGGCCGCGGCGAGACCGTCGACCTTCTCGCCGTTGACGCGGTTCGACAGCTCCCAGTCGGCGATCGCGGAGATGTTGGAGACGGCGTCGCCGATCCCCGAGCGCACGAACCGGACGGGGGCCTCACGGATCACGTCGAGGTCGATGACGACGGCGATCGGGTTGGGCACGCCGTACGAGCCGCGGCCCGCGTCGTTGTCGAGGGTGGCGACGGGCGAGCACAGGCCGTCGTGCGCGAGGTTCGTCGGCACGGCGACCAGGGGCAGGCCGACGCGCGCCGCGGCGAACTTGGCGCAGTCGATGATCTTGCCGCCACCGAGCCCTATCACCGCGTCGAAATGGCCGGCCTTCATCTCGCCGGCCAGCCGGATCGCGTCGTCCAGGGTGCCGCCGCCCACCTCGTACCAGGTCGCGCCGGGGAGGGTGGGCCCGATCCGCTCCCGCAACCGGGCGCCGGAGCCGTTGCTGACGGCGACGGCGAGCCGACCGGAGTGGGAGATGCGCTCGTCGGCGAGCACCCCGGCCAGGTCGTCGAGGGCACCCGGGCGGATGTCGACGACGACCGGCGAGGGAATGAGCCGCGTCAGTACCGGCATGCGATCTCCCGCCCCCTGGCCAGGTCGTCGTGGTTGTCGATCTCGACCCAGCTGACCTCGCCGATGGGCGCCACGTCGATCTTGAAGCCGCGGTCCACCAGCTCCTGGTAGCCGTCCTCGTAGTAGAGCTGGGGGTCCCGCTCGAACGTGGTCCGCAGCGCGTCGGCCAGCTCGGGGGCGGCGTCGCCCTCGATGAGGGTCACGCCGATGTACTCGCCGGTGGCCTCCGCGGGGTCCATCAGCTTGGTGATCCGGCGGACGCCCAGCTCCGGGTCGGCGACGACCTTCATCTCCTCGTCGGCGAGGTTCTTCACCGTGTCGAGCGCGAGGATGATCCGCCTGCCCTCGCCGCGCGCGGCGAGCAGCGTCCGCTCGACGGAGACCGGGTGGACGGTGTCGCCGTTGGCGAGGATCACCCCGTCCTTGAGGGCGTCACGGCCGCACCACAGGGAGTAGGCGTTGTTCCACTCCTCGGCCTTGTCGTTGTCGATGAGGGTGAGCGTGAGGCCGTACTTCGCCTCCAGTGCCGCCTTGCGCTCGTACACGGCCTCCTTGCGGTACCCGACGATGACGCCGACCTCGGTCAGACCGATCTCGGCGAAGTTCCCGAGGGTCAGGTCGAGCACCGTGATCGAGTCCTCCGCCCCCGAGGGGCCGACCGGCACCAGCGCCTTGGGCAGTGTGTCGGTGTAGGGGCGCAGGCGCCGTCCGGCGCCGGCCGCCAGCACGAGGCCGATCATGCGGTTTCTCCTTCGTCGTGTACTGCGGGCGCGCCCCTCAGATGGGAGGCCACCCAGAAGCGGATGCTCTCGACGAGCACCACGAGGGCCACGTACACGGCGAGGACCGTGAGCGCGGCCTTGAACTGTGCAGCGGTGAGCAGCACGGCGAGGACGGTGACGAGCAGCGTCCTGCCCTCCTGCCCTCCGATCGCGCGCACCAGCGGTGCCGGGGGCGCTCCGGCGTCCCCGCGGATGCGGTACACCGTGTCGTAGTGATGGTAGGCGACGGCGGCAACCAGCCCGAAAGCCGCGGGAAGCGCTCCGTTCACCTTTGATTCAGCGGCGAGGACCAGGACGGTGCCGTACTCCGCCGCCCGGAAGAGCGGGGGGACGAGCCAGTCGAGGGCGCCCTTGAGGGGGCGGCGCAGGGCGAGACCCGAGGTGACGACGTGGACGGCGGCGCCCACGACGGGGGCCCAGGCCACACCGGAGGAGCCGAAGAAGAGGGAGGCGGCGAGGACCACGACGCCGGCCAGGGCGAGCGGGAAGGGGGCGCCGGGGCGGATCCGCGCGGCACGGGCCACGAGCCCGGCGAGCGGGCCGTTGTCGGAGAGGTCGGCGAGCGCCCGCGCGGCGCGGTCGGTGCGCCGGGCCCTGCGGGTGACCGAGCGCAGCACGCGTCCCGCCGTGGTGTAGGCCGCCGCGAACGCGCAGCCGACGATCAGGACCCAGAAGGTGATGCGGGGAGTGGTGAGAGCCGTCAGTACGGCGATCATGGCCCATCGTTCGCCGATGGGCAGGACTATCATCCGCCGCACCCAGACCGTCCAGCCGACGCCGTCGAGCCGGTCGGAGAGGGCGGCGGTGGGGCTGGTGTTGGCGGTGGCGTCGTGGTTGGCCTCGTTGAAGGAGAAGTCCACGACGTGCCGGCAGGTCTGGAGGACCATCGCGCCGAGGGCGAGGGCCCACACGTCGTCACCACCGCGGGCCGCGCCCAGGGCGAGGCCCGCGTAGTAGGCGTACTCCTTGGCCCGGTCGAAGGTGGCGTCGAGCCAGGCGCCGAGGGTGGAGTACTGGAGCGAGTAGCGGGCGAGCTGGCCGTCGGTGCAGTCCAGGACGAACGAGCAGATCAGCAGGACGCCCGCGGCGACGTAGCCGGGGCGGGTGCCGGTGGCCGCGCAGCCCGCCGCGATCAGCGCGGTGAGCAGGGAGGCGGTGGTGACCTGGTTCGGGGTGAGACCGCGCCGGGCGCACCAGCGGGCGATGTAGCGCGAGTACGGGCTGATGCAGAAGGTGGTGAAGAAGCCGTCGCGGGCCTTCACGGCCGACTTCAGGCGTACGGCCTCGTCGTCGACGAGGGCGACGGCCTGGCGTGCCTCGTTGCGGGCCTGCGGGTCGGCGGGGACGGCGGCGACGAGGCTGCCCAGCTCGGGGCGGTGCACGGGGGTGCCGTCGGCGTCGAGGGCGGCGACCAGGCGGTCGGCAAGGCTGTCCACGGCGCTGTCCACGGCGAGGGCCGTGCCGCCGCCGGCCGAGGTCTCCCGGGCCACCGCGCGGGTCAGGGCCCCGCGGGCGGCGGGCTGGGCGGTGACGGCGCCGGTGACGGCGGCCACCGGGAAGCGGGGGTCGGTCAGGCCGAGGCGCAGGGCGTGCGGGTGGCCCACGAAGCGGGCGTCGACGACGGCCACGCGCTCGTCGGCCGGGAGCGCCGCGAGGAGGGTCTCGGTCTCGGAGGCGTCCGAGGCCGTCCGCACGTCGAAGCCGAGGGACCGCAGTTCGCTCTCCAGCGAGGATCCCGGGACCGGCTGACCCGTGACGATGGCGGTCGACAACCGAACTCACTCCCTGGGTGCCGACGCGCCGGGCGCCGGCCGTCTGTGTGGTGGGGGCGCGCGTGCTGTCTGCCGCGCCCGGACGGCATGTCGGCAGAGGTTATCGGACGGCCGGGAGTCCTTGTTCACCGACCGTTCACGGTCAGGTCGTCGGAGTCTGACCCGGCCTTTGCCGCGATCATCATGGGCGATCGGCGCCCCACCCCACAAACCGTGCCCGCGCCGGCCGCGCCCGAGCGCACTGAGGGTGTCCTGACCTGCGATTCGTTTCCGCAGGTCAGGACATATGACAACGGTGTTCAGTGCCGCGTTGCCGGGTACCCCTGGGCCGTAGTTCACTGTGAGTCCGGGCGGCAGACGGGAAGGCGGTTCGCATGGGGGCTGGGCACGATCACGGGCATGGGCACACGCATGTCCCGACGACCGGTACGGCCGCCGCGGCGTACCGCGGCCGGCTGCGGGTGGCGCTGTCGATCACGCTCACCGTCATGGTCGTGGAGATCGTCGGCGGGCTGCTCGCCGACTCGCTGGCGCTCGTCGCCGACGCGGCGCACATGGCCACCGACGCGCTGGGGCTGGGCATGGCCCTGCTGGCGATCTCCTTCGCCAACCGGCCCCCGAGCACCAACCGCACCTTCGGCCTGGCGCGCGCCGAGATCCTCGCGGCCCTGGCCAATTGCGTCCTGCTCCTGGGCGTCGGCGGTTACGTGCTGTTCGAGGCGATCGAGCGGTTCTTCACGCCCGCGGACACCGAGGGCGGGCTGATGATCGTGTTCGGCGCGATCGGCCTGGTCGCGAACATGATCTCTCTCACACTGCTGATGCGGGGCCAGCGGGACAGCCTGAACGTGCGCGGCGCGTTCCTGGAGGTGGCGGCGGACGCGCTGGGGTCGGTGGCGGTGCTGATCTCGGCGACGGTGATCCTCACCACCGGCTGGCAGACCGCGGACCCGATCGCCTCGCTGGTGATCGGTCTGATGATCGTGCCGCGCACGGTGAAGCTGCTGCGCGAGACGCTGGACGTCCTGCTGGAGGCGGCCCCGAAGGACGTCGACATGGCCGAGGTGCGCCACCACATCCTGGCCCTGGAGGGCGTGGAGGACGTGCACGACCTGCACGCCTGGACGATCACCTCGGGGATGCCGGTGCTGTCCGCGCACGTGGTGGTCAGCTCGGAGGCGCTGAACGCCATCGGCCACGAGAAGATGCTGCACGAGCTCCAGGGCTGTCTCGGCCACCACTTCGACGTGGAGCACTGCACCTTCCAGCTGGAGCCGGGAGGGCACGCGGAGCACGAGGCGCGTCTGTGCCACTGACGCGCGCCGTGGGCGGGCGCCGGTGGAACGCAGCCTTCCGCCGCGCTTCCGCGTCCCTTCCCGAGGGGGACCCCGAACGGTTCTCCCACTTTTGCGCAGGGCACGATGCACTACCGGGTCCCCCTTCCGGCCCGGCCGGGGCGGTCGCGGTCCGCGTCGCGCGCGGGACATGCGGGCGTGCCGGGAAGTGCCGGGAGTGCCGGATTCGTACGGCAGACTTGGGGTGCGAAGACCGAGGCGAAGGATGGGTATGCCGATCACACCTGCCACCGCGACGCACAGTTCGTCGAACGGCACCGCAGAGGCGATTTTGCTGGAACTGGTCGACGAGAAGGGCGTGACGATCGGCACCGCGGAGAAGCTCTCCGCCCATCAGCCGCCGGGACGGCTGCACCGCGCCTTCTCCGTGTTCCTCTTCGACGACCGCGGCCGGCTGCTGCTCCAGCAGCGGGCCCTCGGCAAGTACCACTCCCCCGGTGTCTGGTCCAACACCTGCTGCGGCCACCCGTATCCCGGTGAGGCGCCCTTCGCCGCGGCGGCCCGGCGCACCTTCGAGGAGCTGGGGGTCTCCCCGTCGCTGCTGGCCGAGGCGGGCACGGTCCGCTACAACCATCCCGACCCGGTCTCGGGCCTGGTCGAGCAGGAGTTCAACCACCTGTTCGTCGGCCTGGTGCAGGCGCCGCTCGGCCCGGACCCGGAGGAGGTCGGCTCGACCGCCTTCGTGACCCCGGCCGAGCTGGCGCGGCGGCACACGGAGGACCCGTTCTCGGCCTGGTTCATGACCGTCCTGGACGCGGCCCGTCCGGCGATCAGGGAGCTGACGGGCGCGTCCGCGGGCTGGTGAGGCCCCTCAGCCGGGCAGCCGCGCGGGTTTGAGCGGCAGGGCGGCCCAGATCACCTTGCCACCGCTCGCCGTGTGCTCCACGTCGACCACTCCGCCGGCCTCCCGGGCCACCTCGCGCACGAGGAGCAGGCCCCGGCCGCCGGTCCGGCCGTGGTCGGCCTCCAGGGCGGTCGGGCGGTAGGGGTGGTTGTCCTCCACCGAGACTCGCACCCACTCGGCGCCGACGGCGACCTCGACGGCGAGCATCGGCGAGAGCAGCGCCGCGTGCTTGACCGCGTTGGTGACCAGCTCGGAGACGATCAGCAGCAGCCCCTGGACCGTGTCGTCCGAGACGGGCACGCCCTGGCGCAGCAGCAGGTCCCGTACGGCGTGCCGGGCCTGCGGGACCGAGGCGTCGACGGCGGAGGCCGTGAACCGCCAGACCCCCTCGTACGGCAGTGGCCGCGGCGGGGACTGCGGGGGGCGCCGGTCGAAGCTCCGGCCCCCGGGGGGTACGTCGTGGAGGGGGCCGAAAGGTCCTCCGTCGCCGGCGGGGCGTGGGCCGTACCCTCGCCCGTGGTCGTCCATCGTCCGGTCGCCGCCCTTGCGCTCGATTGTCACCACACGTCGAGTGTTGGTAACGAACCGCACCCGCCCGGATACCTGACCAGAAGTCAGCCGGTATCGAGCGTTTCTGACCACTCGCGCATGTCCCCGTCGCTCGGCGGACCGCTCCTGTTCCCCGCGCGCCGACTTTGCGAACTCTTAGGGTTGTACGGGTTTGACACGGTCCTCGGTGACCATCCCGACGACACGGCGTCCGCCGAAGCCGGTGGCGATCAGGCCGAGGCCGTCGAAGAGCAGCGAGAGCGAGAAGAAGCAGCCGATGACGTACTGGCTGCCGCTCGGCCAGGACCCGAGGACCAGGACCCCGAGCAGCAGGTCGAAGGCGCCGAGCAGCAGGGTCCAGCCGAACTGCGGCCCCCGCACCACCAGACCGCCGACCAGCCGGAAGAGGCCGGCCGTGAGGAAGAGCAGGGCGGCGAACATGGTGAGCGCGGCGACGGCCGCCTCCGGCATGCGCAGGACGACGACCCCGGCCGCGATGTTCAGCGCGGCGACGGCGGCCCCGAGCCAGAAGAAGCTGCCGCCGCGCGACTGCACGGCGTGCGCCAGGCCCACGACACCGCCGATCAGCAGCAGCCAGCCGAACAGGAGCATGGTCGTGAGCGTCGCGACGGCGGTGTAGACGAGGCCGACGAGCCCCGCGAGCACCAGGATCACCCCGAGCGCGGCGAGCAGACCGAACCGCCGCCGCAGACGTGCCGCGCCGCCGCGTTTCCGTCCGAACCCGGCCATGGCACCCTCCCGTCCACCGATCCGTCGTCCGTCCGTCTTCTGTCCGTCTTCGCGTCCGTCTGCGTTTCCCCGTTTCTCTGTTTCCCTGTTTCCCGGTTTCCCTCTCCCTCCGTCTACCCCTCATCCGCCGCTCCTCCCGCTCAAGGGCTCCTTGATCGGCGCTTCGGCGCGGGCGGATAGCATCCGGCGCATGGAGCCCCAGCTGCTGCACTCGGTGACCGGATCGGTCGCCACCGTCGTCGTCCACCACCCGGTCAAGCGCAACGCCATGACGACCGGGATGTGGCGGGCGCTGCCGCCCCTGCTGGAGAAGCTGGCCGCCGACCCGGACGTCGGCGTCCTGGTGCTCACCGGGGCGGGCGGCACCTTCTGCGCGGGGGCCGACATCTCGACGCTCGGCGCCACGGCCGAGGAGGCGCAGGCCCTCGCCGGGGCCGCCGAGGAGGCCCTGGCGGCGTTCCCCCGGCCGACGATCGCCGCCGTGCGCGGGCACTGCGTCGGCGGCGGGGCGCAACTCGCGGCGGCCTGTGATCTGCGGTTCGCCGAGGAGGGGTCGTGGTTCGGGGTGACGCCGGCCAGGCTCGGCATCGTCTACGCGGCGTCCGCCACCCGGCGCCTGGTGTCCCTGGTGGGCCCCGCCACCGCCAAGTACCTGTTGTTCTCCGGCGAGTTGATCGACTCCGAGCGGGCGCTGCGCACGGGCCTGGTCGACGAGGTGCTGCCCGCGGGCGGACTGGACGCGCGGGTGGCCGAGTTCGCGCGCACGCTGCTCTCCCGCTCGCGGCTGACCCAGGCCGCCGCCAAGGAGTTCATCGACGGGCGCACCGACCGGGACGCCCATTGGATCGGGCAGGCGCGCGGCAGCGGCGACACCGCCGAGGGGGTCACCGCCTTCCTGGAGCGCCGGCCGCCGCGCTTCACCTGGACCGTGCCTACGTCAGGCTGAACCGGCTGCCGGTGCGGAACTCCTCGACGAGGTGGGCCGGGGCCTTGTGGGGTGCCCCGGCGTCGTAGGGAGGCTGCGGGTCGTACTCGGTCAGCAGTTGCACGGCCTGGGCGTGCTCGTCGCCGGCGATCCGGCCGAGCAGGGTCAGCCCCATGTCGATGCCGGAGGACACGCCGGCCGCGGTGACGTACTTGCCGTCGAACACCACGCGTTCGCCGGTCGGCCGGGCCCCCAGTCGTTCGAGGAGGCCGAGGGCCAGCCAGTGCGAGGTCGCGCGGCGCCCTTCGAGCAGCCCGGCGGCGGCCAGCAGCAGCGAGCCGGTGCACACGGACGTGGTCCAGGTGCTGGTGGCGTCGGCCGCCCGCAGCCACTCCAGCAGCGTCCCGTTCTCCATCTGCGCGCTCTGCCCGGGCCCGCCCGGCACCAGCACCACGTCCGGGGCCGGCACGTCGGCCAGCGCGCGGTCGGCGGTCAGGGCGAGGTGTCCGGTGTCCGTGCGGACGGGTCCGGGCCGCTCGGCCACGAACACCGTCTCCGCGTCGGGCAGCCGCCCGAGGGTCTCGTACGGCCCGACGGCGTCGAGGGCGGTGAAACGGTCGTACAGGACGACGGCGATCTGCACGGGAGGTCCTTCCGTGGTGGGGGGTGGGGTTCGCGGTGCCGTCGGAGGCGGTGCCGCGAACCGTCCAACGATTCTTCGGGGACCCGGTGATGGCCGCAACGGCGCGGGCGGAGCGCCCTGGGCCCCGGACGCGGGTGTCACCTGCCACAATTGCCGCGCAACCTCAGTGGAGAAGGCGGTACGGGATCGTGACGACACCCGGGCCTGCGGCAGCAGGGTCCATCGAAGGCAGGATCGCCGAGGAGCTCGGCGTACGGGAGCGGCAGGTGAGGGCCGCGGTCGAACTGCTCGACGGCGGTTCGACGGTGCCCTTCATCGCCCGCTACCGCAAGGAAGCGACCGAGATGCTCGACGACGCGCAGCTGCGCACGCTCGAGGAGCGGCTGCGCTATCTGCGGGAGCTGGAGGAGCGCCGGGCGGCGATCCTGGAGTCGGTGCGGGAGCAGGGCAAGCTCACCGAGGAGCTGGAGGAGCGCATCCGGGACGCCGAGACCAAGGCCCGGCTGGAGGACGTCTACCTGCCGTACAAGCCGAAGCGGCGCACCAAGGCGCAGATCGCGCGCGAGGCCGGTCTGGAGCCGCTGGCCGAGGGGCTGCTCGGCGATCCCTCGGTCGAGCCGCTCGCCGCAGCCACGGCGTTCGTGGACGCCGGCAAGGGCGTCGCCGATCCGCAGGCCGCCCTGGACGGGGCGCGGGCGATCCTCACCGAGCGGTTCGGGGAGGACGCCGACCTGATCGGCGAGCTGCGCGAGCGGATGTGGGTGCGCGGGCGCGTCGCCGCCAAGGTGCGGGAGGGCAAGGAGGAGGCGGGCGCCAAGTTCGCCGACTACTTCGACTTCACCGAGCCGTTCACCGAGCTGCCCTCGCACCGCGTCCTCGCCCTGCTGCGCGGCGAGAAGGAGGAGGTCCTGGACCTCGTCCTGGAGCCCGAGGAGCCCGCCGAGCCGTCGGCCTCCGCGTCGGCGGCGTCGTACGAGGGGATCGTCGCGGGCCGGTTCGGGATCGCCGACCGGGGGCGGCCCGCCGACAAGTGGCTGGCCGACACCGTGCGCTGGGCCTGGCGGACCAGGATCCTCGTCCACCTCGGCATCGACCTGCGGCTCAGGCTGCGCACGGCCGCCGAGGACGAGGCGGTGAACGTGTTCGCCGCCAACCTGCGCGACCTGCTGCTCGCCGCCCCCGCGGGCACCCGCGCCACGCTCGGCCTGGACCCCGGGTTCCGTACGGGCGTGAAGGTGGCCGTCGTGGACGCGACCGGCAAGGTCGTGGCGACCGACGTGATCCACCCCCACGTCCCGGCGAACAAGTGGGACGAGGCGATCGCCAAGCTGGCGCGGCTGGCGAAGGAGCACACGGTCGAGCTCGTCGCGATCGGCAACGGCACGGCGTCCCGGGAGACCGACAGGCTCGCGGGTGAACTGATCACCAGGCACCCGGAGCTGAAGCTCACGAAGGTGATGGTGTCGGAGGCGGGCGCGTCCGTGTACTCGGCGTCCGCGTTCGCCTCGCAGGAGCTGCCGGACATGGACGTGTCGCTGCGCGGCGCGGTCTCCATCGCCCGCCGGCTCCAGGACCCGCTGGCCGAGCTGGTGAAGATCGACCCGAAGTCGATCGGGGTCGGGCAGTACCAGCACGACCTGTCCGAGGTGAAGCTGTCGCGCTCGCTGGACGCGGTCGTCGAGGACTGTGTGAACGGCGTGGGCGTGGACGTGAACACGGCGTCGGCGCCGCTGCTGGCCCGCGTGTCCGGCATCACCTCCGGGCTCGCGGAGAACATCGTGGCGCACCGCGACGCGAACGGGCCGTTCGGCTCCCGCGGGGAGCTGAAGAAGGTGGCCAGGCTGGGCCCCAAGGCGTACGAGCAGTGTGCGGGCTTCCTGCGCATCCGCGGCGGCTCCGACCCGCTGGACGCCTCCAGCGTGCACCCGGAGGCGTATCCGGTGGTGCGGCGCATGGTGAAGACGTCGGGTCAGGAGGTGGCCGCGCTCATCGGCAACACCGGTGTGCTGCGTTCGCTGCGGCCGGGCGACTTCGTGGACGAGACGTTCGGTCTGCCGACCGTCTCCGACATCCTCAGGGAGCTGGAGAAGCCCGGCCGCGACCCGCGGCCCGCCTTCCGGACCGCCACCTTCCGGGAGGGTGTGGAGAAGATCGCCGACCTGTCGTCCGGGATGGTCCTGGAGGGCGTGGTCACGAACGTGGCCGCGTTCGGCGCGTTCGTGGACGTCGGTGTCCACCAGGACGGCCTGGTGCACGTCTCGGCGATGTCGAAGACGTTCGTCAAGGACCCGCGGGACGTGGTCAAGCCCGGTGACATCGTCAAGGTGAAGGTCCTGGACGTGGACATCCCGCGCAAGCGGATCTCCCTGACGCTGCGTCTGGACGACGAGGCGGCCGCGCCGCGGGAGGGCCGGCAGCAGGGGGAGTCCGGCGAACGCCGGCAGCGGGGCGGGCGCCCGCCGCAGCAGCGGCAGGGCCGCGGGGGCGGCGGCGGGGGCGGCGGCTCGCGCCAGGCTCCGGCGCCGACCAACAGCGCGATGGCCGACGCTCTGCGCCGGGCCGGATTGGTGGACCCCAAGAAGGGAAAGCGCTGACGGGCACGGCACCGCGCCCCTTCGGGGGCGCGGCGCGCCGTCAGTGTTCCGTCACCTTTCCGTCCGTCACCTCCAGGCGGCGGGTGACCTGGACCGTGTTCAGCATGCGGCGGTCGTGGGTGACCAGGATCAGCGTGCCCTCGTAGGCGGCCAGGGCCGATTCGAGCTGTTCGATCGCCGGCAGGTCCAGGTGGTTGGTCGGCTCATCGAGGATCAGGAGGTTGACGCCCCGGCCCTGGAGCAGGGCCAGGGCGGCGCGGGTGCGTTCGCCCGGCGAGAGCGTGGCCGCCGGGCGCAGCACGTGGTCGGCCTTGAGGCCGAACTTGGCCAGCAGGGTGCGGACCTCGGCGGGTTCGGTGTCGGGGACGGCCGCGGCGAACGCGTCCAGCAGCGTCTCGGGCCCGTGGAACAGTCCACGGGCCTGGTCGACCTCCCCGACCAGCACGCCCGAGCCCAGCGCGGCGTGCCCGGCGTCCAGCGGCACCCGGCCGAGGAGCGCGCCCAGCAGGGTGGACTTGCCCGAGCCGTTCGCGCCGGTCACCGCGACCCGGTCCGCCCAGTCGAGCTGGAGGGACACCGGGCCGAGGACGAAGTCGCCGCGCCGCACCTCGGCGTCCCTGAGCGTGGCGACGACCGCGCCCGAGCGGGGTGCCGCCGCGATCTCCATGCGCAGCTCCCACTCCTTGCGGGGCTCCTCGACGACCTCCAGCCGTTCGATCATGCGCTGGGTCTGGCGGGCCTTCGCGGCCTGCTTCTCGCTGGCCTCGCTGCGGAACTTGCGGCCGATCTTGTCGTTGTCGTTGCCCGCCCTGCGCCGGGCGTTCTTCACGCCCTTGTCCATCCAGGCGCGCTGTGTCTGGGCGCGGTCCTGGAGGGCGGCCCGCTTGTCGGCGTACTCCTCGTAGTCGTCGCGGGCGTGCCGCCGGGCGACCTCGCGCTCCTCCAGGTACGCCTCGTAGCCGCCGCCGTAGAGGTTGATCCGGCGCTGGGCGAGGTCGAGTTCGAGGACCTTGGTGACGGTGCGGGCGAGGAACTCGCGGTCGTGGCTGACGACGACGGTGCCCGCGCGCAGGCCGGTGACGAACCGTTCCAGGCGCTCCAGGCCGTCGAGGTCCAGGTCGTTGGTGGGCTCGTCGAGGAGGAAGACGTCGTAGCGGGACAGGAGGAGGGAGGCGAGGCCGGCGCGGGCCGCCTGGCCGCCGGACAGGGACGTCATGGGCTGGTCCAGGCCGACGGCGAGGCCCAGCGAGTCGGCGACCTCCTCGGCGCGTTCGTCCAGGTCGGCGCCGCCGAGGCCGAGCCAGCGCTCCAGGGCGGTGGCGTAGGCGTCGTCGGCGCCGGGTGCCTCGTCGACGAGGGCCTGGGTGGCCTCGTCCATGAGCCGCTGCGCCTCGGCGACCCCGGTGCGGCGGGCGAGGAAGGCGCGGACGGTCTCGCCGGGCCTGCGCTCCGGCTCCTGCGGCAGATGGCCGACGGTGGCGGTGGGCGGGGAGAGCCGCAGTTCGCCCTCCTCGGGTGCGAGGAGCCCGGCGAGCAGGCGCAGCAGCGTGGACTTGCCCGCGCCGTTGGCACCGACCAGCCCGATCACGTCGCCGGGCGCGACGACGAGGTCGAGCCCGGAGAAGAGGGAGCGGTCGCCGTGCCCGGCGGCGAGGTTCTTGGCGACGAGGGTGGCAGTCATCAGGGGGCCGATCCTAGTGGTCGGCCGGGAGCGGGGCCGGTGCGGCGGGCGGCCCGGGACCCGCGTGTGGGCGGCACCGGCCCCGCGCGTGGACGGAACGGGACGATCGCGAGCGGGCGGGGAGGCGTTCGGCTAACGTCCCGACGTGGACGCTGAGCCGAGTGACGAAGTGATCGTGGTCGGGGGCGGGGTCATCGGGCTGACGACGGCCCTGGTGCTCGCGGAGGGTGGCCGGCGGGTGCGGGTGTGGACGCGGGAGCCCGCGGGGCGGACCACGTCGGCGGTGGCGGGCGCGCTGTGGTGGCCGTACCGCATCCGGCCCGAGGAGCTGGTGGGCGAGTGGGCGCTGGTGTCGCTCGCGGTGTACGAGGGCCTGGCACGGCGGCCGGACGAGACGGGTGTGCGGATGGTCGAGGGGGTGCACGCGGGGGTGCGGATGGCCGGGCTCGGTCCGTGGGCGGCGCGGGTGCCGGGGCTGTGCGAGGCGGAGGCGGGCACGGGCCTCGCCGCGCGGCTCCCGCTGATCGACATGCCGGTCCATCTGGCCTGGCTGGGCGGGCGGGTGCGGGCGGCGGGCGGACGGGTGGAGCAGCGGGAGGTGACCGATCTCGCGGCGGTGCCGACCGCGGTGGTGGTCAACTGCTCCGGCCTCGGGGCGCGTCGGCTGGTGCCGGACCCGGCGGTGCGTCCGGTGCGCGGTCAGCTGGTGGTCGTGGAGAACCCGGGGATCACGACCTGGCTGACGTCGGCGGACGAGCGCTCCGACGAGTCGACGTACTTCTTCCCGCAGCCGGGCGGGCTGATCCTCGGCGGCACGGCGGAGGAGGACGACTGGTCGCTGGAGCCCGATCCGCGGGTGGCGGAGGAGATCGTCGCCCGGTGCGCCGCCGTACGGCCGGAGATCGCCGGGGCCCGGGTCCTGGAACACCGGGTCGGGCTGCGTCCGGTGCGCGACGCCGTACGGCTGGAGCGGCAGTCGCTTCCGGACGGCCGCACCCTGGTGCACAACTACGGCCACGGCGGCGCCGGGGTGACGGTGGCCTGGGGCTGCGCCGAACAAGCAGCAGCCCTGGCCTTCCCCACCTCACCTTGACCGGGAGCGCTCCGAAAAAGCGCCCAAAGGGGCGCGGGGCCGTATCAACATGCGGCTCCGCCGCGCGGGCGCGACAAGCCACGAAGAACCCGCAGCCGACGGACCCCACGCCCCCAGGGGGGTCACGCCCCCGGAACGTGACGGGAAAGGTGCGGAACTCGAACGCCCCCCGGATCCGCCGCCCCGCCGGAGGCAGCGGCGGTGCCCGACGTCGCACGGCCGAAGGCCGCCGCGCCGCCGACCAGCGGGAGCCGCGCCACGGTGCGGGACAGGTCCAGGGTGAGCGTCGGGCGGGTGGACGGCGGGTCGATCAGATCGCGGTCGGTGCCCGCGACGATCAGCGCCAGCCGATGCCCCTGCGGCACGACATGATCCGTGGCCGCGAGGTCGAGGGTGATCGTGTACGGCGTGCCCGGGGTGAGCGGGGCGCCCTTGCCGTCGGCGGTGCGGTGCCCGAGGTCGGCCCAGCCCCGGCTGATCACCGTACGGTCGACGTCGGCCGTCTTCGCGCGGGTGGTCAGGTAGCAGGCGCTGTCCTCGGCGGTGCTCCCGCCCCAGCAGGTGCGGTCGGTGAGCGTGGTGATGCCCTCGCCGGCGTCGCCGTAGTCGCGGACGGTGTCGGGGCCGACGTCGACGAGGACGGCGGAGAGGTGGGCCGTGGTGGTGGTCGGGGTCGCGGTGACGGTGACCCGTGAGGAGCCGGACAGGCGCAGGTCGGCGGTGAGGGGCCCGGTGGTGAAGCCGGCCTTCTCGGGGGTGGTGGTGTCGAGGTGCGCGGCCCAGTCGGTCTCGCTCAGCCGCGGATCGTCGGTGAAGGTCTCGGTGCCGGTCGCGGGGCGCAGGGCGAGGGTGCCGACGCCGGGGCGGGAACCGGTGGCGGGGTGCAGGGTGGTGGCGCGGGTGCCGGCCGGCGGCCACACGTCCGAGGTGACCCACTGGTCGGGCCGGCGTTCGATGTCGGCCATGGGCTCGCGGTCGATGCCGTTGTCGTAGCCGAGGAGTTCGTGGTCGAACCAGCGGTGCAGGGTGTCGACCCAGGCGCCCCTGCGGAAGTCGAAGGGGTCGACGTGGCCGGTCTGGGAGAGCCAGATCTTGCGCTCGACGCCGTGCGCGGCGAGGGCGTCCCACCACTGTCCCAGGTGCTTGGTGCGGACGTTGAGGTCCTGCATGCCGTGGGTGAGGAAGACGCTGGCGCGGACCTTGCCGGCGTCCTTGACGTAGTCGCGGGCGGCCCACAGGGCGGTGAGGTCGCCGGAGCGCGGGGCGCCGTCGACGAGTTCGCGCTGGACGGCGGCGCAGTGGGCGCGGGCGTCGTCGCTCTCGACGTAGTCGGAGAGCCAGTCGGGGCCCGAGCCGTAGAGCGGGGCGCCCTGGGAGAAGTAGTAGTCGTACCAGGAGGAGATGGCGCTGATCGGGACGACGGTCCGCAGGCCCTCGACGCCGGTCGCGGCGACGCCGTTGGCGATGGTGCCGTCCCAGCTCTTGCCGATCATGCCGGTGCGGCCGTTCGTCCAGGTGGCCCGGACGGTGGTGGTGCCGGTGCGGCTGGTGTAGGCGCGGGCGCGTCCGTTCAGCCAGTCGACGACGGCCTTGGCGGAGCGGATGTCGGAGGGGCCGCCGACGTCCACGCAGCCGTCGGAGCGGTTGGTGCCGGCGAGGTCGACACCGACGACGGCGTAGCCGCGGGGCACGAAGTAGTTGTCGTAGAACAGCGGCATCCCGGTGACGGTGCCCTGCGCGTCGTACGTCTTCAGCTGGCTCTCGTTGCCCCGGCCGCAGCAGGAGTAGTAGGGGCTGGCGTCCATGATGACCGGGATCTTCCGGCCCTGGCGGGCGGGTTCGCGGGGGCGGACGATGTCGGCGGCGACCCGGTCGGTGTGCCCGTCGCCGTCCGAGTCGAGGCCGGTGTCCACCCAGACGGACTCGCGGACGGCGTCGGTGTAGGAGTAGACGGGGCGGCTCTCCCGGGGTGCCGCGTGGGCCGCCACCGGGGTCAGCAGGGCGGCGGTGAGGGCCGCGACGGCCGCGGGCGCGAGCGTTCTCCAGGTCGTGAAGCGCGTGCGTATCGGCATGCGCGGGACGGTACCCCTGTCAACTCCCGTGCAGAAGAGGGCAGTCGGGCGTCCGCAGTGGCCGGGAACGGCCCCCGGGACGGGTGCGCCCGTGACGGCCGAATGGCGATCGTGTGACAGCGTCGGCCGTGGACACGTCAGAGGCCACAGGGGCTGAATAGGCTCCGGACAGACTTCTCGGCCCTACGACTTGGAGTTCTCGTGCACCGCAGATTCTTCGCGCCGGGCGTCCTCGCGGCCGCCTCGCTGCTGCTGGCGGTCCCGGCGTCGGCGGCGGACTTCGCCCCCGGCGCCCCCGGCATCGGCGACCCCTACTACCCGTACTACGGCAACGGCGGCTACGACGTCTCCCACTACGACGTCCGGCTCCAGTACCGGCCCGAGACGGACGAGTTGGAGGGCACGACCACGATCCTGGCGACCACCACGCAGGACCTGTCCAGCTTCGACCTGGACTTCCTGCTGGACGTCAGCGAGGTGCGGGTCGACGGCGCCAGGGCGGCGTTCACCACGTCCGGTGAGCACGAGCTGGTGGTGACACCGAAGAAGCCGCTGGCCAAGGGGACGCCGGTCACGGTCGTCGTCCGCTACACGGGGGTGCCGTCGACGAAGAGCGCGTACGGCTTCTCGACCTGGCACCGCACCCCGGACGGGGCCGTCGCGGCCGACGAGCCCGAGTCGGCGTGGTGGTGGTACCCGAGCAACGACCACCCGCTCGACAAGGCGACCTACGACGTGTCGGTGGCGGTGCCGGACGGCACCCAGGTGATCTCCAACGGCACGCTCCAGCCGACCGTGTCCAAGCTGGGCTGGACCCGCTGGTCGTGGCGCGAGAACAAGCCACAGGCGACCTATCTGACCACGCTGGCCGTCGGGAAGTTCGACATCACGACCGGCACCTCGGAGGGCGGTGTCCCGGTCGTCAACGCCTACAGCGCGGACCTCGGGGAGAACGACGGGGCGGCGCGGGCGAGCGTGGAGCGCACCGGGGAGCTCGTCGACTGGCTGAGCGGCTGGTTCGGGCCGTATCCGTTCGGCTCGGCGGGCGGGTACGTGCCCAACACGACCACGTCGTACGCGCTGGAGACGCAGACTCGGGTGTTCTACAGCCCCCGGCAGTTCGCCAAGGGCTCCAACACCTCGGTGGTCGTGCACGAGCTGGCGCACCAGTGGTACGGCGACTCGGTGTCGGTGAAGGGCTGGAAGGACATCTGGCTGAACGAGGGCTTCGCGTCGTACGCGCAGTGGCTGTGGTCGGAGCACGAGGGCGAGGGCACGGCGCAGGAGCTGGCCGACTACACGTACGCCTCGCACCCGGCGGACGACCCGTTCTGGACGGTGAAGCCCGGCGACCCGGGTCCTGACCACCAGTTCGACGCCGCGGTGTACGACCGGGGGGCGCTGGCGCTCCAGGCGCTGCGCAACGAGATCGGCGACGACGCGTTCTTCGCGATCCTGAAGGGCTGGCCGCGGCAGCACGCGTACGGCAACGCGTCGGTCGCCGACTTCGAGCGGTACGCCGAGCAGGTCTCCGGCCGTCCGCTGGCCGCCCTCTTCGACACCTGGCTGTTCCAGCCGGTCAAGCCCGCCGCACCGGCGGCCCGCACGGCCCGGCTCGCCACGGCCACCACGCCGGTGCCCCGGCCGAGGTCCTGGAAGCAGATCGAGTCCACCCACGACGTGCACGCGCACTGACCCGGGACGGCGATACTGCTGCGCATGACGACGCAGGCCGAGGAGCCGACCCTCACGATCGACGAGCTGGCCGCCGGGCCGGCGTCACGGTGCGCACGGTCCGCTTCTACGGCACCAGGGGGCTGCTGCCCCCGCCGGTGATCGGCCCCCGCCGGGTCGGCCGCTACGGCCCGGAGCACCTGGCCCGGCTCGCCCTGATCGAGGAGTTGCAGCACCGGGGCATGACGCTGTCGGCCATCGAGCGTCATCTGCGGCAGCTGCCGCCGGACCTGAGCGCACGGGACCTCGCCGTGCAGCGGGCCGTGGTGTCCTCCTGGGCCCCGGACACCACGGAGACGCTGTCCCGCGCGGAGCTGGAGCGCCGCGCGGGACGGCCGCTGGAGGGGACGGACCTGGACCGGCCGGCCGCGATGAACGTGGTCGAGCGGGACGGCGAGGCGTTCCGGGTCGACACCGGGCTGCTGCGGCTCGGCGTGGAACTGCCCGACGTGCCGTTCTCCCAGGAGACGGTCCTCGCGGCCCGCGCCGCCCTGACCGAGCACGCGCGGGCGGCGGCCCGGGAGCTGTCGTCGCTGCTGCGCGAGGCGGTCGCCGAACGCGACGCCCGGGACGTCAGGTCGCTCTCGGCGCACATGCGCCCGCTGGTGGTGCAGGCCCTGCTGACGACCTTCCAGCGGTCGCTGCGGGAGGAACTGCACGCGTGGCTCGCCCCGGAGGAGGGGTGAGCCACGCGCGGGTCCGTCAGCGTCCGTCGGTGAAGGTCTCGCCCTTCTCGGCCTTCTCCACCAGCAGGGCGGGCGGGGCGAAGCGCTCCCCGTAGCGCTCGGCCAGTTCGCGCGCGCGGGCGACGAAGCCGGGCAGTCCGGTGCCGGCGGCGCCCTCGTAGCCGTTGACGTACTGGAGCACGCCGCCGGTCCAGCCGGGGAAGCCGATGCCGAGGACCGAGCCGATGTTGGCGTCCGCGACGGAGGTCAGCACGCCCTCCTCCAGGAGCCTGACGGTGTCCAGCGCCTCGGCGAAGAGCATCCGTTCCTGCATGTCGCGGAACGGGATCTCCCGGCCGGGCCGCGTGAAGTGCTCGCGCAGTCCGGGCCACAGTGCGGTGCGGGTGCCGTCGGGGCCGTAGTCGTAGAAGCCGGCGCCGCCGCTGCGGCCGGTGCGTCCGAACTCGTCGACCATGCGGTCGATCACGGCCTCGGCGGGGTGCGCCGGCCAGGTGCCGCCCGCCTCCTCGACGGCCCGCTTCGTCTCGTTGCGGATCTTGCGCGGCAGGGTCAGGGTCAGCTCGTCCATCAGGGACAGCACCTTGGCCGGGTAGCCGGCCTGGGCCGCGGCCTGTTCGACCGACGCGGGCTCGATGCCCTCGCCGACCATGGCGACGCCCTCGTTGATGAAGTGGCCGATGACGCGCGAGGTGAAGAAGCCGCGCGAGTCGTTCACGACGATCGGGGTCTTGTTGATCTGCCGGACCAGGTCGAAGGCGCGCGCCAGGGCCTCGTCCCCGGTGCGCCCGCCCTTGATGATCTCGACGAGCGGCATCTTGTCGACGGGCGAGAAGAAGTGCAGTCCGACGAAGTCGGCCTGGCGCTCGACGCCCTCGGCGAGGGCGGTGATGGGCAGCGTGGAGGTGTTGGAGCACAGCAGCGCGTCGGGGGCGACGACGTGCTCGATCTCCTGGAAGACCTTGTGCTTGAGGGCCGGGTCCTCGAAGACGGCCTCGATGACGGCGTCGCAGCCGGCGAGGTCGGCCGGGTCGGCGGTGGGGGTGATCCGGGCGAGCAGCGCGTCCGCCTTCTCCTGGGTCGTACGGCCCTTGGCGACGGCCTTGGCGCACAGCTTCTCGGAGTACGCCCGGCCCTTGGCCGCCGCCTGCGGGGAGACGTCCTTGAGGACGACCTCGATGCCGGCGCGGGCGCAGGAGTAGGCGATGCCTGCGCCCATCATCCCGGCGCCGAGGACGGCCACCCTGCGTACCTGCCGGCGCTCGACGTCCCGGGGGCGGCTCGCGCCGGAGTTGACGGCCTGGAGGTCGAAGAAGAACGCCTGGATCATGTTCTTCGAGGTCTGCCCGACGGCCAGTTCGACGAAGTGACGGGCCTCGACGACCTGGGCGGTCTCGAAGTCGACCTGGGCGCCCTCGACGGCCGCGGCGAGGATGTTGCGCGGCGCCGGGTAGGGCGCGCCGTTCGTCTGCTTGCGCAGGTTGGCGGGGAAGGCGGGCAGGTTCGCGGCGAACCCGGGGTCGGCCGGGGTGCCGCCGGGGATGCGGTAGCCGGGCCTGTCCCAGGGCTGCCGCGACTCGGGGTGGGCGTCGATGAAGGCGCGGGCCTTGGCGAGCAGGTCCTCGCGCGTCTCGGCGACCTCGTGGACGAGGCCGTTGTCCCGGGCGCGGCTGGCGGTGTACTGGGTGCCCTGGAGGAGGACCTTGAGGAGGGCGTCGGCGATGCCCATCAGGCGCACGGTGCGCACGACTCCGCCGCCGCCGGGCAGCAGGCCGAGGGTGACCTCGGGGCAGCCGATCCGGGTGCCGGGGGTGTCGAGGGCGATGCGGTGGTGGCAGGCGAGGGCGAGTTCGTAACCGCCGCCGAGGGCCGCGCCATTGATGGCGGCGACGACGGGCTTGCCGAGGGTCTCGATGCGGCGCAGGTCGCGCTTGATCGCGAGCCCGCCGTCGAACAGCTCCTGTGCGGTCTCGGGGGTGACACGGATGAGGTCGCGCAGGTCGCCGCCGGCGAAGAAGGTCTTCTTGGCGGAGGTGACGATCACTCCGCGGATCGTGTCCTTCTCGGCCTCCAGGCGGTCGGCGACCGCGGCCAGGGACTCGCGGAACGCCTGGTTCATGGTGTTCGCGGACTGGTTGGGGTCGTCGAGGACGAGGGTGACGACCCCGGTGTCGTCCTGCTCCCAGCGGATGGTGGTGCTCTCGGTCATGACAGTGCTCTCCGTTGAGTGAAGTCTCTTGGTCCCGCGGGGAGTTCAGACGCGTTCGACGACGGTGGCGATGCCCATGCCGCCGCCCACGCACAGCGTGGCGAGGCCGTAGCGCCTGTCCTGGCGCTCCAGTTCGTCGACGAGGGTGCCGAGGATCATCGCGCCGGTCGCGCCGAGGGGGTGGCCGAGGGCGATCGCGCCGCCGTTGACGTTGACCTTGTCCAGGGACAGGCCCATGTCCTTCACGAAGCGCAGCACGACCGCCGCGAACGCCTCGTTGATCTCGACGAGGTCGATGTCGTCGATGGTCAGCCCGGCCTTGGCGAGGGCCTTGCGGGTGGCGGGGGCGGGGCCGGTGAGCATGATGGTCGGCTCGGAGCCGGAGACGGCGGCGGAGACGATCCGCGCGCGAGGGGTGAGTCCGTGGCGCTCCCCCGCCTCCCGGGAGCCGATGGCGACGAGGGAGGCGCCGTCGACGATGCCGGAGGAGTTGCCCGCGTGGTGGACGTGGTCGATCTTCTCCACCCAGTGGTACTTCTGGAGGGCGACGGCGTCGAAGCCGCCCAGCTCACCGATGTCGGCGAAGGACGGCTTGAGTCCCGCGAGGGAGTCGGCGGTGGTGCCGGGGCGCGGGTGCTCGTCGTGGTCGAGGACGACGAGGCCGGCGCGGTCCCTGACGGGGACGACGGAGCGCGCGAAGCGCCCCTCCTTCCAGGCGGTGGCGGCCCGCTCCTGCGAGAGGGCCGCGTACTCGTCGACGTCGCGCCGGGAGAAGCCCTCGATGGTGGCGATCAGGTCGGCGCCGATGCCCTGCGGCACGAAGTTGACGGCGAGGTTGGTCATCGGGTCGTTGAACCAGGCGCCGCCGTCCGAGGCCATGGGCACCCGGGACATCGACTCGACGCCGCCCGCGAGCACCAGGTCCTCCCAGCCGGAGCGCACCTTGGCGGCGGCCAGGTTGACGGCCTCAAGACCGGAGGCGCAGAAGCGGTTCTCCTGGACCCCGGCCACGCTGTCGGGCAGTCCCGCGGCGACCGCGGCGATGCGGGCGATGTCGGAGCCCTGGTCGCCGACGGGGCCGACGACGCCGAGGACGATGTCGTCGATCCCGGCCGGGTCCAGGTCCGGGAAGCGGTCGCGGATCTCGTGGATGAGGCCGACGACCAGGTCGATGGGCTTGGTGCCGTGCAGGGCGCCGTTCGCCTTGCCGCGGGCGCGCGGGGTGCGGATCGCGTCGTACACGTACGCTTCGGTGGTCACTGGGGGGCCTTTCCACGAGGGTTCGCTGGACGGTCTGCGGGGCCGGTGTTCAGCATGGGCACCCGGGGCGCGCGGTGCGCGGCGACGCGGCCGGGCGGGTACGGCTCCCGGCGGAGCCGGGGGGGCACGGGCGGGTTCCTCACGCGCCGTCCTTCCCCGCACCGACGGCGGGCGGGCCGGGCAGGTCCCAGTCGCGGGCGACGTCCTCGGCGCCCGCGCCGGGCAGGGCGGGGCCGGTGCGAACGGTGGTGGGGGTGGCGGAGAAGCGGGGCGCGGGGGCCGGCTGGGTGAGACCGCCGTGGTCGGTGAAGACGGCGCGGGCGGCGAGGTGCGGGTGACGCGGGGCCTCCCGCAGCGACAGTACGGGGGCCACACAGGCGTCGGAGCCGTCGAAGACGGCGGTCCAGGCGTCGCGGGTGCGGGTGCGGAAGCGGGCGGCGACCCGTGCGCGCAGGTCGTCCCAGCGGGCCGGGTCGTCGTGGGCCGGGGCCAGGTCGGTGAGGTCGAGCAGGCGCAGGAACTCCTCGTAGAACCGGCGCTCCAGGGGGCCGACGGCGACGTGTCCGCCGTCGGCCGTCTCGTAGGTGCCGTAGTACGGGCAGCCGCCGTCCAGGAGGTTGGCGCCGCGGCGGTCCTGCCAGGCGCCGGCGGCCAGCATGCCGTGGACCATGGCGGTGAGGTGGGCGGTGCCGTCGACGACGGCGGCGTCGACGACCTGGCCGGTGCCGCTCGCGCGGGCGTGGTGCAGGGCGGCGAGGACGCCGACGACCAGGTAGAGGGAGCCGCCCGCGTAGTCGCCGAGCAGGTTGGCGGGGGCGGGCGGGGGCTGGCCGGGGGCGCCGATCATGCCGAGGGCGCCGGTGACGGCGATGTACGCGATGTCGTGCCCGGCGCGGTCGGCGAGGGGGCCGTCCTGGCCCCAGCCGGTCATCCGGCCGTAGACCAGACGGGGGTTGCGGGCGTGGCAGGCGTCGGGTCCGACGCCGAGCCGTTCGGCGACGCCGGGCCGGTAGCCCTCGACGAGGACGTCGGCGCGCTCGGCGAGGTCGAGGACGCGGGCCGGGCCGTCCGGCGCCTTGAGGTCGACGACCACGGAGCGCTTGTTGCGGTTGGTGACGTCGTACGCCGGGTCGACGCCGATTCCAGGGCCGCCGGGCCGGTCGACGCGCACCACGTCGGCGCCGAGGTCGGCGAGGAGCATGGCGGCGAAGGGGCCGGGCCCGATGCCGGCGAGTTCGACCACGCGCACGCCCGTGAGCGGCCCCTGTCCCGGCGCCGGCGTCGCTGCCGTCGTCGTCATGCCGCCCCCAGTCGATGTGACACGAACGATGTGACACCAGTGATGCTAGGAAGGTGCTCCACCCGGCACAAGACCTGGGAGAGCAAGCGCTTGGTCGGGCCGTCCGGGGGCGGTGGCGGCCGGTCCGGGACCGGTCGCCGCAGCCCGTGCCCCCCACGCTAGCCTCAGCCACGGACAGCGGCACGCGCCGCGGGATCAAGGGGTGTCATGAGCAGGCTGAACAGGGCGGACCGGCCCTACGACGTCGTCCTCTTCGGGGCCACCGGATTCGTCGGCGGGCTCACCGCGGGGTACCTCGCCGCACACGGGCCCGCGGGTCTGCGGTGGGCGCTCGCCGGCCGGGACGAGGACCGGCTGCGGGCGCTGCGCGAGCGGCTGCCCGGCGGCACGGACGTCGGGGTGCTGCGGGCCGACGCGGCCTCCCCGGCGAGCCTGCGCGCGCTCGCGGACCAGGCGCGTGTGGTGGCGACGACCGTGGGTCCTTTCGTCCGCCACGGCGAGCCCCTGGTCGCGGCCTGCGCGGACGCCGGCACGGACTACCTCGACCTGGCGGGCGAGCCCGAGTTCGCGGACCTGGTGTACGTCCGGCACGACGCCCGCGCGCGGGAGACGGGCGCGCGGCTGCTGCACGCGTGCGGTTTCGACTCGGTGCCGCACGACCTGGGCGTGCGCTTCACGGTCGGGCGGTTGCCGGAGGGCGTGCCGCTCACCGTGGACGGCTACGTCAGCGTGGACGCGGCCTTCTCGGGCGGCACCCTGGCCTCGACACTGGACCAGCTCGCGCGCGGGCGGCGTGTCCGGGCCGCCGCGCGGGAGCGGGGCCGGCACGAGCCGCGGCTGCTGGAGCGACGGGCGAGCGCGGCGACGGGGGCGCCGAGGTTCGCCCCCGAGGTGGGCGCCTGGGCGCTGCCGCTGCCCACGATCGACGCGCAGATCGTCCGCCGCTCGGCGCGGGCGCTGGAGCGCTACGGGCCCGACTTCCGCTACCGCAACTACGCGGCGGTACGGCGGCTGCCGGTGGCGCTCGGCGGGGTCGCGGGGGCGGTCGCGGTCACCGCGGCGGCCCAGGTGCCGCCCGCCCGCCGCTGGCTGTCGCACCGGCTGCGGCCCGGTGCAGGACCGAGCGCGGAGAAGCGGGCGCGGAGCTGGTTCACGGTGCGCTTCGTCGGCGAGGGCGGCGGCCGCCGGGTCTTCACGGAGGTGTCGGGCGGCGATCCGGGCTACGACGAGAGCGCCAAGATGTTCGCCGAGGCGGCGCTGTCCCTCGCGTTCGACGAGCTGCCGCCGACGGCCGGGCAGGTCACCACGGCGGTGGCGATGGGCGACGCGCTGACGGCGCGGCTGCGCGCGGCGGGCGTCGTCTTCCGGGTGGTGGCCGAGTTCCCGCCCGGTCAGGGCCAGAGCGTGTAGATCATTCCGGCGATCCAGCCGACGGCGGCCAGGACGGACAGGACCAGGGCCGCCAGGACGGTGCGTTCGACCGGCTGGGCGGGAGTGGGCTTCGGGGCGCGGTGTGTCGTCATGCGCCCCAGCCTCGCCGCGGGGACGGGGGCGGCACATCCGTACACGTACTCAGGCCGGGTACTCAGGAGGGGCGGCCGGGACGGGTGCTCAGGTCCGGCCCGTCCGCGTCCGGGCCGCCGCCTCCCGGAGGGCCTGCCTGCACCGGGCGTCGGCGCGGCGGGTCGTCTCCGGGAGCCGGTGGCGCGGGGTGAGGGCGAGGGTGTGGGCGCAGGCGTTGTCCAGGCCGACCCGGTGGCCGACGGAGACGAACACCGGCTTGACGCCGTCCCGGGTGCGCAGGGCGCGCCCGACCTCCTCGGTGCCCGCGAGCAGCGGCGCGGCGCTGCCGCGCGCGGTGCCCGGGTCGTCGTGGACGAAGACGAACGGGTTCTTGGCGACGCCGATGGTGGGCAGCCCGGTGAGGACGCCGAGGTGGGCGGCGAGGCCGAAGCGGCGCGGGTGGGCGAGCCCGTAGCCGTCGCAGACCACCAGGCCGGGCCCGCACGGCAGCGCGTCCAGGGCGGCCAGCACGGTGGGAATCTCCCGGAAGGCGAGCAGTCCGGGCACGTACGGGAAGGAGACCCGTCCGACGGCGGTGGCCTCGGCGACGACCTCCAGGCTCGCCGCGTCCAGCACGACGGCAGCCGCCGCCACGAGGTCGAGCGCGTCGTCGTAGGCGACGTCGACCCCCGTCACCCGGCCCGTCCCGGGCGGGGGTCCGGTCTCGTCGAGCACCACCCGCCCGCGCAGCGCGTCCTGCACCGCGCGGGCCTCCGCCTCGGTCGCGGGCCAGCCCTCGGGCACGGATACGGTCGTCATGGTCCGCCCACTGTACGGTCAGCGGCTCTCCAGCCGGGCCACGCGCCCCTTCTCCCCCGCCGCCCAGCAGCTCAGGTCGGGGGCGCAGCTCACGGTGTCGTACGAGCCGGTGTCGACGGTGCGCCAGGTGCGGCCGGCGTCGGTCGTCACATCGGTGCCGGTGGGGCCGACGGCGAGCGCGGTGGTGCGGCTGTGCGGCAGCCAGGCGACGCCCGAGCGGTAGGCGGGCGGCGGCGTGGCGGCGGGCCGCCAGGTGCGGCCCCCGTCGGAGGTGACGGCGGCGGCCCGCGGCGAGGGCTGGTCGGCGCGGAAGTCGCCGCCGACGGCCAGACCGTGGGCGCGGTCGCGGAAGGCGAGCGCGAAGACGCCGCGGGCCGGGTCGCCCGCCGGGATCGGGCTGTCGGTGGCGGTCCAGGTCAGCCCGCGGTCGCCGGAGTGCAGCACACGCGCGCGGGCCGCGCCGCCGGTGGCCAGCCAGACGTCCTTCGGCCCGGCCGTGACCAGGCACTGGCCGCTCGCCGCGAAGCCCGCCTCGCCGGTCTGGGCGGCCGGCATGCCCGCGCCGGGCAGCACCCGCCAGGAGCGCCCGCCGTCGCCGGTGGACAGGATGCGGAACCGGCCGTCCACCGGGTCGCTCATGGCGAGGCCGTGGCGCTGGTCGAAGAAGGCGAGGCAGTCGTAGAACGCGGCCGGGTCGGTGTTGCGGAAGGACTCGGTCCAGGTGGCCCCGCCGTCGTCGGTGCGGTAGACCCGGGAGGCGTCGCCCTCGCCGATGGCCAGCACGACCGCGCGCCGCGCGTCGAACGCCTCGACGTCGCGGAACTCCAGGCCGGACGCGCCCGGCGGCGAGACGTTCCGCCAGTGCGCGCCGCCGTCCGTGGTGCGCAGGACGGTGCCGCCGGTACCGGCCAGCCAGGCGGTGCGCCGGTCGACGGCGGCCAGGCCCCGGTAGCGGACCTCGGGCGTACCGCTGTCCTGGAGCTGCCAGTGCGGAGCGGGGTGGTGCGGGGCAGGGTGGTGCGGCGTCCCGGCCGCTGCGGGTCCGGCGGCCAGCGCGGCGAGCACCGCCCCCAGCGCCGCCGCCGCGGCCACCGGCCCGCGCGTCCGTCCCGCGCGTCGCCCGCGCGGCGTGCTGCCCGTATCGCCCGTGCTGTCCGTGCCGTCCGTGCCGTCCGTGCCGTCCGTGCCGTCCGTGCCGCCCATGGTGTCCGTGCTGCTCATGCGCCTCATGGCGGGCGAAGCTAGCCCACTCCCCCGCCGCCGTCCAGGGCGCCGACTGCCGCCCGCCGCACGGGAGTTCGCCCCCTTCGTGCCCGTACGGGCGTGCGGTGACCGATGTCACTCCCGATTGATGTGCACGATTCCGCCGTTTCCTACGTCTCTTCCATTGCGAGGATCCATCAGTCCGGAAGTTCGCCCAGCCGTCACGAGGGAGCAAGGCGTTGTCCACCGTCATCGAGCAGCCCGTAGAGGCCCGCCTCGTCGCCGCCGCCCCGCGCATGCCGAGCATCCCCGCCACGCTGCGCTACGACCGGCACGACCCGTTCGCCGTCCGGATGACCTTCCCGGCCCCGGCCACCCTGGAGGGCGTCGAGGTCTGCTGGACCTTCGCCCGCGAGCTCCTGGCGGCGGGCCTGGAGGGCCCCGAGGGCCACGGGGACGTACGGGTGCGGCCGTACGGCTACGACCGCACCGTCCTGGAGTTCCACGCCCCCGAGGGCACCGCCGTGGTGCACGTCCGCTCGGGCGAGATACGCCGCTTCCTGGAGGCGACCGGGAACCTGGTCCCCGTCGGCCTGGAGCACCTCCAGCTCGACCTGGACCACGACCTCGCGGAGCTGATGGGGGACACATACTGACGCGGCGGCGGCGTTAATCGCGTTGACAGCTCCTTCCGGCCCTCCGTAGCGTTCACGACGGTTCTGCTGCCGTCGATCGGAGAAGGACGTTGCTCGTCTGAGGTCCTGAGTCACCGCGTCACACCCCCGTGGGGTGTGCGCAGCGTGCGACCTCGGCGTCCGAGCCGTCCTCCGGCACAGGGCCCTTCTCCATGGCCCCCTCGCCCTTCCTGGTTGCCGCGTCGCGGTGTCTCGACACGCGTCCGCCCCTTCCGCCCCTGCGCAACCGCGAGGCCGCCATGTCATCGTCGTCATCGTCCCTGTCCCTCACCTGCACGTCCCTGACCTTCGCCTGGCCCGACGGCACCCCCGTCCTCGACGGCCTGGACGTCGCGTTCGGGCCCGGCCGCAGCGGCCTGGTCGGCGCCAACGGCTCGGGAAAGTCCACCCTGTTGAAGCTGCTCGCCGGACGACTCGCCCCGGCCGGCGGCACCGTGGGAGCCACCGGCGAGATCGGATACCTCCCGCAGAACGTCACGCTCGACACCGCCCTGCGCGTCGACGAGGCGCTCGGCGTCGCCGCACGGCGGGCCGCGCTGCACGCCATCGAGGCGGGCGACACCGCCGAGGAGCACTTCGAGACGGTCGGCGACGACTGGGACGTCGAGGAGCGCGCGCTCGCCACGCTCGGCGAACTCGGCCTCGGACACGTCGGCCTGGACCGCACCGTCGGGGAACTGTCCGGCGGCGAGTCGGTCCTGCTGTGCCTGGCCGCCCTGCTGCTGCGCCGCCCCGACGTGCTGCTGCTCGACGAACCCACCAACAATCTCGACCTGTTCGCACGCCGGCGGCTGCACGCGGCCGTCGCGTCCTGGCCGGGCGTGCTCGTCGTGGTCAGCCACGACCGTGAACTGCTCGACCTGGTCGACCGGATCGCCGAACTGCGCGCCGGGGAGGTCACCTGGTACGGCGGCAACCTCACCGCGTACGAGGAGGTGCTCGCCGGTGAACAGGAGGCGGCCGAGCGCACGGTGCGCGCCGCCGAGGCCGATCTGCGCCGGCAGAAGCGCGAACTGGCCGACGCCCGGGTCAAGCTGGCCCGGCGCAAGCGGTACGGGCAGAAGATGGCCGACCAGAAGCGCGAGCCGAAGATCGTGATGGGGGCGCGCAAGCGGGCGGCGCAGGAGTCCGCGGGCAAGCACCGCATCCTGCACGAGGAGCGGCTCGACGAGGCCCGTGAACGGCTCGACGAGGCGGTGGAGGCCGTACGGGACGACGACGAGATCCGCGTCGACCTGCCGTACACGGCCGTCCCGCAGGGCCGTGCCGTCCTGACGCTCCAGGACCTGGAGCTCGCGTACGGCGCGCGCGTGGGCGGGCGGATCGAGCTGCGCGGGCCCGAGCGGGTCGCGCTGATCGGCCGCAACGGGTCGGGGAAGACCACGCTGCTGCGCACGGTCGCCGGGCAGTTGGCGCCGGTGTCGGGCGAGGCGACGGCCCATGTGCCGCTGCGTTTCCTGCCGCAGCGTCTCGACGTCCTCGACGACGGACTGACCGTCGCGGAGAACGTGGCCCGGTTCGCGCCGGACGCCACCGCCAATCGGATCCGGGCCCGGCTGGCCCGCTTCCTGTTCCGGGGCGGGCGCGCCGACCGGCGGGCGGCGACGCTCTCCGGCGGCGAGCGCTTCCGGGCCGCCCTCGCCGCGCTGCTGCTGGCCGAGCCCGCGCCGCAGCTGCTGATGCTCGACGAGCCGACGAACAACCTGGACATGGCGAGCGTCCGGCAGCTCACCACGGCCCTGGAGTCGTACGAGGGAGCCCTCGTCGTGGCCAGTCACGACCTGCCGTTCCTGGAGTCGGCGGGCATCACCCGCTGGCTGCTCCTGACCGGCGACGGACTGCGCGAGACCTCGCCGGAAGAGATCGCCGCCGACGCGGACACGGGGGCGGGCGCGGACGCAGAACCCCTCGGTGTCAGGACGTGGCCCTCCTGAGACGCTCCGTCGCGGTGGACATCGGGAGTTCGAGGAGCTGGAAGGATGTGTGACGTGTCTGTCGGTGCGGCTGCGGGAGCCGTACGTCTGACACGTCGTCCGTACGCCGTCTGAGCAGCGGGCCTTACAGCGCACTTAACCTACGGTCTCGTAACCTACGGGTTCGTAGCCTACGATCTCGTAGGTTCCCGGCACCGCTCGCCGGTCGATTCCGCGTTCCTCCTCCGTGTACCGCCGTCCCCCTGGAGTTCCCGTGACGATCACCTCCCCCCGTGTCGACAGCCCGTCCGTCTGGACCGACGCGCGGCTGCTGTACGCCCTGGAAGAGGTGGTGGAGCAGGAGCTGAACCGGCATCTCAAGGTGGCCAAGGACTGGATGCCGCACGAGTACGTGCCGTGGGGCGACGGCCGCAACTTCCCGGGCTTCTTCGAGGACGGCGAGGCGTGGGAGAAGGAGCACTCCAAGGTCACGGACATCGGCCGTACGGCGCTGGTGGTGAATCTGCTCACCGAGGACAACCTGCCCAGCTACCACCACGAGATCGCCTCGCTCTTCGGCCGTGACGGCGCCTGGGGCACCTGGGTGCACCGCTGGACGGCCGAGGAGGGCCGGCACGGCATCGTGATGCGCGACTACCTGCTCACCTCGCGGGCGGTGGACCCGGACAAGCTGGAGCAGTTCCGCATGGCCCACATGAGCGAGGGCTTCGAGTCCGACAACCGGCACTCCATGCTGCACTCGGTCGCCTACGTCGCCTTCCAGGAGCTGGCGACCCGCATCTCGCACCGCAACACCGGCCACCAGTCGGGCGATCCGGTCTGCGACCGGATGCTGGCGCGCATCGCGACCGACGAGAACCTGCACATGGTCTTCTACCGCAACCTGCTCAAGGCGGCCTTCGAGCTCGCCCCGGACCAGACGATGCAGGCCGTCCGGGACGTCGTCGTCGGCTTCCGCATGCCCGGTCACGGCATCCCCGGCTTCGAGCGGGCCGCCGCGCAGATGGCCATCGGCGAGGTCTACAACCTGCGCATCCACCACGACGACGTCCTCCAGCCCGTGCTGCGCTTCCTGAGGGTCCTGGAGATCGACGGCCTCGGCCCGGAGGGACGCCAGGCGCAGGAGGAGCTGGGGATGTTCATGACCGGCCTCGACACGGAGGCCAGCCGCTTCGACGAGCGCCTGGCCGCCCGCAAGGCCCGCATGGCGGCCCGCGCCACGGCCTGAACCACGGCCTGGTCCACGGCCTGATCCGTCGGCGAAGTGCCCGCCCTTCCTCCCGCGTTCCACGAGGAGGGGCGGGCACTTCGCGCGTACCGCCCCGTTCCCCGGGGCGCCCGGGTCACGGCGAGGTGCGGCGCAGGGCCTGGCGTTCCTTCTCCGACAGGCCGCCCCAGACGCCGAAGCGCTCGTCGTTGTCCAGCGCGTACTCCAGGCAGGCGTCGCGGATGGGGCACATCCCGCAGATGCGCTTGGCGTCGCGCACGGAGCTGCCGGGCTCGGGGAAGAAGAAGTCGGCCCCGGTCTGCGCGCACAGCGCCCCCTCCTGCCAGGCGAGGTCGGGCGAGGTCATGGTCTCGGTGTGCATGGCCAGGATCGTGCCGAGCGGCGAAAAACGTCGGATCAACGTCCGTTCAACGCCGGGTCCATGGCCTCCTGCCGCCCCGATGATGCGCCGCCCGGCCACCGCGGCGCACGGCGGCGCGCGGACTCCTGGGGAAAACCTGGGGAATCCCCCGGATCACCCCGGGTGACGGCTCCGGCGGGCGCGACACACGGCGGGCCGGGGCGGCGGGTGTCGGTGGCCGGTGCCAGACTCGGCAGTGCACAGGACGGGACCCTTCCGAGGAGGGCGATGATGCTCACCACCCGTTTCGTCGACGGCGCTCCGAACTGGCTCGACGTCGGCACGTCCGACATCGCCGGCGCCGTCTCCTTCTACGGCTCGCTGTTCGGCTGGACGTTCCGGTCCGCCGGACCCGACGCCGGCGGCTACGGCTTCTTCCAACTGGACGGCCGGACCGTCGCCGGCGGGGCGCAGATCACCGCCGAGCAGGGTCCGCCCGCCTGGACGGTGTACTTCCGAAGCGGTGACGCGCAGGCCACGGCGAAGGCCGTCGAGCAGGCACACGGCAGGGTGCTCACCCCGCCCATGGATGTGATGGGCCAGGGCCGCATGGCGGTCTTCGCCGACCAGGCGGGCGTGCGGTTCGGGATCTGGCAGCCCGCGCTGACCAAGGGCGTGGACGTGGCCGGCGACCCCGGCTCGCTGTGCTGGACCGAGCTGTACACGGCGGACGTGGCGGCGGCCGCGGCCTTCTACAACCGCTCGCTGGGGCTGGAGACCGCGGCGGTGCCGTTCCCCGGCGGGACCTACACCTCCGTCAACCCGGAGGACGGCGGGGACGAGTCGGTGTTCGGCGGGATCGTGCCGCTGGCCGAGGACCCGTCGGAGGACACGGCGTACTGGCTGCCGTACTTCGAGGTCGAGGACCCCGACGCGGTGGCCGCGCAGGCGGAGCGCCTGGGCGGCACGGTCCGCATGGCGCCGACCACGCTGGACGGGGTGGGCCGCATGTCCAAGCTCACCGACCCCCAGGGGGCCCGCTTCGCGATCATCAGGAGCACTCCCCCGCAGGAGTGAGCGGGGGCGGGGGCGGCCCGCCGGTCAGGCGGAGGCCCTGCGGATCAGCGTGGTCGGGAGGATCGTGCTGACCGGCGGGGCCCCGTCGTCCTGAGCCGGCGCGCGGCCCGGCCGCGGCCTGGCGGCCGGCGTCGTGGTGTTCAGCAGCAGCCGGGTCATCAGGCGGCCCATCTCCTCGATGTCCTGGCGGACCGTCGTCAGCGGCGGGTCGCTGCGCTCCGCGACGAGCAGCATGTCGTCGAAGCCGATCACGGCGACGTCCTCGGGCACCCGCCGTCCGCTCGCGCGCAGCACCTCCAGCGCCCCCGCCGCCATGAGGTCGTTCGCGGCGAACACCGCGTCCACGTCCGGGCACCGCTCCAGCAGGTCCCGCATGGCCCGCTCCCCGCCGGACGGCGTGAAGTCGCTCTCCACGACCAGCCGCGGGTCGGCGTCCCCCGTGACGTCCCGGTACCCGTCGAGCCGGTCCACCGCGGAGGTCTGGTCGAGCGGCCCGGTGATGTGCGCTATCCGGGTCCGGCCCAGGCCGACGAGATGGCGTACGGCCTCGCGGGCGCCGCCCCGGTTGTCGCTGTCCACGTAGACCGGGGAGCCGTCCTTCCAGTCGGGCCGCCCGCCGAACACCGTGGGCACGCCGGCGCCCTGGATGAGCCCGGGGAGCGGGTCGTCGAGGTGCAGGGAGAAGACGAGCGCGCCGTCGACGTGACCGCCTGCGAGGTACCGGGCGACCCGCGCGTGGTCGGCCCGCCCCTCCGTCAGGAGCAGGACGAGCTGGTTGTCGTGGGCCGTCAGCTCCTTGCTGATGCCGCGCAGTTGGAGGGCGAAGAAGGGGTCGGCGAAGACCCGGGTCTCGGGTTCGGCGACGACGACGGCGACCGCGTCGTGCCGGCGGGTGACCAGGCTGCGGGCCGCCTGGTTGGGCACGTACCCGAGTTCCTCGACGGCCCGCCGCACCCGCTCCACGAGGGTTTCCCGGACGCCGTCCCCGCCGTTGACGACCCGCGACACGGTGGCCCGCGACACCCCGGCCCGCGCGGCGACGGCCTCCAGGGTGGGACGCGGCGCTGTCTCGGTCACTTCGGGACTCCTCATCGGCGGCTGCCGATCAGGATACGGCCGGGGTCAGTGGTGGTGCGGCTCGTAGCCGGGGATCGTCCCGTCCGTCTTCTTCACCAGGAACAGCCCCACCATCCCCATGTCGGAGTGGCTCTGGACGTGGCAGTGGTACATCCACGCGCCCGCCCCGACGCCCTCCCCGGCGATCACCTGGAAGCCGAAGGAGTCGGCCGGGCCGACGATCTTGTTGTCGACGACCCGGCTCGGGTCGTCGGGTCCGGTGAGCAGCCCGGTGCGGTTGTCCGCCCAGCGGTGACCGTGCATGTGGAAGGTGTGGTAGTACTCGCCGTGCGTGATCATCACGAACTCGACGCGGTCCCCGACCGTCGCCTCGAAGTCCGGACCGGTGTGCGGCTGCCGGTTGTTGATGGTCATGTCGTTGAAGACGATCGTGTGGGTCGCGTCCGGCAGGACGTCTCCCTTGCGCCGCACGGTCACCGGCCCGTACAGGCCGGCCCGGATGCCGCCGGTGCCGTGCTCGGTGCCGACGACATGGTCGTGGTAGTGCCAGTAGCCCGCGCTGCCCGCCCGCCAGGTGCCGTCCCCCCGACGGCCGGGGGCGTGGGTGCGCCAGGTGTAGGTGCGGGTGCCGCCGGGCTCGACGTCGCTCCGGTTCAGCTTGGTCCCGTCGCTGGAGATCTCGTAGTCCAGGCCGTGCACGTGCAGGCTCGCGGGGACGTCCATGGTGTTCTCGAACTCGATGTGCAGCGTGTCGCCCTCGTTGAGTTCGATGAGCGGCCCGGGGACCGTGGCCTTGCCCTTCTCGAAGCCGTAGCCCATCTGTCCGTCGTCCAGGCGCTCGGCGTAGAGCTTGATCCGCTTCACCTCGCCGCCGGCCGGCGCGGTGCGTGCCGGGCCGGCCGCGCCCACCGCCTCGGGCGCCAGGGACAGGGAGGTGGCCACCACCGCGCCCCCGAGCAGCACCCGCCGGTTGAAACCGCGTCTGTCCATGCCGAACTCCCCACGCTGGTACGGAATTTGCGGAGACGAATCCTGATGAACCGGTGAGACGGTACCGGTCCGGGCTTCGTTTATCCACACTCAGGACAAAGTTCGTGCCATTGCGGTCATACCTATTGGCGAGTCGGGCAAAGAGGTCTAGCTTCCTTGGCGTTTGCTGTGACCGACGAGGGGTGTGTGACCACATGCGGTTCACCACGCATCGAATGTCCGAGGGATTAGCCGGGACGAGCGGGAGGAGACGCGCCTGGGCGGCCACCGTGAGCGCGGGTGTCGTGGTGGCGGGGCTGCTCTCGGGTCCCGCCGCGAGCGCGCGTCCGGAGCCCGCTCCGTCCCCGACGACGATGTCGATCAAGTCGCCCCCGGGCGGCGCCAACGTACGGGTGCTGATCTTCTACGGCTCGGCCGCGGCCGGCGACGAGTCGCCGGTGGTGAACGCCGGGATCGAGGCCATCGAGCGGATCGGGCTGTCCGGCCCGGCCGCGGAGCGTTTCAAGGTCGAGGCCACCGACGACGCCTCGGTCTTCACCAATGCGACGAAGCTCGGCCGTTTCAACTCGGTGGTGTTCCTGACCGGCGGCGGTGACGTCCTCGACCCGGAGCAGGAGGCGGGTCTCGAGGCGTACATGGAGGCGGGCGGCGGTTTCCTCGGCGTCCACGACGCGGCCCGCGCGGAGCCCTATTCGGACTGGTTCACCGGTCTGATCGGCGCCCGTCCGGCCGCGAGCAGCCCGGCCGAGGTGCAGCGGGCGACCGTCGAGGTGGGCGACCGCCAAAATCCGGCCACCCGGAACCTGCCGGTCCAGTGGAAGCGGCCCGACCAGTGGCTGAACTGGGTGAAGAACCCGTCCGGCGAGGTGCACACGGTGGCCCGGGTACGTGAGTCGACGTACCGGCCGGGCCAGGGCGCGGCCGGCTGGGACCACCCGGTGAGCTGGTGCCGCGACTACGACGGCGGCCGGTCCTTCTACACCGGCATGGGCGGCACTGCGTCGTCGTACGACGAGACGGACTTCCGTGACCACCTGCGCGGCGCGCTGCTGTGGACGACCCGTCTGGCACAGGCCGACTGCACGGCGACGATCACCGCCGACTACAAGGCGGAGCGCCTGACCCAGCCCAACCAGCCGGGGCAGAGCGACCAGATCGGCGAGCCGCACGGCCTGGTCACGGCGCCCGACGGCCGGGTGTTCTACATCGGCCGGGGCGGCGCCGACGGCTCCCAGCCCGTGGTGACGGACTGGAACAACCCGGACATCGGCAAGGGCAAGGGCCAGATCCACGTCTACGACCCGAAGACCAAGAAGGTCACCCTGGCGGGCGAGCTGACGGTCTTCGGCAACAAGGGCGGCGGCGACGAACTCGTCAAGGTCGAGGAGGGCCTGCTCGGCATCGAGCTGGACCCGCGCTTCGAGCAGAACGGCTGGGTGTACCTGCACTACACGCCGCACTCGCAGCTCAACCGCGACACGCAGATGGCCGAGCGCCGCGTCTCGCGCTTCACGCTGGACCCCGCCACGAACAAACTGGACCTGAGCAGTGAGAAGGTGCTGCTCAAGTGGCCGGTCCAGGTGCACAGTTGCTGCCACGCGGGCGGCGGGATGGCCTGGGACTCCAAGGGCAACCTGTACATCGCGACCGGCGACAACAACTCCAGCGGGTTCAGCGACGGTTACTCGGGCAACAACCCGCAGCCCAACTACAAGGGCGTGTCCTTCGCCGACGCGCGCCGCACCGCCGGCAACACCAACAACCTCAACGGCAAGATCCTGCGCATCCACCCGGAGCCCGACGGCACGTACACCCTGCCCGCGGGGAACCTCTTCACGGGCCAGGAGACGGACGAGGGCGGCGGCAAGACGCGTGGCGAGATCTATGTGATGGGCGTGCGCAACCCGGCGCGCATCTCGGTCGACAAGGCCACCGACACGCTGTACGCGGGCTGGGTCGGCCCGGACGCGAACAACCCGTCCACGACCTGGGGCCCGGCCAAGTACGACACGTTCGCGGTGATCACCAAGGCGAGCAACCGGGGCTGGCCGTACTGCATGGGCAACAAGCAGCCCTACCGGGACCGCAATCTGCCCGACCCGTCGAAGCCGCTGGGCTGGTACGACTGCGACCACCCGAAGAACGAGTCGCCGAACAACGACGGTCTCGTCAACCTGCCGCCGGTCACCGGGAACAACATCTGGTACTCGCCCCAGGGCGGCGCCCCGGACTACCCGCGTGACGCGAACGGCATCCCCTCGTACAAGCAGGCGGAGGCCACCTTCCAGCTGCCGTGGCTCAAGGGTGGCGGGCAGGCCGCGATGAACGGTCCCGTCTACCGCTACGACGCGGCGAGCACGAGCGCCGTGAAGTGGCCCGCGTACTGGGACGGCAAGTGGTTCGTCGGCGACTTCTACGACGCCGACCAGCCGCGCAACGCCGTGGTCATGGACCCGAAGACCCAGGGCGACGGCGGTCTGCCGGTGCACTCGGAGTCGCTGAAGAAGATCGTGCCGGTCGGCAACGACGGCATCAAGAACCTGATGGACTGGAAGTTCGGTCCGGACGGCTCGCTGTACGTCCTCGACTACGGGCGCGGCTTCTTCACCTCGGACGCCAAGTCGGCCCTGTGGCGGATCACCTACACCGGCGGTGGGCCCACCCCGGCCGCCGACCAGCTCGCGAGGGGGGCACAGTGATACGGCAGCGAAGAGTCCTGACGGCCCTGCTGGCCGCGGTGCTCATGATGCTCGGGCTCCAGGCGGCCCCGGCGCTCGGCCGGGACGAGGCGGCCCCGGCCGCCCAGCAGGTGCTCAACTGGACCGCGGGCGACGACATCACCAAGTACGGCTCGGCGCCGACGACGGCGGTGGCGGGCACGGCGACGATCGTCTTCGAGAACAGCGCGGCGACCGGCAACACCATGGGCATGCCGCACACGCTGACGTTCGTCACCTCGGACCCCGAGTTCAACAGCGACGTCCAGCTGAACATCCTGGCCAACCCGAACGACGCCCAGGGCGGCCGGCACACCGCCGAGGTGACGCTCACCCCGGGCCGCTACTTCTACCACTGCACGATCCCCGGCCACGGCCAGATGCAGGGCATCCTGGTGGTCACCGAGGGCGACGGCTCGGACACGACGGCGCCGGAGACCTCGGCGCGCGTGGACGGCACGCGCAACGCGCAGGGCGAGTACGTCGGTTCGGCGAGCGTGACGGTCTCCGCGACCGACGGCGGCTCGGGCGTGGACCGCGTCGAGTACGCGATCGGTGACACGGGCGCCTGGCTGCCGTACACCGCGCCGGTGGTCGTCGACCAGGTGGGCGCCCAGCACGTCCGCTACCGGGCGACGGACAAGGCCGGCAACACGGCCGCGGAGAAGAGCGTCGACTTCACCGTCGTCGCCCCGCCGTCCGACGACACGGCCCCGCCGGAGACCTCGGCGACGGTCAGCGGCGAGCGGAACGGGGACGGCGCCTACCTGGACATGGCGACGGTGACCGTCACCGCGTCGGACACCGGGTCCGGGGTCAACTCCATCGAGTACGCGGTCGACTCGGGTGCCTGGCAGCCGTACACCGCGCCCGTGATGGTCCACCAGGTCGGCACGCACACCGTGCGCTACCGGGCCACGGACAAGGCGGGCAACCAGGCCGCCGAGAAGAGCGTCGGCTTCACGGTCGTCGCGACGCCCCCGCAGGACACCACCGCCCCCGTGACCGGGGTGAACGTGACCGGCACGCGCAACTCCAACGGGGCGTACGTCGGCAACGCCAAGGTGACCGTGTCCGCCACGGACGAGGGCGGTTCGGGCGTCGCGGGCATCGAGTACTCGCTCGACGCCGGGCCCTACCTGGCGTACACCGCGCCGGTGGTGGTCGACCGTGCCGGCGCGCACACGGTGGCGTACCGGGCGAGCGACAGGGCGGGGAACACCTCCGACGCGCGCACGGTGAGCTTCTCGGTCGTCGCCGGCGGCGGAGTGCCCGCGCCCAACTGCCCCGAGTTCGACGAGCGGTTGACGGTCATCGTCGGCACGGTCGACTCGGGTGTGCCGAACCGGGTGACGAACAACCGGTGCCGGATCAACGAGTTGATCGAGGACGAGCGGGAGTGGACGTCCCAGGCGCTGTTCCTCAAGCACGTGGGCACGGTCCTCGACGCTCTGCTGACCGAGGGCGTCGTCGACAAGCGTGAGGTGCGGGCGGTCGAGAAGGCCGCGCGGCAGTCGGGCATCGGCAAGCCGGGCCAGACGAACGGCTACCGCACGATCTTCGACGGCACCGCGGGCTCACTGGCCAAGTGGGAGCACGTGGGCGGCGGTTCGTTCGCGCTGAACCCCGACGGGACGATCACCAGCGGCACCAGCCGGGACGGCCTCGGCATGCTCTGGTTCCCCGAGCGCAAGTACGGCGACTTCTCGCTCAAGCTCCAGTGGCGTGACGACGCTCCGGGCACGGGCAACGCCAACTCCGGTGTGTTCGTGCGCTTCCCGTGGGTCCACGACCACCCGGAGGAGTCACGGCCGGAGTGGGTCGCCATCGAGTACGGGCACGAGGTGCAGGTGTTCGACAGCCCGACCGGCGACATGTACAAGACCGGTTCGATCTACGGGTTCGACCGGGTAGGGCTCGCCGGGGCCCAGGTCACGCAGAAGGGCACCTGGAACGACTACGAGATCCGCGTGGTCGACCAGCACTACTCCGTGTACCGCAACGGCGTGCTGATCAACGAGTTCGACAACATCGGCGGTCAGGTCTTCTCACCGCCGCGGTCGGACGACCCGGGCACGGACGGCCGCCGGTTCGCCTCCGGTTACATCGGCCTCCAGGTCCACAGCACGACGGACGTCGTCTCCTACCGCGACATCCGCATCAAGGAGCTGTAGCACCCGCACACGGCTCACGCACGTCGCACACCGCACAGGGGCCGGCCCGGCGACACACCCGGGCCGGCCCTCGTCGTTCCCCGCCCGCCCGCGTCGTCCCGCGGTCCCCCGGGGGTCTACTCGGCGGGCGGCGCCGCCTTCGCCCGGCTCGGCTGCACCCGCTTGGGCTCACCGGGCATCTTCGGGTACTCCGGCGGGTACGGCAGGTCGCCCAGGCCGTGGTCCTGCTCGTCCTTGCGGGCGAGTTCGAGCAGGGCCTCCAGGGAGAAGGCGTGGTCGTCCATGTCCGCGTGCACGTCGCCGAGTTCGGCGAAGCGCGCGGGCATCGTGGCGAGGTCGAAGTCCTCGGGCCGTACGTCGTCGACCTCGTCCCAGCGCAGCGGCGCCGAGACGGGGGCGTGCGGTCGCGGGCGCACCGAGTAGGCGGAGGCGATGGTGCGGTCGCGGGCGGTCTGGTTGTAGTCGACGAAGATGCGCTCGCCGCGCTCCTCCTTCCACCACTTGATCGTCACCCGGTCCGGCGTCCGCCGCTCCAGCTCCCGGCCCACGGCGATCGCGGCCCGGCGCACCTGGGTGAAGGTCCAGCGGGGCTCGATCGGCACGAACACATGCAGTCCGCGGCCCCCGGAGGTCTTGGGCCAGCCGCGCAGTCCCCCGAACTCGTCGAGCACGGCCCGCAGTTCGTGGGCGGCGCGGACGGCGTCGGCGAACTCGGTGCCGGGCTGGGGGTCGAGGTCGATCCGGAGTTCGTCGGGCCGGTCGACGTCGGCGCGGCGCACCGGCCAGGGGTGGAAGGTGAGGGTGCCGAACTGCGCGGCCCACAGCACGGCGGCCTCCTCGGTGGGGCACATCTCGTCCGCGCTGCGCCCGCTGGGGAAGGTGATGTGGGCGGTCGGGATCCAGTCGGGCATGTTCTTCGGCGCCCGCTTCTGGAAGAAGGACTCGCCGGTGACGCCGTCCGGATGGCGCTCCAGGGTGGTGGGCCGGTCGCGCAGGGCGCGTAGGATGCCGGGGCCGACCGCCAGGTAGTACCGGGCGAGGTCCAGCTTGGTGAAACCGCGCTCCGGGAAGAAGACCTTGTCGGGACTGGACAGCCGTACGGTCCGGCCGCCCGTCTCCAGTTCCACCGCACCAGCCATGCGCCCACGCTAGGCCCGCGCCCCCTCGCGCGCACCCCGGCGCACGACGGGCGCCCCCGCCGGACCGCTCCTACAGTCGGAGCATGGATCTGCCGGTGATGCCGCCCGTGAAGCCGATGCTCGCCAAGGCGGTGGCGAGGATCCCGCCGGGCATGCACTACGAGGCCAAGTGGGACGGGTTCCGTGCGATCGTCTTCCGCGACGGCGCCGAGGTCGAGCTCGGGAGCCGTACCGGCAAGCCGCTGACCAGGTACTTCCCGGAACTGGTGGAGGCGCTGGAGGAGCGGCTGCCCGAGCGGTGCGTGCTGGACGGGGAGATCGTCATCGCCCGGGAGGGGCGGCTGGACTTCGACGCGCTGACCGAGCGCATCCACCCGGCGGACTCCCGGGTACGGCTCCTCGCCCGGACGACGCCCGCCTCCTTCGCCGCCTTCGACCTGCTCGCGCTCGCCGACGAGTCCCTGCTGGACGTCCCGCTGACGGACCGGCGGGCGCTGCTGGAGCGGGCGCTGTCCGGGACGACGGCGCCGGTGCACCTGGCGCCGGCGACGACGGACACCGAGGTGGCCCGGCGGTGGTTCGAGCAGTACGAGGGCGCGGGCCTGGACGGGGTGATCGCCAAGCCGCCCGACCTGCGCTATCTGCCGGACCAGCGGGCCATGTTCAAGATCAAGCACGAGCGGACGGCGGACGTGGTGGTGGCGGGCTACCGGCTGCACAAGAGCGGCCCGGTGGTGGGCTCGCTGCTGCTCGGGCTGTACGACGACCGGGGCGCGCTCCAGCACGTGGGGGTCTCGGCGGCCTTCGCCATGAAGAGGCGCGCCGAACTGGTCGAGGAGCTGGAACCGCTGCGGCTCGACGACGTGTCCGGGCATCCGTGGGCGGCCTGGTCGGACGAGGCCGCGCACGAGACGGCCCGGCTGCCGGGGGCGCCGAGCCGCTGGTCGGGCCGGAAGGACCTGTCGTGGGTGCCGCTGCGGCCGGAGCGGGTGGCGGAGGTGGCGTACGACCACATGGAGAACGGGGTGCGGTTCCGGCACACGGCACGCTTCCGCCGCTGGCGTCCGGACCGCACACCGGAGAGCTGCACGTACGCCCAGCTGGAGGAGCCGGTGCGCTACGACCTCACGGAGATCCTGGGCCCCGGCGCCTGACCCGCCGTGACCCGGTCACGGCGGATGAGGCGGACCGGCGATCCGGTGGACCGGCGATCGGGTGGGCCGGTCGCGGTGCTCCGATCGGCGTAGTCGTCGCGCACGGCCGGAATCAATCGGGTAGGGCCATCGATGAACCGATGAACACACCATCGATGGCACGGACGGGGTGGCACCGTGGGCATGGGGCACTCGGCGCGCGGACGGCGCGCCCTCACGACGGCGGCCGTGCTGGCCGCGACGATCACCACCGTCCTGACCTCGGGCTGCACCACGGCGCACCGGCCGGGCGACGACGGCCGCGGCAAGAACCAGGCGCCCACGCCGACCGTCGGCGCCCGGGTCTCCGAGGCGCCCCGGGCCGCGGGTCCGGTCCTGGCCGTGAAGATCGACAACGTGCGCGCGGCCCGCCCGCAGACCGGTCTGGACACGGCCGACGTGGTGTACGCGGAGCAGGTCGAGGGCGGCCTGAGCCGGCTGATGGCGGTGTACGCGTCCCGGCTGCCCCGCGCGGTCGGGCCGGTGCGCAGCGCCCGCGAGTCCGACCTGGAGCTGCTGCGCCAGTTCGACCGGCCGACGCTGGCGTTCTCGGGTGCCCAGCACAAGCTGCTGCCGCTGATCGGCAGGGCGCCGCTGCTGCCACGCACGCCCGACAACACCTCCGGCGCCTACTACCGCGACGGCGCCGGGCCCGCGCCGCACAACCTCTATCTGCGCCCGGACCGGCTGATGCCCTCGGCGCCCGGCGCGGCGGCGCTGACCACCGGCTTCCGCTACGGCCCGGCCCCCGGGGGCGGCAGTCCGGAGACCTCGCGCACGGTGCGCTACCCGGCGGCGCGCTTCACGTTCACCTGGTCGGCGGAGCGCGGGCGCTGGCTGGTCGCCATGGACGGCACGCCCGCGACGACGGCCGACGGCGGCCGGGTGGCCCCGGCGACGGTCGTGGTGCAGTACGTGACGGTGCGTCCCTCCGCCTTCCACGACGTGCTCGGCAGCACCACCCCGTACACCGGGACGGTGGGCTCGGGGACCGCGCGGGTGCTGCGCGACGGGCGGGTCTACGACGCCACCTGGAAGCGTCCCTCGGCGACCGCGGGCACCGAGTTCAACACGACGGACGGCGCGCCGATGCCCTTCGCGCGGGGCCAGGTGTGGGTGGTGTTCGCACGGGCCGGGTCCTGAGCCGGGCATCGGGGCCGGAGCCGGAGGTGGGAGTGCGGGCCGGGGGTCAGGGCCGGGTGACGAGGGGTTCCGCGGGGTTCCGCAGGCCCTCGGCCGCGTCCGACACCCGGCGCAGCAGGTCGAAGAACTGGGCCTGTTCCCCGGCGGAGAGCGGGGCGAGGAAGACCTGGTTCATCCGGGCGGTGCGCAGCACGAGCCTGCGGTGGGTGCGCACCCCGTCGTCCGTGAGGCGCAGCAGGGAGCGGCGGCCGTCGGCCGGGTCGCGGACCTTGTCGAGCAGCCCGCGCCGGCCGAGGCGGCTGATCACCTCGGCGATCGTCGAGCGGTCGAGCCCCACCCGCTCCCCCACGGTGCGCTGGTCGAGCCCCGGTTCGGCGACGAGCGCGTTGAGGACCGCGAACTGCGGCGAGGTGATCTCCTCGGAGACCATCGTGTTCCACAGCAGGTAGTGGGCCTGCTGGAGCCGCCGGGCCAGGTGCCCGGGGTGGGTGGTGAGGTCCACCGCGGCCATAAGCGCTCCCGAGGTCGAATTCGTTGGTGCACTGAACAATACCTTCAGCAGCCCACCCTGTCTGTGACCATGTCGGCCGTCGCTCCCCAGCTCTTGACGTTGCGATGCGAGCGATGGCAGCGTGAGAACACCTCGCTTGAATACTCAGTGCCCTGATGAATTGGTGGGAAGGTCCGCCGTCGGGCGCCAGGAAGAGATGGGGCTGCACGGATGGACAAGGTGGTCGCCTCCGCACAGGAGGCGGTGGGCGACGTGCCGGACGGCGCGTCGCTCGCGGTCGGCGGATTCGGTCTGAGCGGTGTGCCGAACGTGCTGATCGAGGCGTTGTACGAGCGCGGGGTGGGCGGTCTGTCCGTCGTCTCCAACAACTGCGGGGCGATGGACTCGGGCCTCGCGGTGCTGCTGGGCGCGGGTCGGATCGCGCGGGTGACCGGGTCGTACATCGGCGCGAACAAGGAGTTCGCCCGGCAGTACCTGGCCGGGGAGCTGGAGGTCGAGCTGATCCCGCAGGGCACGCTCGCCGAGCGGCTGCGGGCGGGCGGCGCGGGCATCCCCGCGTTCTTCACGCCGGCCGGGGTCGGCACACAGGTCGCCGAGGGCGGACTGCCGTGGCGCTACGACGGCTCGGGCGGCGTCGCCCTGGCCTCCCCCGCCAAGGAGGTACGGGAGTTCGACGGCACCGAGTACGTGCTGGAGCGGGGCATCCGGACCGACTTCGCGCTGGTGCGCGCGGCGAAGGGCGACCGGCACGGGAACCTCGTGTTCAACAAGTCCACCCGCAACTTCAACCCCCTCGCCGCGATGGCCGGCCGGATCACGGTCGCCGAGGTCGAGGAGCTGGTCGAGCCCGGCGCGATCGACCCGGACGCGGTGCACCTGCCGGGGATCTTCGTGCAGCGGGTGGTGGCGCTCACCCCCGAGCAGGCGTCGGACAAGCGGATCGAGCAGCGGACGGTGAGCGGCTGATGGCCTGGACGCGCGAGGAGATGGCCGCGCGCGCGGCGCGCGAGCTGAAGGACGGGCAGTACGTCAACCTGGGCATCGGACTGCCGACGCTGATCCCCAATCACCTGCCCGCGGGGGTGGAGGTGGTGCTGGAGTCGGAGAACGGCATCCTCGGCACCGGCCCCTACCCGGCCGAGGACGCGGTCGACCCCGATCTGATCAACGCGGGCAAGGAGACCGTGACGGTCCTGCCCGGCGCCTCCTTCTTCGACTCCGCCCTGTCGTTCGCGATGATCCGCGGCGGGCACATCGACGTGGCCGTGCTCGGTGCCATGCAGGTGTCGGCGCGCGGCGACCTCGCCAACTGGGCGGTCCCGGGCAAGCTGGTGACGGGCATCGGGGGCGCGATGGACCTGGTGCACGGCGCCCGCACGGTGGTCGTCGTCATGACGCACACCACGAAGGACGGCTCCCCGAAGATCCTCGACGAGTGCGCGCTGCCGCTCACGGGCCGGGCGTGTGTGAACCGTGTCATCACCGATCTGGGTGTTCTCGACGTCACCGCCGAGGGCCTGGTGCTGGTGGAGTGCGCGCCGGGCGTCAGCCCCGAGGAGATCGTCGCGAAGACCGCCGCCGAGGTACGCGTCCCCGAGGGGATCGGGTCATGAGCGGCGGCCTGAAGGACGTCTACGTCGTCGACGCCGTGCGCACCCCGTTCGGCCGCTACAACGGCGCGCTCGCGGGCGTGCGCCCCGACGACCTCGCCGCCCACGCGATCCGTGAACTCCTCGCCCGCACCCCGGACCTGGACCCGGCGCGCATCGACGACGCCCACCAGCTCGCCCGCAGGGGCGGCGGAACCGGTGTCGCCGCCCTCTGCATCGGCGTCGGCCAGGGCCTCGCCCTCGCCCTCGAACGCTAGGAACCCCCATGTCGCTCACCCAGCAGGACATCGACCAGGAGATCGCGGCCGAACGCGCCGCCTACGGCAAGCGGGTCGCCGACGGGGCCCCGGTGGAGCACCATCCGCACCGCGGCTACGCGCCCTACCGCTCCTCCGTGCTGCGCCACCCCCACCGGCCCCCCGTGGCCATCGACGTCACCCGGGACCCCGAGGCGGTCGAGCTGCACGCCCCCGCCTTCGGGGAGCGGGACCTCACCGAGATCGACAACGACCTGACCCGGCAGCACACCGGGGAGCCGATCGGCGAGCGGATCACCGTCTCCGGGCGGCTGCTGGACCGCGACGGACGGCCGGTGCGGGGGCAGCTCGTGGAGATCTGGCAGGCCAACGCGGCCGGCCGCTACGCCCACCGGCGCGAACAGCACGACGCCCCGCTCGACCCCCATTTCACGGGCGTCGGCCGTACCCTCACCGACGCCGACGGGACCTACCGGTTCACGACGATCCAGCCCGGCCCCTACCCCTGGCGCAACCACGTCAACGCCTGGCGCCCGGCGCACATCCACTTCTCCCTGTTCGGCGCGGCGTTCACCCAGCGGCTGGTGACGCAGATGTACTTCCCCAACGACCCGCTGTTCCCGTACGACCCGATCCTCCAGTCCGTGACGGACGACGCGGCACGGCAGCGGCTGGTCGCGACCTACGACCACGCGCTGTCGGTGCCCGAGTTCTCGCTCGGCTACCACTGGGACATCGTGCTCGACGGCCCGCACGCCACCTGGATCGAGGAAGGGCGCTGACCCGCATGACGAAGATCGACACGAACCGGCCGGAGAACGTGCTGCCCACGCCCTCGCAGACGGTCGGCCCCTTCTACGGCTACGCGCTGCCCTTCCCCGGCGGCGGCGACATCGCACCCGTCGGCCACCCGGACACGATCACGCTCCACGGGCAGGTGTACGACGGCGAGGGCCGGCCCCTGCCGGACGCCCTGCTGGAACTGTGGGGCCCGGCCCCGGACGGCACCGTGCCGCGGGTGGACGGCTCGATGCCGCGCGACGCGGCCACGGGCGGCCACACCGGCCGCAGCGGAGTGGAGTTCACCGGCTGGGGCCGGGTCCAGACGGACGCGAGCGGGCACTGGTACGCGCGCACCCTGCGCCCCGGCGCGCTCGGCCGCAGCGCCCCGTACATCAGCGTGTGCGTGTTCGCCCGGGGCCTGCTGATGCATCTGTTCACCCGGATCTACCTGCCGGGCGACGAGGCCGCGCTGGCCGCCGACCCGCTGCTGGCCCGCGTCGACGAGGAGCGCCGCGGCACGCTGATCGCGGCCGACGAGGGCCGCGGGACGTACCGCTTCGACGTCCGCCTCCAGGGCGAGGGCGAGACGGTCTTCCTGGAGTTCCAGTGACGTCCGGCCCCGCCGGGCACACCGACCCGCCCGAGGACGCCGACGCCGGGCTGCTCGCCCCCGGGTGGGCGGCGTCCCGGGCGGCGGCGGCCACCGGTGACCTCGCCTTCCTGCGGGCGCTGCTCGACGCGGAGACCGCGCTGACCCGCGCCCAGACCGCGCTGGGGCTCGCCCCGGCCGGGGCCGCCGCGGCGGTGGCCGGGGCCGCCGACCCCGGCGCGTTCGACGTGCGCTCCCTGGCCCTGCGCGCCCGCGCGGGCGGGAACCCGGTCATCCCGCTGGTCGCCGACCTGACCCGGCGGACGGGCGAGGAGTACGGGCCGTACGTGCACCGGGGCGCGACCAGCCAGGACATCATGGACACGGCGACGATGCTGGTCGCCGTGCGCACCCTGGACCTGGTCCTCGCCGACCTCGCGCGCACCGAGCGGGCGCTGGCCGCGCTGGCCGCCGGGCACCGGGACACGGTGCTGCCGGGGCGGACGCTCACCCAGCACGCGGTGCCGACCACGTTCGGTCTGAAGGCGGCCGGATGGCGGGCGCTGGTGCTCGACGCGCGCGACCGCACGACGGCCGTACGGGACTCCCTCCCCGCCCAACTCGGCGGCGCGGCGGGCACGCTGGCGGCGTTCACGGCGTACGGCGCCGAGGACGCGACCGCGCTCCCGGCGGCGTACGCGCGGGAACTCGGGCTGCGGGCCCCGCTGTTGCCGTGGCACACCCTGCGCACCCCGGTCGCCGACCTCGCCGGGTGCCTGGCCTTCACGGCGGGCGCACTCGGCAAGCTCGGCGTGGACGTGCTCACGCTCTCCCGCACCGAGATCGCCGAGGTCGCCGAGGGCGGCGGCGGGGCGTCGTCGACAATGCCGCACAAGTCCAACCCGGTGCGCGCCACCCTGCTCGCGGCCGGAGCCCGGCGCGCCCCGCAGCTCGCCGCGACGCTGTACGGCTCGCTGGCCGCCGAGGACGAGCGTCCGGCCGGCGCCTGGCACGCCGAGTGGGAGCCGCTGCGGGAACTGCTGCGGCTGGTGGGCGCCGCGGCGGAGGGCGCGGCGGAGCTGGCCGAGGGGCTGGAGGTCCGCCCGGAGTCCATGCGCCGCAATCTGGGCCTCACGCACGGGCTGATCGTCTCCGAGCGGCTGTCCGCCGAGCTGGCGCCCCTGCTCGGCCGCGCCCGCGCCAAGGAGCTGCTGACCGAACTCGCCCGCCGCGCCCACTCGGAGAACCGCCCCCTCTCCGAGCTCCTCGCCGAACAGCCCGAGTTGAAGGACACCGACCTCGACACCCGGGCCGATCCGGCCGACTACACCGGATCGGCCGCCGTCCTCACCGACCGTGCCCTGGAGCGACGTTGACCCTGCACCACCTCATCGAAGGCCCGCCCGACGCTCCCCCGCTGCTGCTGGGACCCTCGCTCGGCACCTCGTACGCCCTGTGGGACGCGGTCGCGCCCGAACTGGCCGTCACCCACCGGGTGGTGCGCTGGGACCTGCCGGGGCACGGGGGTTCGGCGGCGGACCTGATCGGGCCGGGCGCGAGCGTTGGCGACCTCGCGGACCTGGTGCTGGCGCTCGCCGACTCCCTCGGCGTCGACCGGTTCTCCTACGCGGGGGTCTCGCTCGGGGGCGCGGTGGGACTGCATCTCGCCGTGCACCACCCCGACCGGCTGGCGTCGCTGGCCGTGCTGTGCTCCTCCGCCCACTTCAACGGGCCGGGACCCTGGCGGGAGCGGGCGGAGCGGGTGCGGAAGGAGGGCATGGAGTGGCTGGCGGAGAGCGCGGACGCCCGCTGGTTCACCCCCGGCTTCACCGTGCCCCGGCTGGTGCGCGACCACCGGGAGGCCGACCCGGAGGCGTACGCCGCCTGCTGCGACGCGCTGGCCGCGTTCGATCTGCGCGACCGGCTGGCCCGGATCACCGCCCCGACCCTGCTGGTCGCGGGCCGGAACGATCCCGCCACCCCGCCCGCCCACCTCCGGGAGATCGCCGACGCGGTGCCGGACGCCGCGCTCGTGGAGATCCCCGGCGCCTCGCACCTGGCGCCCGCCCAGTGCCCCGAGGCGGTGCTGACCGCGCTGCGCACCCACTTCGACGGGGGCGCCCGGCGTGGCACGGCCGTGCGCCGCGAGGTGCTCGGCGACGCCCACGTGGACCGCGCGCAGGCCCGGCAGACCCCCTTCACGGCCCGGTTCCAGGACTTCATCACCCGCTACGCCTGGGGCGAGATCTGGACCGACCCGACGCTGTCCCGCCGCGAACGCAGCATGATCACGCTGACGGCGCTGGTCGCCCACGGCCACCTCGACGAGCTGGCGATGCATGTGCGCGCCGCACGGCGCAACGGGCTCACCCCCGAGGAGATCGGGGCGGTCCTGCTCCAGACGGCCGTGTACTGCGGGGTCCCGGCGGCCAACGCGGCGTTCGCCACGGCCCGGCGGGCGCTCGCCGAGGAGGCCGAGGAGGCCGAGGAGGCGGAGGAGGCGGAGGAGGCCGACGGCCCGGAGGCGTCCGGACGAGGGTGACCCCGCTGGTCGTACCTCCAGCGGCAGCACCCGCCGGACGGACGCCGTGCCTACTGTGGGGGCATGTCGACTGTTCTGATCACGGGCGCCACCTCCGGTCTCGGCCGGTACGTCGCCTTCGAGCTGGTCCGCGCGGGTCATGTGGTCCTCGCCCACGGCCGCGACCCCGGGCGGACCGAGCGGCTCGTCTGGGAGCTGCGCACCGAGGGCACCGCCGAGGGGTTCGTCGCCGACCTCGCCTCCCTGGACCGGGTGCGCGAACTGGGCGCGCGGGTCGCCGAGGCGCACCCGGAGCTGGACGTGCTGATCAACAACGCGGGTGTGGGCGGCGGTACGCCCGGCTCGGCCCGTGAGCTGAGCGCCGACGGGCACGAACTGCGGCTCGCGGTCAACTACTTGGCGCCGGTCGTGCTGACCCGCGCCCTGCTGCCGGTGCTGCGCGGCGGCGCGCCGGCGCGGATCGTCAACGTCGGCTCGGCGGGCCAGGAGCCGATCGACCTCGACGACCCCGAGATGGCCCGGGGCTACGACGGCTCCGCCGCCTACTGCCGCAGCAAGTTCGCGCTCGCCGCGCACACGTTCACGCTGGCCGAGGAGCTGGCCGGCAGCGGGGTGCTGGTCAACGTGGTGCACCCGGCGACGTTCATGGACACGGCGATGGTCCGCGACAGCGGGGTCGGCCCGTGGAACCCGGTCTCCGACGGCGCCCCGGGGGTGCTGGCGCTGGCCACGCGGGTGACGGGCTCGGGCGGCTACTTCGACGGCACGCGGCCGGCCCGCGCGCACGAGGGGACGTACGACCCGCGGGTGCGGGGGCGGCTCGCGGTGGTCACCAGGCAGTTGCTGGCCGTCTGAGTCAGACGGGGCCGCGCTCGGACTCCAGGAACGTCTCGGCCCGCGCGACCAGGCCGTCCGCGCCGCACGAACGGGCCAGTGCCAGGCCCCGGTTGAGCTCGGAGACGGAGCGGGAGGCGATGCCGTACTCGATGCGGGCCGCGGCGTGCTCGTACTGGCAGGGCGACGCCTCCAGATAGGTCACCGCCTGGGCGGCGAGGCGTACCGCGCGCTGTCCGGTCTCCAGGGAGGCCGCGCAGCGCAGGGCCTCGCCGATCGCGGTGTCCGTGCCGAACCGCTCGGCCTGGCGGCGGGCGTCGGTGGCCAGTTGGGCGGCGCGGGCCGGGTCGGTCACGGCGAGCGCGCCCGCGAGGTCGACGGCCCACGCCGCGAGGACCGGGTTGTGCCCGCCGCGCGAGGCGGCCGTCTTCTCGGCAGCCTCCAGCTCGTTGACGCCCTCCTCGGTGCGGCCCACCGCGAGCAGCAGCCGACCGCGCACCGAGCGCGGGTCGGGCAGCACGATCGTCGAGGGGTAGGGCGGTGCGAAGCCGTACTGCTCGGCGACCACCCAGGCATCCTCGACGTGGCCGCGGGCCAGCAGGGTGTCGACGAGTCCGCAGGTCGCCGACCAGTACAGGGGCAGTCCGCGGCCGACGCGCTCGGCGATCCGCAGCGACTCGCGCAGCACGCTCTCGGCGTCCTTGAGGCGGCCCTGCCGGCGGTAGGCGAGACCGAGGTAGGCGTTGGCCAGGGAGAGGTGGCCGCCGCTCCAGCCCGCGCGGGTGTAGGCGCGCAGGGCCTCGGAGAGCAGGCTCTCGGCCCGGTCCAGGCGGTCGGCGTACGCGTACGAACTGCACAGCATCATCAGCAGTTCGATGCCCCACTCGGTGTCGGTCCAGCCGAGGCCGGGTGCGAGACGGCCGTTGACGAGGGAGCGGTCGCACAGTTCGACGACCTCCTCGGCGCTCTCGCCGTGGGTCATGGCGTCGAAGCCGCGCAGGATCAGCAGCGCCCGCTCGGAGTTGTCGCGCCCGCTGCACGTCGCGGCGAGGTCGGCGAGCCGCTCGGAGCGGCCGGGCGTCAGGCTCTCGCCCCGGATGGCCTCCCACATGAAGTGCACGGCCTGCAACCGCAGCCGGGCGGGCCCGGGTTCGTGCCGGGCGGCCTCCGTCTCGACGGTGCGGACGGCCTCCTCCAGCTGGTCGTTGTGGAGCAGGGCCTGTGAGAGGCGGAAGACCGCGTCGACGCGCTGCTCGCCGGTGAGGCCGGGCATGGCGAGCGCGTTCTGCATGTGGTCGATGGTGGTGGCGGGCGCGGTGAGCAGGGTGGCGCAGCCCAGTTCGTACAGGACGCGCGCGTGGATCTCGGGGAGGGGCGGTTCCAGCAGGGCGCGTTCGAGGCAGCGGCGGGCCGCGTCGGGGGCGCCGACGGCCAGGTGTTCGCGGGCGGCCTCGCGCAGCTGCTCGACGAGTTCCTCGTCGTCGTCCGGGTGGACCCGCAGCAGATGGCGGGAGGCCGCCGCGGCGCCGCGCCCGGAATCGGTGACGACCTGGGCGGCGATGCCGTGCATGGCGGTGCACAGGGCTTCGGGGATGGAGTTGTAGACGGCGGACGCGATCAGCGGGTGGACGAACTCCAGGTCGCCGTCGGGCACTCCGTCCGGGTCGGGCTCGGTGAGGATGCGGGCGGTGCACAGCAGTTCGGCGCAGCGCCGGGCGGCGTCGACGCCCATGGTGGCGAGCCGGGCGACGAGTTCCACGGTGATGCCGTTGCCGAGGATGGCGGCGGCCCAGGCGAACCGGGTGGCGTCTATGCCGAGGCTCTCCAGGCGGGCGACGAGGCCGCCGCCGCGCGCCGAGCGGTTCAGGGACCGCAGTTCACCGGCGTGCGCCTCGACCGGGTCGATCTCGCTGTCCTGCACCTTGGCGAGGAGTTCGACGGTCTCGTAGGGGTTGCCGCCGGTGACGGCCCAGACCTCGCGGCAGAACGGGGCGTCGGCGTGCCGGCCGAGCGTGACGCGGGTGAGGCCGGCGGAGGCCTCCGGGGTGAGCGCGCTCAGGGCGTTCTCGGGGGTGGCGGCGGAGGCGGAGACGGTCTCCAGGTAGCGCAGGCTCTGGCCGCTGACCTCGTCGGGCCTGCGGGCGACCACGACGAGCACGGACAGTTCCCGGAGGCGTTCGGCGAAGGCCGCGAGCCAGCGCAGGGTCTCCTGGTCGGCCCAGTGCGCGTCGTCGATCAGCAGGACGAGCGGCCACTCGCGCTTGGCGAGCCGGCAGACGGCGGCGACGAGGCCGTCGCACACGCCCTGCGGGTCGGGGTTGCGCTCCCCGGGGTCGGCTATGCCGAGGGCGGGGCCCGCGATCTCGTACCAGTCGCCGAGGTATTCGCGGGCCTCCTCGGGCATCAGGGACATCAGCGCGGGCTGGAGGAGCTGGCGCACGACGTTGTAGGGGACGGACCTGAGGGTCTCGCCGCCGCGGGTGGACCAGACCGTGCAGCCGCGCCGTTCGGCCATGCGGCGGGTCTCGGTCAGCAGGGCCGTCTTGCCGAGTCCGGCCTCGCCGGAGAACACCAGGACGTTCCCGGAGGAGGCGTGGTCGGCGCAGAGGGCGTCGAGGGCCCGCGTGACGGCGGCGAGTTCCGCGTCGCGCTCCCACAGGGAAGCCGAAGCGACCGCGCGGGGCCGTGCCTCCGTCATCCCGTTACCTCCCCAAGTCGCCCGAACGACGTACAGACGTCGAGCCTAGCCGCCCGGCCGGGTGTGCGGAGGTGGGTCGGGGCAGGTGTTGCCGTGACGGATGAACTGGGGTAAAGGTGGGCGGCGCGGCACGCCCACGACCGGACGGCGTGGACCGGACGGCCCGTCAACGGGCCCGGAAATCCGGCGAATACCGGACAACGGGGACCGTTTGCGAACGGCCGCCGCGTCAGGAGGACGGCACGGCGGCGGGAGGTCCGAGGGACGTCCGCCGGACACCCGCGCAGCGAATCCGGCACGAATGCGGGGGCTCTCATCCCGCTTTCACCGATGCCTCTTACGGTGGGGTCATGACGCAGGCGACTCCTCCCGGGTGGTACCCCGACCCCGGGCAGACGAATGACGGTCCGGCCACCGAGCGCTGGTGGGACGGGAACGCGTGGACGCAGCAGACCCGCCCCACCGGGTCGGCCGCCCCCTGGGGTCCGCCGGCGCCGTCGGAGCCCGCCGGGCCCTATCCGCCGTACGCCGGGTATCCGCCGCATCCGCCGCATCCGCCGACGCCGCCGCGGCGCGGGCTGCGCACGGGGATAGCCGTCGCGGTGGCGGCCGCGGTGCTGGCGAGCATCGGCGTCGGTGTGTACGCGCTGTCCCGGGACGACTCGGGCGGCAGCAGCCGCGCCGGGGCGCCGCAGCAGTCGGGCGGCGGCTCGCAGGGGGGCGACTCGCAGGGCGGCGGCGCGCCGTTCGGCGGACCCGAAGGGGGGCCGGGAGGCTCCGACGGGGGATCGGGCGGCGGGTCGGACGGGGGATCGGGCGGGGGACCCGGTGGTCCCGACGGCGGGCCGGGGCAGTCCGGGCCGCCGAAGGTCGAGGGCGGCGGGAACGTGCCGGACCCGCTCAACGCGATCAGCCTGCCGGTGCCGAAGGGATGGACCGGGGAGATGCTGAGCGTGGGCGCGCAGGTGTCGTCCGAGAACGAGTACAAGTGCCCGGGCGACACGTCCAAGGACTGCACGGCGGGCGGCGCCTACTCGGCACCGGTGGAGGCGCTGGGCACCAAGGGCGACACGGCCGAGGAGGTCGCCAAGGCGGACATCGCGGTCAACGCGAAGGAGTCCTACGGCGGCAAGACCTACGGGGGCATCACCTCGCACCAGGTGCTGGCGTCCGAGGCGGTGACCGTGGCCGGGCAGAAGGGCTACATGGTCCGCTGGAAGGCCGTCACCAGCAAGGGCGCGGACGGCTACGTCGAATCGCTGGTGTTCCCCTCCCCCGCCGACACCAAGCGCCTGGTCGTGGTCCGCTTCGGCCTCGACGTCGGTCAGGACCAGTCGGTCATCGACGAGATCACCAAGGGCATCAAGGTCTCGTCGGGCGGCGGCAGCGGCCAGAACGTCTGACCCTCCCGGCCGTCCCCACACGCGTGGGAACGGCGGCCGGGTGGGCTCCCCCTCCGCTCAAGGGGGAGCCCACCCGGCCGGGGTGCGCCGCGTCCGTCCCCACGGCGCGGCGCGGCAGGTCGCCGTCCAGTCATCCCGCGGACGGCGGCCCGGGTCTCAGGTCAGTCCGAGTGCGGGCAGCACGGCGGCCTCCACGAACCGGACGAGGTAGTCGGCGTCGGCGTACTGGCCGGTGAGCACCGGGCGCACGCGCAGGACGCCGAACATCATCGCGGGGATGTACTCCAGCGCCGGATGGTCGGCGCGCACCTCGCCCCGCTCGACCCCGCGCCGCAGGATCGCCTCCAGCGCGGCGATCTCGGGGTCCACCAGCGCCTCGCGCAGCGCCTGCTTCAGCTCGTGGTCCGCGGTGACCGCGTGCCCGAGGGCCTGGAGCAGCCGGGTGTCCTTGCCCGACCAGTCGCCGGCGCTGCGGGCGGCCAGCCGCAGGTCGTCCGCGAGCGAACCGGTGTCGATGCCGGTGAAGCGCGCCTCCCTGCTGGCGCGCAGCGCGGCGGCGACGAACTGGGGCTTGGTCTTCCACTGCCGGTAGAGCGTGGACTTGCTGCACCGCGTGGTGGAGGCGACGCCCTCCATGGTGACGGAGTCGTAGCCGCACCGCCGGATCTGTTCGAGCACGGCGTCGAAGAACTCCCGCTCACGCTCCGGCGTGATCTTGGAGCGGCGCGAAGCGGTGACCGTCTCCGGTCCGTCCTCGGCCTGCGACGTCATGCGCTCTTCTCCTCACTCGCCCGCGAGCGGCGGACGGCTCGTGCGCTGTGCCGGCGAACGACGCCGGCGGGCGATCCATTCCTTGATCCGGTGTGTTCTACGTCTAGCGATACGCCAGTGTACCGGTACGCGAGCGTATCGGTACACTGGCGTATCGGAACGGAAACGTATCGATGACCGCCGGCCACCGCCCGCGTCCCGTCCCGTACCGCCTCACGCACCACCGTCAGTGAAAGGGCCGGGGGATGAATGCCCGCACCGAGCCTGAACAGGAGCCGGACTCCATAACCCGGCCCCCGCTCGTCCGTGAGTTCCTGCTCGTCGCGGGGCTCTTCCTCGTCTACAAGCTCGGCCGGCAACTGGCCACGGGCCACACCGGCGAGGCGTTCCACAACGCCCACCGGGTCTGGGACCTGGAACGCGCCGCGCACCTGCCGGACGAGCTCTCCGTGCAGTCCGCGCTGCTGCACGGGAACACGCTCGTCCACGTGGCCAACACCTACTACGCCACGATTCATTTCCCGGCCACCCTGGCCTTCCTGGTCTGGCTGTACCTGCGGCGGCCCGCGCACTACGTCTGGGCCCGCCGGGTCCTCGCCGTGGTCACCGCGGCGGCCCTCGTCCTGCCCTTCACGTTCCCGCTGGCCCCGCCGCGCATGCTGGCCGGCACCGGAATGGTGGACACCGCCCGGCTGTACGGCCCCTCGGTGTACGGCCCGCCCACCTCCGACCACCTCTCCAACCAGTACGCGGCGATGCCCTCGCTGCACTTCGGCTGGGCCCTGATGGTGGCGGTCGGCCTGATCGTGGCCACCCGTTCCCGGTGGCGCTGGCTGTGGCTGCTGCATCCGCTGACCACCCTGCTCGTGATCGTCGGCACCGCCAACCACTACTGGCTCGACGCGATCGCGGCGACCGCCATGCTGGGCGTCGCCCTCGCCCTGATCCATCCGCCGCACCGCACGCGGACCACCGCCGGGCGCGGCACCCGCGGTCTCGTGTCCGAGCAGCCGGTCCTCGTCGGGGCGGACCGATGAGCGCCGCCCTGGCAGCCGTCCTCCTCTCCCTCGTCTCGGCCGTCGCCTACGCGTGCGCGGCCGTCGCCCAGGAACGGCTCGCCTCCCGGGGCGCCGGCACGGGCCTGCTCCGGCTGCTGCGCGCCGGCGCCTGGTGGTGGGCGGTCGCGCTGAACGCGGGCGCCGCGCTGCTGCACGTCGTCGCCCTCAAGTACGGTCCGCTGACCGTCGTCCAGCCGCTGGGCGCGCTCACCCTGGTCGCCGCGGTGCCGATGGGGGCGCGGGCCGCCGGGCGGCGGGTGACCGCGGCCGAGTGGCGGGGCACGGCCCTCACGCTGCTGGGCCTCGCCGCCCTGCTGGTGACCGCGTCGGGTCCGGCGCCCGAGCGGGTGCTGAGCCTGACCGAGGCGCTGCTGGTGGCCGGCGCGACCACGACCCTGATCGGCATGCTGTCCTGGCCCGGTGCCCGGCCGGGGCTGCGGCACGCGACGGCGTCCGGCTTCGCCTCGGGGGTGGCGTCGGCGCTCACCCAGACGGTGACGGTGGCGGCGACGGACCGCTCGGGCCCGGTGCCGAGCGTCGAGGTGGTCGTGGTCGCCGTCCTGGTGGCCGCGTTCGCGACGGGCGGGCTGCTGCTGTCGCAGACGGCCTACCGCGGCGGACTCGGCGCCCCGCTCGCCGTGGTGACGCTTGCCAACCCGGTGGCGGCGGCGGTGATCGGCCTCACGCTGCTCGGGCAGGGGCTCCAGGGCGGGCCGGCGGGGGTGCTGCTGGCGCTGGCCGGGGCCGCGGCGGCCTCCTGGGGCGTGGTGACGCTGACCCGGGGCGCTCCCCGGGCGGCCGCGCCCGGTGCCGACGACCCCGGGCATCCGGTGGCCGCGGTCCTGGCGCTGGAGGCCGCCGCGGCGGCCGGGGCCTCGCCGGAGGAGGTGCTGCGGTCCCGCAGGTCCGCCCGCAGGCGCCTCACCCCTCTGTAGGCGCGATCCGCCCCCGCGCGAGAACGGAGGCGGCGGCCGACGCGTGCGGGAGATCCGCGCGCACCGGCCGCCGTCGCCTCGCGTCCGTGGGGACCGCGGGTCAGCCCAGACCCCGGGAGTCCTGCTTGAGCGCGGTGTCGACGGTCAGGGCCGTCGCCACCACGAGGCTCAGCAGCGGCTCGGGGAGCTGGTAGTGGATCTGGAGGACGTAGTTGTCCGCCGTCGTGAACATCGTCTTGGCGAGGCCCTCCCAGGTCTTGGTGATCCGGGCCACCTCGTTGTCCGCGTGGTCGACGATCGCGAAGTTCCACGCCCGCCAGTTCTCCGCCTTGATCGCGCCGACCTGCCGGCCGTCCGCGTTGATCGCGAAGTTGATCTTCCCGATGACGTTCTGCTGGACGATCTCACCCACCGTCGAGCCGTCCGGACGCGCCACGATCACCCGCGACTTGAGGAACTTGGCGGGCCGGGTCAGCAGCAGCTGCGGCTGTCCGGACGCGTCGCGGATCTCCAGCTTGTGCGTCATGAACTGGTCGACGCTGAAGACGAGGCGCACGGCCTTCTTGAAGGCGCTCTGACCGATCTGGACGACCGAGCCGAGCTCCCGGCCGCCCTGGTCCATGACCTTGTACTCGTTGGTCAGCTCGATCAGTTTGGCCTTCTGGTTCACGACGAGCACGGGCTCGGTGAACAGGGTGCCGCCACCGGGGCCGCCGGCGGCGACCCCGGCCTGCTGCTGCACCTGCTTCTGTACGCGCGCGTCGGCGGCGGGCTGCTGCGGTACGACGCCCGGGGGCGCCGCCTGCGGGGCCGCGCCCTGCTGGTTGGTGTGCTCGGTCCACTGCGCGCCGTCCCAATAACGGAGCGTCTCGGACGCGCCGTGCGGATCCGGGTACCAGCCGGCAGGAGTGTTCGATTGTGTGGTCACCGGGGCACACTATCCTGATGTGACCGGTACCTGACCAGCCCGTACGAAGCACCGTTCATCGTCCCGTCACCTGCCGCCGAACGCGGGGTCGCTCACACCGGGACGGCCGTTCTCGACATGTCCGGCGAAGCGCCGCAGGAAGGACGCGTCGGACTCGGACGTGACGGTCAGGTCGTACCAGCGGTCGCTCCCGGCGAGGTCCACGTTCTCGCGCACGGTCGCGCCGGGGCGCACCGTGACCGTCCGGGCCCGGCCGCCGTGGCCGTCGGCCACCCTCAGCCGCACCGTGGCGCGGCCCTTGTTGGTGAGGGTGAGCTCGACGTCGTCGCCGTGGTACCGGGCGGTGACCTCGGCACCCGCGCCGCCGCCCGTGCCCTTGAACACGCGCAGGAAGCCATTGGGGCCGTGCACGGTCAGGTCGTACGCGCCGTTCGAGGACGCCGGCTTCCAGGTGTCGGCGACGGACTTGCCGGCCTCGGTCGTGTAGCTCCAGGGGCCGTCGGCGCGGTTGCCGGAGGTGACGAGGAAGGCGGCGCCCGCGTGCGCGCCGGAGGCGAAGGCCAGCGTGAACCGTCCGGCGCCGTCGGCCGAACCGTCCACCACGGGGGCGTACCTGAGCGGGCGGGTGGGCTTGCGGCCGCGCTCCTGCCGGGGCAGCGCCGGGTGGGCGGGCGGCGCCGGGACGTAGTCGGGGTGGCGGTCGCGGTCCGGCGGCAGATAACCGTCGGTGCCGGGCAGCGCGACCGGCGCGGTGTCCGTGCGGGAGAAGTCGAACGCGGAGGTCAGGTCGCCGCAGATCGCGCGCCGCCACGGCGAGATGTTCGGCTCGCGCACCCCGAAGCGGCGCTCCATGAAGCGGATGATCGAGGTGTGGTCGAAGGTCTCGGAGCAGACGTAACCGCCCTTGCTCCACGGGGAGACGACGAGCATCGGCACCCGCTGGCCGAGGCCGTAGGCGCCGGCGACGTGGCCGGAGTCGCCCGTGAACAGGTCGGGTCCCGGGTCGACGGTGGACCTGCCCTGGGCGGCGGACCCGGCCGGGAACGGCGGGACCAGGTGGTCGAAGAAGCCGTCGTTCTCGTCGTAGGTGATGAACAGGGCCGTCTTCGCCCAGACCTTCGGGTCGGCGGTGAGCGCGTCGATGACCTGCGCGATGTACCAGGCACCGTAGTTGGCGGGCCAGTTGGGGTGCTCGGTGAACGCCTCCGGCGCGGCGATCCAGGAGATCTGCGGCAGCCGGCCGGCCTTGACGTCGGCCTTCAGCCGGTCGAAGAAGCCCTCGCCCCTGCTCGCGTCGGTGCCGGTGCGGGCCTTGTCGTACAGCGGGTCGCCCGGCCGGGCGTTGCGGTACTGGTCGAAGTAGAGCAGCGAGTTGTCGCCGTAGTTGCCGCGGTAGGCGTCGTCGATCCAGCCCCAGCCGCCGGCCGCGTCGAGGCCGTTGCCGACGTCCTGGTAGATCTTCCAGGAGACCCCGGCCTCCTCCAGGCGCTCGGGGTAGGTGGTCCAGCCGTAGCCCGCCTCGTCGTTGCCGAGGACCGGGCCGCCGCCCCGGCCGTCGTTGCCCGTGTAACCCGTCCACATGTAGTAGCGGTTGGGGTCGGTCGAGCCGATGAACGAGCAGTGGTAGGCGTCGCAGACGGTGAAGGCGTCCGCGAGGGCGTAGTGGAACGGGATGTCCCGGCGGGTGAGGTACGCCATCGTGGTGGCGCCCTTGCTCGGCACCCACCGGTCGTACTTGCCGTCGTGCACGGCCGCGTGGCCGTCGTTCCAGCCGTGCGGGAGGTCCTGGATGAACGCCAGGCCCAGGTCGTCGGCCTGGGGGTGGAAGGGCAACAGGTCCTTGGTGCCGTCCGACTGGTACCAGACGGGCTTGCCGTCGGGCCGGGCGACCGGGTGCGGGTCGCCGAAGCCTCGGACACCCCTGAGCGAGCCGAAGTAGTGGTCGAAGGAGCGGTTCTCCTGCATGAGGACCACGATGTGCTCGACGTCCTCGATCGACCCCGTGCGGTGGTTGGCGGGCAGTGCCGCGGCACGCTCGACGCTGTTGGACAGCGCGGTGAACGCCGTGGTGGCGCCCGCGAGTTGGAGGAATCTGCGCCGGTTGACCTCGGGCATGTCTGTGCGTCCTCTCAGCCTGACGTACGGAGGGCCAAAACGGGACCGGATGCGCGCGGTGCGAGTGTTCCAAGGGCAACGAACGGGAGGGAAGGGTCCGGTGGCGTCGATGTGACGCGAGGCGGTACGTGTGACCAAGTTCTGGCCAAGCGCACGTCACGCGGGGGCCGGGCGTCGGCTCGGCGCGGGGTCCGCGAGGCGGCGGTCGGCCGGGAGCGGGCCCGCCACCGGACCGGGGGCCCTCGTTCCGCCGCGCCCCACCCGTGCCGTACGCGCCAATGACGGCCGGCCCTCCCGCCCCCGGCAGCGACCCGGACGGCCCCGGCGGGACCGCGATCGGCACCGCCCGTAGAGTGCGCGTATACGATCCGTGATCACCCGTCACAGCTCCGCCGCACGGCCTTCACACGAGGGGCACTTCCGGCCGATCGCCGCCCGCCCGGTCCCCTCGGGGGCAGACGCCGTGCGCGCCCCCTGCCTAGCCTGCCGGGCCATGCGATCACCTCTGATGAGACGCCTCGGTCTCACCACCGTTCTCGCCCTCGTCCTCGCCGTGTTCGGGCTGGCCCCCGTGGCGAGCGCCGCCGACCCCGCGCCGGCCGACCTGACGTTCACCACCGACTCGGCCACGACCACGCCGGGCGGCACGGTGAACCTCTCCATGACACTCACCAACAACAGGACCTTCGACGTCTGGTTCGTGTACCAGACGATCGACCCGACCTGGCTGACCACCCAGCGCCCCGACCTGAAGTACTCCTTCACCGGGTGCAGTCTGGCGACGGCCGCCGGCAGCACGCCCTGTTCCGGCACGGGCCCGGCGAACCTCGGCGGCAACTACGGCACCACGATCCCGCCCGGCCAGAGCCGCACCGTCACGCTGACCCTGCAGATCGCCCCGGACTCCGGCTGCAACGGCAACATCGGCTTCTACTCGTACTACTACGCCGAGTTCAGCGACACCGTCAGCACCAACGGCGGCCCGGTGTACACGCCCGAGACGCGTGTCCTGTGCGCCTGACGCGCTTTCGGACGGCATCACGTCATTGACCTGAAACCGCCTCCGACCAGGCACCCCGCGTGGTCTGGACCACCGGCGGTTCCACCGGCGGGCCCGTGCGGCCCGCCGGTGCGCCCCGCACGGCACCGACCAGCGGGCGCACCCGGCCCGCGCCCGCGCACACGGCCGCGCCCAGCGGTGCGGAACGCCCAATTCACCTACGGACAGGGCGTGTTGGACACCTTCGGTTTTCCGTCAGGTTTCGCAACACGACCACGAAAGCTACACAGAGACACCACCATGTGAGCCGACGGATGCGTCGACGACTGGCCTCTGAGGGGGAAGCCGGCGTCGCGCCAGGGGGTGCGTCCGCTCCACGGGAGCCGTGCTCACCCCTGCCCGGGGAGGGGACTTCACCGCATGAAGCGGACCTTACGCACCAGCGCCCTGACGGCGGGTGCGCTCATCGCCGCACTCGGCCTCCCGGCCGGCACGGCACAGGCCGACACCGCCGAGCCCCGCATCGACCTGAAGGTGCTCGTGGTGAGCGACGGCGGTCCCGCCACCGACGCCATCGCCGCCGAACTGGACACGGCGGGAACGCCGTACACCGAGGTCGACCTGACCCGCGCGGACCGGCCCGTGATCGACGCGGGCTTCCTCGCGGACACCGTGGACGGCCGCCCCCGCGCCAGGTACCAGGCCGTGGTCCTGCCCAACGACAACCCGTTCGCCGCGGGCTCCGCCGAGATGACCGCCCTCGCCGACTACGAACGCGCGTACGCGATCCCGCAGGTGGACGCCTACACCTACGCCCGCCCCGAGGCCGGCCTCCAGTACCCCGTCGCCCCCGGCTACTCCGGCAGCATCGACGGGGCGCAGGCGACGGTGACCGCGGCCGGCAAGGCGGGCCCCTTCGGCTACCTCGAAGGCTCGGTCCCCTTCGAGGACAACGACCCCGCGATCGGCGAGAGTTACGCCTACCTCTCCCGGCCCGCGCCGGGCGCCGACTTCACCCCGTACGTCGAGGCGCCCGTGCCCGGCTCCACCGAACGCGGCTCCCTGGTGGGCGAGTACCGGCACGACGGGCGGCGCGAGCTGGTCGTCACGTTCGTCTACAACCAGTACCAGCAGCAGTTCCGGCTGCTGGCCCGCGGCATCGTCGAGTGGATGACCGGCGGGGTCCACCTCGGCGCCTCCCGCAACTACTTCGCGGTGCACGTGGACGACGTGTTCTCCGCCGACGACCGCTGGGACACCGTCCTCAACTGCACGCCCGGCGACGTCGACTGCCCGCCCGGCCAGGGCACGCCCCAGCCGATCCGGATGACCCCGGCCGACGTCGACCACGCCGTCGCCTGGCAGAACAGCCACGACTTCACCCTCGACCTGGTCTACAACGGCGCCGGCAGCGTCGACCAGCGCGAGGAGCACGGCGGCGTGGACGCGCTCGCCGACGAACTCGTCGCGAACCGCGACGAGTTCCGCTGGGTCAACCACACCTACACACACGCCTTCCTCGGCTGCGAGCAGGACACCACCGTGGTCCCCTGGAGATGCGCGACCAACCCCGACGGCAGCACCAAGTGGGTCAGCCGCTCCGCCATCGGCGACGAGATCGCCACCAACCGCGTCTGGGGCCAGGGCCTCGGACTGCCGCTGGAGAACGACGAGTTGGTGACCGGCGAGCACTCCGGTCTGAAGGTGCTGCCGCAGCAGCCCACCGACAACCCCAACCTGGCACCGGCCCTCGCCGACAACCACATCGACTGGCTCGCCTCGGACAACTCCCGTGACCCGGTGCAGCGGCAGGTCGGCCCGGCGACCACGGTCTCCCGCTACCCGATGAACGTCTTCTACAACGCGGGACGGGCGGCCGAGCAGGTCGACGAGTACAACTGGATCTACACCAGCCGCGCCCAGGGCGGCAGTGGCATCTGCGAGGACAACCCGGCGACCACCACCTGTCTGCCGGCGCCCCTGGACCCGGCCACCGGCTACACCGGCCACATCGTGCCGCTGGAGACCCGCATCGCCCTCGGCCACGTCCTCGCCAACGATCCCAAGCCGCACTTCATCCACCAGTCCAACCTCGCCGAGGACCGCATCGCGTACCCGGTCCTCGACGGCGTACTCGACGGCTACGGAGACCTGTTCGCGGCCGACACCCCGCTGGTGAACCTGCGGATGAAGGACATCGGCACGGAGATGAGCCGGCGGGCCGCCTGGCGGACCGCCCTCGCCGCCGGGCAGGTCACCGCCTACCGCGTCGGCGACACCGTCACCGTGGACGCGCCCGGCGGGCTGGCCGTCACCGCGACCCTGCCGACGGGCAGCGAGCGCGACGGCGCCGCCTTCGGCACGCCGTACGCGGGCGGGGTCTCCGGCTGGACCCCCTCCGCGGGCACCCCGGTCGCGCTCGACCTGCCGGCCTCCGCCGCGGCCCCGGCCCCCGGACCGGACGCGGACGGACCGGCACAGGTCCCCGCGCCCGCGCCGGACACCCGGGTCCCCGCGGCCGTACGCGATCAGGGCCCCACGGAGAACTGAACCGCGCACCGAACCACGGTCCCGGCCGCCGACCACCGGCCGGGACCCCCTCACGACCACCTCACACTCCGGCCGTGGAGCCATCGATGCACGTTCAGCACGGCACGCGCAGCACCGGCGCGACGCGTGTCACCCTCCTCACCGAAGGCACCTATCCGCACAGCCACGGGGGCGTCAGCGTCTGGTGCGACCAACTGGTGCGGGGCATGCCCGACGTCGGGTTCGAGGTCCTGGCCGTCACCGGCACCGGACGCGAACCCGTCGTCTGGGACCTGCCCGCCCACGTCTCCCGGGTGCGGTCGGTCCCCATGTGGGGCGAGCCGCCCGCGGGCCGCGCGCCCCGGGGCCGCGCCCGCGACCGGCTCGCCCTCGCCCACGAACGGTTCCTGACCGCGCTGCTCGACCCCGGCGCGGAGGACGGGTTCGCGCCCGCGCTCTACGCCATGGCGCGGGCCGCGGCGGACGGCACGCTCAGCCCGTTCCTGCGCGACGACCGGGCGGTGCGGATCCTCGCGGCGGTCTGGAACCGTCCCGGCCTCGCCGTGCGCGAGGCCCGGCCGAGCCTGCACGACGCGCTGACCGCCACCGCCCTGCTGGAACACGCGCTGCGCCCGCTCGCCGCGCCGCCGCCCCACGAGGGCGTCGCGCACGCGGTCAGCGGCGGCGTCGCGGCGCTGCCCGGCCTCGCCGGACTGGAGCGGCACGGTGTGCCGCTGCTGCTGACCGAGCACGGGGTCTATCTGCGCGAGCGCTACCTCGGCTACCGCACCGCGCCCTACCGCTGGCCCGTGAAGGCGGTCGTCCTCGGCTTCTTCCGGCTGCTGGCCCGGGAGAGCTACGAGCGCGCCGCTCTGGTGACCCCCGGCAACCGCTACAACCGTCTATGGGAGGAGGAGGGCGGCGCCGCGCCCGAGTCGATCCGCACCGTCTACAACGGCGTGGACCCGGCCGCGTTCCCGCCGGCCGGGCCCGAACCGGAGGTGCCGACGCTCAGCTGGGCCGGCCGGGTCGACCCGATCAAGGACCTGGAGACCCTGATCCGCGCCTTCGCCCTGGTCCGGGAGCGCGTTCCCGAGGCCAGGCTGCGGCTGTTCGGCGGCACACCGCGGGGCGGCGAACCCTACCGGGAGCGCTGCCGGGCCCTGGCCGCCGAGCTCGGGCACGCCGACGCCGTCGCCTTCGAGGGCCGGGTCGAGGACATCAAGGACGCCTACGCGGCGGGCAACGTGGTGATGCTCTCCAGCATCAGCGAGGGCTTCCCGTTCACCCTGATCGAGGCCATGTCGTGCGGGCGGGCGACCGTCTCCACCGACGTCGGCGGGGTGCGGGAGGCCGTCGGGGACGCGGGGCTCGTGGTCCCGCCGCGCGATCCGGCCGCCATGGCGCGGGCGGCCCTCGACCTGCTCGCCGACCCCGGGCGGCGGCGCGCGATGGGCGAGGCGGCGCGGCTGCGGGTGATCGAGCAGTTCACCCTGCGCCAGACCGTCGACACCTTCCGCTCCATATACCGTGAACTGCCCGATCTCCTGCGGCCGTCGGTGCCCGAGCCCGTGGGCCCGGCCGCACCGGCCGCACCGGTCGACGGACCGGCCCCCGCGGTCACCGGCACGGGGAGCCTCGCCGGATGAGCGGGCCGATGGCACTGGAGCCCGGCGGGTCCGAACAGGACACGCTGGCCCTGCGGCTGGCGGCGCCCCGGTCCGACCGGACCCTGTCGCTGCGGCTGCCGGTGTTCGCCCCCGACGAGGACGCGGTCAGCGCGCTGGCCGCCGCCCTCGCCGACCGCGTCGGCCCCGCCGTCCACCCCTACGAGGTGGCGGCGCTGCTGGAGGCGGAGGGGTTCTCGGCCGAGGTGATCCGGGAACGGTACGGGCATCCGAACCTGTTCTCCCTCGCCGCCGCGCTGTACGAGCGGGTGCCCCGGGTCTTCCCGGAGCCCGCGCCGGCCGCCGACCCCTGGCGTCCGGACACGGCGCGCTGTCTGCTGCGGGGCGTGCTGTTCGCCCTTCCGGGACTCGCCTATCTGCTCACCGCGCCGGTGTGGCAGCCCGGCCGGCACGCGGTCGCGCTGATCGTGGCGGGGCTGGTGTCCTGGGCCTGGGGACAGGCCCTCGGGCACCGGGCGCACCTGCGGATGACGGCCGGACGGCGCGAGGCCGGACGCGCCCTGCTCGTCGGGGCGCCCCTGGGCGCGGTCCTGGCCACGGGCGCGGGCACCCTCGCCGCCGGGGGCGGACCGGTCGCGCTGGCGGCGGCCGGGCAGTCCCTGTACCTGGCGGCGGCGGGCGTGCTCCTCGTGCTGGCCCGCGAACGGCTGCTGCTGGCCGCGCTCAGCCCGCTGATCGCGGGCGCGGCCGTGCTGCCCTGGTGGGAGCCGGGGCACCGGGTGCGGGTCGGTCTTGTCCTGCTGGCGCTGGCGGCCACCCTCACCGTCACCGGCCGGGTCCTGGCCTCGGCGCTCGCCGTCCCGGCCGCGGCGGGCGCCGCGCGGCCACCGCTCGTACGGTCGCTGCCCTACGGCCTGTTCGGGCTCGCCGCCGGTGTGCTCGTGCTGCTCGCGGGCCGCCGGGAGCCGTACGCCGTGATCGTGCTGACCGTCAGCATGGGACCGGCGGAATGGCTGCTGTACCGCTACCGGGGGCTGTCCGTGGGCGCGCTGCGCGCCACCGCGACACCCGCCGGGTTCCTGCTCCGCTCGGCCGGCGTCCTCGCGCTGTGCCTGTCCCTGTACGTCCTGCCGCTGGTGCCCGCCGCGATGCTCACCGGCGCCGGGCCGTTCACCCTGCCGCTGCTGGCCGCCGCCCTGTGGATCGCGCTGCTGCTCCAGGCGTTCGGCGCGGCCTGGCCGCCCGCCGTCCTGTGTCTGCTCGCCGCGGACACGGCGGGCACGGTCACCCTGCTCGGCGTGCCGCCCGGCCCGGTGATCCTGCCGGTGTGCTGCGCGGCCGCCGCGCTCTGTCTCGCGGTGTGCGCGCTGCGCCTGCTCGGCCGGCCCGCGTCGCACGCCTGACCCCCCGGCGCCACCGCGCCGCTCCGTTCACGACCACCGCACCGCCCCGGCCGGCGACGGCCGGGTCCCACCTCCCACGCACGCTCGACCGACCGGAAGGACACCAGAGTTGACCTCCGCACCGCTCGCCGCCGTCACCGGCGCCGAGGGCTTCATCGGCTCCCACCTCACCGAGGCGCTGGTCGCCCGCGGATTCCGGGTCAGGGCCATGGCCCAGTACAACTCCTTCTCCTCCTACGGCTGGCTGGAGACCCTGCACCCCGACGTCCTCGACCATGTGGAGATCGTCCTCGGCGACGTCCGCGACCCGGGCTCGGTGCGCGGCCTGCTGGAGGGCGCCGACTGCGCCTACCACCTGGCCGCGCTCATCGCGATCCCGTACTCCTACCGGGCGCCCCACAGCTACGTCGACACCAATGTCACCGGCACCCTCAACGTGCTGGAGGCGGTGCGCGCGCTCGGCACGCCCCGGCTGGTGCACACCTCGACCAGCGAGACCTACGGCACGGCGCGGACCGTACCGATCACCGAGGACCACCCCATCAACACCCAGTCGCCGTACGCCGCTTCGAAGGCGGGCGGCGACCGGCTGGCCGACAGCTACCACGCCAGCTTCGACACCCCGGTGGTGACGCTGCGCCCGTTCAACACCTTCGGACCGCGCCAGTCGATGCGTGCGGTGATCCCCACCGTCATCGGCCAGGTCGCCGCCGGGGAGCGCGCCATCACCCTCGGCGACCTGCGCCCCACCCGGGACTTCACCTATGTCGCCGACACCGCGCAGGCGTTCCTCGCCGTCGGCACCGCGCCCGCCGAGCACGTGGTGGGCCGCACCTTCAACGCCGGTACGGGCGGGGAGATCTCGGTCGGCGACCTCGTCGCGCTGATCGGCAAGGTGATGGACGTCCCGCTCGACGTGCGCGAGGACAGCGCCCGCATCCGCCCGGCCAACTCCGAGGTGATGCGGCTCGTGGCCGACGCGACCCGGCTCGCCGGCGCCACCGGCTGGCGCCCGGCGCACACCCTGGAGCAGGGCCTCGCGCACACGGTCGAGTTCTTCCGCGACCCGGCCAACCTCGCCCGTTACAAGACGGGCATCTACAACATCTGATCCTTCCCGGCACGTCCCCCACGTCCACGTAGGAGGAACCCATGCACGCTGTGATCCTGGCGGGAGGCAAGGGCGTCCGGCTTCGGCCCTACACCACCGCGCTGCCCAAGCCGCTCGTCCCCATAGGCGACCAGCACGCCATCCTGGAGATCGTGCTGCGCCAGTTGTCCACCGCCGGATTCACCCATGTGACCATCGCCATCGGCCACCTGGGAGAGATCATCCGCGCCTACGTCGGCGACGGCTCCCAGTGGGGCATGCACGTCGACTACGCCACCGAGGAGAGCCCGCTGGGCACCATGGGCCCGCTGCTCAACCTGCGCAACCGGCTGCCCGAGACGTTCCTCGTGATGAACGGCGACGTCCTCACCGACCTCGACTACGCCGACGTCCTCGGCCGCCACCGCGACTCGGGCGCCCCGCTGACCATCGCCACGTACTCCCGCAAGGTGCACATCGACTTCGGGGTGCTGACCACGGACGCGAGCCGGGTCGTCGCCTTCACCGAGAAGCCCAGCATGGACTACCGGGTGTCGATGGGCGTCTACGGGCTGACCCTCTCGACGCTCGACGGCTACACCGCGGGCCTTCCGCTCGGCTTCGACGAACTGGTCCTCGACCTGCTGGCCGCCCAGAATCCGCCGCACGCCTACGAGTTCGACGGATACTGGCTGGACATCGGCCGCCCGGACGACTACGACCGGGCGAACGCCGAGTTCACCACCCGCAAGTCGCTGCTGCTCAAGGGAGCCTGAACCCTCCATGCGCATCCTCGTCCTGGGCGGCTCCGGTTATCTGGGCACGCACGTCGCCGAACGGCTGCGTGCCCTGCCGGGCGCCCTCGTACTCGGTGGCGGGCGCTCGCCCGCCGCCGAGTACGGCATCGACCTCGCCACGGACCGGCCGGAGCGGCTGGCGAAGACCCTGGCGTCGGCGGCACCCGACGCGGTGGTCAACTGCGCGGGCGCGACCGGCGGCGACGCCGTGACGCTCGCCGAGGTCAACGCCCGCGGCCCGGCCGCGCTGTGTGCGGCGCTGCGCTCCGCGGCGCCCGCCGCGCGGCTGGTGCACCTCGGGTCGGCCGCCGAGTACGGGCCCGGGGAACCGGACACCGCGGTCACGGAGTCGGCGGCCACCCGGCCGGCCGGGCCGTACGGCGCGACCAAGCTCGCGGGCACGGTCGCGGTGGCCGCGTCCGGCCTGAACGCGGTGGTGCTGCGGGTCGGCAACCCGGTGGGGCCGGGGGCTCCGGCGACCGGGCTGCCGGGCCGGATGGCGTCGCTGCTGCGGGCGGCCGGCACCGACCCGGAGGCGGTGGTGCGGCTCGGCGACCTGTCGGCGTACCGGGACTTCGTGGACGTGCGGGACGTCGCGCGGGCGGCACAGCTCGCGGTCACGGCGGCCGGTCCGCTGCCGCCGGTGCTCAACATCGGGGGCGGGCGGGCCGTCGCGGTGCGCGAACTGGTGCGGGCGCTGGCCCTGCGGGCGGGCTTCCGGGGCCGGATCGTGGAGAACGCGGGCGGTTCGGCGCGCTCGGCCCAGGTGTCCTGGCAGTTGTCGGACATCACGGCGGCCGGTCAGACCCTGGACTGGCGGCCCGCGTACTCGCTGGAGGACGCGCTGGCCGCGCTGTGGGCCGAGGTCGGCGCGGCGCCGTGAGCCTGCTGATCCCGCTGTACGTGCATCCGGCCGACGACCCGGGCGCCTGGCACCGGCTGATCACGGCCGCGGACCGTACGTACGCGGTGGTGCTCAACCCGGCGAACGGGCCCGGCAGCCGGCCCGATCCGGCGTTCGCCGCCGCCGCCGGGGCGCTGCGGGCGGCGGGGGCCCGGCTGCTCGGTTACGTCGACACCGACTACGGCGTGCGCGAGCGGGCGGCGGTCACCGACGACCTGCGCCGGCACCAGGAGTGGTACGCGACCGACGGCTGCTTCCTCGACCGGGTGACCGCGACTCCCGAGGGGCTGCCCGCCTGCCGCCGGACGGTCCGGGCGGTGCGCCGGCTGGGGGCGACGACGGTCGTGCTGAACCCGGGTGTCCACCCGGCGCCCGGCTACGCCCGGCTGGCCGATCTGACGGTGACCTTCGAGGGCCACTGGTCCACGTACGTCTCGGCGTTCAGCCGGCCGGCGTGGGCCGAGCGGCATCCGCCGGAGCGGCTGTGCCATCTTGTGTACGGCGTGCCGAGGCCGCTGGTGCCGCTGGCGGTGCGCACCGCGTGGGACCGCGGCGCCGGGGTGTCCGGGCCGGTGACCAGCGAACTGCCCAATCCATGGGCGGAGTTGACTCCCGCACTGACAGGGGTGGAGTGATGAGGGGCGCGGTACGGGCGGGCGCGTGCGCGCTCGCGGGGTTGCTGGTCTGGGTGCTGGCGGGATGCTCGTCGTCCGACGCACCGGCCGGCGGGTCGTGGTGGCGGCCGCGGCCGGGGCTCGCCTGGCAGTGGCAGCTCGACGGACGGGCCGACCCGTCCGTGGACGTGCCGGTGTACGACATCGACGGTTTCGAGAACTCCGCGGCGGACGTGGCACGGCTGCACCGGGACGGCCGCAAGGTGATCTGTTACGTCAACGTCGGCGCCTGGGAGGACTTCCGGCCCGACAAGGACGACTTCCCGCGCTCCCTGCTGGGCGCCGCCAACGGCTGGGAGGGCGAGCGCTGGCTCGACATCCGCGAGCTGTCGGTGCTGCGGCCCCTGATGGAGCGCCGCTTCGACATGTGCCGGGACAAGGGGTTCGACGCGGTGGAACCCGACCTGGTGGAGGGGTACACCAACCGGACCGGGTTCCCGCTGAGCGCCGACGACCAGCTCGCCTACAACCGCATGATCGCGCGGATCGCACACGAGCGGGGGCTGGCGGTGGGGCTCAAGAACGACCTGCCGCAGATCCCGCGGCTGCTCGGCGACTTCGACTTCGCGGTGAACGAGGAGTGCGCCCAGTACGACGAGTGCACCCGGCTCACCCCGTTCGTGAAGGCGGGCAAGGCGGTGTTCCACGTCGAATACGCCGAGCCCGCGGCCGAGTTCTGCCCGCAGTCGCGCAGGCTGCGGCTGTCGTCGATGCAGAAGAAACTCGACCTCGGGGTGTGGCGCAGGCCCTGCTGAGCCGTCGGCGCCGCGGTCTTGCCAGAACCACAGGAGCCCCATGAAACTTCATAATTAATGCATTCACGGGTCGCGACCGGCATGACTGCTCAGTGACGTCGTATCTCTGGAGGAACGTGTCCATGAGTGAACCGTCCGGGCCCGGTGGCCCGTTCACCCGGCGGAGCTTCCTCGCGGCCGGTGCCGCCGCCTCGGCCGCGATCGGCACCGCCGTCGGCGCCGCGCCCGCCGAGGCCGCCACAGCCGCCGAGGCCGCCGCCGTTCCCGTCCGGGCCGCCTCCTCCGCGGCCCGCGGCACCGCCGGGCGGACCGGTGTGGATCTGATCAACCCGCTGACCGGCGCGCTGACCACGTCCCCCGACACCGCGTGCGGCAAGACCTTCCCGGGCGCGGTGCTGCCCTTCGGGCTGGTGCAGTTGAGCCCGGACACGGTCAGCGGCGGCGACAACGGCAGCGGCTACTCGGCCGACATGACGACCCTGGAGGGCTTCAGCTTCCTGCACCTGAGCGGCATCGGCTGCTACGGCGACCTGGGCCAGGTGCAGGTCATGCCGCAGACCGGCGAGCTGGTGACCGGCCGGGACGCCGCCAAGAGCCCCTTCGACAAGGCCACGGAGATCGCCGAGGCGGGCTACTACGCCGTGGACCTGGAGCGCTACGGCGTGTGGGCCGAGCTGACCGCCGCCGAGCGGGCCGGCATGCTGCGCTTCACCTTCCACGAGGCGGGCACCGGCCGGATCAAGGTGGACCTCTCGCGCCGCATCGGCTTCGACGGCACCCACACGGTGACCCAGGACCTGCGGCTGGTCGACGAGCACACCGTGGAGGGCACGCTCACCAACGACCGCTCGGGCGGCGGCTGGATCTGCGGCAACGGCCCCGTCTACACGGTGTACTTCTCGATGCGCTTCCAGCTGCCGGTGCGCTTGTTCGGGACGTGGGACGGCGACACCGTCGACCGGCAGGCCCGGGAGCAGCACAGCACGGGCGACAGCGCGGGCTTCTTCGTGGAGTTCCCGGTGACGGCGGGCCAGGAGGTGCTGGTCAAGGCCGGGGTGTCGTTCACGGGTCTGGCCGGGGCGCGCGCCAACCTGGCGGCCGGACTGCCGGGTTGGGACTTCGACGCGGTGCGGGCCGGTGCGCGCCGGGCCTGGGAGCGGGCGACCGGCCGGGTGCGGGCCACGGGCGGCACCGCCGAGCAGCGGGAGATCTTCTCCTCGGCGCTCTACCACACCATGATCGACCCGCGGATCAGCGACGACACCGACGGCGCGGCGCGCTTCGGCAACGGCCCCGTCCGGCGCGACGGGTTCCGGCAGCGCACGGTCTTCAGCGGCTGGGACGTCTTCCGCGCGCAGTTCCCGCTGCTCACGATCATCGACGAGCAGGTGGTGTCCGACACGATCGGCTCGCTGCTGGCGCTGACCGCCTCGGGCCGGGTGAAGGGGCTGGCGCGCTGGGAGCTGCTGGGCACGGACACCGACACGATGGTCGGCGACCCTGCGGTCAACGTGATCGCGGAGGCGTACGTCAAGGGGGTGCGCGGCTTCGACGCGGACACCGCCTACCGCTACTGCCGTGACGTGGCGCTGGGTCCGGCCGAGCGGTCCAACCGCAACGACTTCGCGAACTGGACGGAGCTCGGCTGGTGCGTGGACACCAGTCTGTCCAAGACCCTGGAGAACAGCTACTCCGACTACGCGCTGGCCCGCTTCGCGCACGCCACCGGCCGGGACGCGGACGCCCGGACGCTGCTGCGGACCTCCCGCAACTACCGCAACGTCTTCAGCGCGGAGGCCGGCTGGTTCCGGGGGCGCAACGCCGACGGCAGCTGGATGGGCGACCAGGACGGCTGTGTCGAGTCCAACCCGGACCAGCAGGGCTGGTTCGTCCCGCACGACGTGCCGGGTCTGATCGAACTCGTCGGCGGGCGGGAGGCGTTCGTGGACCGTCTCAACACCATGTTCGAGCAGACGCCGCCGGACGCGATGATGCGCTGGAACGACAAGTACAACCACTCCAACGAGCCCGTGCACCACATGCCGTTCCTGTTCGTGTACGCGGGGGCGCCGTGGCTGACGCAGAAGTGGTCGCGGTACGTGTGCCGTTACGCCTACGCGACGGGCCCGGCGGGGCTCGCGGGCAACGACGACTGCGGGCAGATGTCCGCGTGGTACGTCCTCGCGGCGTCCGGGTTCTATCCGGTGGCGCCGGCGAGCGGTGTGTACGCCCTGGGCAGTCCGCTGTTCGACGAGGTCGTCTACACCACGAGCCGGGGCACCCGCTTCACGGTCGAGGCCCGCGACAACTCCGAGGCGAACTGCTACGTCCAGTCGGCGACGCTGAACGGCCGGCCGCTGCACCGGGCCTGGCTGCGGCACGAGGAGGTCGTCTCGGGCGGCCGTCTGGTGCTGGCGATGGGGCCCCGGCCGAACGAGGAGTGGGGCGCCGATCCCAGGTGGGCCCCTCCGACCGGCCTCTGACGCCCCCCTTTTTCCCTTTTATCCGCCTTCTCGCCTTTCTTCGCCCTCTCCCCCGCCCCACCCGCTTTGCCCGCTCCACCTGACCTCCCGTCCCCGGCCCGGCCCCGCACGCACGCCGGGCCGGGGGCGGGGGTTCAGATCGGGAAGCGGGCGTGGCCGCGGGTCTGTGCGGTGATCCACCGGGTGTCGGTGAACGCCTCGACGCCGGCCTCACCGCCGAAGCGTCCGTAGCCGGAGTTCTTCACGCCGCCGAAGGGTGCCTGGGGTTCGTCCGCGATGGACTGGTCGTTGACGTGCACGAGTCCGGTGCGCAGCCGCCCTGCGACGTCGAGGCCGACGGCCAGGTCCTCGGTGATGATCCCGGCGGTGAGCCCGTACGGGCTGTTGTTGGCCAGGTCCACCGCCTCGTCGACGCCGTCGACGACGTGCACGACCGTGGCCGGGCCGAAGATCTCCTCGCCGTACACACGCATGTCCTCGGTGACGTCGGTGAGGACCACCGGGCGGATCAGGGTGCCGGGGCCCTCGGGCCGGCCGCTGCCCGCGACCAGGGTGGCGCCCTTGGCGACGGCGTCCTCGATCAGCTCCGTGACGCGGCGCGCGGCACGGGAGTTGATGACGGGCCCGACGGCGGTGCCCGGGTCGGAGGGGTCGCCGCAGGACAGGGCGGCCACCCGCGCGGCGAGCTTCGTGGTGAACTCCCCGGCCACCGAGCGGTCCACGACGACCCGGTCGACGCACATGCAGATCTGGCCCGCGTTCATGAAGGACCCGAAGACGGCCGCGTCGACGGCGTAGTCCACGTCCGCGTCCGCCAGGACCAACAGGGCGTTCTTGCCGCCGAGTTCGAGGACGGCGGGCTTGAGGTGACGTGCGGCCAGGACGCCGATGGTCCGGCCCACCTCCGTGGAACCGGTGAAGTTGACCATGCGCACCCGGTCGTCGGAGACGAGCGCGTCGACCACCTCGGCGGCGTCGGCCCGGTCGTTGGTGACGACGTTCAGCACACCCGCCGGCAGTCCCGCCTCGTGCAGCACGTCGGAGATGAGCAGGCCGCAGGCGATCGGGGCGTCCTCGCTGGGCTTCATGACGACCGTGTTGCCGAGGGCGAGGGGCAGCGCCACGGCGCGCACGCCCAGGATGAGCGGGGCGTTCCAGGGCGAGATCGCGGCGACCACGCCCTTGGGGACGCGCACCTGGGTGGAGATCACCCCGTCGGCGTTGGTGGACAGCACCTGCCCGGTGGGCCTGCTGACGGCCGCGGCGGCCTCCAGCAGGATCTCGGTGGCGAGGTGGACGTTGAAGGCGGCCCAGGCCGCGGCGCCGCCCACCTCCTCGGCCATGAGCCGCACGACGTCGTCGGTGCGGCCGGCCAGGATCCGGGCCGCCTCCAGGAAGATCCCCCGGCGGACCGCGGGCCGGGTCGCGGACCAGGAGGGGAACGCGGCGTCGGCGGCGGCCACGGCACGGCGGACGTCCTCGGCGGTCCCGGCGGCGACCTCGGCGTGGACGCTTCCGTCCCAGGGGTTGGTGTCGGCGGTGGTGCGCGCGGAGGAGGCGGGGACCTCGGCTCCGTCGATGATCAGTCCTCGGGCGGTGGACACAGACTGCTCCAGCGTGATGGGCGGGTGGGGCCGTGCGGAACCGGACATGCCGTTTTTCGCTCAGTGAACTTTCGTTCGCCTGTCGTGATGTGTGAGTCTGGGCCGCGTGCCGGACGCTGTCAACAGTCGGTAGCGTTCACGACAGCGGAACGGGAACGGCAGAACAGGAGCGGCGCCGGCCATGGCAGCACGCGCAGCGGCCACGACGGAGGGCATGCCGACGGGGAGCGAGGGCGAGGCGGACGGCCCGCTGACCCGCGGCCTCGCCCTGCTGCACACCCTCGCCGAGGCGGACGGCCCGGTGCGCGCGGCGGACCTCGCGCACACCACCGGTCTCGCGCGCTCCGCCGTCGACCGGCTCACCGCGACCCTGGTCCACCTCGGACACCTGCGCCAGGAGGGCCGGGACCTGGAACCGGCGCCCCGGCTGATGGAGTTCGGCAACGCCTATCTGCGCGCCACAGGGCTGCCCACCGTGGCCCAGCCCCCGCTGGACCGCGTCGCCCGGGTCCTGGACGAGTCGGTGTCGCTGATCGTGGACGACGGCGGAGACATGCGCATCGTCGCCCGCGCCGTCCCGCCGGAGCGGGTGATCCCGCTGGGCTTCCGGGTCGGGGACCTGCTCCCCGCGGACCGCTGCGCCGCCGGCGCCGTGCTCGCCCGCGACTGGACCCCCGAGCGGTACGCAGCCTGGCGGGCACGCCGCGCCGCCGACCCGCTGGACACCGGCTACCCGGCCCTGCCGCCGCGCTCCGCGCCCGGCGAGGCGGCGGTGGACGAGGGGCGCTTCCGCGCCTGGGTCGCCGACGCGGCCGAGGCCGGCTGGGCCCTGGACGACCAGATCGCCGCGCCGGGACTGGTCGCGCTCTGTGTGCCCGTCGAGGGCGGGGAGGGCGGCCCCCGGTACGCCCTGAGCGTGCTCGCCCACACCAGCCGGCGCGACGCCGAGGGGCTGCGCGCCCACGCCACCGCCCATCTCACGGCGGCGGCACGCGAGGTGAGCGACGCCCTGGCCCGCACCCCGGACTCGGCCCCGGAGCCGTACCCGGCCCCGCTCCCCTACACCGACGCCAAGGCGGAACTCGGGCCGCTGTTCCTCCAGTCGCTGGCGCGCGGGCTCGCCGTGCTGACCGCGCTCGGCAGCCGGCGCGGCGGCCTCACCCTCAACGAGACGGCGCAGGCCGTCGGCCTCTCCTACCCCAGCACCCGCCGCGCGCTGCTCACCCTGCGCGCCCTCGGCTACGTCGACCAGCGCGGCCGGCACCATCTGCCCGCCGCGCGCACCCTGGGCCTCGGCCACGCCCGGCTGGCGGGCCTGCGCCTGTCCGACATCGTCCTGCCGCACCTCACCGAACTCGCCGCCCGCGCCGGGGAGTCAGCGTCGGTGGCCGTCCTCGACGGGCCCGAGGTGCGCTATCTCGCCCGCTCCGCCACCCGCCAGGTCACCGGCGTGCGCATCCGGCCGGGGACCAGGCTGCCCGCGTACGCCACGTCGATGGGCCGCGTCCTGCTCGCCGACCTGCCGCGCGCGGAGCGGGACCGGCTGCTGGCCGCCCTGCCGCCGCGCCCCCTGACCCCGTACACCCGCACCTCGCCCGTCGACCTCGCCGAGCTTCTGCGCCGGACGCGGGAGGACGGATACACCCTGGTGGAGCAGGAGTTGGAGACCGGGCTGCGCTCCATGGCGGCTCCGCTGCACGACCCGCGCGGCACGGTGGTCGCGGCCCTCAACCTCGCCCTGCACGCGGGCCCGGACACCCCCGACCGGTCCCGCGACCGGCTCCTCCCCCCGCTGCTGGCCACGGCCCGCGCGATCGAGACGGATCTGTCGGCGGTCTTCGCGTTCACTCCTGTGCCCCCCGAATGACGGGGACGTCGCGGTGGGTAACGGGCCGGCCCGTGGAGGCGTCCAGGACGACGCGCTCGCCCATCGGCCGCTCCAGCCGCACCGTCACCCGCTCGCCGCGCAGTTCGTCGGTGCAGGGACCGTCCTTGGTCCCGACGACGTACGCGGACAGCACAACAGCGGTGCCGGTCTCCCGTACGTCCACGGCGGGGCCGTCGTCGCAGGAGCCGTGCGTGGCCACCACGGTGAGGGAGCGGCCGTCGCCCGACACCTCGGTCAGTCCGTCGAGCGGGGCCAGGACGTCGGCGGGCAGCCCGCGCACGGGTCCGACCGGCGGGGCGGGGAGCCGCGACGGAGCGACCGCGGCGACCTTCAGCGGTGTGCCGTAGCCCTTCAGCGTGAACAGCCAGGCGGGGACGGTGGCCGGACCGCGGTTGGTGGCCCCGAGCGTCATCTCCCCCGGCCGGGCCCCGGTCACGGTCAGCCGCGGTCCCGGACTGTCGGCCCGGTCGAGGCCCCGCAGCGCCCGGTCCGCCCCCACCAGGGGCAGTGCGAGGGAGTCCCCGTTCCGCCACACCACCCGGCCGTCGCCCCGCGGGGTCCCGGGCAGCTCGCCTCCCAGCGCGAAGTTCCCCCTCCGGTAGGCGAGCCGGTCGTCCGCACCGTGGAGACCGCCCTCGGGCAACTGCACCGCCGCTTCCAGCGGTTGATAGCCCCTCCGCCACACCCGCACGGCCGCGGACCCCTCCCAGGCGTCGGCCACCTGACGGACGCGGTCCTCCCTCCGCGAGGCGGCTTCACCGACGGGACCGTGCGCGCCGCCGCTCCTCTCACCACCACAGCCGACGACGGCACCCGAACCCGCGACGAGCAGGCCGACGACGGCGAGGACACGGACGACACGAACGCGGTGGGCACACATGTTTTCCCCCGGGGACATGAGCACGGAACGAACCCTGCACGGCGAGACCCTCCGCCCCACCCCCACGGAGACGCACCACCACCCCGGAACGTTCGACCACTGTCCTCCGGAGCTCAGCTGCCGCGGCGTACGCGGGCCGCCTCGCGGGCCTGGGCGAGTGCACGGGCCTCGCTGGTCTTGCGGGACGGCCTGCCGCCGGAGCCGCTCTTCGTGTCCTTGGTGCTGCCCATGCCGCGGAACGGTGCGTTGTGGTTCTTGGGGCGTGGTGCGGCCGGTCCGCCGTCGAGGGGCTGTCCGGAGGGGGCCCTGGCGCCGGTGATCCGGCTCAGTTCCGCCTCGCCCGAGCGCACCTTGATGACCTGGGGGACGACACCGGCGTCCGCCATGACCTGGCTCGCCTCGCGGCGCTGCCCCGACAGGACGAGCGTCACGACGGTGCCGGAGCGGCCGGCCCTGGCCGTGCGGCCCGCGCGGTGCAGATAGTCCTTCGGGTCGGTGGCCGGGTCGACGTTGACCACGAGGTCGAGGTCGTCGACGTGCAGGCCGCGTGCGGCGACGTTCGTCGCCACCAGCGCGGTGACCTGCCCGTTCTTGAACTGGGCCAGGGTCCGGGTGCGCTGTGGCTGGGCCTTCCCGCTGTGCAGGGCCGCGGCGGCCACACCGCTGGCCCGCAGGTGCCGCGTGAGCTGGTCGACGCCGTGCTTGGTGTCCAGGAACAGCAGGACGCGGCCGTCCCGGGCGGCGATCTCCGTGGTCACGGCGTACCGGTCCGGGCCGTGCACGACGAGGACGTGGTGCTCGATCGCGGGGACCGCGCCGGACGAGGGGTCCACGGAGTGGACGGCGGGGTCGCGCAGATAGCGCCGCACCAGCTGGTCGACGTCGCGGTCGAGGGTGGCGGAGAACAGCATCCGCTGCCCGTCGGGACGCACCTGGTCCAGGGCCTCGGTGACCTGCGGCAGGAACCCCATGTCACACATCTGGTCGGCCTCGTCGAGGACCGTGACGCGCACCCGTCCCAGTCGGCAGGCCCTGCGCTCAACAAGGTCGTGCAGCCGCCCCGGCGTGGCGACGACGATCTCCGCGCCGTCCCGCAGCGCGGCGGCCTGCCGTCCGATCGACACCCCGCCGACCACGGTCGCGAGCCGCAGCCGCAGCGCCTCGGCGTACGGGGTGAGCGCCTCTCCGACCTGCTGCGCCAGCTCCCTGGTGGGCACCAGGACGAGCGCCAGCGGCTCCTTGGGCTGCGCGCGCCGCCCGGCCGTCCGGGCGAGCATGCCGAGGCCGAAGGCGAGCGTCTTGCCGGATCCGGTGCGGCCCCGGCCCAGGACGTCCCGTCCCGCGAGCGCGTGGGGCAGTGCCGCCGCCTGGATGGGGAAGGGTACGGTCACGTCGTGCTCGTCGAGCGTCCGCAGGATCTCGGCCGGCAGCCCCAGCTCCGCGAAGGACGCCGCCGGGGGCGGAGCCGCGCTGGCGTCCTTCGCCTCGCTCGCCCCGCCCTGCTGCCGGGCACCGGCACGTGCTGATTCGTTCGCAGAAGGCCTTCCTCCGTAGGAACCGAACCGAGGAAGGCGCGGCGGGGACACGACCACCGGCCAGGAACCGCGAACCGGGCACCGGCACAGCGACGCTGCAAACGCCCGACGCTAGCACTTCACCCCACAACTGGGCGAATCCCGCCATCACACCCGCTGCCACGCCCTCCGTACGCGGCCGATGGGGGGCCGTTCCGGTGGAACGCGCGGCGGGCGTGGGAGAGGTGGACGGCTAGGGGTGGCTCGGGTGCAGCGAGGGGGACAGCGGGGCCAGTGACTCACACAGCGAGGACGGGAAGGCGGGCTCCTTGCGCTGCACGTCCCGGCAGCCTCCGGCCGAGGTCCGGATCACCGGCTCCCAGCCGGTTTTCCTGGCCCGGAAGAACCAGCGGTCGCCCAGCCGGGAAGAGCAGGCAGGCCCCGTCGAGTCGCTGCAGACCGGTCCCGTGCGCCAGGAGAAGTCCAGCACCAGCCACTTCCCGTCGCACCTCTCCGAGTTCCGGTAGGTGTGCTCGGGCGCGCCGACCGACATCAACGCCTGATCGTAGGAGGCGGCGGTGCAGCCGGTGGCCGGCGGTGTGCAGCCCAGTTCTCCGCACAGCCGCAGCGCAGGCGGTTCGGCACCCTCGGCGGTGAAGCGTGTGTAGTTGTCGACCACCACATCCCGGTCGCCCAGCGGGTCGGGCAACCTGACCTCTGCCGTGGCCGTGCTCTCCTCGGTGCATCCGGAAGCCCTGTCCGCGGACGGCGAGGTGAAGGTGACCTGTACCCACACGAGGTCCGTCGTCGAATCGGTGACCACCGCCCTGAGCTTGCGCACGCACGCGTGAGCGCCACTGGGCACCTGCGTGTCGAGGAGCAGCGTGCGCCGGTCCCCGCCGACCCGTACTCCGGTGACCGCGGAAGGCTGCATCGTGGTCCACGGGATCGGCTCGCCTGCCGCCGGCGAGGATGCCCCGTCGCCTCCCTGCCCGGCCACCCGAGTCCCGCACGCACCGAGCAACAGCACAGCAACGGCCCACAACAGAACAGCTGCTCGACGCGTCCCACCCGATAGTCGCAAGAGCGGTCAATCCCCCCGGCACGCACCGACGTTCCCCAGCCCAATATAGGACGGTGCCCTGGAAGACTCCCCAGCCGGGCGACCCACCAGCTCGACTCAGCCACAGGCCCTGTCGTGTCGTGAAGGAACGGGCCAGGGGCTGAACAGCGCCCTCACCCCACGGACATGTGCCCCGCAGATCACCACGCTCGCCGAACCCGTGCCGTGACCAGCAAACAGCGGGTCATCGAGAGGTGGCGGTGGGAGGGAGGGCTACGACGGATTCGCTTTCGCAGAGGAGCGCCCGCCCTCGACAGGCAGTTTTCCCGGTCTCTTCCGTCAGGTGAAAGCCTTGTTGCGGCTCCCCGACGCGCTTCCCGACGATGTCGCCACCACCCAACGACGGGAGCCGCAGCCATGTCGCACATCGCCGCCTTCGCCAGGAATCAGTGGTACGTCGCCGCCTACGGGAGCGAGGTGGGACGGGAGGAACTGCTCGGGCGGACGGTCCTCGGGGAGCCGCTCGTGTTCTACCGGGCCGAGGACGGGACGCCCGTCGCGCTCGACGACCGCTGTGTGCACCGGCGTTACCCGCTGTCCGCGAGCCGGCTCGACGGGGACCGCATCGTGTGCGGGTACCACGGGTTCACGTACGACACGACGGGCACCTGCGTGTACGTGCCGGGCCAGAAGCGCGTCCCGCGCACCGCCCGGGTCGCCTCCCACCCGGTCGCCGAGGTGGACTCCCTGGTGTGGGTGTGGATCGGCGACCCCGCGCTCGCCGACCCGGACACGATCCCCCGCGCCCCGCACCTCGGCTCCCCCGGCTGGGTCACCGTGCGCGGCATGGAGCCGATCGACGCCGACCACGGGCTGCTGGTCGACAACCTCCTCGACCTGTCCCACGAGACGTATCTGCACGGCGGTTACATCGGCACCCCCGAGGTCGCCGAGACGCCGATCACCACCGAGGTCGACGAGGGCGCGGGGATCGTCCGGGTCAGCAGGCACATGGAGGACGCGGCCTGTCCGCCGTTCTACGCCCGGTCCACCGGGATCGAGGGCCGCATCGACCGGTGGCAGGACATCGAGTACCACGCGCCGTGCCTGTACCTGCTGCACAGCCGGATCGCGCCGACCGGCGTACGGCCCGAGGCCGACGGCAGCGACCCCGGCGGCTTCCACACCGAGATCACGTACGCCATCACCCCGTCGTCCGAGGGCAAGGTGTACGACTTCTGGGCCGTCTCGCGGGACTGGGCGACGGCCGACACCGAGGTCACCGACTTCCTGCGGTCCAACAACCACACCGTCGTCATGCAGGACGTGGACGCGCTCAACCTGCTCCAGCGCACGCTCGGCACCGAGCGCGCCGGCTACCAGGAGCTGAGCATCAACATCGACACCGGCGGCCTGGCCGCGCGCCGCATCCTGACCCGGCTCGTCGAGGAGGGCGCCAAGCCGGTGGAGGGCGTGGAGGACGTGGAGGGCGTGGAGAACACGGCGGGCGCCCGGTGACCGCTCCGCCGCGCGAGGTCTACCGCGTCGACTGGGTCCCGGGCACCGATCTGCTGCACGGCACCTGCCACTGCGGCGCCGAGCACACCGCCCAGGACCCGGTCGTGATGTGGGAGTGGATGCTCGCCCACCCCGAGGGCCACGAGCCGCCGGAGGACGCCTCATGAGCGGGTACGAGAGTGAACTCGTCGTGGCGCGGCGGGAGGTGGCGGCCGACGGCGTCCTCGCCCTCACCCTGCGCCGTCCGCACGGCGGGCCGCTCCCCGCGTGGGAGCCGGGCGCGCACGTCGACGTGGTGCTCGGGCCGGGACTGGAGCGGCAGTACTCGCTGTGCGGCGACCCGGCGGACCGTACGGCGTGGCGGATCGCGGTGCTGCGGGAGCCGGACGGGCGGGGCGGTTCGGCCCTGGTCCACGACCGGCTGGCGGAGGGCGACACCGTGCGGGTGCGCGGGCCCCGCAACCACTTCGCCCTGCGGCCCGCGCCCCGATACCGGTTCGTCGCGGGCGGCATCGGCATCACCCCGATCCTGCCCATGGTCGCGGCGGCCGAGGCCGCGGGCGCCGAGTGGACGCTGCTCTACGGCGGTCGCACCCGCGCGTCCATGGCGTTCCGCGGCGAACTGGCGGCGTACGGCGGCCGGGTGACCGTCGCTCCGCAGGACGAGTGCGGGCTGCTGGACCTCGGCCCGGTGCTCGACCCGCTGCCGGAGGACACCCTCGTCTACTGCTGCGGTCCCGGTCCGCTGCTGGACGCGGTCGAGGAGCGCTGTCCGCCGGACGCGCTGCGCGTCGAGCGGTTCCGGCCGAAGGACCCGAAGGACCCGGAGGACCCGAAGAACCCGGAGGACCGGCCGGCGGGCGGGGACGGCGCGTTCGAGGTGACGCTCGCCCGCAGCGGCCGGACGCTGACCGTGCCGCGGGGCGTCTCGGTGCTGGACACCGTGCTCGCTTCGGGCACGGAGGTCCTGTACTCCTGCACCGAGGGGACCTGCGGCACCTGCGAGACCGACGTGCTGGAGGGTGTTCCCGACCACCGGGACTCGGTGCTCACGGACGCGGAGCGCGCGGCCGGCGACACCATGCTGATCTGTGTGTCCCGCTGCCTCGGCGACCGGCTGGTCCTCGACCTGTGACGGTCCCGGCCGCTCCCCCACCGGTGTGCGGGAGCGGCCGGGGACACGGGATCAGTTCAGATACGCCTCCACCTCGCTGAACTGGCCCGCCGGCCAGCCCGTGTTGCCGGTGACGGTCAGCCGCAGGTGGCGCAGGTTCGTGCCGCCGGGCAGGGACACGGTCGCGGTGTTGCCGCTCGCCGGGTCGAAGCGGTAGCCCTGCGGGCCGGCGACGGTCGAGTAGGACGAGCCGTCGGTGCTGCCCTGCACGGTGACGGTCTGGGTGCGGGCGCCCCACGCGGCGGACGGCGGCAGCTTCAGCACCACCCGGCGCACGGCCTGCGCGGAGCCGAGGTCGACGGTGAGGGACTGCGGGAAGGCGTTGTTGGCGGACTCCCAGTAGGTGTTCGCGTCGCCGTCGACCGCCCTGCCCGGGGTGTAGACGTCCTGGGAGCCGGTGGCCGTGGCCGGGCGGCCCTTGGCGAGGTTGCGCGACGGGTCCGGGTCGGGGTTGCCCGCGCCGGGCTGCGGCCAGCTGTTGCAGTCCGACCAGGTGCTGCTCCAGCCCGAGTTGCCGCCGCCGTCGGTCAGGGCGAAGGTGCCGGAGTTCGCCGGGAAGGGGCAGTTGTAGACGCCGGCGGCGCCGACCCCGGAGGCGGTGACGTTGCGGAAGGTCGCGGCGCCCTGGGCCTCGGCCTGCACGACGACGGTACCGGTGTTGCGCACGGTCGCGCCGGTGACGTTGACGCCCCGGACGGGGTGGCCCTGGCCGCCGCCGGAGACGAACTCGAAGGCGCTGTAGGGGCTGTCGGTGATCGTGGTGTTGGTGATGTTGACGGTGGCGTTGACGGCGCTGTCGTAGGAGTCGACGCGCAACGCGCCCATCGGGTGGTTCCAGTTGGGGTTCATGGCACCGGTGCGCACGAGGGTGTTGCCGTCGACGGTGATGGTGCCGGCGAGCGGGCTGAAGGGGTCGAGGAACTTCTGGTTGGAGACGGCGATGCCGCTGCCGAGGGCGTTGGTGTCGGAGATCAGGTTGCCCCGCACGGTGATGTCCGTGCCGCCGTAGACGGCGATGCCGTTGGCGAGGTTGGGCTGCGAGATGGTGTTGTTCTCGAACCTGCTGCCGACGTCGGGGCCATTGAGTGACCACATGGCGAGGGAGTCGTCGCCCTGGTTGCGCAGGAAGTTGTTGCGGACGATCACGCCGCGGGCGTTGCCGTTGAGGTTGAGGCCGTCGGCGGTGGTGTCGAGGATGCGGTTGTTCTCGACGACGAGGTTGTCGTTGTTGCCGGTCAGCCAGAGACCGACCTTGAGGTGCTGGATCCACATGCCGGAGACCGAACTGCCGGGTCCGAGTGAGCCGTTGACGAAGTTGTCGGGGTTGGAGTCGACGCGTTCGGTGACCTCGCCGACGACCGCGAAGTCCCTGATGCGGACGTTGCCCGCGGAGCTGCCCTGGTCGATGAAGCGGGAGGTGTGCACGACCGAGTACCAGCTGCCCGCGCCCTGGAGGGTGACGTTCTGCACGTTGTTCAGGGACGAGGTGACGCGGTAGTCGCCCGGCGGGATCCACACGGTGCCGCCCTGCGCGGCGGCGATGGCGTCGCGGAACGCCTGGGTGGAGTCGCCCTGTCCGGTGGGGTCGGCGCCCCGGGAGGTGACGGACACGGACCCGGCGGGCTGGCCGGCCGCCGCGGCGACCTGCTCGAAGTCGGCGACGTCGACGGTGACCTGGGTACCGGTGGACTCGAACGCGATCCGGTCGCCCGCCTGGACGTTCTGGCCGAGCAGCAGGCGCGCGTTGTCGTAGAAGTGGTGGGTGCGCGACCCGGTGATCCAGCCGGTGTCGACGTGGGAGTACTTGGAGGTGACGGTGAGCGTCCGGGCGATCCTGGTGCCGTTGACGTACACGTTGAGGGTGCCGGACTGGCCGTCGGGGACGCTGTAGGCGACGTTGACGGCGTTGGCGGCGCGGGGCGCGGTGAACTCGACGCGCTGGCCGGAGGTGAGGCGCACGGCCTGGCGTCCGGACGCCTCCGAGGCGAGGCTGCCCTGGGTGTAGTCCGGGCCGATGCGGGTGCCGTTGGTGGTGGCCGACTCGGCCTCGACGGAGGTGAAGGGCAGGGTGGCCCCGGCCGCGTGGGCGGCGGTCGGGGCGAGGGTGACGAGCATGCCGGCGGCGAGGGCCACGGCCGTCGCGACGGCCGGCATGCGCCTGAGGTGGCTGCGGGTGCTGCTGGGCATGTGCTGATCCCTTCGTGGTGGGGGTACGGGGATAGCAGGTGGGGGGTGGTGCGGTGCGCCGGGAGCGGGCGGCGGCTCAGGCCCGCACCCAGGCCGCCGTGTCCTTCGGCAGCCGGCCCCGGTCGTCCAACGGGCCGCTGGTGAACAGGGACCGGGTGTGCGGGGGGAGCTCTACGGGGGTGTCGGCGAGGTTGACGACGCAGGTCGTGCCGGCGCGGGTGAAGGCGAGGACGCCCTCGGGGGCGGGCAGCCAGGTGAGCGGGCCGTCGCCGAAGTCCGCGCGCCGCCGGATCGCCTCGCGGTAGAGGGCGAGCATCGAGCCGGGGTCCCGGTCCTGGAGGTCGGCGGCGTGGGCGGACCAGTCGGCGGGCTGCGGCAGCCAGGGCTCCTCGCGGGAGCCGAACCCGGCGTACGGCGCCCCGGCCGTCCAGGGCAGCGGGACCCGGCAGCCGTCCCGTCCGGGGTCGGTGCCGCCGGAGCGGAGGTACATGGGGTCCTGGATGCGGTCGGCGGGGACGTCGGCCTCGGGCAGGCCCAGTTCCTCGCCCTGGTAGACGTAGACGGCGCCGGGCAGGGCCAGGGACAGCAGGGCGGCGGCGCGGGCCCGGCGGGTGCCGAGGGCGAGGTCGGTGGGGGTGCCGAACGCCTTGGTGGCGAAGGCGAAGCCGGTGTCCTCGCGGCCGTACCGGGTGACCGTACGGGTCACGTCGTGGTTGCACAGCACCCAGGTGGCGGGGGCGCCGACGGGCGCGTGTTCGGCGAGGGTGGTGTCGATCGACGTGCGCAGCCGGTCCGCGTCCCAGGGGCAGGACAGGAAGGAGAAGTTGAAGGCGGTGTGCAGTTCGTCGGGGCGCAGGTAGCGGGCGAAGCGCTCGGCGTCGGGCAGCCACACCTCGCCGACGAACACCCCGCCGTACTCGTCGGCCACCGCCCGCCAGGAGCGGTAGACGTCGTGGAGTTCGTCGCGGTCGACGAAGGGGTTGGGGTCGACGCCCTCGACGAAGTCCGGCAGTTCGGGGTCCTTGGCGAGCAGCGCGGCCGAGTCGATGCGCACGCCCGCGACGCCGCGCTCGAACCAGAAGCGCAGGATGTCCTCGTGCTCCTGGCGGACGGCCGGGTGGTCCCAGTTGAGGTCGGGCTGCTCGGGCGTGAACAGGTGGAGGTACCAGTCGCCGTCCGGGAGCCGGGTCCACACGGGTTCGGTGGAGCCGGCGAACTGGGACGGCCAGTCGTTGGGCGGGAGTTCGCCGTGCTCCCCGCGTCCGGGCCGGAAGTGGAACAGGTCGCGCTCGGGGCTGCCGGGGCCCGCGGCCAGCGCCGCCCGGAACCAGGGGTGCTGGTCGGAGACGTGGTTGGGCACGATGTCGACGATGGTGCGGATGCCCAGTTCCCGCGCCTCGGAGATCAGTTTCTCCGCCTCGGCGAGGGTTCCGAAGGCCGGGTCGATCGCCCGGTAGTCGGCGACGTCGTAGCCGCCGTCCTTCATCGGCGACAGGTACCAGGGGTTGAACCAGAGGGCGTCGACGCCCAGTTCGGCGAGGTACGGCAGCCGGGACCGCACGCCCGCGAGGTCGCCGGTGCCGTCCGCGTCGCCGTCCGCGAAGCTGCGCACGTACACCTGGTAGATGACGGCGGAGCGCCACCAGTCGTGGGGGTTTTCGGCAGGGGTGGGCTGTCCCACTGTGCGTGCCTTTCTGTCGAGGGGCCGTGTCAGCCCTTGGTGCTGCCCGCGGTGATTCCGGCGATGATGTGCCGCTGGAAGACGAGGAACAGCGCGACCATCGGAATGCTGGCGATCACCATGGCGGCGATGAGCACGGTGAGCTGGATGTTCTGCGACAGCTGGACCAGGGCCACGCTGATCGGCTGTCTGTCGGTGTCGGAGAAGACCATCAGCGGCCACAGGAAGTCCTGCCACACGGCGACCAGGGCGAAGATCGACACCACGCCGAGGACCGGCCGGGACATGGGCAGCACGATCGACCACAGGACGCGCAGCTTGCCGGCGCCGTCGATCTCGGCGGCCTCCAGCACGTCGCGCGGCAGTTGGTCGAAGAACCGTTTGAGGAGGTAGAGGTTGAAGGCGTTGGCGACGGCCGGGAGCCAGATGGCGAGGGGGTCGTTGAGCAGGCTGGTGTGGATCAGCGGCAGGTCGGCGACGGTCAGGTACTTGGGGACGACGAGGGCCTGGGCCGGGACCATGAGGGTGGCGAGGATGCCGCCGAGGATCACCTTGCCGAAGGCGGGCCTGAGCCTGGACAGGGCGTAGGCGGCGGCCGTGCAGAACACCAGCTGGAACACCCAGGCGCCGGCGGCCTGGACGACGGTGTTCCACAGGTGCTGCGGGAGCTGCATCAGGTCCCAGGCGTCGGTGTAGCCGCCGAGGTGCCACTTCTCCGGGACGAAGGTGGGCGGGGTCCGCGCCACCTCGTCCGGCGACTTCATCGCGCCGGTGACCATCCAGTAGACGGGGAAGAGGAAGGCGAGCGTGAACAGCAGTACGACGGCGGTGAAGACGGTCCAGTAGACCGCTCTGCCGCGCGGGCGGGCCAGGGTGGCGGGCGAGACGAGGGTGCGGGTGCTCATGCGTCCCCCTCGGAGCGGGTGAGCCGCAGGTAGAGGGCGGAGAAGACGCCGAGCAGGAGGAGCAGCAGAACGCTGAGGGCGCAGGCGCCGCCGAAGTCGTTGTAGAGGAAGGCGTACTTGTAGATGAGGTAGAGGACGGTGACCGTCGCGTTCTCGGGGCCGCCGCCGGTGATGACGAACGGCTCGGTGAACACCTGCATGGTGGCGATGATCTGGAGGAGCATCAGCATGAGGATGACGAACCGGGTCTGCGGGACCGTCACGTGCCGGATGCGCTGGAGCAGGTTCGCGCCGTCGAGTTCGGCGGCCTCGTAGAGCTCGCCGGGGATGGACTGGAGGGCGGCCAGGTAGATCAGGACGGTGCCGCCCATGTTGGCCCAGGTGGCGACGATCACCAGGGAGACCATGGCGGTGTCGGCGCCGTTGGACCAGTTCGAGGTGGGCAGGTGCAGGAAGCGCAGCGCCTCGTTGGCGAGTCCGGCCCCGGGGTCGTAGAACCACTTCCACAGCAGGGCGCTGACCACCGGCGGGATCATCACCGGCAGGTAGACGACGACCCGGAAGAACGCCTTGGCGTGCCGCAGTTCGTTGAGGACCAGGGCGAGCACGAAGGGGACGGCGAAGCCGATGAGCAGGGCGAGCAGGGTGAAGGTGAGGGTGTTGCGCCAGGCGGCGCCGAACTCGGGGTCGTGCCAGACGCGGGTGAAGTTGGCGGTGCCGACCCACTCGGGCGGGGAGCCGGGCGTGTACTTCTGGAAGGCGATGACGACCGCGCGGATCGCCGGGTACCAGGAGAACAGCGCGAAGCAGAGCAGTCCGCCGAGCAGGAAGCCGTAGGCCTGGACCTGGTCGAGCAGGCGACGCCGCCCCCGTCCCCCGTGCGGGAGCGGCGCCTGGACCGGGCGTACGGCGATCGCCTCGGCGGGCCGTGCGGCCGTCTTGGTCATCGCCGTCAGCTCCGGGCCAGAATGCTGTCGATCTTGCCGGAGGCCTCCTTGAGGAGCTGGTCGATGTTCGCGTCCTTCTTGGTGAGGACGGCGGAGACCGTGCCGTCGAGGACCGAGTAGATCTGCTGGGCGTTCGGCGGCTCGATCTTCATCTCCAGCTGCTGGTTGCCGTCGAGGAACGCCTGGTAGTTGTCCACCGGCACATTGGCGTTGGCCTTCTTGATCTCCTGGTCCTTGGCGTCGGCGGCGCCGGTGAACAGGCGCGGCTCGGGCAGGCCGACCGGGGCGTCCTGCTGCTTGGCGCGGGCGTAGTCGCCGAGGAAGCCCTTGCCGGGGGTGAGGAACATGTGGTCGAGCCACTTGAGGCCGGCGCGGATCTGGGCGGGCGTGGCCTTCTTGTTGAACATGTAGCCGTCGCCGCCGATGAGCGTGCCCTTGCCGCCGGGCATGGGGGCGAGAGCGATGTCCTTGTAGTCGCCGCCCTTCTCCTTGACCAGGATCGGGATGTTGTCGGGGGCGGCGAGGTACATGCCGAGCTTGCCCGAACCCATCATCTGCTGCGCGTCGTTGATGACGAGGAGCTGCTTGCTGCCCATGGAGTTGTCGGTCCACCGCATGTCGTGCAGGTTCTGCAGGACGGCGCGCCCCTCGGGGGTGTTGATGGTGGCCTTCTTGCCGTCGGCGTCGACGACGTCGCCGCCCTGCGAGTACAGCTCGGCGGTGAAGTGCCAGCCGCCCTGGTTCTGGGCGCTGTAGTCGGCGTAGCCGACGGTGCCGCCGCCGAGCGCGGCGATCTTCTTGGCGTCGGCGCGGACCTCCTCCCAGGTGGCCGGCGGCTTCTCGGGGTCGAGGCCGGCGCGCTGGAAGAGCTGCTTGTTGTAGATCAGGCCCATGGAGTAGCCGGTGCGCGGGATGCCGTAGACCTTGCCGTCGACGGTGTAGATGTCGCGCAACTGCTGCTGGATGGTGTCGTAGCTCTTCAGTTCCTTGACGTACGGGGTGAGGTCGGCGGCCTGGTTGATGTCGACGACGTGCCGGGCGTCGGTGAAGTACGTGTAGAAGACGTCCTCCATCTGGCCGCCGGCGAGCTTGGCGTCGAACGTCTTCGGGTCCTGGCAGGGGAACGCGTCGTGGGCGACGACGTCGATGTCCGGGTTCTGCTTCTCGAAGGAGGCGATGTCCTCCTCGAAGAACTTCCGGTCGACCTTGGCGCTCTTGGGCGGCTCGCAGTTGACGGTGATGCGGGTCTTGCCGCCGGACGACTCGTCGCCCGACCCGCAGGCGGAGACGGCCAGGGCCAGGGAACAGACGCTGAGCGCGGCGAAGGTGCGGCGGAACCCGGTGCTTCTCATCGGTGGACCCCTCTGGGCAGGAGCGGTGGGCGCCGCACACTCAAGCACCGCCGACATCACTTCGCAAGATGTCGCGCAGAATCTGGAATTATTCGACAGAGCGTTGGATCTTCCGTATACCGTCAGCGCGGGGCTTGCGCGGTGGAGCCGCGGACCACCAGTTCCGGCTCGAAGAGCAGTTCGTCGGCCGGCACGGCGCTCCCGCCGATCTGCGCGTTGAGCAGTTCGACGGCGGCCTTGCCCATCGACTCGATGGGCTGGCGCACGGTGGTCAGCGGGGGTTCGGTGCAGTTCATCAGGGCGGAGTCGTCGTAACCGACGACGGAGATCTGCGACGGGACGTCGAGTCCGCGGCGCCTGGCGGCCCTGACGACACCGAGGGCGAGGGGGTCGCTGGCGCAGATGAAGCCGGTGACGCCCCGGTCGATCAGCTTGCTCGCAGCAGCGTGACCGCCCTCGATCGAGAAGATGGCGCGGGCCACGCGCTCGTCGGGCAGCGCCTCGCCCGCGACCGCCCGCGCCGCCGCGAGCTTGCGCGCCGAGGGCACGTGGTCGCCGGGGCCGAGCACCAGGCCGATGCGCTCGTGGCCGAGGGAGGAGAGGTGCCGCCACGCCTGCTGGACGGCGACCGCGTCGTCGCAGGACACACCGGGGAAGCCGAGGTGTTCGATGGCCGCGTTCATCAGCACGACGGGGATGTTGCGCTCGGCGAGCAGCCGGTAGTGGTCGTGCGGCGCGTCCGCCTGGGCGAACAGGCCGCCCGCGAAGACCACTCCGGAGACCTGCTGCTGGAGCAGCAGCCTGACGTAGTCCGCCTCGGAGACGCCGCCCTTGGTCTGGGTGCACAGCACGGGGGTGAGGCCGAGCTGGGCGAGGGCGCCGCCGATGACCTCGGCGAACGCGGGGAAGATGGGGTTCTGCAGCTCGGGCAGCACGAGGCCGACGAGCCGTGCGCGTTCGCCGCGCAACTGGGTCGGCCGTTCGTAGCCGAGGACGTCGAGGGCCGACAGCACGGACTGCCGGGTGGCTTCGGAGACACCGGGCTTGTTGTTGAGCACCCGGCTGACCGTGGCCTCGCTGACCCCGACCTTCTTCGCCACTTCCGCAAGTCGTCGTGTCATGCACGCAAGAGTAGCGCAAGAAACGCAAGCTGTTTGCGTAAAGGTGGGCCCGCTCCGCCACCGGGCCCGCGCGCCGCCGTCAGTCGCCGTCAGTCGCCGATGATCAGCGCGATCCCGTAACCGGCCACCGCCAGGCAGGCGCAGAAGCACAGCACCGCCACCGCGGTGCCGATCGGCCGGTCGCCACGGCGTGCCCGTTCCCGGCCGGTGCCGCCGCCGGGGCAGGTCGCGACGCCGAGGGAGAACAGCACGACCGTGAGCAGCGTGATGCCCAGGCTCACGACGAAGACGCCGACGAAGGCACTCCAGTCGATGTCCATCCGAAGCCTCCCTCTGCCCGTGGGCAGGACGGCCGCGCCGCTCATGTCACGGTGTTCCCCGCGTGCTGGGGCAGCGGAGCGTGCACGGCGTTGACGTTGTCGGCGGTCACGGGGAGGCGGCGCGACAACGCCCAGAACCCGGTCGCCGAGGCGGTGGCCGAGGCCGCCACCACGGCCACTCCGGCGGTGCCGTGATCGGCGATCCAGGCCGCGGCACCGCCGATGGCCGCCGCGGCGGGCAGGGTGAGCGCCCACGACACGGCGATCCGCCCCGCCGTGCCCTACCGCACCTGCGCCGTCCTGCGCCCCAGGCCCGCGCCCAGGATGCTGCCGGTGCAGACCTGGGTGGTCGACAGCGGAAAGCCCATGTGGGACGACGCGAGGATCACGGCGGTGGCGCTGGTCTCGGCCGTGAAGCCCTGCGGGGCCTCGATGTCGGTGAGGCGTTTGCCCATGGTGCGGATGATCCGCCAGCCGCCCATGTAGGTGCCGAGCGAGATCGCCAGAGCGGCGGTCAGCACCACCCACCAGGGCGGTCCTGAGCCGTGGGGCAGCAGCCCGGCGGAGATGAGGGCGACGGTGATGACGCCCATGGTCTTCTGCGCGTCGTTGGTGCCGTGCGCCAGCGCGACCAGCGACGCCGAGCCGATCTGCCCCCTGCGGAATCCGCCCCGCGCCCGAGCGCGGTCCGTCCGCCGGGTGATGACGTACGCCAGGTGGGTCGCCAGTACGGCCACGACGCAGGCGACGACCGGGGAGAGGACGGCGGGGACGACGATCTTCTCGACGAGCGTCCCGAACTGCACGGCCGAGCCGCCCGCGCCGACCCACACGGCGCCGATCAGCCCCCCGAACAAGGCATGCGACGAACTCGACGGCAGCCCCGCGAGCCAGGTCGTCAGGTTCCACAGGAGCGCGCCGACGAGACCCGCGAAGATCATCACCAGGGACACCTTCGCGTCGTTCACGATGCCGCCGGAGACGGTCTTCGCGACGGCCGTGGACAGGAAGGCGCCCGCCAGGTTGAGGACACCCGCCACCGCGACCGCCACACGTGGGCTCAGAGCGCCGGTCGCCACCGACGTCGCCATCGAATTGGCGGTGTCGTGGAAACCCGTTGGTGAAGTCGAAGGCCAGGGCCGTCACCACGACGACGACGAGGAACGAGACGGTACCCACGGGGACACCTCACGAGGGAGGAGCGGCCATCACGCCTGCGGCGCGTACTCGGACGCGCCGCCTCTCACGCCAGGCGCGTCCTCGACACCCCGCGACCTCAGCCGCCCATCCGGCCGAGGCCCGGTTTCCGGCCCCGGCGTGACGACCCCTCGCCCCTGGATTTTCCCGCAGCCGCCGAGGTCTGTATCGGCCCCGCGCCGCCAGAACGCGCCGCGTGGTTACCTGGCCTTGGCCGGACAGGACAGCCCCCGGCCCCTCGTCGACGGCCTCCGCCGACACGGGCGCCCCAGGGGGCCGGACGGGGTATCGAGTCGGGGCGCTCCCGTTGGACGGGTGATCCGGACCGTGCCCGCCGGCACCGACGACTCCAGCCTCGGCTTCAAGCTCGCCTTGGAGCAGCTCCTCGGCAGTTCGACCGGGCTCTCCCCGGCGATGGTCACATGGCTGACAGCAGTGGCAGGCCGACCACGTCGCCTTCCTGGAATCGGAAAGCGGACTTACGCCGCTTGCTCTCCGTAGCGGTCCTCCGCCATTCGCCGCATCAGCTGCGCCGAGTCCTTGATGGACAGCGCGGCGGCCCGAAGGTAGTCGTATCGGAGTGAACAGTTATCGACTGTCTTCGAGTCTGCCGTTGGATGACCGCATCCGTATCCGTCGGTGTAGGCGACAGCCGGGTCAGTTTCGAACCGGAAGACGCTGAATGAGCCGACAAGCCCCGGATGTGCTCCGGCCGAGAACGGCAGCACCTGGACGTTGACCCGGGTGTGGGACTCGAAGGAGGCCAGGTGGGCGAGTTGCCCACGCATGATCTCCCGGCCACCGATCTCCTGGTGCAGTGCTGCCTCGCTGAGCACCATCCAGAAGATCGGCGGTTTCTCCTTGCCGAAGATGCGCTGCCGGTTCAGTCGCGCAGCGGTCCAGTCCTCGGGGTTGGCCTGGTTGAACGCGGAGAGCACCGCATGGATGTAGGCCCGGGTCTGCAGCAGCTCATGGACCATGCCCGTCTGAAAGGTGCAGATCTCGCGTGCCCGTGCTTCCAACTTCTCGATCTTCTGAAACCAGCTCGGGAGCTGGCTCCTCATGACCAGTTCCAGGAGCCGGGACAGCATCCCGTCCGTCTTCAGGGCGGCGTCAACCCGCTCACTGAACTCCGCCGTGGGCAACTTCCGGGCGGTCTCGATCTGACCGACGAGTGACCCGGTATAGGCGACGATGTCACCGAGCTGCCGCTGCGTCAGCCCCGCCGCCTCCCGGGACCGGCGGAGTTCGAACCCGTAGTAATCGAGCGGTGAAGCGCCCGGGTCGAGCACGTTGATATTGGTCACGAACGATCTCTTATTCACTCTCAGTGTGGCCCGGACAGCGGTCCGGGAACGAGGCAACCGGTGGGGGGAGTGTCGGTGCATGCCTCGGCGGCGTTCCAGGCCGGTGGCGTGTCCGCGGTGCCAGGCGAGTTCGGCCTGCGCCTCGTGGGCGTAGTGCCGTACGACGTTGTTGCCGAGCCAGCTCTCGGCGACGGCGCTGTACTCGAAGCCCTGGAGCACTTCGACCAGATCGGCGGGGAGCCGCACCGCATGTCGGTCCTGGTAGGCGTCGCCCTCGCAGGCCGGCGGCAGCGCCAGGCTGTTCTTGATGCCATGGGCGATGGCGGCGAGGTGGGCGGTGAACACCACCCGTGTGAGCGCCCTTGCCCACATCATCCACGCGTCCGCGCTGGTCGAGTTCTCGTCCACCCAGATCTTGAAGACACCGCCCTCGCACCAACCGCCAGAAGACGACTGCGACTCGTGCGCGGCGCCCAGTTCCCGCTCGTTCTGGACAACAGGTCACGAGCGGCGTGATAGCGGCCTATTTTCAGGTCCTCCAGCGCGGCCCACAGATCGGTGTCGACGCCCACCGGACTGATGATCGGGGGCAGGCTGCTGGAGGGCATTGCTCGGTCTCCGCTGCGCATGGAGGTGACGCCAGCCGCTAACACGACGGACATTGGGAGGCCTCAGATCTGCTGGTTTCTTTGGAGGGCTGGCTTGGCGCTTCTGCAAGGCACCAGTGGGAGGAGCCCAGCCGGGAACGACGACGTACGCACTCACGGCTGTGTCGGCGGGAGCATTGCGAGGCAGCACCATGTCTCCGCGCCGGCATTGGATGCATGAGCCGTGACAGGACGGTAAGAGCAGTCGGGCCCGGGAATGGCACGCAATGTGCGTGCGTTGTCGGGCAACTTCATATGCGCTCAGCTCATGGACGATGAGCAGAGCAGCGCGCGGGCTCGCCGAGTCTGTCTGCCGCGAGTAACGCCTCACGCAATGCGATGACGTCAACGTAGCGCGTTGCTTGGGGAGTTGGGCGGTTGATCCATGCCGCGTGCATCGTTCCGGCGCCCTTGGCAGGGACCATCACCCACCCTCCGAGTGAGAGCGGGCGGACACCTTGAACGCCCTCGAACTGATCGACCGCGCTCCCGGCTCGAACCTGCACGATCAGCTCTTGTTTGTAGTAGTCGGCGAACACGGGATACCCCTCGTCCTGTGGCAGGCCGAGGACATCAAGGGCAGCGAGGCCGCGCTCAAGAGGTGCGATCACGACGGCGTCCCACTGAATACCGCAAGGCGCGAGCCTCATTGCAGAGTTCTCAACAAAGCGCAGTTCAACAGCGGTCGTGTCGTCCGGCGAGACGAACGCGGTCCACTTACAAGTGGTTTCCTGGGACTCGGCCATATCCAGACGGTAGGGGGAGTACAACGGACTGTAGGCACGCGAAGTGCGTGCATCATGATTCCGGCTCTGGAGCAGTACCTATGGATGCGCAGGAGTTCGGCCGCCGTGTCGCCTACTGGCGAGAGCGCCGACACATGACGCAAGAAACTTTCGGCCGCCTGATGGGTCAGTCCCGTAGATGGGCCCAAGACATCGAGCGAAGCGAACGGCAGCGTGACCCCAATCTCTCTGTGGTCGAGCGCGCGGCCCGGGTGCTGCAAGTCGACGTCGCGGTGTTCCTCTCCTCTGCTCCGGCGGTCAGATGCCTGGACTCTGTCGAGCTCGACGTGATCCGCCGGACCCTGCAGCGGCACGACGTGATCACGGGCGCGGTGGACGACGACGGCACCGAACCACTCCCCATCAATGTCCTGCGTGGCCGCCTCGACCACGCCCGTTCCGCCTTTCAAGCGGGACATTTCGCGAGCCTGGGGCGGCTCGTCCCCGAGCTCCTGGTCGACACCAACCGCGCCGCCGCCTGCCACCAGGACGAGGACCAGCTCGAAGCCTTCCGGCTCCTCTCCTTCACCCTCGAACTCGTCGAGGGAGCAGCGATCAAGTACGGCGACACCGACCTCGCACTCGTCTCCGGACACCGCGCCGTGGCCGCCGCCGAGCGGTCCGAGGACCCCGTCAACATGGCGTCGGCCGCGCGTCACCTCGTCGACGCCATGACCATGCACGGCCAACCCCACGCCGCCGCCGAGTTCGCCATCAGTGCCGCGGCCCGCCTTGAACCCCACTTGCGCACTCGCGGCGCGGACGGCACGTCAGTGCTGGGCATGCTGTACCTCAAGGCGGCCATGGCGCAGGCCACGGCTGCCGCGTTCGACGACACCCGGGCCGCCGCGGCGGCCCGCACGGTCCCCGACCTCCTCGACCAGGCCGACCGGCACGCCGACGAACTCGGGTTCGACGGCAACAGCCTCTGGACCGCGTTCGGACCCACCAACGCGAAGTTGTACCGCGTCGCCGCGCACGTCCAACTCAGCGCAGGCGCGGACGCCGTCGCCGTGGCCCGCACCATCTCCGAGCCGAGCCGCGCTGCGCTGCCCAAGGAGCGTCGTGCCCATCTCCTTACTGATCTCGCCTACGGGCTCATGCAAGCCGGAGACCGTGTCGAGGCAGTCGATGCCCTCCTCACAGCCGAGAGGGAAGCACAGGAAGAGGTCCAGTGCAGGCCCCGGACCCGGCAACTCATCGGCGACTTACGGCTCTTGGGTGCCGGTTCAGCTGAGGGACGCTTGCAGACGCTCGCCGCACGCTGTGGACTGCCCACGTGAAAACTCTGTACGTGATCGCCTGCGCCGCACCACCCGCCCGACGTCTCACCATCCCCATCCGGGCCGCACAAAAAGCGGGCTGGGACGTCTGCCTCATCCTGACCCCGTCCGCCCACCGATGGATGGCGGAGGACCCTGAGGGCAACCTCGACGAGCTTCGCGAGCTCACCGGACACCCCGTCCGGCACTCCTACAAGCTTCCCTCGGACCCCGATGTCCTGCCCGCCCCGGATGCGCTTCTTGTCGCTCCCCTCACCTCCAACACCCTCAACAAGTGGGCCGCCGGCATCAGTGACACCCTCGCCCTCGGCCTGGTGACCGAGGGCATCGGCAAAGGGCTGCACATCATCGCCCTCCCGCATTGGAACGACGCCCAGGACCGGCACCCGGCCGTTCGGCGGAGCGTGGCCGAACTGCGCGAGGCAGGCGTGACCGTGCTCCTCGACGACGGCCGGAGCGGACCCGGCTATGCCCCTCATCCGCCCGGCCGCGGCAACCTCGACACCTACCCATGGGATCTGGCCCTCGACGCCCTCCCGCCGACATCCTGACGCCCCGCCCGCATCCGGGAAGCGCGGACGGACCCCGCTCCAACGGAGCGGGGAATTCGGCCTTGTCCTCGTACAGCTACCGCCAGGTGGCGTGTATCAGCGCTCGCGAAGACCAGGAGTCCGATGCCGGCCCCGGCGAAGCCAATCGCCACGTATGCGGTCGAACAAGCAGAGGCGATCAATACGGTCTCCGGCCGGGAAACGATGACCCGTAGCGAGATCAGCCGGTACGAACACGGGGAGCGGCGGTCCCGACGGAGTCCGTCGGTGCTAGACACGCCCCCCTCCGGTCGTGTCCGACGACAGGCGTTGGGCGACGTAGATCGGGACGACGGAGAGCAGGACGAGGACCGCCGCGACCACGTTCACCACGGGTGCCTGCTGCGGGCGGGTCATGTTCTCGAAGATCCAGATCGGCAGCGTCTGGACCCCCGGCCCCGCGGTGAACGTGGTCACCACGATCTCGTCGAAGGACAGCGCGAAGGACAGCAGTCCGCCGGCCAGCAGCGCCGAGCGCACCAGCGGGAAGGTGACGTCCACGAAGGCCCGGAAGGGGTGGGCGCCGAGGTCGGCGGCGGCCTCCTCGTAGGAGCCGGAGGTGCGGCGCAGCCGGGCGACGACGTTGTTGAAGACGATCACGATGCAGAAGGTGGCGTGCCCGACGACCACGGTGAACAGGCCGAGCCCCACACCGAGCGGTTCGAGGACGGTGCCGAACGCGGAGTTGAGGGCGATGCCGGTGACGATGCCGGGCAGCGCGATGGGCAGCACGACGACGAAGGAGACGGCGTCACGTCCGAAGAAGCGGTACCGGGCCACCGCGAACGCGATGAGCGTGCCGAGCACCAGGGCGACGGCGGTCGCGCCGAGGCCCGCCTTGACGGACACCCACAGCGCCTCGCGCGCACCGGAGTTGTGCCCGGCCACCGACCACCAGTGCAGGGTGAGTCCGGGCGGCGGCCAGCTCGCGCTGCGGTCCGGGTTCAGGGAGTTGACGAGGACCAGCAGCAGCGGCACGTAGATCACCGCGAAGCCGAAGCCCGCGGCGACGCGCAGCGCGATGCGCGCGGGACGGGAGAGTTGCACGGCCGGCTCCTCTACAGGCTGCTCAGGGCGCCGGTGCGGCGCATCGCCAGCAGGTACAGCACGATCACGGCGACCGGGACCGTGCCGAGCGCGGCGGCCATGGGCAGGTTGAGTTCGATGTCGGAGTAGACGAGGTTGCCGATCAGCTGGGTCTTGCCGCCGACGATCTGCACGGTGATGTAGTCGCCGAGGCTCAGCGAGAACGTGAAGACCGACCCGGCCGCCACCGACGGCAGCACCAGGGGCAGCACGACGGACCGGAAGGTGCGCCAGGGCCGGGCGCCCAGGTCGCCGGAGGCGTCGAGGAGGCTGTCGGGCAGCTGCTCCAGGGCGGTGTGGACCGGCAGGATCATGTACGGCAGCCAGAGGTACGTCAAGGTCAGCACGGTCGCCGGCAGTCCGTACCCGGGTCCGCCGAGGCCGAGGGGCGCGAGCAGCCAGTCGGCGAGGCCGCCCTCGGAGAGAATCAGCCGCCAGGCGTACACCTTGACCAGGTAACTGGCCCACAGCGGCGTGAGGACGGCGACGACGAGCAGCGGGCGCAGGCGAGGCCGGGCGACGCGGGCGGTGCAGAAGGCGACCGGGAAGGCGATCACGGCGCACAGCGCGGTGACGGCGAGGGCGACGCCGACGCTGCGCAGGATCACCTGCCGGTAGACGGGGGTCGTGAACAGGGCCCGGAAGTTGTCGGTCGACCAGACCTTCACCACCTCGGAGGTGAAGGAGTCGGTCGTCCAGAACGCGGAGACGAACAGCACGGTGAGCGAGCCGAGGTAGAGCACGGCCAGCCACAGCAGCGGGGCGGTGAGCAGCAGGGCGAGCCGGAGCCGGGGGCGGCGGTGCAGGAATCCGGCGAGCCGCCGGACGGTGCCCCGGGGGTGCCGTCCGGCGGTCTGCGCGGCAGCGGTCATCGGTCAGCCCTTGATCTCGGTCCAGGCCTGGACCCACTTGGCGTACGGGACGCACTTGACGTCGGTGCGGCCGTCGAGGCACTGCTCGATGGGCGTGTTCCAGAAGGCGACGTTCTTCCAGTAGGCGGTGTCGGCCGCGTGGTAGGTGGCGCAGAAGTTCTTGTCGCTGGTCAGGTCGCAGGCCTTCGCATTGGCCGGGGCCTCGCCGAAGTACTCGGCGACCTGGGCGTTGACCTCGGGCGAGACGATCCAGTCGAGCCATTTGTAGGCACAGTTCGGGTGCTTGGCCTTCGCGGAGACCATCCAGGTGTCGGACCAGCCGGTCGCGCCCTCCTCGGGCACGAACGCCTTGACCGGGGCGCCCTCGGCGGCGGTGAGGTTGGCGATGACCTGCCAGGTGGTGCCGATGACGGAGTCGCCGCTCTTGAAGGCGGAGACCTCCTTGAGGTAGTCGCTCCAGTACTCGCCGACGTCGGCGTTCTGCTTCTTGAGCAGGGCCACGGCGGCGTCGAACTGCTTCTGGTCGAGCGCGTAGGGGTCCTTGATGCCCAACTCGGGCTCGGTGGCCTTGAGGTAGAGGGCGGCGTCGGCGATGTAGATGGGCGAGTCGTACGCCGTGACGTGGCCCTTGTACGTCGCGGCGTCGTCGAAGACCGCGGCCCAGGAGGTCGGGGCGGGACTGACCTTCCGGGTGTTGTACATCAGCAGATTGGCGCCGCGGCCGTGCGGGATGCCGTACGCCGTGCCGTCGACGGAGTTCCACGCCTGCATCTTGAGGTCGGGGAAGACGTCCTTGTAGTTCGGGACGAGGGCGGTGTTGACGGGGGCCGCGTCACCGGAGGCGATCAGGCGCAGGGAGGCGTCGCCGGAGGCGGAGACGGCGTCGTACTGGCCGGTCTTCATGAGCTTGACCATCTCGTCGGAGCTGGCCGCGACCTTGGAGCGGACCTGGCAGCCGGTCCGCTTCTCGAAGTCGCCGACCCAGTTCACCTTCGGGTCGTTGGAGCCGTCCTCGACGTAGCCGGCCCAGGCGATCAGGTTGACCGCGCCCTCGGTCCTGCCGAGTTTCGTCGGGGCTTTCAGGTCGGGCGGGTTGAGGCCGGTCGAGGACGTGCCGCCGCCGGAGCCGGAGGAGCCGCAGGCGGTGACGGCGAGGAACAGGGCGGCGACGGCGGCGGCTTGGCGGGTTCGGGTGAGGCGCACGGCGTTCTCCCTGGGGGATGGGGGGTCAGCGGGCGGCGTCGGGGACCTGGACCGTGTGGCGGCGGTGCCACCGGAGGCGGACCCGGGTGCCGCGGTAGGCGGCGACGTCCGCGGCGGAGGTCTCCAGGTTCTGCTGGAGCGCGGTGAGCCGGCCGCCGGCGTCGAGGTCGACGAGGAGGCGGGTCGCGTCGCCCAGGTAGACGACCTCGGCGACGGTGCCGGTGGCGGTGGTGTGCTCGGGCTCGTCCGCGGTGGCTGACTCCTCCAGGACGCGGATCTTCTCGGGGCGGACGCTGTAGGTGCCCGGGGCGCCGACGACCCGCCGGGCGGTCTCGCCCTCCAGCAGGTTGGAGGTGCCGACGAAGGAGGCGACGAAGGCGGTCGCGGGGCGTTCGTAGATCTCGGCCGGGGTGCCGACCTGTTCGACGCGGCCCTGCCGGAAGACGGCGATGCGGTCGCTCATCGTCAGGGCCTCCTCCTGGTCGTGGGTGACGAACACGAAGGTGATGCCGACCTCGCGCTGGAGGGCCTTGAGCTCGGTCTGCATCTGCTCGCGCAATTTGAGGTCGAGGGCGCCGAGGGGTTCGTCGAGCAGCAGGACGCGGGGACGTCCGACGAGGGCGCGGGCGAGGGCGACACGCTGGCGCTGGCCGCCGGAGAGCTGGGCGGGGCGGCGTCTGCCGTAGCCCTCGAGGCGGACCTCGGCGAGGGCCTTGCGGGCGCGCACGAGCCGTTCCGGCCTGGGTACCTTGCGGACCTTCAGGCCGTAGGCGACGTTCTGTTCGACCGTCATGTGGGGGAAGAGGGCGTAGTCCTGGAAGACGGTGTGCACGTCGCGTTCGAACGGGGCGAGGCCCGTGACCTCCTGTCCGGCCAGCTCGATCCGGCCCGCGGTGGGGGTCTCGAAGCCGGCGACGAGCCTGAGGACGGTGGTCTTGCCCGAGCCCGAGGGGCCCAGCATCGAGAAGAACTCGCCGTCGCGGATCTCCAGGTCGACGCCGTCGACGGCGGTCGTCTCGCCGAACGACTTGCGCAGGCCCTCCAGCCGGATCGCTGTGCCCTCCATCGACGGGAACCTTCCTGGCGCGCTCGCTCGTTGACCGGATGAACGGAAACATATGAAGTCATAGTTCAAATCTCAAGTCCCCATTAGGGTAAAGCTTGAGTCAATGTGCAAGGTGGTGGCCGTGAAGCAACCGACCGACGGCGGGGCCCGCAGAGCCGTCTTCGCGCCCGTCGACAACCGCGCCCGGGTCGACGCGGTCGTGCGCCGCATCGGCGACGCCATCGAGCTCGGCCTGCTCGCCGACGGGGAGCAACTGCCCGGCGAGAGCGAACTGGCCGGGCAGCTCGGCGTGTCCACGGTGACACTGCGCGAGGCGCTGATGGCCCTGCGCCAGCAGGGTCTCGTCACCACCCGCCGGGGCCGCGGCGGCGGCAGCTTCGTCTCCCTGCCCGACACCCCGGGCGAGGAGCGGCTCAGGGACCGGCTGCTCGGCTGGTCGCCGGAGGAGCTGCGCGACCTCGGCGACCACTGGGCCGCCCTCTCGGGGACCGCGGCCCTGCTCGCGGCGCAGCGCACCGAACCGGACGACCTCGCCCAACTGCGGCGTACGGCCGACGAGTTGGCGAAGGCGGCGGATACGGCGGCGCGCGGCAGGCTGTACGGCCGCTTCCACGTGGAGCTGGCCGCCGCCGCCCAGTCGGCCCGGCTCACCCGTGAACAGGTCGCGCTCCAGACGGAGATGGGGGCGCTGCTGTGCCTGCTGCCCGGGGACGACGGATATCGTGAAGAAGTCGCCGATCGTCATCGGTCCGTCATCTCCGCCGTGCAGGATGGGGCCCACGAATCGGCCCGCACGCTGGCCGAACGGTGCGTCCGGGAGGCGACGGCGCGGCTCATCGCCCTGCGTCTGACCCTGTAGGCGGCATCCGTCCGGTCCCGTCCGCTGGAGTGCGCCATGAGCAGGAGCCCCGGCCTCGTCGCCGCCGTGACCACGACGCCGGGCGCCACCGCCGAGGAACGGGTCGCGGCGCAGGTGGGGCACCGGCTGGAAGCGGTGTTCGACGCCGTCGCGCAGACCCGTGCCGACACCACGGCGCTGCTCACCCGGGTGACCGCGCGGGGGCGCCGGCCGGCGACGGCCGACCTCGCGGCGCTGCGGCCGGGGCTCCACGCCCGGCTCGCGCACGAGGAGTTGGTCTCCGGGGTCGGCTTCGTGGCCGCGCCGGGGCTGCTCACGGACGTGCCGGCGTGGCTGGAGTGGTGGCAGACCGACGCGGAGGGTGACGTACGGCCGCTGCTGCCGGACCTCGATCCGGACCGGTCGGCGTACTCGGACTACACGCACTGGGACTGGTTCGCGCTGCCCCGCGACACCGGGCGGCGGGCCGTGGCCGGACCGTACGTCGACTACCTGTGCTCCGACGAGTACAGCCTCACGCTGTCCGCGCCGGTGCGGGTGGCGGAGCGGTTCGCGGGGGTGGCCGCGGCGGACGTGTACCTGCGGCACTTCGAGGCCGTCGCGCTGCCGCTGCTGCGCGAACTGCCGGGCCCCGCCCACCTGGTGAACGCCCGGGGCCGGGTCGCCGCCTCCGCGGACCCGGCCCGGCTCGCGGGCTCCCTCACCCGGGGCCCGGACTTCGGGGCGGTGCTGGAGCGCGCGCGGACGGTCGTGTGCGACGGTCTGCGGCTCGTGCCCTGCCGCAGCGTGCCGCTGGTCCTGGTCGTGGCGGCCGGGTGAGCGCACCCCGGACGCCCCGCGCGGGGCGGGAGTCACCGGGTGCCGCGCACCCGGGCCGCGGCGGCCGTCTCCTCGCGGGCGGCCCGCCCGGCGCCGTCGGCGACCTGAACGCCGGCGGTGCCGGGTCAGGCCCCCGCGGTCGGGACGATGGTCAGATGCGTGGCACCGCCACGGCTTCGGCGCGCTCGCGCGGGCGCGGGACGGCGGGAGTCGCGCAGGACCAGGGTGAAGCGCGTGTAGCCCAGGTCCTGGAGGGATTTGGGGGTCTCCCGCACCACACGGCACTCGGTCGCGCCCCAGCGCGGGTCGGGGTGCAGCAGCCGGCGCACCGCGCCGTCGTGCTCGGCGGCCGACTCCCCCACCGCGCGGATCCAGTGCGGCAGGCCCTGCCGGTAGGCCGCCTCCATGATCGGGTCCTGGGCGATCTCCCGGCGGATGGCCTGGAGCCCGTGGTCGTGCCCGGACCGTTCCACGGCCGCCTTGAATCCGGCCAGCATCGGCAGGCACCAGCCCGACTCGTGCTCGCCGAGGACCGTGCCCGCGTCCGGGTGGAACAGCACGAAGCGCAGGAAGTTGTGACCGGGCATGGCCGTGGGATGGGGGCCGATCTCGCGGAAAAGTGTCTCGAAGGCGCCGTTGGCGAGCACGACGTCCCAGCGGTGGTCGACGACGAGGGACGGGAACGGGACGGCTTCCAGAAGCGTGGCGTAGTCCTGGAGGTACGCCTGGGCCTCTCGGTCCTCGGGGACGGGCCGCGGCTCCGGCCACGGTCCTCCTGCCTGATGTGCCATCGGGAGGTCACCCCTCTTGCCTATGCGGCCTTCACGCGGCGATGTGATCCTCCTGCCCGGACGAGAGCCATGTCAACTATCGTGGCATTTCATGCCCGTTGACGGCTGAAATTGGCCACAGTTGTGGCGAGACCTGGATGTGAGTTCGAAGCACCCGCTACTCTCCGGGAAGTTCACGGCAATCGCTTGCGAGAACCCTGCGAGATCCCCTTGAAGCCCATGAGAGACGTAGGAGTTCTGTCGGTGACGGATGGCCACGAGGATCCGGACGCCTCGGCGACCGCCCAGCTGCCGGCCGTCGTCACCCGCGTCACCGCGCTCGCCGACCGGCTGGGGGTGGCCCACGCCGAGGTCTTCGACGTCGCGCGGCTCTCCGTCGCCTGCGGGGTCCCCGAGCCCGTGGTCCGGGCCCTGCTGGTCGGCCGGCCCGCGGGCGAGCCCGATGTGCAGGCGCGCTTCCTCCAGCGGCTCGATCTGCTGCGCCGCTCGCGGCTCAAGCCCAACGGGCGCAAGTACACCCAGCAGGAGATCGCCGACGGCGCGGGCATGTCCCGACAGCAGGCCGGCGCCCTGATCAACGGCGACCGGCGTCCCACGATGGAGCACTGCGACGCCCTCCAGCGCTTCTTCCGCGTCCACGCGGGCTTCCTCACCGCGGAGGACCCCGAGGCCCTCGCGGGCGCCCTCCAGCGCACCGAGCAGGAACTGCTCCAGAAGCTCGCCGACCACGAGCGCGCCGCGGACCTCGCGGCGGCCGACCCCTTCGAACGGCTGCTCCAGGACCACGGGGTGCGGGGCATCGCCTGGCGGGCGGCGCAGCTGCCCACCGACCAGCACCGGGACAAGGTCGCCGAGTGGCTGGACATGCTCCTGGAGAGCGTCAAGCGGCCCGAGCCCGAGTCGTGAGCGGGGTGAGGAACGTGGGCATCGGCAGGGACATGCGCCGGCTGAGCGGCGAGCTGGTCGGGGAGCTGACGCTGTCCGCGCCGGCCCGGCCGCACGAGCTGCACACCGCGCTGTGCGAGGCGATGAGCCGCCGCCGGGGCCGGCCCGTCCAGTTCCGCGCGGCCACCTTCCCGCCGGGGACGGCGAGCGGGCTGTGGCTGGACATGTCCGACCGCGATCTGGTCGTGGTCGAGGAACGCACCGCGCCCGACCACCAGTTGGTGATCCTCGGACACGAGCTGTGGCACATGACGGCCGGTCACGGCGGCCACCACGTGGAGGGGGCCGCCGTCGCCACCCGGCTGCTGGGCGAGTCCCCCGACCCGGCGGCCCTGGAGGCGGCGGTCCGCGGGGTCGCGGCACGCACCCACTTCGACCGCGACGACGAGCGCGCGGCGGAGACCTTCGGCCTGCTGCTCGCCAGCAAGTGCCGTACGTGGCTGGCCGGTCCCGCGCTGCGCGGCCCGGTGCGGCGGAACCACCTGGCGGGCCGCATCGAGGCGTCCCTGGGTTATCCCGGGTCCTGACGCCGCGTCACCGGGGTGCGCCGAGCGGGCGAATCGTGGCGCAGCGCGCGGGCGTTGTCAGTGGTGGGCGGCAAGCTGGAGGGGCGCCGCCACGACGGGCGGCGTACGCGCCGTCCGGGCGCGGGACCAGGACACCGACCGGGGAGAGCCGACCGATGCCCACCGCCGTACTGACCGACCGTGAGCGCACCGCCGTCCAGGCCTATCTGCGGCTGCTGCGCACGGTGCGCGCCGCCTTCGACGGGCCGCCGGAGGGCGGCCGGCCGCCCCTCGTCGCGCCGGCGGTCCTCGCCGAGGCGGAGGAGGCGCTGGCGCGCGCGGGGCTGACGGGGAACGAGGAGGAGTTCTTCCGGCTGCTGCACACCTGGTGTCCCGAGCCCTGACCGCGGACCGGGGCCTGGCCGACCGCCCCCGGGCTCAGGAGTGGGGCACGACGACGGCCGTGGTGACCACGCCGCGCCGCACGGCCCAGCGGCCCTCGAACCACTGGAGGCGCCGCCCGCCCACCCAGGGGCCGGGGACCAGGAGCCGGGCACGCAGCCGGCCCGTGCCCTCCTCGTCGGCGAGCAGGTCGATGTCGGCCTCGGAGAAGTCGAGCCACCGCCCGGTGAGCGGGAACCACGCCTTGTAGACGGACTCCTTGGCGCTGAACAGGATCCGGTCCCCGTGGACGCCCGGGTGCTCGGCGGCGAGCGAGCGCAGGCGCGTGGTCTCGGTGGGCAGGAAGACGTACGAGACGACGTCCTCGGGCAGCGGGTCGTCGGGTTCGGCGTCGATGCCGAGGGAGGCGAGGTCGGTGGCGCGGACCAGCGCGGCGGCGCAGTAGTCGTCGCTGTGAGTCATGCTGCCGACCAGGCCGGCCGGCGCGGGGCGCCGCCGTCCCCGGTCAGGACGGGCTGCGGGGGCACTCCGAGCTTCTCCATGGCGCGGCGGGCGCAGGCGCGTACGGCGGAGAACTCGCGGCGGCGCTTGGGCACCGCGCGGGTCATCAGCGCCTCCTCCTCGGGGTGGAGGGGGGCGTCCCGGAGCGCGTCGTCACCGTGCAGTTCCACGGCCACCACCGAGTCCGGGAGCAGCTCCTCGATCACCGGTTCCGACCTCCATCGGCAGGATGCGGCGCAGCCGGCCCGGTGGGTCCGGGCGCTTGCGCCATTCGCGCGGGTATCCCACGGACACCTCCTCGAAGCGGACGCCGTCGAGCCAGGTGGTCCGGGGGATGTGCAGATGTCCGTAGACCATGGTGTCGACACGGAACCTGCGGTGCCAGTCGGCGGTTCGCCGGGTGCCGCACCACATCGCGAATTCCGGGTACCAGAGCACGTCGGTGGGGTGGCGGTCGAGGGGGTAGTGGTTGATCAGGACGGTGGGGAGGTCGTCCGGGAGCTCGGCGAGGCGGCGCTCCGTCTCGGCGACGCGGGCGTGGCACCACGCCTCGCGGGTGGGATAGGGGTCGGGGTGCAGCAGGTACTCGTCGTTGCAGACGATGCCGGTGCCCTGGGCGTAGGTCAGCCCCTCGTCCTTGGTGGCGCAGCCCGGGGGCAGGAACGAGTAGTCGTAGAGCAGGAAGAGCGGGGCGACGACGGCGGGGCCGCCGGGGCCCTCCCACCGGGGGTAGGGGTCCTCGGGCGTGACGACGCCGAGCTCGCGGCAGAGGGCGACGAGATGCTCGTAGCGGGCCACGCCGCGCAGGGTGACCGGGTCCTTGGGGTGGGTCCACAGGTCGTGGTTGCCGGGGACCCACAGGACCTTGCGGAAGTGCGCGGTGAGCGTCTCCAGCGTCCAGCGGATGTCGGCCACGGTCTCGGCGACGTCGCCGGCCACGATCAGCCAGTCCCCGTCCGACTCCGGGCGCAGTCGCTCGACGAGCGCGCGGTTCTCCGCGTACCCGATGTGCAGGTCGCTGATGGCCAGCAACCGCCCGCCACCATCAGCCGTCGACTCCACCCCTGGCCCCTTCCGGTCGTCCCGCGGTGCCCAAGAGACCACATCCACCGACCCGGAACAAGACGCCTGCCCGAGGGGCGGCACCCGTGGCGCGCGGCCAGGGCCTTTCGGGCAAGGTCGCCGAGGCTTCGGTGTGACGACGGAAGCGGTTCGGGAATCCGTAACACGCGTGTTGCACGGTGGGGGCTCGGGAAGCCGTATGATCGCCCCAACACCACCGCCACGAACCTCCCTTCGCGCAGTGCGGTTCGGTGACCCTCCAACCCCCCTGGCCGGGCTCGGCTCCGCTTCGCCGTGCCCGGACGACCCCGAAAGGCGGCCTGCATGCCCTCTCGCGTACGCGTCTGGCTCAACCGCACGTACGCGGAGAACGTGTTCTTCATGGATCAGCTGCGCAGAAATCCCAGTGATCGCGCGGTGGAGATCCACGCCACGCACGGCGACCCCGACTCCCCCGTGCTGGCCGCCGCCGACACCGCCGAGCTGGAGCCGGAGGGCCTGTCCCCGGCGGCGTACGTGGAGTTCGCGCTGGACCAGTGCGTGCGCCGCGGCATCGACGTGTTCGTCCCCCGGCTGCACCAGACCGCGATCGTCGCGCACCGCGCCGAGTTCACGGCCGTGGGCACCGCGCTGCTGGCCCCGACCCCGCAGGCGCTCGCCGTGTTCGAGGACAAGGCGACGGCGTACGAGGCGGTCGGCTCGGTCGGCGCCCCGGTGCCCCCGTGGTGGCGGGTGCGCACGGCGGCCGAACTCGTGGCTGCCGTCGAGGAGTTGGAGGCCGCGGGGCACAAGGCGTGCTTCAAGCCGGCCGCGGGCGCCGGCGGCGTGGGCTTCCGGGTGATCACCCGTACGCCGTTCTCGCTGCTGAACCTGAGCGGCTTCCCGGGCCCGTACGTCCAACTGGACCTGGTGGTCGAGGCGTTGGAGCGTTCAGGGGAGCCGGTGAACTGGCTGGTGATGCCGCGCCTCGACCAGCCGGAGGTGTCGGTGGACTGCCTGACCGGTCCCGACAACCGGGTCCGGATGGCCGTGGGCCGCACCAAGAACGGCCGGCGGCGCGGCTTCACGCTGGACGAGCGGTGGCTGGAGCCCGCCCGGGTGATCGCGGGCGGCTTCGGGCTGCACCACCTGTCGAACATCCAGTTCCGGATGTTCGGCGACCGTCCGGTCCTGCTGGACGTCAACACCCGTCCGGCGGGCGGGCTGCACCAGCTGTCGCTGTGCGGTGTCAACGCGCCGTGGGCCGCGGTGCAGCTGGCGCTCGGCGAGGACCCGGGCGACGTCGTGCCGCCGTTCCTCGGCCAGGACTACACGGTGGTGTCCGGGCCGCGCCCGCTGCTCCCCGCGTCGCTGGCGGGCCGGCGGGTCGAGGACAGCGAGCCGCTGCTGCCCGCGGTTCCCGCGCCCGCCGTCGAACCGGCCACCGAGGTCACCGAGGTGACGGCCGAGGCCGCGACCCCGGCCACCGCCACCGCCTGATCCGCCCCTGTTCCACCACATCGCCCGGCTCGCGCACGGGGCGGTCGACCGGGACCGGCCGTGCCCGGGGCGGCGGCGTGGTGAGCGACTGCTCCGGCATCAGCCGACGCACCCGACAGTTCACCTCGATCCCGATCGGCTTCGTCGGCCGGGGCCGCGGTCAGTCGCGTGGGGGTGCCCCGACCGGGTACCCCCACTCCCGCGCCAGTTCCGCGAGCCGGGGCGGCAGCGGTGCGGCGGGGTCGGCCCGCCGGGCGGCCCGGATGCGCCCGGACCTGATCTCGCTGCTCCAGTCGCCCAGTTGGGGCCGGAAGGTGCCGTGGTCGTGGGAGCCGTAGTCGAGCATGCCCGCCTCCCAGGGGACCCCGAGCCGGGCGCACACCCCGCGGGTGACCGTCTCCGGGTCGGCGGTCAGCTCCTCGTACGTGATCACGTGGGTGTCGAGGCGGGTGCGCGCCTCCTCCAGCTTCTCGCAGTAGTCGAGCACCTCGGCGTGGATCGCGTCGAGGTCGGGATCGGCGCGGCGGGCCGCGAGGGAGGCGACGACGGCGCCGGGGTGGCGCAGCAGCACGATGTAGCGGGCGGCGGGCCAACATCGGTGCAGCCGGGGCCAGACGAGGGTGTTGGGCGGGGTCTTGTCGACGATGAGGTCCTTGCCGCTGCGGGTGAGCTCCAGGTGCAGCACCCGGTCCCACAGGACGTGTTCCAGTTCCTCCTTGTCGAGCTGGAGTTCGCGCATGGCGTCGCCGGTGAACTCGCGGGAGAGCTGGACGTGGACCGTGCGCAGATGCATCTCGTGCGGGGCCCGGATGCGGCTGTGGCTGTTGAGCAGGACCCGCAGCAGCGTCGAGCCGGAGCGCACCGAGGAGAGCACGAAGACCGGCGACTCGACCATGCGCGGGGCGCGCGGGGCGACGTACCCGTCGTCGGCCGGCCGCGGGGCCGGCAGCGCGTCCAGGGTGCGGCGCGGCGGGCTCACCGCCTGTGCCATCAGCCTCCCCCGGCGCCTCAGCCCCTTGCCGATCGCGGTCATGCGCGGGTCTCGCACGGTCACACCCTTCTCTTGTCCTGTCCACGCATCCCAGGGGCGGTGGGCGAACTCCAGGTGTCCGGCAGCCGAACGGCCAGGTTCACGACGACCGGAAAACCCGCCGTGACCTGGCCGCTTACCCTTCTCTTAATTCTTCATGGGAACCGTCGTCACCTGTTCTGCGTCGTCAGGCGCAGGGTGCGCACCTCGAAGGGGCGCAGGGTGACGGGCACGCCGTCGCCGTCGGTGGGCGCCGGTTCGAGCGGGCGTTCCAGGAGGTCGGTGACCTGGGCCCCGGCCAGCGGGAAGCCAGTGCGCAGGACGCCGGTGGCGCGCCCGCCGCGGGACTCGTAGAGGCGGACCACCACGTCGCCGGAGCCGTCGTCCGCGAGCTTGACCGCCTCGACGGTCACGCCGTCGCCGTCCACGGAGACCACCGGCAGCGGGGCGCCGGCCGCGTCGGCCACCCGCAGCGGCAGGTTGAGCGCGTAGCCCGCCTCCACGGCGTCCTCGACGCGCGCGCCGGGCAGCAGCGCGTAGGTGAAGCGGTGCCGGCCCTGGTCGGCGCCCGGGTCGGGGATGCGCGGGGCGCGGACCAGGCTGAGGCGGACCGTGGTGGTCGTACCGCCGTCCTCGCGGACCGTGCGGGAGACGTCGTGGCCGTAGGTGGAGTCGTTGATCACGGCGACGCCGTAGCCGGGTTCGCCGACGTGCACCCAGCGGTGTCCCGAGACCTCGAAGCGGGCCGCCTCCCAGCTGGTGTTGGTGTGTGTGGGCCGCTGGACGTGGCCGAACTGGATCTCGGCGCTGGAGTGCGGGGCGCGCACGTCGACGGGGAAGCCGGCCTTGAGGATCTTCTCGGCCTCGTGCCAGTCGAGGTCCGTCTCGACGTCGACGCGCGGGCTGCCGGCGCGGACGGTGACCGTCTGGACGATCGTGGAGCCCTTGCCGAAGGTCCGGGTGACGCGGACGGAACCGACGAGCGGGCCGTCCTCGACGACGGTGACCCCGTCCGTGTCCAGCAGATCGGTGTAGCGGTTGCGGTAGTGCTTGTCGATGTCCCAGGCGTCCCAGTGGTTGGGCAGGTCGGTGTGCAGGCGCAGCAGGTTGCCGGGCCCGGCGAGGACCTCGCGGCCGGCGCGCAGGTCGCGCACGGAGGCGAGGGTGCCGTCCGCGGCGATCTCGACCCGGACCAGCCCGTTGTCCAGCACCCGCCCGGTGACGGTGACCGGGTGCGGGGGCTCGGCGGGGACGAGGGGGGCGCTGCCGCTCGCGGGCACCGTGACGTACACCGGGGTGCCCTCGCCGGTGCGTACGACCTCGGCGCGGGCGTAGGGGCTGGTGTTGAACACCCGCGGTCCGCCCGTGCCGAGGGCGGCGACCGCCTCGGCGGTCAGCTCCTCCAGTTCACGGGCCACGCGGGCGTACTCGGCCTCGGCCTCGCGGTGCACCCAGGCGATGGAGGAGCCGGGCAGGATGTCGTGGAACTGGTGCAGCAGCACGGTCTTCCACAGCCGGTCGAGGCGTTCGTACGGGTAGGCGTAGCCGGGGGCGTGCAGGGCCGCCGTGGTCGCCCACAACTCGGCCTCGCGCAGCCGGTGTTCGCTGCGCCGGTTGCCCTGCTTGGTGCGGGCCTGGGAGGTGTACGTCGCCCGGTGCAGCTCCAGGTACAGCTCGCCGACCCAGACGGGGGCGTCGGGGTACTCGGCGCGGGCCTTGGCGAAGAACGCGTCGGGGTGTTCGACGACGACCTTGGCCGAGCCCTCCAGGTCCCTGAGGCGGCGGGCGCGTTCCATGAGCTCGCGGGTGGGGCCGCCGCCCCCGTCGCCCCAGCCGAAGGGCGCGAGGGAGCGGGTGGCGGCGCCCTTGTCCCGGTGGTTGCGGACGGCGTGGGCCATCTCCTCGCCGGTGAAGGAGGCGTTGTAGGTGTCGACGGGCGGGAAGTGGGTGAAGATCCGGGTGCCGTCGATGCCCTCCCACCAGAAGGTGTGGTGGGGGAAGTCGTTGGTCTGGTTCCAGGAGATCTTCTGGGTGAGGAACCATTCGTTGCCGGCGAGCCGGGCGAGCTGCGGGTAGGCCGCGGTGTAGCCGAAGGAGTCAGGGAGCCAGACGCCCTTGGTCTCGATGCCGAAGTGGTCCATGAAGAAGCGCTTGCCGTGGACGAGCTGGCGGGCCAGGGCCTCGCCGCCGGGCAGGTTGCCGTCGGCCTCGACCCACATGCCGCCGACCGGCGCCCACTGGCCCTTGCGCACCGCCTCCTGGATGCGCGTCCACACCTTGGGGTAGTTGTCACGGACCCATTCGTACTGCTGGGCCTGGGAGCAGGCGAAGACGAACTCCTCGTACTCGTCGGCGAGGGCGGTGACGTTGGAGAAGGTGCGGGAGGTCTTGCGCTTGGTCTCGCGGATCGGCCACAGCCAGGCGGAGTCGATGTGCGCGTGGCCGACGCCGGAGACGGTGTGGGCGCTGGCGTGCGCGGGCTTGGCGAGCGCGGGCGCGAGGGCGGCGCGGACGGCGGGCGCGGAGCCGGAGACGTCGTCCAGGTCGAGGAGGTCCATCGCCCGGTCCAGGGCGTGCGCGATCTCGTGGCGGCGCGGATCGTACTCGCCGAGTTCGGCCATCAGCTCGCGCAGGACGTGGAGGTCGAGGTCGAGGTGCCAGACCGGTTCGTCGAGGACGGCGAGGTCGGCCCGGCGGAAGACGTAGAGGGGTGCGTCACCGGCGGTGAGGACGTCGCCGAGCGGGGTCGGCGCGGCGAAGTCGTTCGCGAGGATGTCCGGGTTGGAGGCGGCCTCGACGAGGTAGTCGACGTCCTCCCCGCCGGCCGCCGGGTGGGCGACGGGGACGTACTGGTTGAGCGGGTTGACGGCCTTGAGCGGGGTGCCGTCGGCCAGGTGGACCAGGGCCTCGGCCTGGTTGCCCGGCCAGTCGCCGACGAAGCCGAGGTCGATGACGGTCTCGACGCGCAGGCCCGCCCACTCGGCGGGGACCCGGCCGCGCATCCGGAACCAGGTCGTGCCCCAGGGGGGTCCCCACGGGGTGTTCATCGCGAAGGGGGTGTAGGGCGCGGCGGCGGCCTCCTCGAAGGGGACCGGTTCGCCCGGGGCCTGCCACGCCTCGACGTCGAGGGGGAGGGTGGCCCGGTAGACGGCGGGCTTGACGCGCTGGGTGTGGAGGCGTTCGACGCGCTCCTCGATCCGGCGGCGTTCGTCGTGCATGGGAGTTCTCCAGAAGTGCGGGGCGGCGCGATTACCTGAGGTAGGCGAGGCCGGGGTGGACCGCGGTGTAGCCGTCGACGAGCCGGTGGGCGACGTTCACCGAGTCGACGAGCGGGTGCAGCGCGAACGCCTTGGCCGCGGTCGCACGCGATCCGCTCTCGGCGGCGGAGAGCACCTCGCGTTCGACGGCCTTGACGGCGCAGACCAGCGCGGTGGCGTGGCCGGGCAGCGGGGCCGCGGTGAGCGGATGGGCGCCGTTGGCGTCGACCAGGCAGGGCACCTCGACGACCGCGTCGCCGTCGAGGGCGGCGAGGGTGGCGCGGTTGCGGACGTTGAGGATGAGGGTGGCGCGCTCGTCGCGGGCGATGGCCCGCATCAGGGCGAGGGCGACCTTCTCGTAGCCTCCGGAGAGGTCTTCGGCCTCGCGTTCGCCGGCGCCCGCGGTCTCGCGGTTCTCGGCCATGTAGGTGGCCTCGCGTTCGGCGCGGGTGCGGTCCCAGGCGAGCAGTGCGGAGGTGTCCGGGTCCTTGGTCCGCGCGTAGAAGCGGGCCTGCTGGTCGCGCAGGAAGGCGCCGCGGGTCTGCTCGGCCCGCTGGTAGGCGTCGACGGTCTCGCGGCCGAAGTAGTAGTAGTGCAGGTACTCGTTGGGGATCGCGCCGAGCGAACGCAGCCAGTCGGTACCGAAGAGCCGGCCCTCCTCGAAGGAGCCGAGCAGTGCGGGGTCGGCGAGCAGCCGCGGGAGTTCGTCGCGTCCCGCGACGCGCAGGCCGCGCACCCAGCCGAGGTGGTTGAGGCCGACGTAGTCGACGAAGGCGTCGGCGGGGTCGACGCCGAGGGTGCGGGCGATGCGGCGGCCGAGGCCGACCGGCGAGTCGCAGATGCCGATGACGCGGTCGCCGAGGTGGCGGGACATGGCCTCGGTGACCAGGCCCGCCGGGTTGGTGAAGTTGATGACCCAGGCGTCGGGGGCGAGGCGGGCCACGCGGCGGGCGATGTCGACGGCGACGGGGACGGTGCGCAGGCCGTAGGCGATGCCGCCTGCTCCGACGGTCTCCTGGCCGAGGACGCCCTCGGCGAGCGCGACCCGTTCGTCCTCGGCGCGGCCCTCCAGGCCGCCGACGCGGATCGCGGAGAAGACGAAGTCCGCGCCGCGCAGCGCCTCGTCGAGGTCGGTGGTGGCGCTCACCTCGGGCGCGTCGGGCACGCCCGCGGCCTGTTCGGCGAGCACCCGGGTCACCGAGGCCAGCCGGTCGGCGTCCAGGTCGTGCAGCACGACCCGGGTGACCCGGCCCTCCCCGCGGTCCGCGAGGAGCGCCCCGTACACGAGGGGCACCCGGAATCCGCCGCCGCCCAGAATCGTCAGTCTCACATCCGCACCTTTCCCGCCACGACCACCTCGACGCCGGCCTCCTCCAGGGAGGAGCGCGTCGCCGCGTCCACCGACGCGTCGGTCACCACCACGTCCAACTCCTCGGGGCCGCACACCCTGGCCATCCCGGTCCCGGGGAACTTCGCCGAGTCGGCCAGCAGGACGACCCGGTCGCTCGCCTTGATCATCGCGCGTTTGACGGGCACCTCGACCACCGTGGTGTCCATCACCTGTCCGCCGGGCCGCACTCCGCTGGTGCCGAGGAAGAGCCAGTCGGCGTGCAGCTGGCGCAGGTTGTCCTCGGTGAGGAAGCCGACCAGGGAGCGGTACTCGCGCCGGACCATGCCGCCGAGCAGCACCAGTTCGATGCCCTCGTCGTCGGCCAGCTCCTCGTAGACGACGAGGTTGCTGGTGATCACGGTGAGCCGGCGGCCGTGCAGCCGGCGGGCGAGGCGGTAGGCGGTGGTGCCGATGTCGAGCAGCACGGACTGGCCGTCGCGCACCATGGCCGCGGCGCGTTCGGCTATGACGTCCTTCTCCAGCACGCGGACCTCGGCGACCTCGGCGAAGGGCTGGTCGCCCTCCTCGACGACGGCCCCGCCGTGGACGCGGGTGAGCAGCCCGTCCTCCTCCAGCTTGAGCAGGTCGCGCCTGATGGTGGCGGGGCTCACCCCCAGTTGCTCGGAGAGATCGGTCACGGCCGCGGGGCCACCGGAGCGCAGGGCCCGCAGGATGAGTTGATGTCGTCGTTCTGCCAGCACGGCACGAACACTACTCGTCATCTTCAATCATTTCCATGCTCAGTTCTGCTCGGGTATTGACCAAAGGCGACGAGCGGCGCACGATTCCGTGCACTGAAATGGAACGGTTCTGACGAGAGGACGCCGCCGTGGACGACGACCGGCCCGATGTGCTCCTGACCGGGCTGCTCTTCTACGACCTCGTCCTCACCGGACTGGGCAAGCCGCCGACGCCAGGCGAGGAGATCTGGACCACCGGCATGGGCTGCGGACCCGGCGGCATCGCCAACCTGGCCGTGGCCGCCGCCCGCTTCGGCCTCGCCACCTCCCTGGCCACGGTCCTCGGCGACGACTTCTACGGCGTCCACAACCGGGAGGTGCTGACCCGCGAGGGCGTGGACCTGTCCCGCTCCCGCACGGCCCCCGGCTGGCCGACCCCGGTCACCGTCTCCCTCGCCGACGGCCACGACCGCGCCCTGGTCACCCACGGCCAGGAACCCCCGTACTCCCAGGACGCCCTGATGGCCGACGCGCCCGCCGCGCGCACCGCCCTCGTGCACCTGGAGGCCGAGCCGCGCGCCTGGCTCCCCGAGGCCGCCGCCCGCTCCACCCTGATCTACGCCGACGTCGGCTGGGACCCCACCCGGCGCTGGTCCCCCGACCTGCTCGACCAGCTCGCCCTGTGCCACGCCTTCCTGCCGAACGAGACCGAGGCGATGGCCTACACCCGCACCGGCACCGCGGAGGCCGCGCTGCGCGCGCTCGCCGAGCTGGTGCCGGTCGCCGTGGTGACCCGCGGCGGCGCCGGCGCGCTCGCCGTGGACCAGACGACCGGCGAGTACGCCGAGGTCCCGGCCCTCGACGTCGACGTCCTGGACGCCACCGGTGCCGGGGACGTCTTCGGCGCGAGCTTCGTCGCCGCCTCGCTCGGCGGCTGGCCCCTGGCCGAGCGGCTGCGGTTCGCGGTGCTCGCCGCTGGCCTCTCGGTCGGCCACCACGGCGGCGCCCTCGCGGCGCCCGGCTGGTACGGCGTCGACCGCTGGTGGCGCGGGCTGCGGGACCCGGACCTGGCCGGGGCGTACGGCTTCCTCGCCGACCGGCTGCCCGCCGACCCCGGCCCGCCCCCGCCGCACGCCCCGGTGACCCCGCCGGCCCCGCGGCCCTGACCCCCCTCCCCCCACATACAGCACATGCGAAGTCCCGAAAAGATCCGAAAGGCGGTGGGAGCTGTGCGGCTCTCACGAAGAGGTCTGCTGCGCGCGGGCCTGGCCGGCACGGCCGCCACGGCGCTCGGCGGCCTGGCGGCCGGCTGTGCCGTACCGACCGGCTCGACCGGCCGGAACATGGTCCTGTGGTACTGGGACGGCGGACTCGGCGACACGGTCGTCAAGGAGGCCAGGTCCCGCTTCGCGGACTCGGTCGACCTGCGGGCCGTCAAGATCGGCGGCTACTACCGCTCCAAGCTGATCACCACGCTCACCGGCCGCGCCCGGGTCCCCGACATCGCGGGCCTCAAGGGCGAGGACATGGCGTCCTACCTGCCCAACGCCGACCAGTTCGTCGACCTGCGCACGCTCGGCGCGGACCGGCTCAGGAGCAGCTACCTGTCCTGGAAGTGGGACGCGGGCGTCGCCGACGACGGCTCGGTGGTCGGCATCCCCATCGACTGCGGACCGGTCGCCCACTTCTACCAGGAGGACGTGTTCCGCAAGGCGGGCCTGCCCCACGAACCCGGCGACGTCTCCCGTGAACTGGCCACCTGGGACGCCTTCTTCTCGGCGGGCGAGCAGTTGAAGAAGCGGCTGCCGGGCACCTGTCTGCTGACCGACGTCACCAGCGTCTTCATGATGTCCGTCAACCAGGGCACCCGCCGCTACGTCGACAAGGACCGCCACTTCATCGGCGACCAGGAGCACGTGCGCACCGCCTGGGACCGGGCCGTGGAGGCCAAGCGGCGCGGCATCGTCTCCGACCTGGTCAGCGGCACGCCCGACCAGCTCTCGGCCGTCGAGGACGGCAAGCTGCCGAGCCAGCTCAACGCGTCCTGGGTCACCAGCGACATCAAGACCGGCCTGCCGAGGACGAAGGGCCGCTGGCGGGTGGCGCAGTGTCCCGGCGGGCCCTCCAACATCGGCGGCTCCTACCTCTCCGTCACCAAGGAGTGCCGGGAGCCGGAGAAGGCGTTCGAGATCATCACCTGGGTGCTGAACGCCGCCAACCAGACCCAGGGCTTCCTCGACGCGGGCCTGTTCCCGTCCACCCCGGCCTCGTACGGGATGGCGAAGCTGCGCGAGCCCGACCCGTTCTTCGGCGGCCAGATCACCATGGACGTCTTCGGACCGGCCGCGCAGAAGATCCCGGTCGCCTACAACAGCCCCTACGACGTGGCGCTCTCCCAGCCCGTCCTGGACGAGATCAAGAACGTCGGTGTCCTGGGCAAGGACCCCGAGCGGGCCTGGAAGGACGCCATGAGCTCATGCCGGCGCATCGCCGAACACCTGGGGGTGAGTCTCTGATGGCCACCGCACTGGAGAAGCCGCCGCTGACCGCGGACGCGTCGGGCGCCGCCCGGCCGCGCTCCGCACTGCGCCGCCACTGGCACCTGTACGCCGCGATATCCCCCTTCTACCTCCTGTTCCTGGCCTTCGGGCTGATCCCGGTCGGCTTCTCGCTCTACGTCTCGTTCCACCGCTGGGACGGGCTCGGGCCGATGGAGTGGGCGGGACTGACGCAGTACCAGTACCTGCTCACCGACTCCGACTTCTGGAGCTCGATCGGGACCACCCTCGTCATCTGGGCGCTGGCCACCTTCCCCATGATCTTCCTGGCGATGGTCACGGCCGTGATGCTCAACTCGGCGGTCCGCTTCAAGAACGTCTACCGCTTCGCGTACTTCCTGCCGAACGTCACCTCGGTCGTCGCCGTCGCGATCGTCTTCGGATCGGTGTTCTCCACCAACTTCGGCCTCGTCAACGCCCTGTTGCAGGCGGTGGGCCTGGACCAGGTGGCGTGGCTGAACACCCCGTGGGGCATCAAGGTGGCCATCGCCACGCTGATGACCTGGCAGTGGACCGGCTACAACGCGATCATCTTCCTCGCCGGACTCCAGACCGTGCCGGGCGAACTGTACGAGGCGGCGCGCATCGACGGCGCCGGACCCGTGCAGACGTTCTTCCGGGTGACGCTGCCGCTGATGCGGCCGGTGCTGCTGTTCGTGCTGGTCGTCTCCACGGTCACCGGACTCCAGAGCTTCTCCGAACCCCAGGTGCTGCTCCAGACCGCCACCAACGAGTCCACGTTCTCCGGCGGTCCGGGGCACGCGGGCCGGACGATGGTCCTCTACTTCTTCCAGCAGACCTTCGACAACAACGACTTCGGCTACGGCGCGGCCGTGGCGTGGGGCATCTTCCTCGTCGTCGTCCTCTTCTCGATCATCAACTGGCGGCTGGTGCAGCGCCGGGGCGAAGAATAGGAGGCCGCCACCATGGCCACCCTCAAGGGCACCCGGTCCCGGGGCATCGCGCTGCACGCCGTCCTCGTGCTCGGACTGCTGCTGTCGGTCTTCCCGTTCTACTGGGCCGTCGTCATGTCGACCCACACCTCCAGCGAGATCTTCTCCTACCCGCCGCGGCTGCTGCCCGGCTCGCACTTCCTGGAGAACGTCCGCAACCTCTTCGACAACGTCGACTTCTTCGGCTCGATGGCCAACTCGCTGCTCGTGGCGGGCTCGGTGACCGTGCTGGTGCTGTTCTTCGACTCGCTGGCCGCGTTCGTGTTCGCCAAGTTCCGCTTCCCCGGGCGCGGGGCGCTGTTCGCGCTGCTCATGGTCATCTTCATGGTGCCCGCGCAGCTCTCGGCGATCCCCCAGTTCGTGATCATGGCGAAGATCGGCTGGATCGGCTCGATGACGGCGCTGATCGTGCCGGCGGCGGCCAACGCGTTCGGCATCTTCTGGATGCGCCAGTACATGCGCGGCGCGATCCCCGACGAACTCCTCGACGCCTCCCGCATCGACGGGGCGAACTTCCTGCGCCAGTACTGGCACGTCGCCCTCCCGGTGGTCCGGCCGGGCCTCGCGTTCCTCGGCATCTTCACCTTCATGGGCCAGTGGAACGACTACGCCTGGCCGCTGATCGCCCTCACCAACCCGGACAACGTCACCCTCCAGGTGGCGCTGTCCCAGCTCAACGGCACCCACGGCACCACCGACTACGGCATGGTGATGACCGGTGCGCTGCTCGCCCTGGTCCCGCTGCTGATCGTGTTCGCGGTGGGCGCCCGGCAGATCATCGGCGACCTCGCCAAGGGAGCGCTGAAGTGAGCGACCCGCTGCTCGCGCTCCGCCCCTGGGAGGCACCCGAGATCACCTCCTGGGGGCGGCTGCCGATGCACGCCGTCGACCGCAGGCCGGGCGCGGTGACCCTGGACGGCGACTGGCGCTTCCAGCTGCTGCCCGCGCCGGACGCGCCGCTCGCCGGCACGTGGTCGACGGCGCGCGTACCGGGCGCCTGGACGCTCCAGGACACGGACGACCTGCCGTGGTACACGAACTCGCGGATGCCGTTCGGCGCGTTCCCGCCGTACACGCCCGAGGCCAACCCGACCGGGGTGTACGAGCGCGAGGTGGACGTGCCCGCCGCCTGGGCCGGACGCCGGATCGTGCTCCAGGTCGGGGCCGCCGAGAGCGTGCTGCTGGTGCACGTCGACGGGCGCCCGGCCGGCGTCTCCAAGGACTCGCACCTCGCGGCCGAGTTCGACCTGACGGACCTCGTCGTCCCCGGCGCGCGGTCGGTGCTGCGGCTGACGGTGGTCAAGTGGTCGGACGCCACGCACCTGGAGGACCAGGACCAGTGGTGGCACGGCGGCATCACCCGCTCGGTGCTGCTGCACACGACGGACCCGCTGCACCTGGCCGACGTACGGGTGCGGGCGCGGCGGGACGGGAAGCTGCGTGTCGACTGCCGGGTGCGGGACCGGGGCGGGGCGCTGCCCGCGGGCTGGTACGTCACCGGGGACCTCGACGGGCAGCCGCTCGCCCAGGACGCGGAGTTCGACCGGCTCAACACCGAGGACGACCGGGTCTCCGACTTCCTCGGCGAGGCCCGGATGCACACCACCGTGCCCGAGGTGCGCACCTGGAACGCGGAGACGCCCGAGCTGTACGGGCTGACCGTCCGGCTGCACCGCGCCGACGGAACGGTCGCCGACACCTCGAACCACCGCGTCGGCTTCCGGGACGTCGAGATCGTCGGCCGGGACCTGCTCGTCAACGGCGAGCGGGTGTTCGTCAGGGGCGTCAACCGGCACGACTTCCACCCGCTGACCGGGCGCACGGTGTCGTACGACGACATGCGCGCGGACCTGGTGCTGCTGAAGCGGTTCGGCTTCAACGCGATCCGCACCGCCCACTACCCGAACGACCCGGCGCTGTACGACCTCGCCGACGAACTCGGCTTCTACGTCGTGGACGAGGCGGACGTCGAGGCCCACGACCACGCCCACGAGATCGCCGACGACCCGCGCTACCTGGGCGCGTTCGTGGACCGCGTCTCGCGCATGGTGCTGCGGGACGCCAACCACCCCTCGGTCATCGTCTGGTCGCTGGGCAACGAGTCCGACTACGGCGCGGGCCACGACGCCGCGGCCGGCTGGGTGCGCCGGCACGATCCGACCCGGCCCCTCCAGTACGAGGGCGCGGCCCGGCGCGGCTGGGCGGACCCGGACCACACCTCCGACATCGCCTGCCCGATGTACGCGCCGATCGAGGAGTGCGTGGCGCACGCGCTGTCCGGCGAGCAGACCAGACCGCTGATCCAGTGCGAGTACTCGCACGCCATGGGCAACAGCAACGGCACGCTCGCCGACCACTGGGCCGCCATCGAGTCCACGCCGGGCCTTCAGGGCGGCTTCATCTGGGAGTTCTGGGACCACGGCATCCTCCAGCGGGTGAGCGACGGAAGACCGGCCGGGCGCGCGGGCGCCGGCCTGTACGCGAACGGTGTCGCCGGGCCCGGTCACCGCTGGGCGTACGGCGGCGACTTCGGCGAGCCGTTCCACGACGGCCCGTACGTCGCGGACGGGCTCGTGTTCCCCGACCGCACCCCGAAGCCGGCCCTGTACGAGCACCGGGAGATCGCGGCCCCGCTGCGCATCGAGTGCTACCGGCACGAGGGGATCGTCCTCGGCAACCACCAGCACTTCCGCGGTCTGGAGTGGCTGGCGGGGCGCTGGGAGCTGGTGCTGGCCGACGGCCGCACCCTGAGCGCGCCGGCCGAGCTGCCCGAGCTGCGGCCGGGGCAGACGGCGGCGGTCCCGCTGCCCTTCGTGATCCCCCGCGACGGCGGCGAGGCGTGGCTGACGCTGCGGGTGACGACGGCCGGGGACCAGCCGTGGGCGCCGCGCGGCACGGAGGTGTGCGCCCCGCAGGTACGGCTGCGCATCGCGCCGCCCGCCGCGCCGCCGGTGCCCGCCGGGCCGCCCGTCGAGGTCGACGCCGAGGGGCTGCTCGTCCATCCGCTGCTGGCCGCCGCGCCCACCCTGTCCCTGTGGCGGGCGCCCACCGACAACGACGAACTGGGCGGCACGGCGCCGCGCTGGCGGGCGTGGGGGCTCGACGCCCTGGTGCGCAAGGCCGTCGACGTACGGCGGGACGGCGACCGGGTGACCGTGGTCGCCGAGTACGCCGGGACGGCCGGCGTCGTACGGCACCGGCAGGAGTTCACCCCGGTCGAGGGCGGTGTCCACGTCGCCGAACGGGCCGAGCTGCCCGCGGAGTTCGACGACGTGGCCCGAGTCGGCACGGTGTTCGAGACGGTGCCCGGCTTCGACCGGCTGGAGTGGTTCGGGCAGGGCCCCTGGGAGTCGTACCCGGACCGCAGCTCCGGCGCCCCGGTCGGCCACCACACGCTGCCCGTCGATGCGTTGTTCACCCCGTACCTGCGCCCGCAGGAGAGCGGCGGCCGGCACGGCGTGCGGCGCTTCACCCTGTCGGCGCCGGACGCGGGCGGGCTCGCCGTGGACCTCGACGAGCCGCGCCAGGTGTCCGTGACCCGCTACCGCGCCACGGACCTGACGGCGGCCGCGCACCACGACGAACTCGTGCCGCGCGCGGGCTGCGTGGTGCACCTCGACGCCGCGCACCGCGGCCTCGGCACGGCGTCCTGCGGACCCGACACCACCGCCGACCACCTCGTGCGGGCCGGCGTCCACCGCTGGAGCTGGACCCTGCGCATGCGCTGAGCCCCCGCCACCGTCGGCTCCGGGGGCTGGCGGTGCGCGGGGCGGCGTGCTGGAATCCGACGGGGAACAGGCCCGCAGGAGACCGACACGAGGGAGGCCGTCATCTCCCGCCAGCGCTCCGCGCCCGACCGGCTGCTGTCGGTGCTCGCCGCGTTCGACCACGGGCATCCGGCGCTGTCCCTGACGGACATCAGCCGCCGGGCCGGACTCACGCTGAGCACCGCGCACCGGCTGGTGGGCGCGCTCACCGCGTGGGGCGCGCTGGAGCGGGACGCGGACGGCCGCTACCACGTGGGGCTGCGGCTGTGGGAGCTGGCCGCGCTCGCGCCCCGGGGGCTCGCCCTGCGGCAGGTCGCGCTGCCGTACCTGGAGGACCTGTACGAGGCCACGCACGAGAACGTGCAGCTGGCGGTGCGCGACGGCGCCGAGGTGGTCTACATCGAGTGGCTGTCGGGCCGTTCGGCGGTGGGGGTGCGCATCCGGGTCGGGGGCCGCTGGCCGCTGCACGCGACGGGGGTCGGGCTGGTGCTCCTCGCCTACGGGGAACCGCGGCTCCAGGAGGAGTACTGCGCGGGCCCGCTCTCCGCGTTCACGCCGTACACCATCACGGATCCGGTACGGCTGCGCCGGGAGCTGGCCGAGGTGCGGCGCACGGGCGCGGCGGTCAGCGACCGTCAGGTGACGGACGACGCCGTGTCGGTGGCGGCCCCGGTGCGCGGCCGGGCGGGCACGGTCCTCGCCGCGGTCTCGGTCGTCGTGCCCGAGGACGCGGCCCGGGTCCCGGTGCTGGTCCCGGCGGTCCGGCTGGCCGCCCGGGGCATCTCCCGCGCGCTGGGCTGGCGGCCGACTCCGACCGCCCCGTGACCGGTGCCGGATGGCGGCGGGGGGGGGGACGGCCGGACAGGGGGGAGATGTGCACGGCCGTCCCCGGGGTGGCGGCCCGTCTGCCGCTTCAGAGAGCGGGCCGCCGACTACTCCAGCGCACGGCACCTCCGGAACGTCACAGGTCCCATGGATCCCCCGGGTCCTTCACGCACCGTCCGCGGTCACCGCAGTTCCGCCCGGAAGGCGACCGGCGTCTGGCCGGTGTGCAGCTGGAAGAACTTGGAGAAGTTCGCCGCGTCCGGGAAGCCGACGGCCGCGCCCACCCGTCCGATCGGCAGCTCCGTGTGGGCGAGCAGCCGCTTGGCCTCCAGGACCACGCGCCGGTCGATGAACCCCTTGGGCGTCTGGCCGGTGGCGGCCCGGACCGCGCGCACGAGGGTGCGCCGGGAGTAACCGAGGGCGTCGGCGTAGGCGCTGACGCTGTGGTTGCCGGCGAAGCCCTTCTCGACCGCGTCCCGGAAGAGCGTGAACGTGGTGTCGGCCTGCCGCCTCGCCGCCTCCGCGGAGCTGGCGGCGAGATGGGCGAGGCGCAGCAGGAACGCGGTCAGGGAGTGGCGCAGCACCGCCGTGTGGAGGCTGAGAGGGAGGGTCGTGGTGTCCTCGTACTCCCGCTGGAGCTGGCCGAGCCCGGCGCGCAGGGCGGCGAGCTGCTCGGGGTCGGGGTGCAGCAGCGGCGGCAGGTCGTAGCGGTAGAGCCCGGTGGCCTCGACCGTGGCGCGGGGCAGGAAGCCGGGCTGCATGGTGAGCACGATCCCGCGGTACTCGCTCGTACGGGAGAACCGGTGCACCTGTCCGGGACGGATCCACAGCAGGTCGCCCGCGCCCGCCTCGTACTCGGCGAAATCGATCATGTGGCGGACGGGGCCGCGGTCGAACAGCATGACCACGTGGAAGTCGATGCGGTGGACCCGGTGCAGCGGCGCGTCCGCGTGCCAGACGCGGTCGGGTGTCATCGGTCCGACCTGGAGGCCGACACCGCAGACGCTCAGATCGACCGGAAAGGGGAAGGTTCTGATTCCGTCGCCGTCACCACCGGCATCGCCTTGCACTGTTCTGCCCGCCATGTCCCTGTTGTTCTTCCTCGATCGCGCCGTCGGTGTCCCACTTTCACCACAGGCTGACACATCCCGACCTTCCTTCAAAAAAGTCAGACTTTTAGCTTTGAACGCGTCAGACCAGCACTCCCGCTTCTATCGAGGACTTCTTGAAGATGAGCACGCAGACACCCGACGGCTTCGAATGGACCGACCTCGACCGGCGGGCCGTGGACACCGCCCGCCTCCTGGCGGCCGACGCCGTGCAGCGGGTCGGGAACGGACACCCCGGGACCGCGATGAGTCTGGCGCCCGCCGCCTACACCCTCTTTCAGAAGGTGATGCGGCACGATCCCGCGGACCCCGAGTGGACCGGCCGTGACCGCTTCGTGCTGTCCCCCGGGCACACCTCGCTGACCCTCTACACCCAGCTCTTCCTCGCCGGGTACGAGCTGGAGCTGAACGACCTCAAGGCGTTCCGCACCCACGGCTCGAAGACCCCGGGCCACCCGGAGTACGGCCACACCGCGGGTGTGGAGACCACCACCGGCCCGCTCGGCCAGGGCGCCGCGAACGCCGTCGGCATGGCGATGGCCGCCCGCTACGAGCGCGGTCTGTTCGACCCGGACGCCCCCGAGGGCGCCTCCCCCTTCGACCACACCGTCTGGGCGATCGTCTCCGACGGCGACCTGGAGGAGGGCGTCTCCGCCGAGGCGTCCTCGCTCGCCGGGCACCAGCGCCTCGGCAACCTGGTCTTCCTCTACGACGACAACCACATCTCGATCGAGGGCGACACCGCGACCGCCTTCTCCGAGGACGTGCTGAAGCGGTACGAGGCGTACGGCTGGCACGTGCAGCGCGTCGCGCCCACCGAGGACGGCGACGTCGACGTCCACGCCCTCCACACGGCCCTGCGCGCCGCGCGGGCGGAGACCGGACGCCCCTCCATCGTCGCGATGCGCACGATCATCGCCTGGCCGGCCCCCAACGCCCGCAACACCGAGGCGTCCCACGGCTCCGCCCTCGGCGCCGAGGAGATCGCCGCCACCAAGCGCGTCCTCGGCTTCGACCCGGAGAAGTCCTTCGAGGTCGCCGACGAGGTCCTCGCCCACACCCGCCGCGCCCTCGACCGGGGCGCCGAGGCGCACGCGGCCTGGGACAAGCGGATCGCCGAGTGGCGCGGCGCGCAGCCCGAGCGCGCGCAGCTGTTCGACCGGATCGTCGCGGGCCGGCTGCCCGAGGGCTGGGAGGACGAGATCCCGGTCTTCGAGGCGGGCAGGTCCGTCGCCACCCGCGCCGCCTCCGGCAAGGTGCTCCAGGCCCTCGGCGCGGTCCTGCCCGAACTGTGGGGCGGCTCCGCCGATCTGGCCGGCTCGAACAACACCACGATCGACAAGACCTCGTCGTTCCTGCCGAAGGGCAACCCGCTGCCCGAGGCCGACCCGTACGGCCGCACCATCCACTTCGGCATCCGCGAGTTCTCGATGGCCGCCGAGATGAACGGCATCGCCCTGCACGGCAACACCCGGATCTACGGCGGCACCTTCCTGGTGTTCTCCGACTACATGCGCAACGCGGTCCGCATGTCCGCGCTGATGCAGCTCCCGGTGACCTACGTCTGGACGCACGACTCCATCGGCCTCGGCGAGGACGGCCCCACCCACCAGCCGGTCGAGCACCTCGCCTCGCTGCGCGCCATCCCCGGACTGAACGTGGTCCGCCCGGCCGACGCCAACGAGACCGCGATCGCCTGGGCCGAGATCCTGCGCCGCCACACCACCCACCCGGCCCCGCACGGCCTCGCGCTGACCCGCCAGGGCGTGCCCACCTACGCGCCGAACGCCGATGCCGCCAAGGGCGGTTACGTGCTGGCGGAGGCGTCCACCGGGACGCCCGACGTCGTGCTGATCGCCACCGGCTCGGAGGTGCACGTGGCCGTGGCCGCCCGTGAGCTGCTGGAGGCCGAGGGCATCGGGACCCGCGTGGTGTCCATGCCGTCCGTCGAGTGGTTCGAGGAGCAGCCGGCCGAGTACCGGGACGCGGTCCTGCCGCCGTCCGTGCGGGCCCGCGTCGCGGTCGAGGCGGGCGTCGCCCTGACGTGGTACCGGTTCACCGGGGACGCCGGACGCATCGTCTCCCTGGACCATTTCGGCGCCTCCGCGCACGCCGGCACCCTGTTCGCCGAGTTCGGTTTCACCCCTGAGAACGTCGCCGCCGAGGCCCGGGAATCCCTGGCCGCCGCCCGCCGTTGATCCGATCGCCAGAAAGAAGATGATCACTGTGACCGAAGCGACCGCCACCGCGGGAGCACTGCAGCGCCTGACCGACGAAGGCGTGTCGATCTGGCTGGACGACCTGTCGCGCAAGCGGATCAGCACCGGCAACCTGGCCGACCTGGTCGCGACGAGGAACGTCGTCGGCGTCACCACCAACCCCTCCATCTTCCAGGCGGCCATCGGCTCGGGAGAGGGTTATGAGGAGCAGCTGACGGATCTGGCCCTGCGCGGCGTCACCGTCGACGAGGCCGTCCGGATGATGACCACCGCCGACGTCCGCGCCGCCGCCGACGTCCTGCGGCCGGTGTACGACGCCACGGACGGCGTGGACGGCCGGGTCTCCATCGAGGTGGACCCGCGGCTGGCGCACGAGACGGCGGCCACCGTCGCCGAGGCCAAGCAGCTCGCCTGGCTCGTCGACCGCCCCAATGTCATGATCAAGATTCCGGCCACCAGGGCGGGCCTCCCGGCGATCACCGAGGTCATCGGCCTCGGCATCAGCGTCAACGTGACGCTGATCTTCTCCCTGGAGCGCTACCGCGAGGTCATGGCCGCCTACCTCGCCGGCCTGGAGAAGGCCGCGGAGCGCGGCCTGGACCTCTCCCGGATCCACTCCGTCGCCTCCTTCTTCGTCTCCCGCGTCGACAGCGAGATCGACAAGCGGCTGACCGTCCTCGGCACCCCCGAGGCCCTCGCCCTCAAGGGCCGGGCGGCCCTCGCCAACGCACGGCTCGCCTACGAGGCGTACGAGCAGGTGTTCGCGGGCGAGCGCTGGAACGCGCTGAAGAGCGCGGGCGCCCACGAGCAGCGTCCGCTGTGGGCCTCCACCGGGGTGAAGGACCCGGCGTACAAGGACACCCTGTACGTCGACGAACTGGTCGCGCCGGGCACCGTCAACACCATGCCCGAGGCCACGCTGAACGCGACCGCCGACCACGGGGTGATCACCGGCGACACGGTCACCGGCGGCTACGCCGGGGCCCGCGCCGACCTGGACGCGGTCGAGGCGCTCGGGATCTCCTACGACGAGGTCGTGCGCCAGTTGGAGAACGAGGGTGTCGCCAAGTTCGAGGTGGCGTGGAACGACCTGCTCGCCGCCGTCGCGAAGTCCTTGGACAGCAAGGGAGCTGACGCACGATGAGCAAGACTCCGGCCGGCGGGACCGCGGCCTCCGAGGCCCCCGCCACCGACGCCCCCGGCACCGGGGCGGCCACCGCCGAGGAGACCGCCTCCGAGGTGACCGTGCCCGCCGTGCCCGCCGCCGACTGGGACAACCCGCTGCGCGACGCCCGGGACCGCCGGCTGCCCCGCATCGCCGGCCCGTCCGGGCTGGTCATCTTCGGTGTCACCGGCGACCTGTCCCGCAAGAAGCTGATGCCGGCCGTCTACGACCTGGCCAACCGCGGTCTGCTGCCGCCGGGCTTCTCCCTGGTGGGCTTCGCCCGCCGGGACTGGGAGGACGAGGACTTCGCGCAGGTGGTGCACGACGCCGTCAAGGAGCACGCGCGCACCCCGTTCCGCGAGGAGGTCTGGCAGCAGCTCGCCGAGGGCATGCGGTTCATCCCCGGCGACTTCGACGACGACAAGGCATTCGCCCAACTGCGCGAGGCCGTCGACGAGCTGAACGCCTCCCGGGGCACCGGCGGCAACTTCGCCTTCTACCTCTCCGTACCGCCGAAGTTCTTCCCCAAGGTCGTCCAGCAGCTGAAGAAGCACGGCCTGGCCGACCCGCCCGAGGGCTCCTGGCGCCGCGCGGTCATCGAGAAGCCGTTCGGCCGCGACCTGGCCAGCGCCCGCGAGCTGAACGCGATCGTGCACGACGTGTTCGAGCCGGACCAGGTGTTCCGCATCGACCACTACCTCGGCAAGGAGACCGTCCAGAACATCCTGGCGCTCCGCTTCGCCAACCAGATGTACGAACCCATCTGGAACCGGTCGTACGTCGACCACGTGCAGATCACCATGGCCGAGGACATCGGCATCGGCGGCCGGGCCGGTTACTACGACGGCATCGGCGCCGCCCGCGACGTCATCCAGAACCACCTGCTCCAGCTGATGGCGCTCACCGCGATGGAGGAGCCCATCGCCTTCGACGCGGAGGCGCTGCTCACCGAGAAGCTCAAGGTCCTCAAGTCGGTGCGGCTACCCGAGGACCTCGGCGCCCACACCGTGCGCGGCCAGTACGCGCAGGCCTGGCAGGGCGGCGAGAAGGTCATCGGCTACCTCCAGGAAGACGGCATCGACCCGCAGTCGAACACCGACACCTACGCCGCGATCAAGCTGGAGATCGACAACCGCCGCTGGGCGGGCGTCCCCTTCTACCTGCGCACCGGCAAGCGCCTCGGCCGCCGCGTCACCGAGATCGCGGTCGTCTTCCAGCGCGCCCCCCACTCCCCCTTCGACACGACGGCCACCGAGGAACTCGGGCAGAACGCCATCGTCATCCGCGTCCAGCCCGACGAGGGCATGACCGTCCGCTTCGGCTCCAAGGTGCCCGGCACCTCCATGGAGATCCGGGACGTCACGATGGACTTCGCCTACGGCGAGTCGTTCACGGAGTCCAGCCCGGAGGCGTACGAGCGCCTCATCCTTGACGTACTGCTCGGCGACGCCAACCTGTTCCCGCGCCACCAGGAAGTGGAAGAGTCCTGGAAGATCCTCGACCCGATCGAGGAGCACTGGGCGCAGAACGGCAAGCCCGCGCAGTACACCTCGGGCAGTTGGGGCCCGGAGGAAGCCGACGAGATGCTCGCACGAGACGGACGGAGCTGGCGCAGGCCATGAAGATCGACCTGACCGACACCACGGCAAGCAAGATCAACAAGGCCCTCGTCCAGGGTCGCCGCGCGATCGGCACCCCGGCGGTGGGCATGGTCCTGACGATGGTCATCGTCACGGACGAGGAGAACGCCTACGACTCGATCAAGGCGGCCGAGGAGGCCTCGCACGAGCACCCCTCGCGCACCCTGGTCGTCATCAAGCGGCACGCCCGCACCCCGCGCGAGCGCACGCAGTCGCGCCTCGACGCGGAGGTCCGCGTCGGCTCCGAGGCCGGCACCGGGGAGACGGTGGTCCTGCGGACCTTCGGCGAGGTCTCCGACCACGCCGACTCCGTGGTGCTGCCGCTGCTGCTCCCGGACGCGCCCGTCGTCGTCTGGTGGCCGGTGGACGCCCCGAAGAACCCCGCCAAGGACCCGCTGGGCGCGCTCGCCCAGCGGCGCATCACCGACATGTACGCCGTCGAGCACCCGCTGGAGGCCCTGGAGGCCCGGGTGCAGTCCTACGCGCCCGGAGACACCGACCTCGCCTGGACCCGGCTCACCCCGTGGCGTTCGATGCTGGCCGCGGCCCTCGACCAGGCCCGGGTGCGGGTCACCTCGGCGACCGTGGAGAGCGAGGCCGAGAACCCCAGCGCCGAGCTGCTCGCCCGCTGGATGGAGGCCCGGCTGAAGGTGAAGGTGGAGCGGACGGTCACCGCGGGTCCGGTCGTCACGGCCGTCCGGCTGGGCACCGCCAACGGGGAGATCGTCATCGACCGGCCCGAGGGCCCGCTGGCCACGCTGACCCTGCCCGGCCAGCCGCCGCGCACCCTGGCGCTGAAGGTCCGCGCGACCTCCGAACTCATCGCCGAGGAACTGCGCCGCCTCGACGCGGACGAGATGTACGCCGTCGCCCTGCGGGGCGAGGGCACCAAGGAGAAGGTCTGAGATGTCTGACCCCGTGTCGGATTCCCCCCGGCTGGTCCGGCGGCCCGAGTGGACGGCCCTCGCCGACCACCGGGCGCACCGGCAGCCGGACCTGCGCGAGCTGTTCGCGCAGGACCCCGGCCGCGCCGAGCGGTACGTGGTCCGGGTCGGCGATCTGCTGATCGACTACAGCAAGAACCTGATCACCGACGAGACGCTGGCGCTGCTCCAGGAACTGGCCGCCGCCACCGGTGTGCTCGGCCTGCGGGACGCCATGTTCCGCGGCGAGCGCATCAACGTCACCGAGGACCGGGCGGTGCTGCACACCGCGCTGCGGGCCCCGCGCGGCGCGGTGGTCGAGGTGGACGGCGAGAACGTGGTCCCCGGTGTGCACGCGGTGCTCGACCGGATGGCGGACTTCGCGGAGCGGGTCCGCTCCGGTGCCTGGACCGGGCACACCGGCAAGCGCATCAAGAACGTCGTCAACATCGGCATCGGCGGCTCCGACCTCGGCCCGGCGATGGCGTACGAGGTGCTGCGCAGCTTCACCGACCGCGGTCTCACGGTCCGCTTCGTGTCCAACGTGGACGGCGCCGACCTGCACGAGGCCACGCGGGACCTGGACCCGGCGGAGACGCTGTTCGTCATCGCGTCCAAGACGTTCACCACGATCGAGACGATCACCAACGCCACCTCCGCGCGGGAGTGGCTGCTGGCCGGTCTCGACGGCGACGACAAGGCGGTCGCGAAGCACTTCGTGGCGCTGTCGACCAACGCCGGCAAGGTCGCCGACTTCGGCATCGACACGGCGAACATGTTCGAGTTCTGGGACTGGGTCGGCGGGCGCTACTCGTACGACTCGGCGATCGGGCTCTCCCTGATGATCGCCATCGGCCCGGACCGCTTCCGCGAGATGCTCGACGGCTTCCACCTCGTCGACGAGCACTTCCGCACCGCGCCGCCCGAGTCCAACGCCCCGCTGCTGATGGGCCTGCTGGGCATCTGGTACGGCAACTTCTTCGACGCGCAGTCGCACGCGGTGCTGCCGTACTCGCACTACCTGTCCAAGTTCACCGCCTACCTCCAGCAGTTGGACATGGAGTCCAACGGCAAGTCGGTGGACCGGGAGGGGCGTCCGGTGGAGTGGCAGACCGGTCCGGTGGTCTGGGGTACGCCCGGCACCAATGGGCAGCACGCCTACTACCAGTTGATCCACCAGGGCACCAAGCTGATCCCGGCGGACTTCATCGGGTTCGCCCGGCCGGTCGGTGAGCTGAGCGACGGGCTCAAGGCCCAGCACGACCTGCTGATGGCGAACTTCTTCGCCCAGACGCAGGCCCTCGCCTTCGGCAAGACCGCCGACGAGGTGCGCGCCGAGGGCGTGCCCGAGGCCCAGGTGCCGCACCGCACCTTCCGGGGCAACCACCCCACCACCACGATCCTGGCCGCGGAACTGACGCCGTCGGTGCTGGGCCAGCTGATCGCGCTCTACGAGCACAAGGTGTTCGTGCAGGGCGCCGTCTGGAACATCGACTCCTTCGACCAGTGGGGCGTCGAACTGGGCAAGGTCCTCGCCAAGCGCGTCGAACCGGCCCTCACCGAAGGCACCGACGTGCCCGGTCTGGACGCCTCCACCGCCGCCCTCGTCTCCGCCTACCGTCAGATTGGGAAGTGAACGCACCATGCAGCTCGGACTCATCGGCCTCGGCAAGATGGGCGGCAACATGCGCGAGCGGATCCGCCGCGCCGGCCACACCGTCATCGGCTACGACCGCAACCCCGACGTCTCCGACGTGAAGTCCCTCGCCGAACTGGTCGAGAAGCTCGACGCGCCGCGCACCATCTGGGTGATGGTGCCGGCCGGCACCGCCACCCAGGGTGTCGTCGACGAGCTGAGGGACCTGCTCTCCCCCGGCGACACGGTGGTCGACGGTGGCAACTCCCGCTGGACGGACGACGAGAAGCACGCCGCGGAACTCGGCGTCCGGGGCATCGGCTTCGTCGACGCGGGCGTGTCCGGCGGTGTGTGGGGCCTCCAGAACGGCTACGCGCTCATGGTCGGCGGCGACAAGGAGCACGTCGAGCGGCTGGAGCCGATCTTCGAGGCGCTCAAGCCCGAGGGCCCCTACGGTTACGTCCACGCGGGGCGCGTCGGCGCCGGGCACTTCTCCAAGATGGTCCACAACGGCATCGAGTACGCCATGATGCAGGCGTACGCCGAGGGCTGGGAACTCCTGGAGAAGGTCAACTCGGTGGACAACGTCCGCGAGGTGTACCGCTCCTGGCAGGAGGGCACGGTCATCCGCTCCTGGCTGCTCGACCTCGCGGTCAACGCGCTGGAGGAGGACGAGCACCTGGAGAAGCTGAAGGGCTTCGCCCAGGACTCCGGCGAGGGGCGCTGGACGGTGGAGGCGGCGATCGACCACGCGGTGCCGCTGCCCGCGATCACCGCGTCGCTGTTCGCGCGGTTCGCCTCCCGCCAGGACGACTCGCCGCAGATGAAGATGATCGCGGCGCTGCGGAACCAGTTCGGCGGCCACGCGGTCGAATCGGCGAAGGACTGACCGGCCGTGGGGGACCTCATACTGGTCCGCCACGGTGAGACGGAGTGGAGCGTGTCGGGCCGGCACACCAGCTGGACCGACCTGCCCCTCACCCAGCACGGCGAGGAGCAGGCCAAGTCGCTCGCTCCGCTCCTGTCCGGCCGGACCTACGCGCTCACGCTCACCAGCCCGCTCTCCCGCGCGGTCCGCACCGCCGAACTCGCGGGGCTGACCGGGGCCGTGCCCGACCCCGACCTGCACGAGTGGGACTACGGCGCCTACGAGGGCGTCACCACCGTCGAGATCCACCGCACCCGCCCGCACTGGGACATGTGGCTGCACGGCGTCCCTCCGGGGCCGGACGGTCACCCCGGCGAGTCGCCGGCGGAGGTCGGCGAACGCGCCGACCGGGTCCTGGCCAAGGTCGACGCGGCGCTCGCCAACCGCACCGGTGACGTGGTGCTGGTCGCCCACGCCCACTTCCTGCGGGTGCTGACCGCCCGCCGCCTGGGCCTGCCGCCCGCCGAGGGCCGCCTGTTCCAACTGGCGACGGGAGCGATCAGCCGCCTCTCCACGGAACACGGCCGCCCAGTGATCGCCGAATGGAACCACACCCTGTAACCACACCCGGCCCGGGGGCCACCGCACCAAGGCCCCCGGGCCGAACCGTCCCCCGGCCGGCCCAGCCCCGGCCCCCGGCCCCCGCCTTCCGGCACCCGCCTTCCGGCACCCGCCTTCCGCCTTCCGCCTTCCGGCTTCCGCCTCCCAGCTTCCGCCTCCCGCCTCCCGGCTTCCGCCTCCCAGCTTCCGCCTCCCGCCTCCCGGCTTCCGCCTCCCGGCTTCCGCCTCCCGCCTCCCGCCTCCCGCCTCCCGGCTTCCGCCTCCCGCCTCCCGGCTTCCGCCTCCCGCCTCCCGGCTCCCGGCTCCCGGCTCCCGGCTCCCGGCTCCCGGCTCCCGGCTCCCGGCCGTCAACTCCCAGCCCCCGCCCCTGGCTCCCGGCTGCCGGCCGCCGACTCACGCCCCCCGGCCTCGGCTCGGCCCTCGGCTCTTGTCCACCGGCTGCGCCCGGCGCCTGACGGTCTTGCCGACGGCCCCGCGAGCCCCTGATCCCCTTTGCTCAGCCCTTCCTCGCGGTGTCCCGGAATCTCAGTCCTGGACGAGGAGTCGGGTCCAGCGGGTGGCGACCTCGGGGAGGGAGAACGTTGCTCGGACCTGGGTGCGGGCCTCTGTCGCGGCGGCTTGCCAGGCCGTCGGGTCGGTGAGCTCGGCGATGGACTCGGCCATCGCGGTGGGGTGGGCGTGGATCCAGCGGCGGTCGTAGATCTCGTCCGCACCGGGCCACGGCAGCAGCGCCGGCACCGCCCCGGAGGCCATCCCCTCGGCCGGCGCCAGATGGAAGCTCTCGTCGTCGCTCGTCGACAGCACATGGCCGATCCGGCGCAGCCACGCGGCCACGTCGGCGCCGAACTCGTCGAAGACCACCGCCCCTTCGAGCAGCGGCGAGGTCTGCATCCGCCGGAGGACCGCGTCGTAGTGCGCGCGTTCCTCCGGCTTGTTCCAGATCCACCAGTACTCCCACGGCGGCCTGGACTTCACCGACAGCTGCCAGCGCCGGTCCCGGGCACGCAGGTCCTCCAGCACGTCGAGGCCGAGGTCGAGCCGCTTGCGGCTGGGGGCGATGCCGATCATGCCGAGGCGGAAGCGGGCGCCGGGCGCCTTGGGCCGGTCGAGCTGGTCGGTGTCCACCCAGTTGGGCACGACGACCACCTTCGACGCGGGCCAGCCGGTGTGGTCGAGGGTGCGCCGGGCGTAGTACGGGCTGACGCACACCACCCGGTCGACGGCGTCGATGTCGACCTGCCGCGGCCACGCGGCGTCGAGTTCGAACCGGTGCAGCCGCACCACGAGCCGGCTCCCGGGCCGTTTGTGGCGGCTGTACCAGACGGCGGCGGGCCCGCACCACTCCACGACCACCACGTCGGCCCAGTCGGCGAGTGCACGGCTCGCGGCGGCGTCGTGCCGGGCGAGCGCGGGCCAGGCGTCGACCCGCACGTCGAGTTCGGGCAGCGCCCGGAAGTGGTCGAGGAGCCGGGTGAGGAACTTCAGGTCGTGCCCGGCGACGCCGACCCGCAGCGGGCGCGGCCGGGCGGCGACGGCGGCGGCGGGCGCGGACGGGAAGGCCCGGCCGAGGTGGCCGCGCCAGCGCTGGGCTGCGGCGTCGAGGGTGTGGTGACCGGCGGCGGTGTGGCAGCGCTCCGCCGCGAGCGCGCGGACCTCGGGGTCGCGGGCGGCGAGCGCCACGGCGTCGGCCGCGTCGTCCGCCGTGGCGCGGCCGGGGACGTAGAGCGGGTAGTCGGCGCCGAGCAGGGCCTCGTGGGCGGGGGTGCGGTTGAGCACGACGGGCAGCCCGAGGGCGCCGAACTCCAGGACCTTGGTGGACAGTTCGAGGCTGGCGTCGAGCGCGGGGTCGCGCCAGCCGAGGCCGAGGTCGCAGTCGGCTGCGATGCGCATGGCCTCCTGGCGGGGCCGGCCGCCGTGGTGGTGGAGGCCGGACGTCGGACCGTTCAGGGCGCGGGTCATGGCGGCGTGGAAGCCGGGGTGGGCGGGGTCGTCGTGGACCTTGTCGCCGACGGTGTGGAGTTCGGCGCGCACTCCTCGTGCGGCGAGCAGCGCGGGCAGCCGGGTCATGGGCAGGGTGTTCCACAGCGGCGCGAACTTCCCGGTGTAGACGAGCCGCAGCGGGTGGTGCGGGCGCGGACGGTCGGGGACCGGGAAGCCGGGCGTGGGCACGGCGGGCGGGCTCAGCACACAGCGGCCGCAGGCGTCGGGCACCCAGGTCTCCAGGAACCCGCGCAACTCCTCGGTCTGGCACAGGAGGTGGCGGGACGCCCCGGCGATGCGGGCGAGCCCGGCGCGGGCGTCCTCGGTCATGTCGGCGGCGGACTGCGGGACATCGGTGAGGTAGGCCCAGATCCGCCCGTCGAAGCGGCCGTCGGCCACGACCCGGTCGACGAGCCTCCGGCCGCGCAGCACCAGCAGGTCGCAGGGCTCGTCCTCGTCGAGGCGGGCGAGGACCCGGGACGCCTGCACGGGGGACATCGGCCGGTCGGCGCCCGCGCCGAGCAGCCCCTCCTCGTGCGGGCCGATCACGCGCACCCCGGGCAGCCCTGCCAGCGGATCGGTCAACCGCCCGGTGCGGACGGGGGACTTGAGCACGAGCCGGACGGCGCAGCCGGCCAGTGACAGGGCCTGCACGGTGGACTGGGCCCAGACGGCGGAGCCGTCGATGAGGTTGAGGTCCACGTCGCCGTAGACCAGTGCCCGGAGGGTGCGGCTCATGAGGACTCCTTCCCGCGCACGGCGAACAGCCGGTGTCCGGCCGCGGACCAGGTCTCGTGGGGGGTGCCGGCCAGGTGCAGCGAGCGGCGCACGAGCAGCGGCCGGGACAGCGCGGTGACGAAGGTGTGGTCGTCGTCGGCGGCGGTGCGGCCCAGCGCGTCGGCGCCGGAGTGCTCCTGGGCGCACATCAGGTCCAGGAGCAGGGTGTCCGGGCGGTCCTCGGCGGGGCCGGTCCAGTCGGCGATCCACTCGGCGGTGGGCGTCGTGGTGCGTACGGTGACGCCGGCGCCGGTGAGTTCGTCGAGCCCGGCCGGGTCGGGGACGACAACCTCGACGGGCCGGTGCGTCTGGCCGAGGACCTGGGCGACGAGGCGGGCGACGTCGGCGCGGCCCCGCGGCGCGGCGAGGACGGCGATCCGGCGTGCGTCGAGCGGGTCGGGTGCGCCGGTGAGGCGGGCCAGTCCGGCGAGCCGTACCCGGGTGCTGTCCCGGAAGGCGTCGCGCATCCGGGCGCGACCGTGTTCGGCGGGGTCGAGCCGGGCGAGGCGGACTCCGGTGTCGGTGTCGAGGACGGCGTCCCAGCCGAGCCGGGCGAGGCCGGGCGCGGCGGACGCGGGCGTGTCCTGCCACAGCACGGCCGGGCGGCCCAGGGCCCGTGCCTCGGTGAGCAGTTCGGCGAGCCGGCGGTCCAGGTCGGGGGCGGTGCCGGTGCCGGTGAGCGACCAGGGCCCGGTGTCGGCGCAGGCGCCGGCCTGCACCACCACGGCGTCGGGGTCGGTGCGGCGCACCAGCAGGCGACCGTCGTGCGGCAGCAGCCGGTTGACGACGGCGTCGGCCGCGAAGTCCTCGGCGGTGCGGTCGGTGAGGACGCCCGCGATCACCAGACGGTCGCGGGGGGTGCTCACCAGGGCGCGGTGGACGAGGTGCAGCCGTTCGTCGGCCGTGGCGGGGGCGGCGTCGACGGCGGGCGGCCCCGCGGGCCGGGGCGCCGCGGTGCGCCGGCCGCGCCACAGGCCGTACAGCTCCCGCGGCAGTCCGGCCATGCGGCGGCCCGGACGGCGGGCGGCCGACACCAGGACCCGGCCCAGGCGCAGCGAGGTGGAGCCTTCGAGCATGGTCACGCGGGCCTCCAGCACACCGACCCGGTCGCGGGCGCCGCGCAGGGCGGAGGCCAGCCGGTCCTTCTCCCGCACGGTCGCGGCCAGCCGTTCGGCGAGGTCGTCCCCGTGGCCGGCGCCGTCCGCGCGGTCGTTCTCCTCGACCCGGCGTTCGAGGTCCAGGACGCGGGCGCGCAGGGAGCGGGAGACGAGATCGGCGAACACGTACTCGTCGGCGATGCGCAGCGCGGTGGCGAGTCCGTCGGACGGGACGGGGCGGCCGAACCAGTCGTGCGGGGGCAGGAGGTGGTCGGTCCGCGCGAACACGGCACCGGCGCGCAGGTGCGTGTAGCCGAGCGGGGTGGCGCGCAGCACCTGGCAGCCGTGGGTGACCAGCGGGTCCAGGAGCCGGTGGTAGGGGGGTTCGGGGTGTCCGAACACGATCAGGCCCCGGCCGCCGGGGCGCAGCCGTTCGAGTGCGGCGAGGCAGGCGTCCTCGTCGCCGTGCAGTTCGGGGTCGGGGCCGTGGACGAGCAGTATCAGCTCGCCCGGTCCGACGGGCCGTTGGTGGCGGCGCAGGACGACGCCCGGGGGCAGGTGGAGGTACGGCTCCAGGCCGAGCGAGCCGGTGGTGGCGTCGACCACGGTCGTCACGCCGTCCAGGTGCGGGTGGAGCAGGTCGGTCAGGCGCATCAGCGGATCCTCGTGAAGACGTGGAAGCCGACCCGGTTCTCGCGGAACGCGTAGGGCCGGAACTCCGTGTGCCGCAGGCCGAGGGGTTCGAGTTCCTCGCGGTAGGCGGCCGTGGGCCGGTGCAGGATGTAGTCGCCGAGCGGCCGGGGCCGGTCGCCGTCCTCGTCGGTGAGGATCAGCCGTCCGGTGACCCGGACCAGGGAGGCGAGGTTGCGCAGCCCGGCCGTCCACTCGGTGTCGTCGAGGACGTGGAAGAGGACGTCGACGCAGAGCACCACGTCGTACGGCCAGGTGCCGCGCCAGGTGTCGAGGCGGGCCTCGGCCCAGCGCGGTCCGCCGCCGGCGGCGCGGCAGTGGGCGACGGCCCCGGGGCTGGGGTCGAAGGCGTCGACGCGGTGGCCGCAGCGGGCGAGGGCGCGGGCGAAGTGGCCCTTGCCGCAGCCCGCGTCGAGCACGAACAGCGGGGCGGCGGGGCTGGTGAGGTCGCCGACGAGGGACAGGAGCGTGCCGAGCCGCTGGGCGTGGAAGAGTTCGTTGCCTGCGCGGTCGAGGCCGATGTGCCCGCCGGAGGCGAGGTCGTCGTGGTCGCGGTGGCGGGTGTCCCAGTAGGCGCGGGTGCGTTCGCCGGCCGGGGTGCGGGGCGGGCCGGTGCCGGTGGTGTCAGTCATGGTGTTCCAGCCATCGGGTGATCACGCGGGCGATACGGGTGCCGGCCCTGCCGTCCCACAGGGGCGGTCCCTCGCCGGGCGCGGCCGGGGCGGCCTCCAGCGCCTTGCGCAGCGCGGGCACCAGCTCGGCGTGGGTGACGAGGCGGTTGGTGCCGTGGGTGACGGTGACCGGGCGTTCGGTGCTGGTGCGCAGGGTCAGACAGGGCACGCCCAGGACGGTGGTCTCCTCCTGCACTCCGCCGGAGTCGGTGATCACGGCGGCGGCGCCGCGCACGAGGCTCATGAACTCCAGGTAGCCGAGCGGTGGGAGCAGGTGGACGCCGGGGGCGTGGTCGAGGCCCGCCGCGCGCAGTGCCGCCCGGCCGCGCGGGTGCAGCGGGACGGCGAGGGCGAGGTGGCCGGCGGCCTCGGTGAGGGCGCGGGCGGCGGCGCTGGCCGCCTCGGGGTCGTCGACGTTGGCGGGGCGGTGCAGGGTGACGACGCCGTAGCGCTCGGGCAGGTCGTGGGCGGCGCGGGCGGCGGCGGGGTCGAACAGGTCGAGGTGGGTGCGCAGGGTGTCGATCATGGGGTTGCCGACGAAGTGCACCCGGTCGGTGGCGACGCCCTCGCGGGCGAGGTGGCCGACGGCCTCGGGGCTGGTGACGAAGAGCAGGTCGGCCAGCTGGTCGACGAGCCGCCGGTTGACCTCCTCGGGCATCGTCATGTCGAAGCTGCGCAGTCCGGCCTCCACGTGGGCGACCGGCACGCCGAGCTTGGCGGCCACCAGGGCGGCGGCGAGCGTGGAGTTGACGTCGCCGTAGACGACGGTCAGGGCGGGGGCTCGGGCGGTGAGTTCGCCCTCCAGGGCGATCAGCAGCTCGGCGGTCTGCCGGGCGTGGCTGCCGGAGCCGACGCCGAGGTCGGTGTCGGGCGGGGGCAGTCCCAGCTGGCGGAAGAACACGTCCGACATGCGGGCGTCGTAGTGCTGCCCGGTGTGCACGAGGGCCTGTGCGCCGCCGGCCACGCCGAGGGCGGCGACGACCGGGGCCGCCTTGACGAAGTTGGGCCGGGTTCCGACCACATGGAGTACGAGGCCGTTCATGTCGCTGCCTTTCGTCGGCGCCGCGCCCCCCGCCGGTCCGCTTTCGCCGCCGCCCCGGCCTACCGTGGCGGCATGTCCCGTCATGTCCCCCGCGCCGTCAGTCTCGCCGCGTCCGTGGCCTGGGGCGAGTTGCGGCACGATCCCGCCCGCGCCGCGCTGCTCGGTGTACGACTGCTGCCGGGCCCGCTGCGGCGGCGGGTGCGGCCGGTCGAGCGGTGGTTGTCCGACCGGGCCCGGTCGGCCGGGCCGGGTGCCGTTCCGTGGGCCGGCCGGGTGCCGGTCCCGGTGGGCCGGGCCGTGCGGCCGGTGCCCGGACGCGTGCTGCATCTGGTCACCAACTCGCTGCCGTTCAAGCATGCCGGTTACACCGTCCGCACGCAGCGGCTGGCCGAGGCCCAGCGGGCCGCCGGGCTGGACGCGCACGTCGTGACGCGCGTCGGTTTCCCGGTGGCGCAGGGCGTGCTGGACGCGCGCATGCGGCAGGTGGTGGGCGGGGTGCCGCAGCACCGGCTGCTGCCGTGGTGGCTGCCGTACGGGCAGGGTCCGGCGCTGGCGCGCAACGCGGAGCTCGCGGGGCGGCTGGTGGAGCGGCTGCGGCCGGCGGTGCTGCACGCGGCGACCGACCACGGCAACGGGCGGGTGGCCCTGGCGCTGCGCGCGGCGTACGGGCTGCCGGTCGTTTACGAGGTGCGGGGCTTCCTGGAGGACACCTGGCTGACGCAGGCGCCGGGGCGGAGCAGCCGGCACGACGTGTACCGGCTGCGCCGTGAGCTGGAGACGCGGTGCATGCGGGAGGCGGACCTGGTGCTGACGCTGGGTGCCGCGATGAAGGCGGAGATCGTCTCCCGCGGGGTGCCCGGGGAGCGGGTGCTGGTGGTGCCGAACGCCGTCGACGAGGCGTTCCTGGCCCCGCTCCCGGACGGGGCTCCGGTGCGGGCGCGGCTGGGGATCGCGCCGGAGGAGTTCGTGGTGGGCACGGTGAGCAGCCTGACCCCGCACGAGGGGATCGGCACGTTGCTCCATGCGGGTGCCGAGCTGAGGCGGCGGGGAATTCCGCTGCGGCTGCTGATCGTGGGGGACGGACCGGAGCGCCCGGAGCTGGTGCGGCTGGCCGCGCGACTGGGTCTCGGGGACGGCGCGGCCCTGTTCCCCGGCCGTGTTCCGCATCACCAAGTGCGGGAGTTCCACGCCGTGTTGGACGTGTTCGCGGTGCCGCGCACCGATGAGCGCGTGTGCCATCTGGTGACCCCTCTCAAACCCGTCGAAGCGATGGCGAGCGGTCTGGCCGTGGTCAGCAGTGATCTCACCGCGATGAGAGAACTGATCGAACCGGAGGTTAACGGACGGCTAATTCTCCACGAATCGCCTTTTGTCTGGGCAGATGGGTTGGAAAAACTGCTTTACAGTCAAAAGCGGCGGCTCGAATGGGGAGCCGCCGCTCGCGCACTGGTCGCGCGGGAACGCACCTGGGACCGGGTCGCCGCCAGGACCCGGGAGGCCTATCGCACCCTCGGCTGCGTCTGACCCCCCGCTCCCGACCAGTCCTGCCTTGAGGCCGGGTGACATCCCTATGCAGGTCGAACAGACCGAACCACTCGGGGACATGAGTGAACCGCTGGGGGACCTGGAGGACGTCGAGCTCGCGGTGATCGGGCTCGGCTACGTCGGACTGCCGCTGGCGCGGGAAGCCGCGTCGGTCGGCCTGAGAACGATCGGCCTGGACCGGGACCCGCGCGTCGTCGCGGGGCTCGACGCGGGCCGCTCGCACGTGGACGACGTGTCCGACGACGACGTACGGCGGATGCGCGCGGCCGGTTTCACCGCGTACACCGACGACGCCTGTCTGGCACGCGCGCAGACCGTGGTGATCTGTGTGCCGACCCCGCTGGGCGGGGACGGCGGGCCCGACCTGGGCGCGGTGACCTCGGCGGCCCGCGCGGTCGCCGGGCGGCTGCGGCCCGGCCGGCTCGTCGTGCTGGAGTCGACCACCTATCCGGGCACCACCGAGGAGGTCGTGAGGCCCCTGCTGGAGGAGTCGGGGCTGCGGGCCGGGCGGGACTTCGCTCTCGCCTTCTCGCCGGAGCGGATCGACCCGGGCAACACCCGGCACGGGCTGCGCGACACCCCCAAGGTGGTCGGCGGCTGCACCCCGTCGTGCGCGGCGAGAGCGGTGTCGTTCTACGGCAAGTTCGTCGACACCGTCGTCCAGGCGAAGGGCACCCGGGAGGCCGAGATGGCCAAGCTCCTGGAGAACACCTACCGCCATGTGAACATCGCCCTCGTCAACGAACTGGCCATCATCAGCCGGGAGTTGCGGGTCGACCTGTGGGACGCGATCCGCTGCGCCGACACCAAGCCCTTCGGCTTCCACGCGTTCCGGCCCAGCCCCGGGGTGGGCGGGCACTGCATCCCGATCGACCCCAACTACCTGTCGTACAAGGTGCGTTCCTCGCTCGGCCACGAGTTCCGGTTCGTGGAGCTGGCGCAGGAGATCAACCGGCGGATGCCGGAGTACGTCGTACGGCGGGCCCAGGACCTGCTCAACTCGGCGGGCCGCCCCCTGCACGGCTCACGCGTGCTGCTGCTCGGGGTCACCTACAAACCGGACGTCGCCGACCAGCGGGAGTCGCCGGCGGTGCCCGTAGCCCGGCTGCTGCGCGAGCGGGACGCCGAGGTGTCCTTCCACGATCCGCACGTACCGCTGTGGTCGGTCGACGGGGCGCACGTCCCGCGCGTGACCGACGTGCTGACGGCGGCGCACGAACACGACCTGACGATCCTCCTCCAGGACCACTCGGCCTACGACCTGCCGGCGCTCGCCGACACGGCACGGCTGCTGTTCGACACCCGGGGGCGGATCTTCCGGCCCGGCGTCGAGGTCCTGTAGCCCGGCCGGGACCGACCTTTCACGTCCGCCCACTTCCGTCCATGTCCGTCCACTTCCGTCCACTTCCGTCCACTTCCGTCCACTTCCGTCCACGCGGAGTCGAGAGGTGCTCTGATGCGGGTACTCGTCGTCACCGTCGTCCACCATCCGGAGGACGCGCGCATACTGCACCGCCAGATCGCCGCGCTCTGCGAGCGGGGCCATCAGGTGGTGTACGCGGCCCCGTTCGCGGCCCGCGGAGTCACGCCCCGGCCGCATGTGGAGGGCGTCGACCTGCCCCGGGCGGCCGGCCGCGACCGGCGCACGGCGCTGCGCGCGGCCCGTGCGCTGCTGGCCGCGCGCGGCCCGGGGGTCGACGTGGTCCTGCTGCACGACCCGGAACTGCTGCTCGCGCTGCCCGGGACGCTGCTCCGTCGACGGCGGCCGGACGGGACCGCGCCCGTCACCGTCTGGGACGTGCACGAGGACACCGCGGCGGCCCTGGTCATGAAGGACTGGCTGCCGCGCGCGCTGCGCCCGCCGCTGCGCACCGCCGTCCGGGCCGCGGAGCGGTGGGCGGAGCGGCGGCTGCGGCTGCTGCTCGCCGAGGACGCCTACCGGGACCGCTTCCGCGAGCCCCATCCGGTCGTCCTCAACCTGGCCGCGGCGCCGACCGGACCGCCCCCGCCGCCCGGGGCCGAACGGGTGGTGTACCTGGGGCAGTTGTCCCGCGCGCGGGGCACGCTCGACCTGATCGAGACGGCCCGGCTGCTGGCGCCGGAGATCCGCGTCGAGGTGATCGGCCCGGCCGGCCCCGACGTGCGGGACGCGCTCGTGGCGGCCGACCGGGACGGGGTGCTGCGCTGGCACGGCTTCCTGCCCAACGACCGTGCCCTGGAACTGCTCCCGGGCGCGCTCGCGGGCCTGTCGCTGCTGCACGACCAGCCCAACTACCGGCACTCGCGGCCGACCAAGGTCGTGGAGTACATGGCGCACGGCGTCCCCGTGGTCACCACCCCGAACCCGCTCGCGGTCGAGCTGGTCGAGCGGCACGGCTGCGGTCTGGTCGTGCCCTACGAGGACCCCGCGTCGGCGGCGACGGCCGTGCGCCGGCTGCGCACCGACCCCGAACTGCGGCTGCGGACCGCCCGGTCGGGGCACGAGGCGGTGCGCTCGGGGCTCGACTGGCACGACCACGCGGCGGGGTTCGTCGCCCTGCTGGAGGGCTGGGCGAAGGGAGCGGGGGCGCCGGTCGGCGGCGCGTCCGGCGTCAGCGGTTCGACCAGCCCCGCTCGCACAGGACCAGCCGGTAGCCGTCCGGGTCCGCCACCGTGACGCCCCACTGGTTCCAGCAGGGGTTGGGGGACGTGACCCGCCGGCCGCCGTGCGCCTCCAGCCGGGCGACCAGGGCCTCGGGGACCGCCTCGTCGGCGTAGATCACCAGGAGGTCCTCCTCGGTGGGACGGGGTTCGACCGGGCGGGCGGCGTCGTGGACGAGTTCCAGGTGCCAGTCGGCGTCCGGCCGGCCGAGCATGAGCAGATCGTGCTCGCCGGGCGCGCCGCCGCCCTCGGCCCGCCACACCACGCTCGGCCCGAGTCCACCGGCCCAGAACCGCTCGGCCGCGGCCAGGTCCCGCGAGGGGCGGGCGATACGGATGTGACTGCGGCCGTCGACGGGCATGGGTGCCTCTCCTCGCGCTCGGTGATCGACCGCCGGCCCAGGCACGCACCCACCGCCCGCACCATCGGCCGTCGGCCCTACCCCGAACTCCCCAGGGCCACCATCCCCAGACCTAGGACACGGTCCCCCGGACCGGCGGCGTCCGACCGGCCGGGGCCGGCCCGCCCGCCGGAGCCGGCGCACCCGGCAGGGCCACCCGGTCCGACGAGGCCGGGCATCCGGCGGAGCCGCCCGCCCAGCAGCCGCCCGTCCGGCAGGGGCGGCCCGTCCGGCAGCGCTGCCCCAAGGGCCGGAGGCAGGCCGTCCGGTTGGGCCTTCTTCCGGTGAGGTCAGCCCCCGTCGGCGTCCTCCGCCGGAGGCGTCGTCGGCACCGCCGCGTCCAGGAGGGGGCCCAGCTCGCGTACCGCCGTGGTCAGGGGGCGCACGTCCCGTTCCGCGCGGGCCAGGAGGATCGCGCCCTCCAGGGTGCTGATCATCAGCGTGGCCAGGGACGCGGCGCGCTCCGCCGGCACCCCCATCCCGGTCAGCGCCTCGGCCACGGGGGTCCGCCAGGTGGTGAACGCGGCGGCCACCGCCTCCCGGGTGGAGCCGTCCCGCGCGGCGCCGTCCACGGTCGCCGCGGCGACCGGGCAGCCCGCGGCGAACCCCGCCGCCGCGTACTCGTCGGTCCACTGCCGGGCCATCGCCGCGAACAGCCCCGCGGGCGTGGGCTCGGCGAGACCCGCGAGGAAGCGGGCGACACGCTTGCCCGCGTACCGCCCGGCCCAGTCGACGGCCTCGTTGACCAGCTGCTCCTTGCCTCCGGGGAAGTAGTGCTGGAGCGAGCCGCGGGGTGCCCCGGCGTGGGCGGCGACGTCGCGCATGCCCGTCGCGGCGACCCCGTCGCGCCGGATCAGCTGGGCCGCGCTGAAGACCATCCGCTCGCGCGGACCCCGTACGGACTCCCCCATCACCGGCCTCCCTCCGCCGTGTTCCGTTCGCTCCCGATCACCCTATGACCACCGTCATGACGCCCGCTACCATGACCGCTGTCATAATCAGTCTCGCCACCGGAGGACGGTCCGCCGTGCGTGTCGGTTTCATCGGTCTCGGAGTGATGGGGCAGCCCATGGCGCTGCGGCTCGCCTCCGCGGGCACCCCGCTGGTGGTGTGGAACCGCACCCCGGCACGCGCCGAACCGCTGCGCGCGGCCGGCGCCGAGGTCGCGACGGACGCCGGTGAGGTGTTCGCGCGGGCGGACACGGTGTTCCTGATGCCGGCCGACGAGGCCGCCACCGACGCCGTACTGGCCCGCGGCACACCGGAGTTCACGGCACGGGTGGCCGGGCGGACGGTGGTGCCCATGGGCACGACCTCCCCGGAGTACTCACGGGCCCTGGAGGCCGAGGTCCGTGCGGCGGGCGGGAGTTACGTCGAGGCGCCGGTCTCCGGGTCCAGACTCCCCGCCGAACAGGGGCAGTTGGTGGGCATGCTGGCCGGTGACCCGGCGGCGGTGGAGCGCGTACGGCCGCTGCTCGCACCGCTGTGCCGGGAGGTGTTCGTCTGCGGGGCGGCACCCGGCGCGCTGCTGATGAAGCTCTCGGTGAACCTGTTCCTGATCACCCTGGTGACCGGACTGACCGAGGCGTTCCACTTCGCCGAGCGGCAGGGCCTGGACCCGGGGCTGTTCCTGGACGTCCTGGACGCGGGCCCCATGGCGAGCCCGGTCTCCCGGATGAAGTCGCCCAAGCTGCGCGACGGGGACTTCGCGGTGCAGGCGGCGGCCCTGGACGTGCTGAAGAACAACCGTCTGATCGCCACGGCCGCACGCGGGGCGGGGCTCGCCTCCCCGCTGCTCGACGTCTGCCACGCCCTGTTCGAGGAGACGGTGGCCGCGGGGCACGGCGGCGAGGACATGGTGGCGGTGCTGCGGGCCGTCGAGGCCCGCACCCGCGCCGTGGGCCAGTTCGTACGGCGCACCCGCGCCGCGGACTAGCTCGTACGGCGCGGCACACCGTACACCCGTTCGACGGGCAGGCGCAGCACCAGGCGCCGGTCGCGGACCATGGCGGCCCGGTAGTCGTCCCAGTCGGGGTGCTCGCCCGCGAGGTCGCGGTAGAGGCGCATCAGCTCCTCCACCGTGTCGTCGTAGGGGTCCCCCGCGACCGGCGACAGGTCGGCCTCGCCCTCGGCGACCGTGTACGCCCAGCGGTCGGAGCTGGTGACGTGGTAGGAGGCCCGGGGGTCGCGGCGCAGGTTGCGGGTCTTGGCGCGGTCGTCCGTCACCGAGATCCGGATGATCCGCTCGTCCGGGTAGTAGGCGTGGCTCACGTTCGACAGCTGGGGGCGCCCGTCCCGCTTGAGGGTGACGAGCACCCCGCCGGAGGCGTCGGAGAGCAGCTTCAGCAGTGCGTCCTCACTCATGCCCGGAACAACCCGGCCGGCACCGCCGCGCATTCCCGCGCCGGACCCGTTCCGGCCGGTGTGGCCCGCTCTGGGGCCTTTCGCCGTCCGCGCGGCGCCCGCGGACGCCGTAGCGTGGATCACACCGGACCCGGATACCCGGGTCCGTACGCGTGTTCCTGGGTGACCATGAGGGTCTGAGGTCGTCCCGGCGGGGTAGGCCGGACCGCACCGCGTACGACCGCGACCGGAGGAGAGCGATGGCACAGCTGCGACAGGAAGTCGACCCGGAGGAGGCAGGGCTGGACGCGAAGGCGCTCGACCGCCTCGACCAGCACTTCGCCCACTACGTCGACGAGGGGCGGCTGCCCGGCTACCTGGTGTCCGTCGCCCGCGGCGGCCGGGTCGCCCACCTCACCACGCACGGCCTGCGCGACCGCGCGGCCGGGCTCCCGGTGGAGGCGGACACCCTGTGGCGGATCTACTCCATGACCAAGCCGGTCACCTCCGTCGCCGCCCTGATGCTGGTGGAGGAGGGCCGGCTGTCCCTGGACGACCCGCTGGCGCGGTACCTGCCCGAGTTCGCCGAACCCCGGGTGTACGAGGGCGGTTCGGGCGACGACGTGCGCACCCGCCCGGCCGAGGGCCCCATCCTGATCCGGCACCTGCTGACCCACACCTCGGGGCTGACCTTCGGGTTCTACTGGTCCCACCCGGTCGACGCCCTGTACCGCGCCGCCGGCCTGGAGTCCTCGGTGCCGCCCGGCGCGGACCTCGCCGAGACGATGTCGGTGTACGCCTCGCTGCCGCTCCAGTTCGAGCCCGGCACGCAGTGGAACTACTCGGTCGCCTCGAACGTGCTGGGCCGGGTCGTCGAGGTGGTGTCGGGCCTGCCGCTGGACGCGTTCTACGCCGAGCGGATCTTCCGCCCGCTCGGCATGACCGACGCGGGCCTGCACATCGAGCCCGAACAGGCCGACCGGCTCTCGGAGTTGTACGGCGAGACCGAGGACGGCGGCATCGAGCCGGTGCCCGGCCTCCCGCTGCGCGGCCGGCCGCGCTTCCTGTCCGGCAGCGGCGGCATGGTCGCCACGGCGTACGACTACCACCGCTTCGCCGAGATGCTGCGCCGCGGCGGCGAACTGGACGGCACCCGGGTGCTCACCCGGGAGTCGGTGGCCCTGATGACCCGCAACCATCTGCCGGGCGGCGCGGACATGCGGGCCTTCGGCGCCCCCGCGCACCAGGAGCCGGGCAACGCAGGCATGGGCTTCGGCCTCGGCGTCTCGGTCGTCGTCGACCCCGCGCGGACGGCGGCCCCGGCCGGCCTCGGCACCTACGGCTGGAGCGGGGTGGCCACCACCACCTTCTGGGTGGACCCCGGCCGCGATCTGACCGTGCAGTTCATGACCCAGGTACGGCCCCGGACCCTCAAGGTGTTCCCGGAGCTGAGGCGGCTGGTCCACGAGGCCGTCGTGGAGTGAGCACCGCTCCCGCGGCCGTGTCGCGGGCGGTCCCCGGCCGAGGACGGGGACCGGCCACCCGCACGCGTCCCGTCAGGACCAGTGCGCGACCGCGTCCAGATGCGGCAGCCGGTGGTCCAGGCGCTCCCGCTTGGTGCGCAGGTACGTGATGTTGTTCTCGCACGGCGGGATCAGCAGCGGCACCTCCTCGGCGACCTGGATGCCGTGCCGCAGCAACGCCTCGCGCTTGCGCGGGTTGTTGGACATCAGCCGTACGGAGGCCACGCCCAGGTCGCGCAGGATCTCGGCGGCCACCCCGTAGTCGCGGGCGTCGACCGGCAGACCGAGCGCCAGGTTCGCCTCGACGGTGTCCAGTCCCTCCGCCTGGAGGGCCATCGCGCGCAGCTTGGCGAGCAGACCGATACCGCGGCCCTCGTGCCCCCTGAGGTAGACGACGATGCCGCTGCCCTCGGCGACGACCTGCCGCAGCGCGGACGCGAGTTGGTCCCCGCACTCGCAGTGCTGGGAGCCGAAGGCGTCGCCGGTCAGGCACTCCGAGTGCAGCCGCGTCAGCACGTTCTCGGTGCCGATCTCGCCGTACACCAGCGCCACCTGCTCGTCACCGCGGTCGTGGTCCAGGTAGCCGATCGCCTGGAATTGCCCGTACACGGTGGGCAGCGGGGCATTCACGACGCGTTCCACACCGGTGCGCCGAGCGGGCTTCTTGCCGCGTGCGTCCGTGCCGAGCACGCCAAGGTTTTCTGTCATGATCTGATTCCTAAGCAGAGACGAAAGGCCGTGGAAAGATGAATGGTTCGGGTGCGCGTGCGGCGGCACACGGTCTGGTCCCGGCGGACACCACACTGGACGTCCGGGCGCGAGGGGCGGGCGTCTCACCGCAGGTCGCCGTCCTTCCCGTCGGGAGCTACGAACAGCACGGCCCGTACCTCCCGTTGGCGACCGACACGCTCGTCGCCTGCGCCATCGCCCGGGAGATCGCCGCCGCGTTCCCGGTGCACCTCCTTCCCCCGGTGACGATCGCCTGCTCGCACGAGCACGCGGCCTGGCCCGGAACCGTCAGCATCTCCTCCGTGACCCTGCACGCCGTCGTGCAGGACATCGCCGCGTCGCTGCGCCGCTCCGGGGTGGAGGCGCTGGTCGTCGTCAACGCCCACGGCGGCAACTACGTCCTGGGCAACGTGGTCCAGGAGTCCTCCGCGCGCGGGGAGGCGATGGCGCTGTTCCCCGCCGCCGAGGACTGGGAGGCGGCGCGCACCCGGGCGGGCGTCGAGACCTCGCTCCTCACGGACATGCACGCGGGGGAAATCGAGACCTCCATTCTGCTGCACGCTCATCCCGAATTGGTCCGCCCTGGTCATGAGTCCGCCGATTTCACCGCGGACGACCGCCGTCATCTCCTCACCGTGGGAATGTCCGCCTATACGGAATCGGGTGTCATCGGCCGTCCTTCCCTGGGGTCGGCGGAAAAGGGGAAGCGCCTCCTGGCAAGCCTCACGGAATCCTTCGCAGCGTATTTCACGCTGCTGACCTCCGGGGAGGGTCCGGCGGCGAATTCCGTGAACCCGGCACCGGCGGACGGGACTTCACCGTCGTCGGAGGGCTGACCGCTCGTCGGGTGCGCCGGTGCCGTCCGGGCGCGCAGGGCGCCGTACCAGCGCACCAGCAGGACCGCCGCGCCGGGCAGGCTCGCCGCGAGGCACAGGACGCCGTAGACCACGGCGACGGCGAGTCCGCTGCTCGCGCCGAGACCCGCCGCCGCGAACGCCCAGGCGGTGACGCCCTCGCGGGGCCCGAAGCCGCCGACGTTGAGCGGCACGCCCATGGCGACCAGGGCGAGGACCGCGATGGGCAGCAGCGCCGTGACGGGGGCGCTGCTGCCGGTGACCCGGGCCGCCAGCACGAACGTCGCGAGGTGCCCGGCCAGGATGACGGCCGAGGACAGGGCGACTCCGGGCCAGTTCCGCCGGGACAGCAGGCCCTGCCGGGCCTCGGCGAGGGTCCGGCCCAGGGCGCCGGTACGGCGGGCGGGCCCGCGGCTGAGGCGGAGGGCGAGGACGACGGCGACCGCGCCGGCGGCGGCGAGCAGCACCAGGGGCGCGAAGTCCCGGACGTCGTCGCGGACCGGGGACGGCAGCACGAACAGCACGCCCGCGCCGACCACCGCCAACGCGACCTGCCCGGCGACCCGTTCGAGGACGACCGCGCGCACGCCCCGGCCGAGGTCGCCCGCGCTCTGCCCGTGCCGGACCGCGCGGTGCACGTCGCCGAGGACACCGCCGGGCAGGGCCGCGTTGAGGAACAGTGCGCGGTAGTAGTCGGCCACGGCCGGCCCGAGCGGCAGCGTCAGACGCAGCCCGCGCGCCACCAACTGCCAGCGCCAGGCGCTGAAGACGGTGGTGACGACGCCGATGCCGACGGCGAGGGCCAGCGACGGCAGGTCGATGCGGCGCAGCCCGTCCAGGAAGACCCCGGTGCCGAGGCGCCACAGGAGCACGGCCAGGATGACCGTTCCTGCTGCGGTCCCGGCGTGCCGGCGCAGCGCCGGGCCGACGGGGTGCCGCCGGGGGGCGGTGGCGTCCGTCCTCGGGGTCGCCGGGCCGGCGGCCGGCTCGATCTCGACCGCGGGGGCGCTCATGAGGCACCTCCCACGGGCCGCGGCAGGGCGAGCAGATCGCTGTGGTGGACGGTCACGCGCAGCTCGCCCGCGGCGCACTCGGCCAGCCGCTCCCGGAGGTAGTCGTCGGCCCGCTCGCGCAGTTCGGGGCGCTGCTCGACGGCCGCGCCGACCCAGCCGCGCAGCCACTGGGCGGTCAGTTCGGCCTCGTCGGGGCCGAGCCGCCAGGCGCTGGGGTGGACCTTGACGGTGGCCCCGCGGTCGGCGAACGCCTCGCAGGTGACGGTAATCGCGTCGGGGCCGAGCATCCCGGTGCGCCGCTGGTGGGCGTTGAACGCCTCCGCGATCTCGGCGTCCAGCGGGCGGGCCGGGGTGAGTTCGACGCGTCCGGCGACCGACAGGGTCAGCAGGGCCGGGCAGCCGGCGCCCGCGCAGGCGGTGGCCAGCGTCTCGACCTCCTCGCGGGTGAGGACGTCGAGCAGCGCGGACGCGGTGACCAGCGAGGCGCCGGCCAGCGCGTCCGGGGTGAGCCGGGCGACGTCGCCGCGCCGGGTCTCGACGGTGACGCGGCTGCCGTCGGCGGCGGCGCGCGGGGAGGCGACGGCGGCGAAGTGCAGCAGATAGGGGTCGCGGTCGTGCAGCACCCAGTGCTGGGCGCCGTCGAGCCGGGGCGCGAGCCAGCGGCCCATCGAGCCGGTGCCGCAGCCCAGGTCGTGCACGACGGCGCCGCCGGTGCGGCCCGGGAGGTTGGCGAGCCGGATGCGCAGCGGGTCGAGCAGGTCGAGGGAGCGCGCGGCGGCGTCGGCGCTCTCGCGCAGCTCCAGCCACTCGGGCGCGTACCGGGGCGGCTCGTCCTCGCCGGTGTCCCGCAGCCGTACGGTGGGCCGCTCGCCCGGCCGCGGCGCGGGTCCGGCGCCGGGGATGACGTCGGAGGGGTGGTCCGCTCCGCCGTGCGTCGTCGGTGTCACGTCCTTCACCTCCGGCTGGGCGGGGACCTTCCCCGCCGTGCTCGTCGTGGGCCCGGCGCTCATGCCGCCCTCCGGGGTTCGCCGGGCAGTCGCTGGAGGACCCCGGCCAGGCTGCGGGCCGTGGTGGCCCAGCCGTCGAGCGCGGCGCGGCGGCCGCGGGCGGCGGCCTTGAGGCGGCGGCGCACGTCGGCCTCGCCGAACCAGCCGCGCAGTTCGACGGCGAGCGCGGCCGGGTCCTCCGGCGGGACGAGGATGCCGGGCACCCCGCCGTCGGGGGCGCGGCCGACCGCCTCCGGGAGCCCGCCGACGTCGGTGGCGAGCACCGGGATGCCGCGGGCCAGCGCCTCGGTCACCGCCATGCCGTACGTCTCGGCGTACGAGGTGAGGACCATGAGGTCGGCGCCTGCGTAGCTCGCGTCGAGGTCGGCGCCGGAGCGCGGTCCCACGAGGTGCAGCCGGTCGGTGAGGCCGTGCCGCGCGATCAGGCCGCGCAGATGGGCGACGTACTCGGGGTCCTGGGTGAGCCCGCCGACGCAGACGCAGCTCCAGGGCAGGTCCCGTACCGCGGCCAGGGCCTCCACCAGGCGGTGCTGGCCCTTGCGGGGAGTGACGGCGGCCACGCACAGCAGGTGCGAGACACCGTCGCCGCCGGCGGCGAGGGGCGCGATGTCGGCGCCGGGCGCGGCGACGTGGACGCGTTCGGGCGCCAGGCCGTGGTGGGAGACGAGCCGCCGTACGGCCCAGTCGCTGGTGGCGACGACCGCGGGCACCGCCCGCAGCACCGCACGCTCCCGGGCGTCGAGGTCGGCGGCGACGGAGGGCTCGAGTCCGGTCTCGTCGCCGAGCGGGAGGTGGACGAGGACGGCGAGGCGCAGCCGTTCGGCCTCGGGGACGACGACCTCGGGCACCCCGCAGGCGACGAGCCCGTCGAGCAGGACGACGGCGCCGTCCGGCAGTTCCCGCAGGGTGCGCGCGAGCGCGTCGCGGTCGGCGCCCTCGGGCCGGGGCCAGGCACCGGGGACCGCGTGCCGGGTGACCTGCCAGCCGAAGCCGGGCAGGTCGAGGCAGACACGGCGGTCGTAGGCGTTGCCGCCGCTGGGCGCGGCCGGGTCGTCGACACCGCCGGGCAAAACGAAGTGCAGGGTGCGCAGGGACATGGGGATGATCCCGACGTGGTCGAGGCCCGCGCGCTGGACGGGCACGAAGGTCAGCGAGTCCGGGGGTGAGGTCCGGTCGACGGTCGTGTCGGTCACAGGGCACGCTCGTAACTCGCCCAGGCGACGTGCGACTCGTGCAGGGTGACCGCGAGGCCCGCGATGCCCTTGGCGCCCTCGCCCAGGGCGCCCTTGTGGATGCGCTCGGCGATCCGGTCGGCGATGACCTTGGCCAGGAACTCCGTCGAGGTGTTGACGCCGGCGAAGTCGGGCTCGTTGTCGAGGTTGCGGTAGTTCAGCTCGCTGACGACCGCGCCCAGTTCCTGGGTGGCCAGTCCGATGTCGACGACGATGTTGTCGTCGTCCAGCTGCTCGCGGCGGAACGTGGCGTCCACGAGGAACGTGGCGCCGTGCAGGCGCTGAGCGGGCCCGAACACCTCGCCGTGGAAGCTGTGGGCGATCATGATGTGATCACGGACGGTGATGCTGAACAACGGACGACCCTCCAGGTGCGGCGCGTCTGGTCCCCCACCGGCGCCTGCCGGGGGATGTCTGGTAGTACGGCCCTTCGCCGTCGGGCGTTCACCGGAGCCGCACTCTTTTCTCAGGTCAGGCCCTCTGTCGTACCGAATTGAACGGTTCCGTCAGCCGTTCTCGGTGTACCGGACCCGGTGACAGAGGGCGGGGATCTCGCCCGACGCGAGCCGTGGCATGACCTCCGGCAACTCCTCGAAAGCGCATTCCCCGGTGACGAGTGCGTCCAGCGCCGGATCGGCGAGGAGATCGAGGGCGAGGGCCAGGCGGTCGCCGTAGCCGCGGCGCGCGCTGCGGGCCGGGGAGACGGTGCCGACCTGGCTGCTGCGGACGGTGAGGCGGCGGGAGTGGAACGCCTCGCCGAGCGGCAGGGACACCCGGCGGTCGCCGTACCAGCTGAGTTCGACGACGGTGCCCTCGGGGGCGAGCAGTTCGAGGGAGCGGGCGAGGCCCTGTTCGGTGGCGCTGGCGTGGACGACCAGGTCGCAGTCGCCGAGGGCGTCGGCCGGCGCGGCGAAGTCGACGCCGAGGGCGGCGGCGGTGGCGGCGCGGGCCGGGTCGGCGTCCACGAGCTGGAGCCGTACGCCGGGGAAGCGGGCGAGGAGGGCGGCCACCGAGCAGCCGACCATGCCGCCGCCGACCACGGCGATGCGGTCGCCGACGAGGGGGGCGGCGTCCCACAGGGCGTTCACGGCGGTCTCCACGGTGCCGGCGAGCACGGCCCGCGCGGCGGGCACGCCGTCGGGGACGACGGTGACGGCGTTCACCGGAACGACGTAACGGCTCTGGTGCGGATACAGGCAGAAGACCGTGCGTCCGGTCAGGTGCCCTGGACCCTCCTCGACGACACCGACGCCGAGGTAGCCGTACTTGACCGGGCCGGGGAAGTCCCCCTCCTGGAACGGCGCTCGCATGGCCGCGTATTGGCTGGTCGGGACACCACCGCGGAAGACGAGGGTCTCGGTGCCGCGGCTGACCCCGGAGTACAGCGCGCGCACCACCACCTCGTCCTCGGCGGGGTCCGCGAGGGTGACGTCACGCAGCTCGCCGTGGCCCGGTGAGCGCAGCCAGAACGCACGCGCCGAGCGGTTCATCGGCATCCTCCTGAACGATCGGGAAGTTGTTCACGTACCGAGATGTGCACAGGCCGCGCACAGTACGCGGCGTTGATCGACTCTGTCACTCGGCCGGAGGAATGTGCGGTGGCCCTGAACAACACGTACGAGGCAAGGCTGGTCCAGCAGGAGACGGCCGTGGGAGCGGGCGTCCAGATCCTGCTGCTGGTGTTGCTGGGCACCGCGATCGGCCTGGGGCCGGCCGGTTGGCTGACGGGGCTGGCGTTCGCGTTCGCCACCTGGGCGGTGCTGTCCTGGGCGCTGCACCGCGCCCGGCCGCGCTCCTTCGGCCCGGCCAACCGGGTGACCCTCGGCCGGGCGACGCTGGTCGGCGGGGTGACGGCGCTGGTCGCGGACTCCTTCGAGAGCGCGCCGCCGGTGACGGTGCTCGTCGCGCTTACCGCGGTGGCGCTGGTGCTGGACGGCGTCGACGGCAAGGTCGCGCGGCGCACGGGCACGTCGACGGCGCTGGGCGCCCGCTTCGACATGGAGGTCGACGCGTTCCTGATCCTGGTCCTGAGCGTGTACGTGTCGATGCAGCTCGGTGTGTGGGTGCTGCTGATCGGCCTGATGCGCTACGCGTTCGTGGCGGCGGCCCGCGTCGCCCCATGGCTGAACGCCCCGCTGCCCCCGTCGTTCGCCCGCAAGACGGTCGCGGCCGTCCAGGGCATCTGCCTCCTCCTGGCCGCGTCGGAACTCCTCCCGCCCCTCGCGAACCTCGCCGTGGTGCTCCTGTCCCTGACGTCCCTGGTGTGGTCCTTCGGCCGCGACGTCATCTGGCTGTACCGGACGTCGCGGGTGACGGTGCCGGACACGATGGAGGAGTGCCCGGTGGGAATTCCGACGGAGGTCCGGGAACTGGCGGTCCGCTGACCACCCCCTCCCAACCGACAAGGGCCCGGATCACAGACGATCCGGGTCCTTTCGGCATGCCGGTCACATACACAAAAATCCATCACGCGGGATGGACAGTGCGCTGTCGTTCCGTCACGATCGGTCAGATGTACCGCATGTGACGCACCGGCTTGCACATGGCATGCCCCGGGGGTGGGAACGGCTGGGGCATTTCTCGGTTCGGGGGGACCATGCCTGAGGACGAGTACGGCTGGTTACGCGCCGCCGTGTCGGAGTTCGGCCGCCAGTGCCACCGCAAGCTGTCCGCTGCGGGTGGGCCGGAGTCGTCGATCCGCGCTCCGCTCGAAACGCTGCTCAGGACAGTGGGCGAGCGGCACCAGCACCACGAGGTGGCCTGGCACGACGAGTACCGGATTCCGGACCTGGGCGTACGCCCCGACTACGCGGTGAGCGAGAACGGCACGATCACCGGATACATCGAGCTGAAGAAGCCGGGGTTGCCGGTGGACCCGGCGACATTCTCCAAGGCCAATCGCGAGCAATGGGACAAACTCCGCGATCTCCCCAACCTGCTGTATTCGAACGGCACCGAGTGGCGGCTCTTCCGCCATGGCGAGCAGATCGGGGAGCCGGTCCACTTCACGGGCACGCTCAAAACCGCCGGCGACAAGCTCACCATCGGCGACCCCGCCTCGTTCGACGCCCTGTTGAAGCAGTTCCTGCGCTGGGCACCACCGAAGATCACCCAGGTCGCCCGGCTGGTCCAGCACATCGCGCCGCTGTGCCGACTACTCCGCTCCACGGTTCTGGAACAACTCGCCTTCGAGGCACGATCGTCCGCGCCGGACGACGACCTGCGCGCACGGCCGTTCACCGGCCTGAAGAACGACTGGCGGCGGCTGCTCTTCCCCTCCGCCGACAACTTCACCTTCGCGGACGGCTACGCCCAGACAATCACCTTCGCCCTCCTGCTGGCCCGGACCGAGGGCATCCCCCTCGCGCCGAACTCGTTCCATGAGATCGGCCGACGCCTGGACGCGGACCACGCCCTCATGGGCAAGGCGCTCCAGTTGCTCACCGACAACGTCAACGAGCGCTTCACCGTCACCCTCGACCTGCTCACCCGTACGGTCGAACGGGTCGAATGGCCCGTGATCCGGATGGGCAACCGGGACGCCTATCTCCATCTCTACGAGCACTTCCTCACCGTCTACGACCCGGAACTGCGTCAGCAGAGCGGCTCGTACTACACGCCGCGCGAGGTGGTCGAGGAAATGGTCCGGCTCACCGAGGACGTCGTCCGGACACGACTCGACCACCAAGAAGGGTTCGGCGCGGACGAGGTCAGGATCATCGACCCGTCCATGGGTACGGGGACTTTCCTGCACACGGTCATCGAGCGGGTGGCCGAGCAGGCCGTCGAGCGTCATGGGCCCGCCATGGCCCGCGACGCGATCTCCCGCCTCGCCTCACGGCTGTACGGCTTCGAGTTGCAGATGGGCCCCTTCGCAGTGGCCGAACTGCGCGCGTCCGACCTCCTCAAACGGTACGAGGCCCAGCTTCCACGGGACGGGCTGAGCTTCTTCGTCACGGACACCCTGGACAACCCGTTCGTCGAGGAGGAGTACCTGGCCTCCACCTATGGCGCGCTTTCCGACTCCCGCAAGCGCGCCAACCGCATCAAGGCGCGGACGCCGGTCACCGCGGTGATCGCGAACCCGCCGTACGACGACAAGGCGGAGGGCCGGGGTGGCTGGGTGGAGAAGAAGCCCTCCGGCAAGGAGCCACCGCTGCTCGACGCGTTCCGCCATCCCGACAACGGACGTTACGAGCACGTGCTGAAGAACATGTATGTCTACTTCTGGCGTTGGGCGACCTGGAAGGTCTTCGACGCCCATCCCGGTGACCGGCACGGAGTCGTGTGTCTCATCACCCCGTCGGGTTGGGCGACGGGACCCGGCGGCAGGGGCATGCGGGAGTACCTCCGGCGGACGTGCGACGAGGGTTGGATCATCAACCTCTCGCCCGAGGGCCAGCGTTCACCCGTCCCACAACGAGTCTTTCCCGGTGTCGCCCAGCCGCTGGCGATCCACATCTTCGTGCGCAGAGCGGACACAGCACGCGGCCCAGGTCACCGCGCCCGCGTCCACTACCGGGCGGTCACCGGGCGACGTTCGGAAAAGTTCTGCCAGCTCAGGGCCATGCAACTCGACGACGACGGTTGGCGTGAGACACATGACGAGGGCCCGCGCCCCTTCACCCCGGCCACCCAGTCGGGGTGGGACGAGTTTCCGGAGCTCATCGATCTGTTCCCCTGGGGCAGTCCGGGTTCCAAGGCGAACCGTTCTTGGGTCAGCTCTCCCTCTGCTGAAGTACTCCGACGCCGTTGGGCCCGCATGATCCGCGAAATCGACCCCGCTGAAAAGGCGGAACTCTTCAAGGAAACGGACGACCGAACACTCAAGGGCCGGAGAGAACCACTGCCGGGACACATAGGGTCCAATCTGCCCCTCGGACAAGAGACGCTCACCACCCCACAACTCACACGTGTCGCCCTTCGCAGCTTCGATCGCCAACACCTCGTGTCCGACAACCGGGTTCTGGACCGTCCCCGTCCCGACCTGTGGGCTTCTCTCCAGCCCGGTCAGCTCTTCCTCAACCAGCAGTCGTCGCACCCCATCAGCTCGGGTCCCGCCGTCGTCGCGACGTGTCTACTCCCGGACACTGACCACTTCAACGGCCGCGGCGGACGGGTACAGCCGGTCCTCCACCCGGACGGCTCCGCCAACGTCCCGCACGGACTCCTGGCCCATCTGGCCCGGGTGCTCGGCCTCGGCCGTGTGACCGTCCACGATCTGGCGGCCTACACAGTTGCCGTCACGGGGCACGCGGCGTTCACCGAGCGATTCACCGAGGAACTCCTCACCCCTGGTGTACGCCTCCCCCTCACAGCTGATCGAGACTTGTGGGAGAAGGCCGTCTCGCTGGGCCAAGAGGTCCTGTGGGCCTCGACGTACGGCGAGCGGTACGCGGACCCGGATTCGGGACGCACCCAAGGCGACGTCCTCTTCGTCAACGGCGATGAACGACAGGTCAAGTACCAGAAGCACATCGGGAACGACATGCCCGACAGCCTCGGATACGACGCGTCGTCGGAGATCCTCTACCTGGGCAAGGGCGCCTTCGGCCCCGTTCCCGAGGCCGTCCGACAGTACGACGTCGGCGGTATGAACGTGCTCAACAAGTGGTTCGGCTATCGCAAGGCTTCTCCGACCAGCAAGCGCACCAGTCCGCTGGACGACCTGCACGTCGAGACCTGGCCGCATGAGTGGACGACCGAACTGCTGGAGCTCCTCTCCGTCCTGCGCCGACTCGTCACACTCGCCCCTGCCCAGAGCGGTCTTCTCACAGAGATCCTCGCCGCTCCGATGATCACGGCCGCCGATCTGGTCGCGGCGAGGGTCCTGCCCGTCACGGCCGGCGCCCGAAAGGCCAGGCACCGGGAGGAGGGCACTCTCTTCGGCACGGAGACCGACAACGAGTGAGCGGTCGTGTCGACTCAGTCCACGCGCGCCGCCTCGGCAAGCGCCTCCTCGTAGGAGCACGCACCCCGGGCGAGCCGGGACACCGCCACCGGGAGTCGCGGATGCCTCACACGCGTCACCCTGTCGACGAGGCGGATCACCGAGGCCAACCGCTCCTCCGCGGCCTCGCTGGCTGCCCGGTAGTGGACCGCCGCACCCAGACCCGTCAGTGACAGGGCACGGTCCGTTCTCATGAGCAGGCCGAGGAACACGAGTTCCGACACCTCAGAGGCATGCTCCTCCGGGTCCAACCCTCGGGCGAACCATTCCCGGAGTGCGTCCTCGCCCGAGTCCGGATCAGGAAGCTCCCGGATCAACGCCTCGGAAAGAAGCCCGTACTGGGAACTACTGAGCTCGAAGTGCGGCAGCGGCATGGCCTCATGCCTAGCACACACGGCATGCGAGCCCCGTCAGGCCCGCGTCCGTCGGAGAGAGGGGCACAGTCACCTGTCTGCCCGAGCCGAATACGCTCGAACACATTTCCCTCATCCTTTGGTGCAACTCCTCCCATATGCGGGGTGTCCGGTTCTACGTGCAGGCACGACGCTGTCGGTGGATCCGAGCCGGTGGGGTTTCCTCGCCTGTGCGTCCCGTACCGGAGGAACCACGCCGTATGAACAATCCGTACGCCGCGCCGCCGACCGTGCCGTGGTGGAGGACCACTCGGGCCGCGCTCGCTCTGCTGGCCCTGGTCGCCGTGCTCGGCGCCCTCAGTTTCCCGCTCGGCCTCGTCGTGATGCTCGCCGTCATGGTCGCGGTCTGGGTGCTGCCCCCATGGCGCTGGTTCGCCAGACTCGGGGCGACGTTCGGGGCCTTCATGCTGCTGGCCGTCGGCGCCGGCATCGGCGGGCAGCTCGACGACGGCACGGCGGACCGGGCGGACACCAAGGGGCATCAGGACGGTGTGAGCGCCGAGGTCACGCCGTCGCCCTCGGCATCGGTGAAAGCCGCCGACCACACGGGCGAGCGGCTGGACGAGGCGGAGAAGCGGGCGCGGGCCGCCGGGTTCACCACCCGTCACCACGACGCGGCCCGGGACAGTCGGACGATCGTTCTGCTGTCCGGGTGGACGGTGTGCTTCCAGGAGGCGGACACGGACGCGAGGACCATCGACCTCGCGGCGGTCAGGACCGACGAGCCCTGCCCCGAGGAGGACGGCGCACCGCTCCCCTGGCCGACGATGCCCGACGTCGTCGGCGCGAGCTACGCCTCGGCGGTCGGCGCTCTGACCCGGGCCGGTGTTGATCCCGAGCGCGTCACGCTCGACGACGTCTACCTCGACGTGGACGCCCCCACCGCGGAGCAGGCCGCCGAGGACGGCGAGGAGTGGCACGTGTGCTTCCAGTCCCCCGACGAGGGGACCGACGTGACCTCCGCGACCGCGGTCCGGCTCGACCTGGGCCGATGGTCCGACGCCGACCCCGTCCGGCACTGCCCGGCGGCGAAGGACACGACGAACCGCGTCCCGGCCCACGACCCCGACCGTCACGACCACAACGACGGGACCGGATCCGGAAGTTCGGCGCGCGGCGGCTCCTCCTCACACTCCTCCGACGAGGGCTCCCGCAGCGGAAGCTCGGGCGGCGGAGGTTCGAGCGGCGGGGGCGGTGTCGGCGTCGTGCACCCCGGATCGTTCTGCTCCCCTCCCGGCGCGCACGGCGTCACGAGTGCCGGTACGCCCATGGTCTGCGGCCCGGGCTCCGACGGCCGCGACCGCTGGCACTCCTGACCCCGAACTCCCTCGGCCCGAACTTCCTCGGCCCCGGACTCCTTCGGCGGACCACCGTCCGCGCACGGCACCGTGCGTGCCCGGGCCGGGCAGACACCTTGTGTCTGCCCGGGCCGGCCGCCGCGGCGATCGTCAGCGCTTCTGTTCCACCCTCACCCAGTCCACCTCCGCCTGGACGCCGCCCGCGGCGATGCGGTCGACGCTCGATTGGGGCAGGCCCCAGTAGGGGGTGGTGACCTTGTTCCAGCCCGCGGGGTAGGCGCCGCCGAGGGCGAGGTTGAGGATGACGTACTGGTTGTGGTTGTAGACCCACTGGCCGCGCGTGGACTCCAGGACGTTGCGGGTCGTCTCCTGGACCAGGCGGTCGTCGACGTAGAAGCGCATGCCCGTCGGCGTCCACTCCACCGCGTAGGTGTGCCACTGGTCGGCCCGGCCGCCGTTCGGGTAGGTCTGGCGGGCGCCGATGTTGCCGTCCGCCGAGTAGCCCGGGCCGTGCAGGGCGGTGCTGGTCCAGTCGCCGTAGCCGATGTTCTCCATGATGTCGGTCTCGCCGGACGCCGGCCAGGAGACCGACGGGTCGTCGACGTTGCTGCCCAGGAGCCAGAACGCGGGCCAGAAGCCGTCGCCGACCGGGAGCTTCATACGGGCGCTCACGCGGCCGTAGGTGAAGTCGAACTTGGTGTTGGTGTCGATGCGGCCCGACGTGAAGTCGTAGGTGCCGCCGCCGGCCTGGGTGCAGCCCCGGCAGTACTTCGCCCGGAGGATCAACTCCCCGTTCTCGGTACGGATGTTGTCGGGCGAGTCGACGTACGCCTGGGACTCGCCGTTGACCGAGTTCATCTCGGTTCCGGTCCTCACCACACGCCATTTGGAACGGTCGAGCCCCGCGCCGGTGAAGTCGTCGAAGAACGTCGTCTGGTACGCGCCCGACTGCTCGCCCGGCAGCGCCGGGTACGCCGCCGACGCGCTGCCGCCCGTCCCCCACACCTGGAACTCGTAGAGGGAGTAGCCGAACTGGGCGGTGGCGGGCGCCGGGTTGTAGAAGGAGCGGCGCTCCTTGCCGAGCATGCGGACGTAGCGGCCCGTCGCCGGGCTGGGCAGGTTGACCGTGTCGTGCAGGCCCGCCGCCTCGCCCGGTGCCTTGACGTTGGCGCGGCGCGCGGCGACCTCGGAGGCCGACGGCTGGTAGACCGTGCGCCAGGTGCGGTTGTCGTCGGAGACCTGGAGCTGGTAGTCGACCGCGAACGCCGACTCCCAGTACAGGTCCACGGAGTTGATGGTCGACGTGGCACCGAGGTCGACCGAGACCCAGCGGTCCGCGTTCCAGTCGCTCGACCAGCGGGTGGAGTCGCCCCTGAGGTCGGCGGGCCAGCCGCCGTCGGTGACGAACGCCGGTGAATTGCCCGCGTGCTGGTAGAAGTTGGAGTACGCCGGGTGGTTCAGGGCGAGGTTGGTGCGGGTCGTGGACGCGGGGGCCGGTTCGCCGCCGTAGACCTTGAAGGAGAAGAGGGAGTAGCCCCAGGCGGTGGCGCGCTCCAGGCCGCGCAGTCTGACGTAGCGGCCGGTCACCTCCTGCGGATAGGTGGACGCGGTGACCGAGCCGCCGGTGCCCGCCGTCTCGGTGTAGAAGGGCGTCCAGTCGGTGCCGTTCTTGGACACTTCCAGGACGTAGCGCTTGCCGTACGCCGCCTCCCAGTCGAGGACGACGCGGTCGACGCGGATGGTGGTGCCGAGGTCGACGCGGATCCACGCGTCGTCGGCGAAGTTGCTCGACCAGCGGGTGCCGGCGTTGTTGTCGAAGGCGAGGCCGGGGCCGGCGCCGGCGTTCTCGCTGCCGGAGGCGGTGACGGCGGCCGGGTTGGCGGCGTAGGCGGAGGCGGCGCGGTCGCTGTCCCAGGCGGCGGCAGCGGCGGCGGCCCGCTGGGAGCCGTCGGGCTGCGGGTCGGGGGCGGCGAAGGCCTGGCCGGCCGACAGCATGGCCAGGGCGGCGAGGGCGGTCAGCAGGGTGCGGGGGGTGCGGGATGGCATGCGGCTCTCCTTGGGGAGGTGGGGGTGAATTTTGGCGCGTTCATGTCATCTCGAATGTGGTTGTGCGCCCGGTGCGGTGGGTACGGGCTCCCGCGCCCGCACCCACCGCCCGGAGGATCAGGCGGCCTTGCGCACCGCCTCCCGGTGCGCCCGGACGATGTCCGCGTAGCGGTGTCCGGTGCCCTTGACGGTGCGGACCTGGGTCTCGTAGTCCACGTGGACCAGGCCGAAGCGCTTGGCGTAGCCGTAGGCCCACTCGAAGTTGTCCAGCAGCGACCAGGCGAAGTACCCGGCGACCGGGGCGCCCTTGCGCGCGGCGGAGGCCACCGCGGCCAGGTGCTCGATCAGGTACTCCTGGCGCTCGGGGTCGTCGACCGTGCCGTCGGGGCGCACGACGTCCGGGAAGGCGGAGCCGTTCTCGGTGACGTACAGCGTGCGCGCGCCGTACTCCTCGGTCAGGCGCAGCAGCAGCGTCTCGATGCCGCTCGCGTCGATCTCCCAGTCCATGCCGGTGCGCGGCACGTCGGGGCGGCGGACCGAACGGGCGTAGGGGGCCGGGCCCTCGGGGTCGCTCGTGACGTACGCCGGGAAGTAGTAGTTCAGGCCCAGCCAGTCCAGCGGCGCGGCGATGGTCTCCAGGTCGCCCGGCTTCTCGGGGAGTTCGACGCCGTAGACCTCGCGCATGTCGGCCGGGAAGCCGCGGCCGTGGATCGGGTCGAGCCACCAGCGGTTGACGTGTCCGTCCTGGCGGCGCACGGCCTCCAGGTCCTCGGGCCGGTCGGTGGCGGGGAACACCGTGGAGAGGTTGTTGACGATGCCGACGCGGGCGTCGGGCGAGGCGGCGCGGATCGCCTGGGTGGCGAGGCCGTGGCCGAGCAGCAGGTGGTAGGAGGCACGCACCGCGGCGGTCAGGTCCTTGAACCCGGGAGCCATGTTGCCGTCGAGGTGGCCGATCCAGGCCGAGCAGAGGGGCTCGTTGAGCGTGGCCCAGTTCTTCACGCGGTCGCCGAGGCGCTCGGCGACGACGGAGGCGTACGAGGCGAAGTGCTCGGCGGTCTCCCGCTCGGGCCAGCCGCCGCGGTCCTGGAGGGCCTGGGGCAGGTCCCAGTGGTAGAGGGTGACGAAGGGGGTGATGCCCGCCTCCAGCAGCCCGTCGATCAACTCGTCGTAGAAGGCGAGGCCCTTGGGGTTGACCGGGCCGTCGCCGCCCGGCACGATCCGGGGCCAGGCGAGGGACAGCCGGTAGCCGTCGGTGCCGAGCCCGCGCATCAGACCGATGTCCTCGCGCCAGCGGTGGTAGTGGTCGCAGGCGACGTCACCGGTGTCGCCGTTGTCGATCTTCCCGGGGGTGTGCGAGAAGGTGTCCCAGATCGACGGGGCACGGCCGTCCTCCGCGACGGCTCCCTCGATCTGGTACGCCGCTGTGGCCGTACCCCACAGGAAGTCGTGCGGGAGTGCGGCGAGGTCGATGCGGTCGGACACGGGAGTCCCTTCGGGATGGGGGGAGGTGCGGGCCGGGACGGAGGTCACTTGACCGCTCCGGCGGTGAGCCCGGCGACGAGATAACGCTGCAACAGGAGGAAGCCGGCCACCACGGGCACGCTGACGACCAGCGAGGCGGCCATGATCTGGTTCCAGTACACGTCGTTGAGCGTGGAGTAGCCCTGGAGGCCCACGGCGAGCGTGCGGGTGGTGTCGTTCGTCATCACGGACGCGAAGAGGACTTCTCCCCAGGCGGTCATGAAGGCGTAGACGGCGACCGCGACGATGCCGGGGATGGCGGCCGGCACGACGACCCGGAACAGCGCGCCGAGCGGCCCGCAGCCGTCCACCAGCGCCGCCTCGTCCAGGTCGCGCGGCACCGAGTCGAAGTACCCGATGAGCATCCAGATCGAGAACGGCAGCGAGAACGTCAGGTACGTCAGGATCAGCCCGCCGCGCGAGCCGAACAGGGCGATGCCGGTGGCGTTGCCGATGTTGACGTAGATGAGGAACAGGGGCAGCAGGAAGAGGATGCCCGGGAACATCTGCGTCGACAGGACGGTGACCGTGAACACGCGCTTGCCGCGGAAGTTGTAGCGGCTGACGGCGTAGGCGGCGAACACCGCGATCACCACCGAGCAGATGGTCGCCGCGCCCGACACGATCAGCGAGTTCATGAAGTACTTCGCCAGCGGCACGGTCGACCAGATGTCGATGTACGGCCGGATCGTCACCTCGCTGGGCAGCCAGCGGAACTTGCCCGTGACGTCCGCGAGCGGCTTCAGCGAGCTGGAGATCATGACGTACACGGGCACCACGACGAAGCCCGTGAGCAGGGTGAGGAAGATCCGCCGGGACCACAGGAAGGAGCGCGGCGGCGCCATGGGGGAGGCCGGGGCACTAGGCATCGGCGGACTTCCTTCCGCGCGAGGTGAGCAGGAGGTACACGCCCGTCACGACGAGCAGGAAGAGCAGCAGCAGGACGGACATCGCCGAGCCGGTGCCGAAGTTCCAGGTGACGAAGGACGCCTGGTAGATGTGGACCGAGATGAGGTCCGCCGCCTCCGGGGCCGACTTGCCGAACAGGACGTACGGGGTGTTGAAGTCGTTGAACGTCCACAGGAACAGCACCAGGATCAGTACCTGGTTGACCGGGCGCAGCGACGGCAGGGTGATGCGGCGGATCTGCTGGAGCATGCCGGCGCCGTCGAGCGAGGCGGCCTCGTACAGCTCCTTGGGGATGTTCTGGAGGCCGGCCATCACGATGAGGAAGGCGAACGGCCAGCCCTTCCACACCGACACCACGAGCAGCGCGACGAAGCTGTTGTCGCCGATGAGCCAGAAGGACGGCTTGTCGGTGAGGTGCAGCTGGTCGTGCAGGACGTGGTTCACCAGGCCGTTGTCGTGCTGGAACATGAACACCCAGGTGATGACGGCCGCGTAGACGGGCAGCGCGTACGGCACCAGGAACAGGGCGCGCAGGAAGCCGCGGCCCCGGAAGGTGTCCTGCATGTAGATGGCGGCGGCGGTGCCGATGAACCAGCACAGGCCGACCGACAGCAGGGTGAAGCCGACGGTGACGAAGAAGGAGTGCAGCAGGGCTTCGCCGACGGGGGCGTCGAAGTCCACCGACACCTTGTAGTTGTCGAAGCCGGACCAGGGAGCGGCGCCCCAGTCGCGGATGTAGAACTGGGTGAGCTCCTTGAAGCTCATGACGATGCCGATGACCATCGGCACCAGGTGGACCAGGAGTTCGAGCAGCAGGGCGGGCAGCAGGAGCAGGTAGGGCAGTCCGATACGGCGGATCCGCCCGGGGCGGCGCGGTCCACGCGCCGCCCCGGGGGAGCTCTTCCGCTCGGTCCGTCCGCCTGTCTCGGTCGGGACGGTGGCGGTCATGGTGCTCAGGCCGCCGGCATCTGCTGCTGGGCCTTTTCGAGCTTGGCCTTCACCGAGTCGGTGGTGACGGCGCGCCCGGCGGCCACGTCGGCGAACAGGTCCTTGACGGCGGTGCCGACCGTGGTCTCGAACTGGGACTCGGCGGCGACCTGCGGCAGGGCCGCGGCGCTGGTGGCGAGGGTGTTCTTCAGGACCGAGGTGGCCGGGGTGCTGAAGGCGGGGTCGTCCTGCGCGGCCTTGACCGGCGGGATGGAGGTGTACGCCTTGTTGAGGATCTTCTGCTCTTCGTCGCTCGTCATGAACTTCACGAACTTCGTGGCACCGTCGACGTTCTTGGTGTTCTTGAAGACCGAGATGTTGATGCCCGCGACCATGGAGTTGGTCTGGGCGCCGGTGCCGGGGGTGCCGGACTGGACCGGGACGGGCGCGATGCCGTAGCTGTCCTCGGGCATGCCCTGGGACTTCAGGTTGGCGGCGGCGGACTGCCACAGCAGGAACGCCTGCTTGCCCTTGGCGAAGTCGCTGACGGACTGGTTCTGCGCGTACTCGGCGTCACCGGTCGGGATGACCTTGTCCTTGGCCATGAGGTCGACGTACTGCTTGACCGCGGCCACGACCTTGGGGTCGGTGAAGTTCGGCTTGCCGTCGGCGGTGAAGAAGTCGGCGTCGTGCTGCTTGGCGAAGACGAAGACGTGGTGGATGTTCTCCGACAGGTTGGAGCCCTCGGCGCCCAGGACCGTCTTGCCCTTGGCCTGGATCTTCTTGCCGTCGGCGATCAGCTCGTCCCAGGTGGCCGGGGGCTGGGAGATGCCGGCGTCGGCGAGGATCTGCTTGTTGTAGTACAGCGCGTACGCCATCGAGTACAGCGGCACGGCGGCCGGGTCCTTGCCCTCGGCACCGGTGGAGCCGAGCGCGGAGTCGACGAAGCGGTCCTTGCCGCCGATCTTGTCGAAGTTCTTGGCGTCCCAGGGCAGCAGCGCGCCGGTGGCCTGGAGCGAGGCGCTCCAGGTGTTGCCGATGTTCAGGACGTCGGGGCCCTGACCGGAGGTGGTCGCCGTGAGGATCCGGTTGAGGAGGTCGGACCAGGGCACGACCTCCAGCTTCACCTTGACGCCCGTCTGCTTCTCGAACTTGTCGAGCTCGGGCTGGAGGACCTGCTTGTCCACGGCGATGCTCGCGCCCTGGTTGGAGGCCCAGTAGGTCAGCGTCTTCGGCGAGTCGTTGGACCCGCCACCGCTGGACGAACCGCCTCCGCAGGCCGTGAGGGCAAGGGCGAAAGACATCGTGACGGCGCCTACGGCCGCGGCTCGGATGCTGCGCATGGCTCCTGGTGTCCCTTTCCGGGAGTCGAGTCCCGAGGGCGGGTTCCGGTCGGCGACACCCCGTTCGACTCCCGAAGGCCCTCATGGCTTAATTTAGGACGTGAGTTAAACCCTGAGAGAAACGCTCGTCAAGGGATCCGGCACAGGTATCTGCCGGACGGTGCCGGGACACGAGGAGGCCAGGTGGTGGTGCGGGGCGGTCGCACGGTGCGTGACCTGCGACGGGAGAGCCGGGCAGCCGTTTTGCAACGGTTGTATTTCGACGGGCCCATGAGCCGCCAGGCGCTGGGCGTGGCGACCGGACTGAGTTCGGGCTCCGTCAGCAATGTCGCGGCCCAGCTGCTCGCCGACGGGCTGCTGGAGGAGGCGGGCAGCGTGGACTCCGAGGGGGGCCGGCCGAGGACGCTGCTGCGGGTCGTGCCAGGCAGCGGGCACATGATCGGGGTCGACGTGGGCGAGACCCGGGTGCGGGTGGAGCTGTTCGATCTCACCCTCCGCGAACTCGCCCGTGCCGAGCGGCCGTTGACGCCGAACCGGTACGACGTGGACGTGGTCGTGGGCCATGTCCACGACGGTGTCGCGGAGGTGCTGCGCACGGCCGGGGTGAGCGGGGACGACCTGCTCGGCGTGGGCATCGGGGTGCCCGGGATCGTCGAACAGGACGGTGACGAGGGGGCGGTGGTGCACGGGCAGACGATCGGCTGGCCCGCGGTGCCGCTGGAGCGGCTGCTGCGGTCCACGGGTCAACTGCCGCCGCACGTGCCGTACTTCATCGACAACGGCGCCAAGACGCTGGGCCAGGCGGAGATGTGGTTCGGCGCGGGGCGCGGGGCGCGCAACGCCGTGGTGGTGCTGTTCGGTTCGGGTGTCGGCGCGTGCATCGTCACCGAGGACGTGGAGCAGGGGCGCGCGGTCGAGTGGGGGCATCTGACGGTACGGGTCAGGGGGCGCCGCTGCCGGTGCGGGGCCCTGGGGTGCCTGGAGGCGTACGCGGGGGCGGAGGCGCTGCTCGCGCGGTGGCGGGAGGCGGGCGGGACGCCGTCGGCCGGGGCGGACGAGGAGACGGCGCTGACGGAGCTGGTGGCGGCGGCGCGGCCCGGGGACGGGGGTGTGCCCGATCCGGTGGCGGCGGGGGTCCTCGCGGAGACGGCGGAGTATCTCGGGGCGGGCCTGTCCGACCTGGTCAACCTCTTCCAGCCCGAGCGGGTGCTGGTGGGTGGCTGGGCGGGGCTCCAGCTGGGGGCGGCGTTCCTGGCGGAGGTGCGGGAGCACGCGCTCGCGCACGCGCTGAGCTATCCGGCGGGGCGGGTGGGGATCGAGCTGGGGCGGCTGGGGCCGGACGCGGTGACGGTGGGCGCGGCGATCCTGCCGCTGGCGGACTTCTTCGGGCGTGGCGGGGTGCCTCCGGCGGTTCGGCGGGTGCCGTCGCCGGCTTGGCGCCGGGCCTTGGACGGACGACTGGCGTAGGGGCCGACGGCGGGGTCGCGCCGTGGGGGCGGGTGTTTCGTCGCCGGGTGAGCGTGTGGGGGGCTGGTCGCGCAGTTCCCCGCGTCCCCCTGTGGGGCGGTGGCCGGGGCCGGGGGCGCGCCGTAGGGGGGCATGTGCGTTGCCGGGTGAGCGTGTGGGGGGCTGGTCGCGCAGTTCCCCGCGTCCCCCCTGCGGGGCGGTGGCCGGGGCCGGGGGCGCGCCGTAGGGGGACTTGTGCATCGCCGGGTTGCCGTGCGTCGTGGCTGATCGCGCAGTTCCCCGCGCCCCTGTGGGGCGCTGTCCTCACCCCTTGTGAACTTGGCTAGGCCGATTCCCGGGGGATCAACGTGGGGTCGAAGAGTACTGACGTGGGGCGGGTGTGGGGGGTGCGGATGTGGGTGTCCAGGAGGCGGGCCATTTCCGCGGCCATCTCCTCCACCGGCTGGCGGACCGTGGTGAGCTGGGGGCGGCAGGTGACCGCGACGGTCGAGTCGTCGAAGCCGACCACGGCGACGTCCTCGGGGACCCGGCGGCCCCGCTCGCGCAGCACCTGGCAGGCGCCCTGCGCCATGAGGTCGTTGGCGACGAACACCCCGTCGACGTCCGGGTGTTCGTCGAGCAGCCCGGACATCGCCACGACCCCGCTGTCCAGCGTGAAGCCCCCTTCGGCGACCGGGACGTACGGATGCCCGTGGCGGGCGAGGGCGTCACGGAACCCGGCGAGCCGCTCCTGGCTGGCGGTGACCGCGAGCGGGCCGGAGACGGTGGCGAGCCGGCGGCAGCCCCGCGCGAGGAGGTGCTCCGCGGCGAGCCGGCCGCCGTCGCGGTGGGCGAGGTCGACGTAGCTGAGCGGCACCGGGCGGGCGGGGCGGGCGAACAGCACCGCGGGCAGGCCGGCCTCGGCGAGCAGCGCGGGCAGCGGATCGTCGGCGTGGGTGGAGACGACGAGCGCGCCGTCGGCCCGGCCCTGCCGCAGATACGTCAGCACCTCCCGGCGCGCCTCGTCGGACTCGGCGAACATCAGCACCGGGTGCATGGAACGCGGGCGCAGGAAGCCGACGACACCGCCGACCACCCGGCCGAAGAAGGGGTCGGCGAACACCCGGGCGGCGAAGGCGTTCTGGGTCGCGTCGGAGGCGTCGCCCGCGCCGGAGACGACCAGCGCGACGGTCTCGGCCCGCCGGGTGACGAGCGCGCGGGCGGCCCGGTTGGGGGCGTACCCGGTGCGTTCGATGGCCCGGCGGACGGTCTCCTGGATCGCCGGGTCCACGTTGCGCACGCCGTTGACGACGCGCGACACGGTGGCCCGGGACACCCCGGCCTCCCGCGCGACGTCCTCCAGCGTCGGTGCCTCTCTGCTCATGACGGCACCCTAACGGCACCGCCGGGCAAGGGCATAGAGCGCTCTCCGAGGGGTGACAAACACCCCCAACCCTCCCGTCCCACTCCTCCCCGAGAGGGGGCGGACAGGGGGCGGGGCTCACTCCCGCAGCAGTGTGCCCCCCGTCTCCCCCGTCGGGGTCACCACCGTCTCCCCTGCCAGCGGCAGGTCGCCCGCCGAGCGGCCCGCGAGCAGCAGGAGACGGCCCGGCTCGGTGTCCCAGGCACCCCGCTCCACGGACCAGTGGCGCAGGCTCCGCGGTGGGACGTGGATCTCCGCCGTGGCCGCCCCGCCCGGCTCCGCCCGGACCGCCGTGTGGCCCGCCAGCCAGCGGACGGGGCGGTCGATCGCGGAGGCGGGGCGGGACAGGTAGAGCTGCACCACCTCGCGGCCCGCGCGCGGACCGGTGTTGCGCAGGCGCACCCGGACGGTGAAGCCGGTGCCGGCGCGGACCGCGGAGGGGCCGGTGAGCTCGTCGTACTCCCAGGTCGTGTAGCCGAGGCCGTGCCCGAACCAGTAGGCGGGCGTGCGGTGTTCGCGCAGCCAGGCGCGGTGACCGATGTGCAGGCCCTCGGTGTAGTCGAGGCGCCCGGCGACGGGGCGGGTGCGGGTCACCGGGGCGTCGGCCAGCCGCGCCGGCCAGGTCGTGGGCAGCCGGCCACCGGGTTCCGCCCGGCCCAGCAGCACGTCCGCGATCCCGCCGCCCGCCTCCTGGCCGGGGAACCACGCGAGGAGCAGCGCGCCCACCTCGTCCCGCCAGGGCAGTTCGACGGGGCCGCCGCTGTTGACGACGGCCACGGTGCGCGGGTTGGCGCGGGCCACCGTGCGCACGAGGGCGTCCTGCCGGGCGCCGAGGGCGAGGCTCGTGCGGTCGTGGCCCTCGCTCTCGCCGTGCTCGGTGGTGCCGACGACGACCACGACGGCGTCCGCCGCCCGCGCCGCACGGGCCGCCTCGGCGAGCGATCCGGTGAGGTCGGCGGTGGGCGGGGCGGCGCCCACGACGGTGGCCCGGCCGGAGTCGGGCGCGAGCGTGCGCCGGGCCACCAGCAACGGGTCGGCGCCCGCGGTCAGTTCGGCCGTCGCAAGGTGTGTCGGCGGGCTGACGTGCACGATCGCGGGGTCGTCGGTGTCCCGTTCGAAGACGTCGTCGAGCAGGACGCGGTCGTCGAGCCGCAGGGCGAGCCGTCCGAACCCGGCGATGCCGAGCGTCCAGGTGCCCGAGACCCGTGGGTGCAGCCGTGCGCTGATCTCGACGGTGTGCGCGCCGGGCACCAGCCGGGGTTCCAACTGCCGTCCGCCGTGACGGTGCTCGGCGTACAGCTCGTGTCCTTCGGCGTCCAGCATCCGCAGCAGGACGCCGGGGGCCGCGGTGCGCGGGTCCGTGCACAGGGTCATGTCCAGGGGCGGGGGCGGCCCGTCGGCGGCCGGTCCGGGGACGTGGACGACCCGGGCCCGGCCGCGCAGCCCGGACCGCAGCCCGTCGAGGACCGACACCTCGTCCTGGGCGAACACCCCGGCGCTGCCGCCGCCTTGGGTGCGGGTGCGGGCGGCGTGCGCGCCGATCACCGCGACGGTGGCCAGGCGTTCCGGGGCGAGCGGGAGGACGTCCCGGTTGGTGAGCAGCACGGCCCCCGCGACGACCGCGCGCCGGGCCAGCGCCCGCGCCTCCCGCGAGCGCATGACGCCCCGGGCGGGACGGGGTCGCGTCCCGCCGAGGGCGCCGCAGCGGTCGGCGAGCCGCAGCAGCCGCCGCACCTTGTCGTCCACGGCCGACTCGGGCACCCGGCCCTCGGTCACGGCCCGCAGCAGCGCCTCGCCCCAGGCGCCGTCCGGTCCGGGCATGGCGAGGTCGAGGCCGGCGCGCGCGGTGTCCTCGGTGCCGCGCACGGCGCCCCAGTCGGAGACCACCACCCCGTCGAAGCCCCACTCGTCCTTCAGCGGTCCGGTGAGCAGGGGGTGGGCGGTCATGGTGGTGCCGTCGACCCGGTTGTAGCCGGCCATGACGACGCGGACGCCCGCCTCGACGGCCGCCTCGAAGGGGGCGAGGTAGACCTCGCGGAGCGTGCGCGCGTCGGCGCGCACGTCCACGGTGAGCCGGTCGGTCTCGGCGTCGTTGGCCACGTAGTGCTTGGCCGTGGCGGCGACGCCGTGCGCCTGGATGCCGCGGACGAGCGCGGCACCGATGCGGCCGGTCAGTTCGGGGTCCTCCGAGAAGCACTCGAAGTGCCGGCCGCCGAGCGGACTGCGGTGCAGATTGAGGTTGGGCGCGAGGACCACGTCCACGCCCTTGCGCCGGGCCTCGGAGGCGAGGAGGCCACCGAGTTCCTCGACCAGCGGCTCGTCCCAGGTGGCGGCGAGCGCGGAGGCGGAGGGCAGCAGCACCGAGGTGTGCCGTTCGTCCCACGACTGCCCGCGCACCCCCGCAGGACCGTCCGACAGCACCAACTCCCGTAGTCCCACGTCCGGTTCGCCCGCCGTGCGCCAGGTGCCCGCGCCGGTGAGCAGCCGGACCCTGGCCCGCAGGGTCAGCTTGTCGAGCAGCCGGTCGAGTTCGTCCTCGTCGGCCATCCCCACCCCCTAGGTCCCCCTCGTCCCCCTTCGTCGGAGGATCAGCTGTAGACGCCGAACTCGTAGAGCGAGTAGCCCCAACCGGTGCCACGCGCCGTGCCGTTGACACGGACGTAGCGGCCGGTGCCGGAGACGTCGTGGTCGTCGACGCCGCCGTTGCCGTCGGTGACGGTGCGCACGGTCCGCCAGTTCTGGCCGTCGTCGGAGGTCTGGACGGTGTACGCCTTCGCGTACGAGGTCTCCCAGACCAGCTGGACGTGCCGGAACGAGGTGCGGGTGCCCAGGTCGACCTGGAGCCACTGCGGGTCGCTCCAGTCACTGGCCCAGCGGGTGGCGGGGTTGCCGTCCACCGCGTTGGCCGGGGTGCAGGGGCAGTCGCCGGAGCCCGGCTGGAACGACGAGGCGGTGGCGGGCTTGCCGAGCGCCACGTTGGTGCCGTCGACGGCGGGCGGGACGACGCGGATCGAGCGGGTCTCGACGCCGACGTTGCCGTGGCCGTCGGTGACCTTGACGTAGACCTTCCACACACCGGGGCGGTCGGGCGCGGTGAGCCGCAGCCGTCCGCCGCCCAGGTCGGTGAAGGGCACGGGGTTCAACTGCTTGCTCTGGTCGACGTAGTTGCTGTTGGTCAGGACCTCGTACGACAGCGGGTCGCCGTCGGGGTCGGTGGCCCGCACCGCGAGGGTGAGGTCCCGGCCGCCCGGCACGCGCCCGGCGTCGCCCTCGACGGTCAGGTCCGAGACGACCGGCGGGGTGTTGTCGCGGGAGGTGTCGCCGCCGTAGGCCCGCTTGACGGCGTAGTACGACAGCCGCTTCTGGCCCGCGGGCAGCAGGTTGAACCAGATGCCGCCGAAGTCGTACTCGGTGCCGTAGTGGAACATCGTGGCGCCGAGGGCGACGCCCCGGTGGCCCGTGATGCAGCCCCACGCCCGGGTGTAGCCGTCGGCCTTGGCCCGGTCGGTGGGCTCCAGGGGCACGCCGTTGGCGTCGTCCGGGACCTCCCACTCGCCGGCCGGCCCGGTCTCCGTGACGATGTACGGCTTGGTGTAACCGCCCTGTTCCCAGGCGGACTTGACGTCGCAAACGGCGTTGTAGGCGTTGACGGCGTACAGGTCCAGGTCGGGGGCGTTGCGCTTGTAGTAGGGCCAGGCACCGACCCAGGCGTCCGTCGAGGTGACGGGATGGTTGGGGTCGATCGCGTGGATCTTCCTGGTGATGTCGTTGACGAGGGTGGTGTACGCGTTGCGCTGGCGCTCCAACTCGTCGCCGCTGAAACAGTTCTGGAGTCCGAGCACCGACTCGTTGCCGACGTTCCACATGAGGACGCCGGGGTTGTCCTTGTAGGTCTGCACCCACTTGGGGAACTCGTCGAGCATCTGGTTCTTGTACGCCGTGTCCGTCACGTAGTTGACGCAGCCGCCGCTGCCCGGTCCGCCGCCGGGCTGGAGCCAGAAGCCGGCGATGACCTTGACGCCGTGGGCGGCGGCGGAGTCGAACAGGGGCTTGCTGGTGGCGTCGGTGCCCCAGGTGCGGACGGTGTTGACGCCCATGGACCGCAGGTCGGGCATGTACCGTTCGGCGTCGGCTACGGACGGACCCCAGGTCAGGCCCTTGATCTGGTACGGCTGTCCGTCCACGGTGAGCTGCCAGTTGCCCTGGTTCCCGGTGACCCGGACGACGCTGCCGGCGGCGTGCGCCTGGGTGGCGGGCAGGGCGGTGAGGGCGCCGAGGGCCAGGACACCGGCGGTGAGGGGCGCGGCGAGTCGGTGTGCGCGGCTGACGGGTGGTGGAGTCATGGGGGTTCGCTCCGGGGTGCGGGTGACATTGCGGAAGGGGGGAGTGAAGGTGAGGGGGAGGAAAGAGGGAGGAGAGAGGGGCACGAGGGGGGAGCCGACGGGAAGGAGGGGGCCCGCCGGAGGGCGCCTCGGCCGGGGCCGGGGCGCCCTGAGGAAGGAGGACCGCTAAGGGAGCTGGTAGTTGGCGTTGAGGGCCGCGCCCGCCTCCGGGTGCGTCTCGTCGTAGCCGCGGGCGTCGCACTGGAGCCCGCCCACCACGCAGTGGTCCACCAGCGCCCGGAGTGTGGCGTCGTCCCAGGCGTTGAAGAAGTCGTAGTGGAACGAGTAGCCGCGTCCGCTGGCCAGCCGTACCCGGGACATGTCGCCGTTGACCGGGAACGCCATCTTGAACTCGATCATCGGCAGCGCGACCGGGTGGTCGGCGGGGCACATGTTGTCGTTGGTGCCGGGCTTGACCACCGGGTAGGCCATGTGGCTGCGGTGGTCGGGGGTGTCCAGATAGCGACCGTCCCAGCAACTGGGGGCCTGGAAGCGGATGTTGAGCTGGACGTCGGGTCGGCTCGGGCAGCTGGCCGGAAAGTCGACGTTGAAGAAGCTGTCACCGCACTCCCAGCCCTCGACGAAGCCGCGGTGGGCGCGGAACTGCTCCGCCGACTGCATGGGGTCGCCGACGACGAACCTGAGCCCCTTGGGGAAGGGCCGGACGCTCGTGTAGTCGGTGACACCGGCCTTGTAGTAGATGACCTGCGGGCCGACGGGCCGTACCGGCTGGTCGCCGTTGTAGAGCGTGGGCATCCAGTAGCCGGAGCGGTCACCGGGCGCCCGGCAGGTGGTGGTGCCCGAGTTCAGCGTGGCCGTGGTGCTGTTGGCGTCGGTCGTGGTGTTGCCCATGAACGTGTGGTCGTGGGACTTGCCGGGCTGCTGCGGATAGACGATCGGGTCGTCCGGCCTGGTGTGGCTGACCGAGCAGTTGGCCTGGAACTCGTGGAAGTAGCGGTGCGGGGGGTTCTGGGTGGACGGGGTGACGCCGGTGACCGGCGGGTTGGCGGGGATGTAGCCGTCGCCGTCGGGGTCCTCGGGCGAGGCCGCGGTGGACGCCGCCATGGTGTGACCCGTGTGCGCGGCATGGCCGGCCGACGCCTCCGACGCCGACTGGGCCACACCGCCGAGGCCGAGCGAGGTGAGCAGCAGGGCACTCGCGATCAGCGTTCCCGAGACGATCTTCGATCTCCGTGGCATGGAGAGCTCCTGTGCGGGAGGTGGGGGTATACGAAGAGAGCTTGGGAGAGCGCTCTCCCACGCCTGGAGTGTTGAGGCGGCGGCCCGGGGGTGTCAAGGGAAACGACGGAAGGATCAGCGAAAGGTCCCGTCCTCACTTCTCGAAGGCGGGGGACGGAAAGTGACGGCGGATCAACAAAGCCGACCGGAAATTCCGTCGCATCTCTTGACGCGTCGTTCACTCCAATGAAGCATCCAACGGCAGAGAGCGCTCCCCAACCCCCACATCGTTCACTTCCTGAACCAGGAGAGCCGCGAATGCCCCCTACTTCCCCCTCCGTCGGCCGCAGGGCCGTCCTCGGTGCCGCGGCTGCCGCGGCCACGGCCGTGGCGGGTCTGTCCCAGCCGGCGGCGGCCGCCCCGAGGGCCGCCGCGTCCCCGCGCGCCCTGCCCGGCGGTGGTGACCTCGGCCCGAACGTCATCGTGTTCGACCCGTCCACGTCCGGCATCCAGGCCCGCCTCGACCAGGTCTTCCGGCAGCAGGAGAGCGCGCAGTTCGGCACCGGCCGGTACGCGCTGCTGTTCAAGCCCGGCACCTACAGCGGCCTCAACGCGCAGATCGGCTTCTACACCTCGATCGCGGGCCTCGGCCTGTCGCCCGACGACACGACCATCAACGGCGACGTGACGGTCGACGCGGGCTGGTTCAACGGCAACGCGACGCAGAACTTCTGGCGTTCGGCGGAGAACCTGGCCGTCGTCCCGGTGAGCGGCAGCAACCGGTGGGCCGTGGCGCAGGCGGCGCCGTTCCGCCGGATGCATGTGCGCGGCGGACTCAACCTCGCCCCGAACGGCTTCGGTTGGGCGAGCGGCGGCTACATCGCCGACAGCCGGATCGACGGCGAGGTGGGCCCGTACTCGCAGCAGCAGTGGTACACCCGCGACAGCTCGATCGGCAGCTGGCTCAACGGCGTGTGGAACATGGTGTTCTCGGGTGTCGAGGGCGCCCCGGCACAGAGCTTCCCGAACCCGCCGTACACCACGCTGAGCACCACCCCGGTCTCCCGCGAGAAGCCGTTCCTGTACCTCCAGGGCAACGACTACCGGGTGTTCCTGCCGGAGAAGCGCACCAATGCGCGCGGTGTGACCTGGGGCAACGGCACCCCGCGCGGTACGTCCCTGCCGCTGACGCAGTTCTACGTCGCGAAGCCGGGCGTCAGCGCGGCGACGCTCAACGAGGCGCTGGCGCAGGGCCTGCACCTGCTGCTGACCCCGGGCATCTACCACGTGGACCGCACGATCCAGGTGAACAACGCCAACACCGTGGTCCTGGGCCTCGGTTACGCGACGATCATCCCGGACAACGGGGTGACCGCCATGAAGGTCGCGGACGTCGACGGCGTACGGCTCGCGGGCTTCCTGATCGACGCGGGTCCGGTCAACTCCCCCACCCTGCTGGAGGTAGGGCCGTCGGGTGCCAACCGGGACCACTCGGCCAACCCGACCACCGTGCAGGACGTGTTCGTGCGCATCGGCGGGGCGGGCGCGGGCAAGGCCACCACGAGCATGGTCATCAACAGCCGGCACACCATCGTCGACCACACCTGGGTGTGGCGGGCGGACCACGGCACGGGCGTCGGCTGGGACACCAACCGGGCCGACTACGGTGTGGTCGTCAACGGCGACGACGTGCTCGCCACGGGCCTGTTCGTGGAGCACTTCAACAAGTACGACGTGCAGTGGAACGGGCAGCGCGGCCGGACGATCTTCTTCCAGAACGAGAAGGCGTACGACGCGCCGAACCAGGCGGCGATCCAGAACGGTTCGATCAGGGGCTACGCCGCCTACAAGGTCGCCGACAACGTGACCACGCACGAGGGCTGGGGCCTGGGCAGTTACTGCTACTACAACGTCAACCCGTCCATCGTGCAGCACCACGGCTTCGCCGCCCCCAACACCTCGGGCGTGAAGTTCCACAACCTGCTCGTGGTGTCGCTGGGCGGCCAGGGCCAGTACGAGCGCGTGATCAACGACACGGGTTCGCCGACGTCGGGGACCTCGACCACACCGTCCACGGTGGTGTCGTACCCCTGACGCCCCTCGGGTGCGAGCGGTGGGAGCCGCTCGCACCCTCGGGCGGTCAGCCGCCGGCCGGGGCCGGGGCGTATCCGGTGGGCCGGGCGGTGAAGGTGCCCCGGCCCCGGGTGCGTCCGCGCAACCGGGTCGCGTAGCCGAACAGTTCGGCCAGCGGCACGGTGGCGGTGAGCACCGCAGAGCCGCCGCGGGTCGCGGAGTCCGTGACCCGGCCGCGGCGGGCGGCGAGGTCGCCGAGCACCGCGCCGACGGACTCCTCGGGCACGACGACCGTGACCTCGGCGACCGGTTCCAGCAGGACCACGGCGCAGGCCCGCAGCGCCGCGCGCAGCCCGAGCCGGCCGGCGGTGCGGAACGCCGTGTCGGACGAGTCCTTCACATGCGTGGCCCCGTCGGTCAGGGTGACCCGCACTCCGGTCACGGGGTGGCCGCCGAGCGGTCCGTCGGCGAGGGCGTCCCGGCAGCCGGCCTCGACCGCGCGGACGTACTCCTGCGGCACCCGGCCGCCGGTGACGGCCGAGCGGAACGCGAAGCCGGCGGTGCCGGGTTCGGCGGCCAGCGGCTCGACGTCCAGGACGACATGGGCGAACTGCCCCGCGCCGCCGTCCTGTTTGACGTGCCGGTGGACGAACCCGGTGACGCCCCGCACGACGGTCTCCCGGTGGGCGACGCGCGGGCGGCCCACCGCGACCTCCGGACCGCCGTCGCGGCGGATCTTCTCCACGGCGACGTCGAGGTGCAGTTCGCCGAGGCCGGACAGCAGGATCTGACCGGTCTCCGGGTCCGTGCGCACCGCCAGCGACGGGTCCTCCTCGGCGAGCCGGGCCAGCGCCGCGGCCAGCCGGCCCGTGTCGGTGCCGCGCCGGGCCTCGACCGCGACCGACACCACCGGGTCGGCGGTGACGGGCGGTTCGAGCAGCAGCGGGGCGGCCGGATCGCACAGGGTCGAGCCCGCGCGGGCGGACCTGAGGCCGACGAGGGCGACGATGTCACCGGCGACGGCGCGCTCCAGCGGTTCGTGCCGCCCCGCCATGACCCGCAGGATGCGCGCGATCCGTTCGGTGCGGCGGGTGACGGGGTCCCACACGGTGTCTCCCTTCTCGACGGTTCCGGAGTAGACGCGTACGTAGGTCAGGCGTCCGGTGGCGGTGGCGTGGACCTTGAACGCCAGGGCCGCGAACGGGACTTCGGGGTCGGCGGCCCGGCGCCCGTCCGCGCCGTCGTGCGTGCCGCGCACGGCGGGCACGTCCAGCGGCGAGGGCAGGCAGGCGACGACCGCGTCCAGGAGGGGTTCGACGCCCCGGTTGCGGTAGGCCGATCCGCACAGCACCACCACGCCGTCGCCGCTGCGGGTGAGGTCGCGCAGGGCGGCGGTGAGGGTGGGCGTGGTCACGGCCGAGGTGGCGCAGAACTCCTCCATCGCGGGCGCGTGGAGTTCCGCGACCGCCTCCTCCAGCAGCCGGCGGCGCCGTTCGGCCTCCGCGCGCAGCCCGTCCGGGACCGGTTCCTCCCGGCGCGCGCCGTCGTCGTCCCACACCAGCGCCCGCATGCGCACCAGGTCGACGACGCCGGTGAAGCCGTCCTCCGCGCCGATGGGCAACTGCACGACGAGCGGGGCCGGGTGCAGCCGGCGTCTGATCGAGTCCACGGCCGCGTCCAGGTCGGCGCCCGCGCGGTCCATCTTGTTGACGAACACGATGCGCGGCACGCCGTGCCGGTCGGCCTGCCGCCACACGGACTCGCTCTGCGGTTCGACGCCGGCGACCGCGTCGAACACGGCGATCGCGCCGTCGAGCACCCGCAGGGAGCGTTCGACCTCGTCGGCGAAGTCGACGTGGCCCGGGGTGTCGATCAGGTTGAGGCGGTGGCCGTCCCAGGCGCAGCTGACGGCCGCGGCGAAGATGGTGATGCCGCGGTCGCGCTCCTGCGGGTCGAAGTCGGTGACGGTGGTGCCGTCGTGGACCTCACCGCGCCGGTGGGTGGTGCCGGTCGCGTAGAGGACGCGTTCGGTGACGGTGGTCTTGCCTGCGTCGACGTGGGCCAGGATGCCCAGGTTGCGGACGGCGGCGAGGGGTTCGGTGCGCACGGCCCGATGCCTTTCGGGGAGGTTCCTGAAGGGGGCGGCGCGATGTGCCGTGACGGCATGACGGACCCGTCGGTCCAGGTCGGTGGACGGGTCGCGTGACGGAAGGCGTCACGGATTCCGGTGCCGGCCGCGCTGCGGGCACCGGGCGCACGGGGACACGAGGATCACCACGTACCGGTCACGGGGAACGACGACCCGACACACGCGCACGGCCGCCTCCCCTCTCCATCCGGATCCCGTACGAACCTGCGCCGAGTGTAGGGAGGGCGCCGTGTCCGGGGCACGCGGTTTTCGCGGCGCCCGGGCCGGGGTGCGGCTGCCGGGCCGCGGAAGGGGGCATTCGCATGGTCACGCGGCATACTCGCGTCGACCGTATTCCGGAGTTCCCGATGGATCCCTTTTCCCGGCCCTCTTTCCCGAATTCATCCGGACAGTCGCTTACGTGGTGGTCCGGGACGTCTGAGATGGGGGATATGTCCTGGGGCGTGTCGGCCCGGCTTTTTCCGGACATTCATGAGGCGCGTGAACCGACTTCCCGGGCGTGCCGGTGCATATGCACGGTACGACGCCGGGCCCGTCGGGCGCGTCCACCACACGGTGCCCCGCCTTTCCCGGGGATCGAAATGCGGCCGCGACGATGTCCGATCGCCGTCGACGAACGAATGTGAAGCTCTGGTGAAGTAGGGCTCCCGGCCGAAAACCCGGCGCTGTAATCATCGGCCGGGAGAGCACGGAGATCGCGCATACGGCTGTTCCCGGGTGGCCGGTGGACGCTCTCGCGCATTGGGCACGGGCTTAATCTGTCCGCGAGTGGCCATTAAGTGACGGCGAGCGAATGGATTGGACTCGATTGGACACCCAGAAGACGCGGAAGACGGCGTTCGCCATGGTGCGCCGTGGCACGCTGGTGCCGGTCCCGGTCCTCATCCTGATCGCGGGAACGCTGTTTTCCCGAATAGGCGACTCGCTCGCCTCGATCGGTCTGGTGCTGGACGCGGCGGACGACAACATCCGCTGGGGCGTGACCGAGGTGTTCCTGGCCGACCTCGTGCCCACGGTCGTCGCCGCGCCGGTCATCGGCTCCCTCGTCGACCGGGTCAGCGCCCGGTCCGTGTGTCTGTGGGCCCTGGCCGTCCAGGCCGTGTCGCTCGGCGCGGCCGCCGCCGTCGACGGCTTCCACCTGCGGGTCGCGCTCATCGCCGTCTCGGGTCTCGCGGGCGTGGCCTCGGTCGCCGCGGGCTTCAAGATCCTCCCGGTCGTCGCGGGCGAGGAGCACACCGGCCGCGCCAACAGCCTGCTCACGGCGGGCCTCTCGGCGGCGGGACTGCTCGGCCCGGCGCTCGCCGGTGTGCTGCACTCCGCGTGGGGCAGCGCCGTCCTGCTCGGCGCCGACGGCGTCTCCTTCCTGGTCCTCGCCTGGTGCACCGCGGCCGCCGTGCCGGCGTCGGTGGCCGTGGCGATCGGCCGCCGCCCGGCCTCGAAGCTCTCCGACGGCTACCGCGCGCTGCGGGACGCCCCGGTCGTGGGCACCCTGATGCCGGCGCTCGCCGCGGCGATGCTGGCGACCAGCATCGAGGTGGTCGCCGGCGTCTACTACCTGCGGGACGTCGCCGACGGCAACGACAGCGTGTTCGGCCTGTTCCTGGCGACCTGGGCGCTCGGTTCCGTGCCGGGCGCGCTGCTCGCGGGCCGTCCCGGCTGGGCGCACCGGCACACCGCGCTCATCCTGGGCGGTGTCCTCGCCATCTCCCTCGGTCTGCTGTTCGCGGGGATCGTGCCGGTGGCCGCGGTGATCTTCCCGCTGTTCCTGCTCGGCGGCTTCGGCAACGGCGCCTGCAACGTGGGCCTGCGCAACGCGGTGCACGAGCACGTGCCCGCCGAGGTGCACGGCAGCGCGTGGGCGTGCTTCCAGGCCCTGTCGCGCTCCTGCATCGGCCTCGGTTATCTGCTGGGCACCCCCAACAGCCTGGTCTCCAGCCGGGGTCAGGTGATCGTCTCCGGCGCCATCCCGCTGGTCTTCTCCGTGTGGGCGATGCTGTTCACGGCCCGCCGCAAGCAGACGGCGCTGGGCGAGGCCACGGGCGCCTGACGGCCCGGCCCGACGGAGCCCGGCTCGACGGAGCCCGGCCCGACGGAGCCCGGCCCGACGGGTGATTCCGCCGATTGCCGCCCCGTCAGGACCCGTGGCGCCGGCACCCGCGCCCCCGCACGAGCGGGCCGCCTCCGGCGGCGGCCCCGACGCCCCGTGGCGCGGGCCCTGACGCCCCCCTGTCCGGCCGAGGGGCATCACTCCCCCGTCGGCTCCGCGGTTTCCGGAACCTCCCGGGCTTCCGGGACTTCCGCCGGTTCCGCGAGGCGTGCGAGGGCGGCGCGGGTCTGCCGGGTGTTGGGGTGCTCCGCGCCGAGCAGCCGCTCCCGCAGCTCCAGGACCGCCCCGTACTGCTCCTCCGCCTCCGCCCGCCGCCCCTGCGCGGCGAGGGCCCGCGCGAGGTTGTGCCGGGTGGTCAGGGTGTCCGGGTGGTCCTCCCCCAGGACGCGGGTCTCGGCGGCGAGCACGGCCCGGTACTCGGTCTCCGCCCGCCCGTGCAGCCCCCGTTCGGCGAGGACACGGGCGAGGTTGCCGTGCGTGACCAGGCTCTCGATGTGGTCCTCGCCCAGGACCCGCCGCTCCGTCTCCAGGACGTCCCGGTACTCGGCCTCGGCGTCGGCGAGCCGCCCGGCGACGAAGTACATGGACGCGAGGTTGGAGCGGGTGACCAGGGTGTCCGGGTGCTCGGCGCCGACGGTCCCCCGCTGCGCCTCCAGCACGCTGCGGAACTCCGCCTCGGCCTCGTCGTAGCGGCCCTGCTCGCGGTGGACGCGGGCGAGCTGGTTGCGGGTGACGAGGGTCTTCTGGTGGCCCTCGCCGAGGATGCGGCGCCGTGCGGCGAGCACCCCCTGGTAGACGGTCTCGGCCTGGTCGAGCAGACCGCGGTCGCGCAGGGTGTAGGCGAGGTTGTGCCGGGTCGTGAGGGTGTCGGGGTGGTCCTCCCCGATCACCAGCCGCTGCACGTCGAGGACGGCGCGGTACTCGGCCTCCGCCCGCTCGTACATGCCGAGCGCCCCGAAGTAGTCCGCCGACCCCTGGGCGGCGCGGGCGAGGGTGCGGGCGGCCTCCCGGTCGATGTCCACGCTGGTCGCGAGGAGTTCCAGCAGACCGCTGGCGTGCGGGGCGAGCAACTGCCAGGCGGGCCACGCCTCCGGCTCGTCCGGGTCGATGGCGTCGGTGGCCTTGTGCATGCTCGCGCCCAGGATGCCGAGGTACTCCGGCCGCCGGGCGACGACCTGCGGATGCTCGCGGTTGGTGGCCCGGACCAGGGCGTGCAGGCTCAGCGTGTAGGCGAGGGGGTCGTCGGGGTCGGGGTCGGGCCGGGTGGCGAGGTCGATCAGGCCGAGGTCGGCGAGGCTGGTGAGGGCGCGGTGCAACTGCTCGTAGGTGAGGGAGCCGACGACGGGCGAGTCCGACAGGATCTCCGGGTCCAGCAGCAGGAGGAACGGCACGGGCGCGTCGGCGAGGTGGGCGAGCAGCCGCAGCAGCGGGCGCGGCCGGTCCTTGCCCTGGGAGTGCAGCAGGTCGAGGGAGAGTTCCCAGGTGCGGGTGATCAGCTCCTGCTGCGTACGGTCGTCGTACTGTCCCGGCGGTGAGGTGTCGAGCAGGGTGAAGCGGGAGCGCAGGGTCTCCTGGTAGGCGGCGAAGCTGCGGATGGGCCGGGTGCCGGGCCAGGGCGGGCTGGTGACGGACTCGCGCAGATAGGCCCCGGCCAGCCGCAGCGCGAGCGGCAGTCCCTGGAGGTCGGCGGCGAGCGAGCGGGCGTCGGCGCGGCTTCCGGCGCTCTCGCCCGCGAGGTCGAACAGGACGTGCGCGCCGTCGTCGGGCGAGAGCGGGTCCACGGCGCGCAGGGCCGCCCAGTGCCCCCACAGGCGCTGCTCCTTGCTGCGCCGGGTGACCAGGACCGTGCCGCGGGCGGAGCGGGGACGGCGGATCCAGCCGGTGCCGCCGGCGACCCGGTCGTGGGCGGGGGCGAGCAGGTCGGGGTCGTCTGCGTTGTCGACGACCAGCAGCCAGGGGTGCGGCCGCTCGTCGAGCAGGCTCCACACCAGGTCGGAGGCGCTGGCCCAGCCGGACCAGGCGAGGCGGACCTGTTCGACGTCCGCGCCGAGGGCGAGGGCCAGTTGGCGCATGCCGGAGCTGAGCGTGGCGCCCTCGGCGGCGGAGATCCACCACACGGGCATGGCGGTGTGCAGCCGCCGGGCGACTTCGAGGGCCACGGTGGTCTTGCCGCAGCCGCCGAGCCCGTGCAGCACGTACACCCGGGGGTGGGCGTGGCCCGGGGCCCGGGTCAGTTCGTCGAGCAGCGCGTCGCGTCCGCGGATGGCCGCGGGCAGCCTGCCGACCGGTGGGGCAATGCTGTGCATGCCGGGTTCGTCGCCGAACGACGGTGCCGGGGTGATGAGTTGGACGATGTCCCGGGCCGCCTGGTTGACCGTGCCGCCCTGCCAGGCCACGGCCTGCTGCACCACCGCCGGGTTCTCGTCCTGGCTCTGATCCTGGTCCTGGCTCTGGTGCTGGTGCTGGTGCTGGTGTTGATTCTGGTCCGTCACCGAGGGCTCACCGCGAAGGGCGCGGAGGGTCCTGCCGGATGTCGCGGCCCGCCTGGTTCACGGTCGATCCGCCGGTGGCCACCGCCTGCTGGCTGCGGTCCCCGGCCCGCTGCGCGATCTGCTCGGACGGTCCGGCCGGCCGCTCGGGGATCTCCCCCAGCAGGGCGCGCAGTTCGTCGGCGACGTCGGGCCGTTCGGCGAGCATCAGCTCGAAGACACCGGTCCACTTGGCGCGTACGGCGTTCTCGACCTCCGTGCGCCGTTCGGGTGCCGCGTTCTCGATCTCGGCGCGGGCCGACTCCAGGCGCTGCCCGGCGGCGCGTTCGGCGCCCGCGTCGCGGCGGCCGAGCAGCCGGGCCACCTTGTCCCGTACGTTCTCCCACGCCTGTGACGCCATCGCCCTGACGACTCCGGTGGCCGCGGCCACCGCGAGGGCCGGCACCCAGTCCTCCCCTGACACCATGTCCCCCCTCCGCACGGCCCGGTCGTGCCGTGCCGAGAGCAAGGGAAGCACAACCGGGCCCGCCGGGACAGGGTTTGTCCCGTACGGTCCCCAAGTGTTCGCGGTTGTACGGCGGATGCCCGCCGGGTCCCACCTCCTGCCCCACGGACGGTGGCGCGGAGGTAACGTCGCCACAACGATGCGCACTACAACAGGAGTTCGGACCGCATGGACGTGACGTCGGACGGCCCCTGGGCGGGGATGGGGCTGGACGCGCTCAGCGGCCGGGTCCTGGAGTACCTGGTGGGCCACGCCTCCGCCGATTCCCGCGCCGTGGCGGACGCGGTCGGCGCCTCGGGCGAGGAGGCCGAGGCGGCGCTGCGCACCCTGGAGGAGGCGTTCCTCGTCGTCCCCGTCGCCGGGCACCCGCCGCGCTGGAAGGCGGGGCCGCCGCGCTCCTCGCTGGGCGCCCTGCTGGCCCGGCGCCGCGCCGAACTGGCCCGCGCCGAGCTGTACATGGAGCAGTTGCACGAGGTGTACGACGTGGCCGCGGGACCGCGGCACCTGGTGGAGGTCCTGGAGGACGGCGGCGAGGTCGGCGCGCGCTACGCACAGCTCCTCAAGGCCAGCACCGAGGAGATCCTGCACCTGGCCAAGCCGCCGTACGTGACGGGGTCGGCAGACGAACCGGCGGGCCGGGCACCGGAGTTCCGCCCGGGGATACGGCTGCGGTCGGTCTACGACACCGAGGGCTTCACCGACCGGGTTTCCCTGGAGACCGCGTTGCGCGGCAGCGCGGGCGGCGGCGAGTTCCGGCTCGGCTCCCGGCTCCCGTCGAAGCTGGTGGTGTTCGACCGTACGGCCGCGCTCCTGCCGCTGCACGTCGACCGGCCCTCCGCGGGCTCCCTCGTCGTGCACTCCCCCGCGCTGGTCGAGGCGCTGGCCGCGCTGTTCGAGGCCGTGTGGACGCACGCGGTCCCGGTGTCGCTGGAGAGCAGACAGGACTGGCCGGTGCCCCGGCCGGGCCGGGAGGCGACCCGGATCGACGAACGCACCCGGGCGATCCTCCACCTGATGGCGTCCGGGCTGAAGGACGACGCGATCGCCCGGGTGCTCGACATAAGCCGCCGCACGGTCCAGAAACACGTGAGCGAGGCGGGACAGGTCCTGGGCGCGCGCACGCGTTTCCAGATCGCCCTGCGTGCCGCGGAACGGGGCTGGCTGCCGCTGGATTCACCGGCCTCGAACGGCTGACACCCTCAAGGTTTTACCAAAACAAGAGCATTCCTTTCCGATCTTTTCCGCCCCGAACACCGTGACGGGTACGGCATTTGTGACCCTGCGCATGTGGGAAACCGGCACGGGTTGACACCCCGCGAATCCGCGACGGCTAATTGATCAACCCGCACTTCACGTGAATTCCCTTTCCGCAGGCCCCTGTTGAGGGCCCCTCACGATTGGTGACTCGTGCAGATATCCACGCGTGCGAGATCCGTACCGGTCTTCCGCCCGGTCCGGCGCGGCGCGGCGATTCTCGCCGTCGCGACCCTGGCGCTCCTGGGCGTTCCCGCTCTCGCCCAGGCCGCCCCGCCGGCCGCCCCGGCCGCCGCCTCCTCCGCCGGCACCCCGGCTCCGGACGGCGACCGCGGTCTGACCCCCCTCTGCGGCACCCCGGCCGAGGGACACGCCTCCTGCTACGCCATGCGCGCCGACGACGGGCCCGCCTCGCTGCGGCTGAGCGCGGCCGAGGTGCCCGAGGGACTGGGCCCGCAGGACATCCAGAGCGCCTACAACCTGCCCGCGGACGGTGGCGCCGGCCAGACCGTCGCCATCGTCGACGCCTACGACAACCCGAACGCCGAGGCGGACCTGGCGGTCTACCGCAGCCAGTACGGGCTGCCGCCCTGCACCACCGCCAACGGCTGCTTCCGCAAGGTCGACCAGCGCGGCGGCACCGACTACCCGCGCTCCAACGACTCCTGGGCCGGGGAGATCGCCCTCGACCTGGACATGGTCTCGGCCGCCGCCCCCGCCGCGCACATCCTGCTGGTGGAGACCGACAACGACGACCTGCGCAACCTCGCGGCCGGCGTGGACCGGGCCGTCGAGATGGGCGCCAGGTACGTCTCCAACTCCTACGGCCGCAGCGGGGACTTCCCCACCGACCTGGCCACCTACGGCGCCTCCTACGACCACCCCGGCGTGGCCGTGGTCGCGGCCAGCGGCGACAACAGGTACGGCGTCTCCTTCCCCGCGACCCTCCCGACGGTGACCGCGGTCGGCGGCACCGACCTGGTGCGCGACCCGTCCACCGCGCGCGGCTGGAGGGAGACCGTGTGGACCAGGGACCCCTACGGCCCCGGTTCGGGCTGCGCGCTCAACCAGACGAAGCCGTCCTTCCAGCAGGACACCGGCTGCGCGGGCCGCAGCGTCGCCGACGTCTCCGCGGTCGCTGACAACGTTGCCGTCTATCTGACCTTCGGTTCCGGCGGCAAGGGCTGGCAGCGCTACGGCGGCACCAGCGCAGCCACCCCGGTGATCGCCTCGGTCTACGCGCTCGCCGGGCCGCCCCGCCCGGGCACCTACCCCAACGCCTATCCGTACGCGACGGGCGGCGCGGGCCTCAACGACGTGACCGGCGGCTCCAACGGCACCTGCCCCGCGGCCTACCTGTGCGCCGCGGGCCCCGGCTACGACGGACCGACCGGACTCGGCACGCCCGCGGGTCTCGCCGCCTTCCGCAGCGGACCGCACGGCACCCTCTCCGGCACCGTCCGGGACGCGCGGACGGGCAGGCCCGTGGCCCGTGCGACCGTCGGCTCCGGCCTCGACCTCGCCACCACCGACGCGAACGGGACGTACACCCTGGACCTGCCCGCGGGCACGGTCGACGGCCTGACCGTGCGGGCGTTCGGCTACACGACGAGCAGGCCCGTGTCGCTCGACATCGCCGACGGCCAGGCCCTGACCCGTGACTTCCGGCTCACCGCGATCCCGCGCGAGCGGGTCCACGGCACGGTCCGGGACGGCTCGGGACACGGCTGGCCGCTGCACGCGCGGATCGCCGTCGCGGGCTCCCCCGAGGCCCCGGTGTGGACCGACCCGGCCACCGGCCGCTACGAACTGTCCCTGCCGAAGGGCGCCGACTACACCCTGGACGTCTCCGCCGAGCTGCCCGGGTACGAGCCCCGGGCCGAGCGGATCAGCGTGCACGACCGCTCCGTGACGGCCGACGCGGCGCTGACCGCCGACCCGGACGCGGCCACCGCCGTCGGCTACCGGCAGGCCCTCGGCGACCGCACCGAGACGTTCGACTCCAGCACGGCGGCGCCCGCGGGCTGGAGCGTGGTGAACGCGTCCGGCACCTCCAACGGCTGGCAGTTCGACGACCCGATCCAGCGCGGCAACGCCACCGGGGGCAGCGGTGCCTTCGCCGTCGTGGAGAGCGACAACGGACCGTTCGGCCCGCACCAGGACAGCGAGCTGATCAGTCCCGCGTACGACCTGTCCGCCGCCCAGTCGGCCGAACTCACCTTCAAGACCGCCTACTTGTACAACCCCAACCAGCAGCACATGACCGTCGACGCCAGCACCGACGGCGGCGCCACCTGGCAGAACGTGTGGGCGGGGCCGCGGACCAGCGACTCCGAGCAGAAGCTGACGGCGCGCGCCTCACTGCGCCGGTTCGCCGGCCTGGCCGAGGTGCGGCTGCGCTTCCACTTCACGGCCGACTGGGGCTACTACTGGGCGATCGACGACGTGAACGTGCAGACCCGCGCGCTCGCGCCGGTGCCCGGCGGTCTCGCCGTCGGCACGGTCCGCGACTCCCGCACCGGTGCGGGGCTGGTCGGGGCGACGGTCACCGACCGCGCGGACCCGGCCGTGACCGCGGTGACCGCGGCCACCCCGGACGACCCCGGGCTCGGTGACGGCTTCTACACGCTGTTCGTCCCGGACCCGGGCCGGCACACGCTCTCCGTCACGGCCCCCGGCCACCGTGACACGACCCGCCCGACGACGGTCCACCGCGACCGCGTCGCCCGCGTGGACGTCGCACTGCGGCCCCGGGGCTGACCCGGCGGCCCGTCGTACGACGGCACCCGCCCCGGCGACCTGCCGGGGCGGGTGTGCGACGTGTGCGCGACGCGTCGGCCGGCTCAGTCCTCGGGCGGCGCCACGTAGCCGATCAGCCTGGCCATGTTGGCGACGTAGGCCGCCGAGCTGATGCCCAGCGGTGCCTCCCGCGGCCGGTACGGCGGCTCGGCCGGCGGGTCCGCGGGGTTGTACGGCGAGGTGTCCCCGAGGTCGCCGACGTTCTTGCTCATGTACGCCGTGCCGTCGTACGGCTTCCGGGTGCCCGGCCCCTCGTAGGGGTTGGTCACCGCGTCCAGCGGGGTCAGCCAGTGGTCCCGGTCGCCGAGCCCGGCGACCAGGGAGGCCGCCTCGTCGTCCGACACCACCGGCAGCGGAAGCGGCGCGTCGCGCAGCAGGTCGGACAACTGGAGGTCGCGCGGGGAGAAGTAGCGCGGCAGGGGGATGCGGTCCTCGGTGCCGAGGGGGGAGCGGGCGCGCAGCTCGGCGACCTCGGCCGCCGTCATGGACGCCAGTTGCTCGTACGTCGCGCGCAGTCCCGCGACGTCGACGGAGCGGCCCCCGGAGTAGTGGCTCAGCGTGTCGTGGTGGTCGTGGTCGTGGTAGTAGGCGCCGTTGCGGATGTTGGACCCGAAGCGGTGCACGAACCGGGCGCGGTTGGTGCCCAGTTCGACGAAGGTGGGGTGGGTGCGCCCGGCGAGCAGCGGGTTCTCGGCCACCTGCCGGGGTGTCAGCCGGCAACTGTCCAGCCAGTCCAGCGCCTCCGGGACCCGGCCGAGGTACCGGCGGTCGCCGGTCAGCCGGAAGTAGTGGAACAGCTGCTGGACGTTGGTCTGGGTGGTGTGCGTCGTGAGGGCGCGCGGCTCGTAGGAACGGGCGCCTGCGGGCGCCCCGGCCGGCCTGCCGTTCCTGGCGCGGGAGAGGTGCTGGAGTCCCCAGCCGGCCTGCGGCCCCGGCTGCTGCATCCGGCGCAGGCACTCCATGGCCCGCCGCACGGGGCCGATCAGCTCGCGCCGGCCCAGCGCCGAGACGCACATCAGCAGGAACTTGATGTTCTCGCCGAGCACGTCGTCGTTGAAGGTGACGTGCCGGGTGTAGTCGCCGTCCTCCATCCCGTGGGTCACGTCGCCCGGGAGCCACGGGGGCCGCCGCTCGGGCCACGGCGTCCTGCTGACGGAGCCGTGGTGCACGGGGAAGCGCTGCGGCCAGCCGCCGTCGGCGACACCGCCGCCGAACTGGGCGGCCAGCACGAAGCCGATGGCACGGTCCAGGGCTCGTCCGAACCGCCGGTCGCCGCGCTCCGCGTACAGGCGCAGGATCAGCTGGGCGGCGGCCGAGGTGCCCGCGTCGTCGAAGGTGGCGTTCCCGTAGTAGTGCTGGAACTCCTCCAGCCGCCACCCGTTCGCGCCGATGGTCGCGTACCAGTCCCTGAGGGACTTCTCACCGGCGAAGTCATGGATGTAGTTCCAGCCGCCGGCCGGGAGCTGGGCGTCCACGAGCGCGAGTCCGGTGCGCTCGGCGGCACGGTAGAACACCTCGTCACCGGTGGCGTGGTAGGCGTCGAGCATGCTGTGCCCGACGGAGGGGGTGCCGGGCGGCTGGACCCAGCACATGGTGCGCCTGGCCTCCATCTCGCCCCAGGTCACCGAGAGGTCGGGCAGGTAGTTCCAGACGTAGCCGCCCCGGTAGGAGACGGTGCCGTCCATGTACGCGGCGGCTCTGCTCATGGCGCGGACCGTGTCGGCCCGCTGGTCGGTGCCGGTGCCGGTGCCGGTGCGGGCCGTGCCGGGAGACGCTGCCGCGACCGCTCCCGGGAGGGCCGCGGCGGGCACGGCGAGCAGCGGGGTGGTGGCGAGTCGGCTGAACGTGCGGCGGCTCAGATGCTTCACGACGAAGTGCCTTCCTCACGTACGCGTAGGTCGTGGGTCACAAACATGAACGTGGACGCTTCATGGCCTGCGTGGAAGGTAGTCGCCGCGTCCACCTCGTACAAGTAGATGGACAGCATTTGGGTACAGGAACTCCTGAGTGCGCCAGCACAAAGGCGTCCCCGGACCGGCTCGTGCCGGTCCGGGGACGCCCCGGGTGTCCGCCGCGTCACGGGGACGCGGCGGCCCTGCTCATCGGAGGGATCAGGAGGTCGCCACGGCGAAGACGTGCATGTCGCCGCCGGACGTGGTGGCCGGCAGCGTCACGCTCGCCAGCTGCTTCCCGGCCTGGAGCGCGATGGGCGCGGTCGCGAAGACCTCCGTGCCCACCGGGTCCACCGTGCCGCCCATGACGTCCCGGTAGGTGGTGTGCACGGCCACGACGTTGCCGAACGACGGCTGCTGGGAACCGCCGCCGAGCGTCCAGTCGCTGAAGCCGATCTGCGCCTGCTGCGTGGTGCCGTCGGTGTACGTCAGCGTCACCGTTCCGCTGCTCGAACCGTCGCTCGCGCTGCCCAGCAGGCTCAGCCCGGTGTCGCCGGCCGCGCTCGCGGGGATGTCGAGCACCTGGTCGCCGCCGCCGACCTGGATGTTGTCGGGGGCTCCGGGGGTCACCTGGGGCCAGGCGAAGTCGAACCCGCCGGCGGACACCGTCGCGCCCGGCTGGACACCGGCCGCGGCGAGGGCCTTGGCCGAGTAGCTCCAGCCGCCGCCGTCGAAGTTGGCCGCGGGGCTGTTGTCGTCGGGCGAGATGCCGAAGTTGTTGACGTACCAGGTCACGGTGTTCTTCACGCCGACCGTCACCGAGAGCCACGCGGTCGGGGCGGTGCCGCCGTGCGCGGAGGTGAGGGTCAACGGGATCGCGTACACACCGGACTTGGTGTCCGCGGCCACCGACACGCTCAGCTTTCCGCTCGCCGAGCCGCTCTTCGGGATGGTGATGTCACCGCTGGCGGGGCTCAGGGTGATGCCCGCCGGCGGCGCCGCCGTCCAGTGGACACGGACCTTGCCGTCCTGGAGCGTCGACAGCTTGATGGTCGTGTCCGCCGACTTGCCCGGCTCGATCTTCACCTGAGCGGGGTCGGTGCTGGCGAAGAACGGTGCCTCCCCGTCGCGGAAGGACGGCGGCGCGGCGTGCGTGGAGCTGCCCCACGTGGTGTTCGGGGTGGCGCCCAGGGTGTAGTCCAGGGTGCCGCCGTGGGTGACGAAGGACGCCGGGACCCAGGGCTTGCCGGAGGTCTCGCCGTTGGTGCGCAGGTTCTGCACGTAGATGTTCTTCGCGGACGCCTGGGGGGCGTTGACCTTGATGGTCCGGCCGAGACCGGTGTGGATCACGGCGCGCGGGAACAGCGGGGCGGACAGCACCAGGTCGGCACGGCTCGGGTTCTGCGGGTACATGCCCAGCGCGGAGAAGACGTACCAGGAGGACATGGTGCCGGCGTCGTCGTTGCCGGGGATGCCGCCGGGGGTGTTGCTCCACAGCTGGTCGATCTCCGCGCGGACGGTCTCCTGGGTCTTGTACGGGGCACCCAGGTAGTCGTAGATGTACGGCGCGTTGATGTCGGGCTCGTTGGTGGGGTCGTAGCGGGTCGCGTCGTTCGCCGAGAAGTCGAAGGCGCCGCTCGGGGTGCGGAAGAACGCGTCGAGCCGGTCGATGGCCTTGGCGTTGCCGCCCATGGCCTTGGCCAGCCCCTCCAGGTCGGAGTAGACCATCCAGGTGTAGCGGGCGCTGGTGCCCTCGACGAAGCCGTTGCCGGTCGCGGGCGAGAAGGTGGCGCCGGCCCACGAACCGTCGGACTTGCGGTCCCGCATGTAGCCGCCCTGCGCGGTGGCGTTCGGGTCGAAGACGTTCGTCCAGTTGCCGGCCCGCTTCAGGAACGCCTTCTGGTTCGCCTTGTCACCGACCTTGCCGGCCAGTTCGGACAGGCCGAAGTCGGCGACCGCGTCCTCCAGGGTCTCGGCGGCGCCGCCCCAGCAGTGGCAGTTGTCGGACGGGACGTAACCGAGCTTCAGATACTTGTCCAGGGCGGGGCGCTGGCCCACGCACTCGACATTGCAGCCCGCGCTGCTGGAGTCGTTCGCGGTCGGCACGGTCGCGGCCTTGATCAGCGAGGCGACGGCGCCCTTGACGTCGAAGTCCCGGCCGCCGAAGGCGTAGATGCCGGCGAGCGCGGCGTCCGACGGGTCACCGGACATGATGCTGGTCTTGCCGTTCTCCAGCAGCCAGCGGTCCCACTCGCCGTCCCGCTGGTTGGCGTAGTTGAACAGGGACTGGGCGTAGTCGCTGCCCGCCTTCGGCTGGAGCAGCGTCATCAGCTGCACCTGGGCCCGGTACTGGTCCCAGCCGGAGAAGGTGCCGTACTGCGCGTGCTGGCCCTTGGCGAGCGAGTGCGTCTTGCGGTCGGCGCCCAGGTACTGGCCGTTGACGTCGCTGGTCAGCGTCGGTTCCAGCATCGAGTGGTACAGCGCGGTGTAGAACGTGCCGACCTGGTCGTCGCTGCCGCCGCCGACCTGGATGCGGCCCAGGTCTCGGTTCCACTCGTCCGCCGCTGCCGACCTGACGGAGTCGAAGGTCTTGGCCGGCGGGTTCTCGGCCTTGAGGTTGGCCTCGGCGTTCTCCGTGCTGACGTAGGAGATGGCCACCTTGGCCTGCACCTGCTGGGTGCCGGCCGGGAAGGTGACGTAGGCGCCGGAGCCCTTGCCGGGCATGGGGTTGCCGTCCGAGCGGTAGCCCGTGCCGCCGGAGGCGGAGGTGGAGCCCGGGGCCAGGGTGCCGTCGGTCCAGGTGCCGACCTTGGCGAACGGGGTGTCGAAGTGCGCGGTGAAGTTCAGCGTGTACACGTCGTGCCGGTTGTTGGCGCTCTGCGGACCGCAGAAGTTGCCCGCGCTGACCGAGCCGGTGACGGTCCGGGTGGCGGCGTCCACGTCGACCGTGGCCGCGGTGCTGCCGCTCTCGGAGTTGGAGGTGCGCAGCAGCATGCTGGCGGGCTTGTCGGCCGGGAAGCCGAAGTTGCCGGTGCCGGTGCGGGCGGTCGTGGTGAGCTCGGCCGAGGCGCCGCTGTTCAGGGCGACCTTGTAGTAGCCGGCCTTCGCCGTCTCGTTCGCGTGCGAGAACGTGCTGGCGTACTTGGCGTCACCGGTGTCCGAGGTGGGCGAGGAGTCGACGTCGCCCACGTACGGCATGATCGGGATGTCGCCGTTGGCCCCGGAACAGCCCACGCCGTTCAGGTGGGTGAGGCTGAATCCGCGGATCTTCGTCGCGTCGTAGCGGTAGCCGCCGGGGGCCGGGGTGGAGAACTGATTGCCCGTCGAGTTCTGCGGGCTCCAGGCCAGCATGCCGAACGGCACCACGGCACCGGGGTAGGTGTTGCCCGCGTTCGACGTACCGATCAGGGGGTTGACGTGGGAGGCGGGGTCGGTGACGAGGCCGACGGTGGACGCCGAGGCCGGGCCGGCGCTCAGGCCCATGCCCAGGACCGCGGTGGCCGCCGCCGCGACCGCTCCAATCGTCCGACGCTTACGGTGGGCGCTGCCGGCCCGTTGCGAGTATCTGTCTGACACCATTCCTGTCCCTCTGGGTCCCTCTGGCGCACGAAAAGGAGGCGAACTGGGTTGAACCACTTCACACGTCTGGGGAAGGAGTGGGGGCCCGTCCCGACAACGTTGTCAAAACCAGTGCATGCTCCCTCCGGATGCCAAAGGGTGTCAAGAGGTCGGTGTGACCCGTCCGTTGGGCGGGAGCGGGGTGCCGTGCGGGGCGCTGACGGGGTGTCCGACGGGCGCCGTCGGGCGGGATGAGCGCCCGCGGTACGCGTTGCGCGGAGCGCCCGGGACGGGGGGAAGTGCCGCTCTGCGGGCGGGGCTTGGACGTATCGCGGAGGCGCCGGGCCGACGGGGCCGGCACCCGGGTTCCGGGCAACCGATCCGACGTTTCCACGCCGTGGGTCGGGGCCGTGGCGGCCGCAGGTCTTTACGAAACCAAGACACTGAGCGGGGCTACGGCATACGTCCACGCGACGCCGAACCCGCCCTCCTCACCTATGTCGACACCTCACCATGCCGCCCGGCGGGTCGCTCCCCCGCGCTCCCCCCTTTTCCGACCGTGCACCGGATCGCCGGCCCCGCAGGACGTCGCCCTCGCGGCCGTGATTCGCTTTCGCGACAGGTGGGAGGGAGACCTATGCACACGAGGTGTCACGGACGCGCGCTCGCCCCTCCCGCGACGAAGGGCGCGTCGGGCCCGGTGCCGGGTGGCGTGGGCGGTGGGGGCGGGCTTTCATGGAAGGTCCGGGGCGAGGGGAACGGGTACGGCCGGGGTCCGTCCACCGGGGGTGCGGGAGTCGCCATGGCAGGGTTGGGGTATCGCGTACACGTGGCTCCGCCCAAGCCGGAGGTCTCCGACGATCCCGTCCCGGGCGAGGAGCGCCGGATGTGGTCCCCCACGGCGTCCACGCTGATCCACGGTGAACGGGACGCGATCCTGGTGGACCCGCTCCTGACCGTGGACGAATCACGCCGCCTCGCGGACTGGGTCGTCGCGACGGGCAAGAACGTGATCCGCATGTTCGTCACCCACGCCCATGCCGACCATTTCCTCGGCGCACCCGCCGTCCTGGAGCGTTTCCCGGAGGCACGCGTCGTCGCCACCGCGGAGGTCGTCCGGCGCATGAACGCGCAGTGGGAGGCGAACTGGTTCGAGACTCACTGGGCACCCCGCTTCCCCGGCCGACTGTTCGGTGAGCGAGTGGTCGCCGAGCCGCTGACCGACGGAGTGCTGGAACTGGAGGGCGAGACGCTTCGGGTGATCGAGCTGGGCCACACCGACTCGGACGGCACCAGCGCGCTGCACGTGCCCTCCCTCGGGCTGGTGGTGGCGGGCGACGCCGTGTACGGCGACGTCCATCAGCATCTGGCCGAGTCGGGGGAGGACGGGCTGCGTGACTGGCTCGACGCCCTCGACAAGGTCGAGGCGCTGCGGCCACGGGCGGTCGTGGCCGGCCACCGGCGCGAGGACGAGGACGAGGGTCCGGAGAACATCGGCAGGACGCGGCGGTACATCGAGGACTTCGCCGCGGCGGCGGTGGAGGCCGGCTCCGGGGAGGAGCTGTACGCGACGATGGTCGGCCGCTATCCCGACCGGCTGAACCGGGCGGTGCTGTGGAGGTCGGCGCGGGCGGTGCCGTTCTGAGCCCAAGGCCGACCGGGCCGGACCCTACTCCCCTACTCCCCTACTCCCCTACTCCCCTACTCCCCGGCAGGGTCCGTGAGTCCGTCGGTGGTCATGGCGTGCTCCCAGACATCCAGGTAGGCCTTGATCGCGACCCGGTTGCGCTGCAGCACGTCGATACGTCGTTCGATGCTGCTGAGCTGGCGGCGCAGTCCGTCCAGGTCCTTCTCCACCGGGCACACCGGTGGCTTCGCTCCTTCGTCCGCGGCGTCGAGGCAGGGCAGGACCTCGCGGATCATCTCCGTCGTCAGACCGGCTTCGAGGAGTTCGCGGATCTGCAGGACCCGGTCGATCGCGGGCTCACCGTAGCTGCGGTATCCGTTGCCGCTCCGGAACGGGTGCAGGATGCCGACCTCTTCGTAGTAGCGCAGCAGCCGCGGCGCGACACCCGTCCTCGCGGCCAGTTCCCCGATCTTCATGTCGTCCTCCTCGACTGCGACCGCACGCTCGGCCTTGACCTTCACATTAATGGCAAGGTTTAGCTTCGTGCACGTTCCCGGACCCGCCGAGGCGGGTCGTCGAGACCGTGTGGGCACGAAGGTGAGATCAAGAGATGACGACGGGTTCCCGTACGAACACGAAAACGAACACGAACGCGCCGCGTGGTGGCGGATGGACCACGGACCGCATGGCCGACCAGAGCGGCCGCACCTTCGTGGTGACGGGCGCGACGAGCGGGCTCGGCCTGGTGACGGCGCGCGAGCTGGCGGCGCACGGCGGGCGGGTGCTGCTCGCGGTGCGCGACGTGGCACGGGGAGAGGCGGTGGCGTCCTCGCTGCGCGGGGCACATCCCGGGGCCCAGGTGGAGGTGCGCCGGGTCGACCTGCTGGACCCGGACTCGATCCGCCGGGCGGCGGAGGAGATCGGCGCGGAGGAGTCCGTCGACGTGCTGGTCAACAACGCGGGCATCTCCATGGTCGGGCACTCCGTGACCGCGCGGGGAGCGGAACGGCACCTGGCCGCGAACCACCTCGGCCACTTCGCGCTCACGGCGCTGCTGGAACCGGTGCTGCGGCGGGCCCCCGCGCCGCGGGTGGTCACCGTGACGTCGTACCTGCACGCGAAGGGCGACCTCGATCTGGACGACGTCGCGTGGTCACGGCCGTACACACCACTTGCCGCCTACTCGGCGTCGAAACTGGCCAACGCCGTCTTCGGGGTGGAACTCGCCCGCCGCGAGCGGTCGTCGCCGGCGCCGATCACCAGCGTCCTCGCGCACCCCGGGTACAGCAACACGCCGATGCAGGGCAAGGGCACCGGGATCACGGGTATCGCCATGCGGGTGTCCGGCAGGCTCTTCGCACAGAGCCCGGAGATGGGGGCCCTGCCCCAGCTGTTCGCGGCGACGGAGCCCGGTCTGGCCGCCGGCTCCTACATCGGCCCCGACGGCCGGGGCGGCCGATCCGGACACCCCACGGCCGTACCACTGTCGGCGACGGCCCAGGACCCAGAACTCGGCCGCCGCCTCTGGGAGCGCTCACAGCAACTGACGGGCGTCCACTGGCACACACCCGAAGCCTGACCGGGTCCTCGTCGTGCCGTGGATGGGCTGCGATCAACGGCCGAACACCCGGCCGACTCGCCAAGGAAGTCACGCCCACATCGGTGTCACCGCTGGCGTCTCGCGTCCAATTCCGCCCGCGACGCAAAGCAGCGGAACCAACCGACCGTTGCCGCCAGCGCCCCCGGTGCACGAACACGAAAAAGGCCATGACCGTAAAGTCATGGCCTTCCTCACCGCGAGATTCGGTTGTCGTGTCCGAGGGGGGACTTGAACCCCCACGCCCGATAAAGGGCACTAGCACCTCAAGCTAGCGCGTCTGCCATTCCGCCACCCGGACAAGGTGTCCGTCGCCCGGCCGGGGGTGTTCCCCGCGGCGACAGGAACAACAATACCAAGGTTTCGCAGTGCCCTTCACCTGCGTTTCCGCACGGTGGAGGGGGCTCCGGGGGGGCGGTTCGGGCGAATGACCGGCGGGGGGCACCCCATGGTGACCGGGCGATCACCGAGCGGTCACCGGCGGTCCCCACCCGGTGACGGACAGGCCGTCACCGGGTGGGACGCGTGTCAGGGCATGAGCTGGTAGTCCGGGAAGTTCCCGGGCAGGCGTTCGCCGGTCGGGCCCTCGGTGACGGCCCGGACCAGGAGTTCGCCGCCGACGAAGGCGCCGCGCCAGGAGGCGCCGAAACCGCCGAACAGTTCGTCGCGGTCACCGCGGGAGCGCGGCTTGCCGTGGCCCTTCTTGAAGGCGCGGATCTGCGGGGCGAGCCGCTCGAAGGTGGCGCGGTCGTCCGTGGAGAGCGTGGCCACCAGCGCGCCGTTGGACGCGTTCATGGCGGCGAGCAGCTCGGCCTCCGTGTCGACCAGGACGATCGTGTCGACCGGTCCGAAGGGCTCCGCGTGGTGCAGCGGGGAGGAGGTGGGCGGGGCGAGCAGGGTGACCGGCTGGACGTACGCCGAGGTGTCCTGCCCCGGCAGGAACCGGCCGTCCGCCAGGCGGGCGCGGTGCAGGGGCACGGCGCCGCGGCCGATCGCCTCGGCGACCTGGTCGTGCAGCTCCTTGGCCTTGGCCGCGTTGATGAGGGGGCCGAAGTCGAGCCGGGGGAAGGGGTCGTCGGGGTGCTCGACGGCCAGCGGGTGGCCGACCTCGATCCCGCGCACCGCGGGCAGGTACGCCGCGAGGAACGCGTCGAACAGGTCGCGCTGCACGACGAAGCGCGGGTAGGCGGTGCAGCGCTGCTTGCCGTAGTCGAACAGCTTGGGCACGACGGCGGTCAGGGTGTCCCAGTCGGAGAAGTTCCAGATGCCCCAGGTGTTGAGCCCCTCCTGTTCCAGGACGTGCCGCTTGCCGAGGTCGGCGACGGCGGTGGCCACGGCGGCGCCGGTGTCCCGGCCGCCGACGAAGGAGACGCAGCCGATCTCGGGCGCGCGCACCAGTGCCTCGGACAGTTCGCGGCCGCTGCCGCTGACCAGGGTGACGGGGATGCCCTCGCGGGCGGCGAGCGCCGAGGCCAGGGTGAGGCAGGCGACGCCTCCGTCGGTCGGGGTCTTGGCGATGACGGCGTTGCCGGCGAGCGCCTGCACGAGCATCGCGTGGACGAGCACGCTCATCGGGTAGTTCCAGCTCGCGATGTTGGACACGGGCCCGTCCAACGGGGTGCGTCCGGCGATCATCGGTTCGATGCCGTCGACGTACCAGCGCACGCCGTCGATGGCGCGGTCGACGTCAGCCTGGGCGAGCCGCCAGGGCTTGCCGATCTCCCAGACGAGCAGCAGGGCGAGCAGTTCGCGGTGTTCGGTGAGCGCGTCCAGGGTGGCCGCGACGCGGGCGCGGCGCTCCTGGAGGGGGACGTGCCGCCAGGCGCGGTGCCGGTCGAGCGCGGCGCGGACGGCCCGCCGGGCGGTGTCCCGGTCCAGGCGCGGGGCGCCGGCGATCGGGGTGCCGTCGACGGGGGTGGTCGCGGGCAGTGCCCGGCCGTCCTCGTGCCAGGTGGTGTCCCACAGGTTGAGGACGCGGTCGTCGCGGAACGCCTCGGGGGCCGCGGTGAGCGCGCGCCGCCAGGCGTCGCTCCAGGACGTCCCCCGTTTCAGGGTGTACTGCGGACGGTTCGGGGTGAGGGTGGGTGCCATGCGTGAGCTCCGCTCTCGATGGACGCTCGGGCGGGGTGTGGACGGGACGGCCGGCCGTGCCGCCGGAGCGCGCCCGGGGGCGGGCTCCGGCGGCGGGACCGTGCCGGGGACGTCGCGCGTCGCACGGCACGTGACGTCGCGGGGATCAGGCGCGTGTGAGGTCACCGCGTGCTTCGAGGGTATCGAGGACCAGCCGCGCGGTCTCCGTGGGCGTGCCGCCCACCCGCACCCCGGCCGCCTCCAGGGCCTCCTGTTTGGCCCGTGCGGTGCCCGCCGAGCCGGACACGATCGCGCCCGCGTGGCCCATGGTCTTGCCCTCGGGGGCGGTGAATCCGGCGATGTAGCCGACGACCGGCTTGGTGACGTGGTCGCGGACGTAGGCGGCGGCGCGTTCCTCGGCGTCGCCCCCGATCTCGCCGATGAGGACGATCAGTTCGGTGTCGGGGTCGTCCTGGAAGGCGGCGAGGCAGTCGATGTGGGTGGTGCCGACGACGGGGTCCCCGCCGATGCCGACACAGGTGGAGAAGCCGATGTCGCGCAGTTCGTACATCAGCTGGTAGGTGAGGGTGCCCGACTTGGAGACCAGGCCGATCCGGCCGGGTTTGGTGATGTCGGCGGGGATGATGCCGGCGTTGGACTGGCCGGGGGTGATCAGTCCCGGACAGTTCGGGCCGATGATCCGGGTGCCGCGCTCCCCGGCGTACGCGGTGAAGGCGACGGCGTCGTGGACGGGGATGCCCTCGGTGATGACGACGGCGAGGCCGATGCCGGCGTCGGCGGCCTCGGTGACGGCCGCCTTGGCGAAGGCGGGCGGCACGAAGACCACGGTGACGTCGGCGCCGGTGGCCTCCATGCCCTCGTGGACCGTGCCGAAGACGGGGACGGCCCGGTCGTCGAAGTCCACCGTGCGGCCGGCCTTGCGGGGGTTGACGCCGCCGACGACGTCGGTGCCCGCCGCGAGCATGCGCCGGGTGTGCTTCATGCCCTCGCCGCCGGTCATGCCCTGGACGAGGACCTTGCTCTCCTTGGTGAGGTAGATCGCCATGTCGTCCCGTCTCCTTAGACCGTGGTGGCGGCGAGTTCGGCGGCCCGGCCCGCGGCGCCGTCCATGGTGGTGGCCTGCTGGACCAGCGGGTGCGCGTGCTCGTCGAGGATGGCGCGCCCGCGGGCGGCGTTGTTGCCGTCGAGCCGGACGACGAGCGGTTTGGTGAGCCGGACGGTCTCCAGGGCCTGGACGATGCCGTCGGCGACCGCGTCGCACGCCGTGATCCCGCCGAAGACGTTGACGAAGACGGACTTCACCTCCGGGTCGGACAGGATCACCGCCAGCCCGTCGGCCATGATCTGGGCGGAGGCGCCGCCGCCGATGTCGAGGAAGTTGGCCGGGCGGGCGCCGCAGCCGGCGACCACGTCGAGGGTGGACATGACCAGTCCGGCGCCGTTGCCGATGACACCGACCTCGCCGTCGAGCTTGACGTAGTTGAGGCCGCGGGCGGCGGCCAGCGCCTCCAGCGGGTCGTCGTGCTCGGCCTCGTCGGCGCCCCAACGCGCCTGCCGGAAGCGGGCGTTGTCGTCGAGGGTCACCTTTCCGTCGAGTGCGAGGACATGCCCCTGGGTGGTGCGCACGAGGGGGTTGACCTCGACGAGCAGGGCGTCCTCGCGCACCAGCACCTGCCACAGCCGCACGAGGACGTCGACGGTCTGCGGCGGCAGTCCCGCGGCGTCGGCGATCTCGGCCGCCTTCGCCGGGGTGACGCCCTGCGCGGGGTCGATGTGCACCCGGGCCACGGCCTCGGGCCTGTTCGCGGCGACCTCCTCGATCTCCATGCCGCCCTCGGCCGAGGCGATCGCGAGGAAGCGTCCGGCCGCGCGGTCGAGCACGTAGGAGACGTAGTACTCGCTCCCGATGTCCACGGGCTCGGCCAGCATGACCTTGCGGACGGTGTGTCCCTTGATGTCCATGCCCAGGATCTGGCGTGCCGCGTCCTCGGCCGCGGCCGGGTCGGCGGCCATCCGCACGCCGCCCGCCTTGCCCCGGCCACCCGTCTTGACCTGCGCCTTCACGACGACCCGGCCGCCGAGTGCGCGGGCGATCGCGCGGGCCTCCTTGGGTGAGTCCGTGACCTCGGCCCGGGGCACGACGATGCCGTGTTCCCGGAAGAGGTCCCTTGCCTGGTGTTCATACAGGTCCATTCCGGCTCCTGTCTTAAAAGTGCCGCACGCCCCCTGGACACCACCCACCGGATGCGGGATAACAAGCTTCATACAGTATTCGTCGACTGTATGCAATGTACCGTGAGTGCGCTGCGGACCCCTACGAAGGGACAGGTCTCCCCCATGCCCAACGGCGGCCAGGATGCGAAGTCCGGAGGTCAGCGCGCCGTGCCGCGCGTGCCGTCGGCCGACACCCGGCGGCCCCTGTCCGGGGATTCTCCGTAACACCCCGGCCGGCGCGGCCGCGGGCGCACGCTCCCCCCACCCCTGAACCAGACCACGTACAAGTGAGTGAGGTGGCCTCATGACTGGAACGCCGACCAAGGCACTCGAAGGCATCCGCGTCCTGGACATGACCCACGTCCAGTCCGGGCCCTCCGCGACCCAACTGCTCGCCTGGCTCGGGGCGGACGTCGTCAAACTGGAGGCGCCGTCCGGTGACATCACGCGCACACAGCTGCGCGACCTGCCGGACATCGACTCCCTCTACTTCACGATGCTCAACTGCAACAAGCGGAGCATCACCCTCAACACCAAGACCGAGCGCGGCAAGGAACTCCTCACCGAGCTGATCCGCCGCTCGGACGTGATGGTCGAGAACTTCGGGCCCGGCGCGATCGACCGGATGGGCTTCACCTGGGACCGCATCAAGGAGATCAACCCTCGGATCGTCTACGCCTCCATCAAGGGGTTCGGAGAGGGGCCGTACACCGACTTCAAGGCCTACGAGGTCGTCGCCCAGGCCATGGGCGGGTCCATGGCGACCACCGGCTTCGAGGACGGACCGCCGATGGCGACGGGGGCCCAGATCGGGGACTCGGGCACGGGCGTCCACGCCGTGGCGGGGATACTCGCGGCGCTGCTCCAGCGCGAGCACACCGGGCGCGGTCAGCGGGTGAACGTGGCCATGCAGCACGCGGTGCTCAACCTCTGCCGGGTGAAGCTGCGCGACCAGCAGCGCCTGGCACACGGACGACTCGCCGAATATCCCAACGAGGACTTCGCCGACGAGGTTCCCCGTTCCGGCAACGCGTCCGGCGGCGGCCAGCCCGGCTGGGCGGTCAAGTGCGCGCCCGGCGGCCCCAACGACTACGTCTACGTCATCGTGCAGCCCGTGGGCTGGCGGCCCATCAGCGAACTGATCGGCAGGCCCGAGCTGGCCGACGACCCCGAGTGGGCCACGCCCGCGGCCCGGCTGCCCAAGCTGGGCAAGATGTTCCAGCTCATCGAGGAGTGGTCCACGACGCTCCCCAAGTGGGAGGTCCTGGAGAAGCTCAACGCCCACAACATCCCGTGCGGGCCGATCCTGTCGACGAGGGAGATCATCGAGGACGAGTCGCTGATCGCCAACGACATGGTGGTCACCGTCCCGCACCCCGAGCGCGGCGAGTTCGTCACCGTCGGCAGCCCCCTCAAGCTCTCCGACTCGCCCGTCGAGGTGACCACGTCACCGCTGCTGGGCGAGCACAACGAGGAGGTCTACATCGGTGAACTCGGCCTCGGGGACGAGGAACTGCGCCTGCTCAGGTCGAGCGGAGTGATCTGACGTGACCGAAGAGGACCGGAAACCGCGGGTGCGGTCGCTGCTCGACGCCGTGCGCGCCGAGGGGCGGACGGCGTTGACCGCTCCCGAGGGGAAGGTGATCGCCGACGCGTACGGCATCGCCGTGCCCGGCGAGGAGCTGGCGACGGACGTGGACGAGGCGGTCGCGCACGCGGCCCGGTTCCGCGGCCCCGTGGTGATGAAGATCGTCTCTCCGGACATCCTCCACAAGACGGACGCCGGCGGTGTGATCGTCGGCGTCGACGGCCCGGCGGACGTGCGGGCCGCGTACCACTCGATCGTCGAGAACGCGCACGTCTACGACCCCAAGGCGCGCATCGACGGCGTGCAGGTCCAGGAGTTGCTGCCCGAGGGTCTTGAGGTCATCGTCGGCGCGGTCACCGACCCGACGTTCGGGAAGGTCGTCGCGTTCGGCCTCGGCGGGGTGCTCGTCGAGGTGATCGAGGACGTGACGTTCCGGCTCGCGCCCGTGGACACCGCGGGTGCCCTGTCCATGCTGGACTCGATCCGCGCGGCCGCGGTCCTCGGCGGGGTGCGCGGCCGGCCGGGCGTGGACCGCGCGGCCCTCGCCGATCAGATACGGCGCGTCTCCCGGCTGGTGGCCGACTTCCCGGAGATCGCCGAGGTGGACCTCAACCCGGTCGTCGCCACCGAGCGGGGCGCGGTCGCGGCGGACGTGCGGGTGATCCTCGCCGACCGGCCGGCGGCGCCGCGCAGGACGTACACCCGCGAGGAGATCCTCACCTCCATGCGGCGGCTGATGGAGCCCCGCTCCGTCGCCGTGATCGGCGCCTCCGACGAACCGGGCAAGATCGGCAACTCGGTCGTGCGCAACCTGGTCGACGGCGGTTTCGCCGGGGAGATCCATCCGGTGAACCCCCGGGGCGGTGACATTCTCGGCCGCACGGCGTACAAGAGTGTCACGGACGTTCCCGGTGAGGTGGATGTGGCGGTCTTCGCGGTCCCCGCCCCCTCCGTGGCCGCCGCTCTGGAGGAGGCCGGCCGCAAGGGAGTCCCCAACGCCGTCCTCATCCCGTCGGGGTTCACGGAGACGGGCGAGCACGAACTCCAGGCGGAGCTCGTGGAGATCGGCGAGCGGTACGGCATACGGCTGCTCGGGCCGAACATCTACGGCTACTACGCGACCTGGCAGCACCTGTGCGCGACGTTCTGCACACCGTACGACGTCCGGGGACCCGTGGCGCTGACCTCGCAGTCGGGCGGAATCGGGATGGCCGTCCTGGGCTTCGCACGCAGCACGCGCACGGGGGTGTCGGCCATCGTCGGCCTCGGCAACAAGTCGGACCTGGACGAGGACGACCTGCTGACCTGGTTCGGCGAGGACCCGCACACCGAGTGCGTCGCCATGCACCTGGAGGACCTCAAGGACGGGCGGGCCTTCGTGGCCGCGGCACGGGAGACCGTACCGAAGAAGCCCGTCGTGGTGCTGAAGGCGGGCCGTACGGCCGCCGGCGCCCGGGCCGCCGGTTCGCACACCGGCGCCCTGGCGGGCGACGACGCCGTGTACGACGACATCCTGCGGGAGGCGGGCGTCATCCGGGCGCCCGGTCTGCGGGACATGCTGGAGTACGCGCGGGCGCTGCCGGTGCTCCCCACCCCCGCGGGCGACAACGTCGTGATCATCACCGGCGCGGGCGGCAGCGGTGTGCTGCTGTCCGACGCGGTGACCGACAACGGCCTGACCCTGATGGAGATCCCGCCGGACCTCGACGCCTCCTTCAGGAGCTTCATCCCGCCCTTCGGGGCCGCAGGCAACCCGGTGGACATCACCGGGGGCGAGCCGCCGTCGACCTACGAGGCGACGATCCGGCTCGGTCTCGAGGACCCGCGTGTCCACGCGCTGGTCCTCGGCTACTGGCACACCATCGTGACCCCTCCCATGGTCTTCGCCGAACTCACCGCGCGCGTGGTGGCCGAATTCCGCGCGCGCGGCGTCGAGAAGCCCGTCGTCGCGTCGCTCGCGGGTGACGTCGAGGTCGAGGAGGCCTGCCAGTACCTGTTCGAACGAGGGGTCGTGGCGTACCCGTACACGACCGAGACGCCGGTCGCCGTGCTCGGCGCGAAGTACCGCTGGGCACGGGCGGCCGGACTGTTGGGGGGCGGCTCATGAGGTGAGTGGGAAGGGGCCGACCGGCGTCCGCGCCGACCGGCTCCGCGACCCGTGCGCGCGTGAAAGGCATTGGACAGGGGGCGCTGGCCAGAACTTTCGACGCAAGGGGTGCTGAGTACAAATGACAACAACCGACTATTCCGCGTCCGTCCCCTACAGGGAGGTGACGGACGGAAACGGCCGCGTGTACCGGGTCGGCGAGACCGATGTCGACATCATGGGCCGTACCCGCAAGTGGATGGTCATCCTGCCCTGGGTGGGCATGATGGGCATCAGCTCCGCCGAGTACGCGTTCACCTCGGCGGAGGACACGCTCCACGAGGCACACATGTGGAGCAGCGGGCACATCTTCTGGCTGATGGGCGTCTGGGTGTTCTTCCAGGCGGCCGTGGCCTTCCCGGCCGGCCAGCTGCGGGAGAGCGGCAAGCTGCCCGCCCGTACGGCCATGCTGATCGGCGCGGTCGGCACCATGCTGGGCTACGTCTCGCTGGCCTACGCGCCGAACGTGCTCGTCGCGTACCTCGGCTTCGGTGTGTGCAGCGGCATCGGCGCCGGTCTCGTCTACGCGACCTGCGTGAACATGGTCGGCAAGTGGTATCCGGAGCGCAAGGGCGGCAAGACCGGCTTCGTCAACGGCGGTTTCGCCTACGGGTCCGTGCCCTTCGTGTTCCTGTTCACCTCGTACATGGACCTGAGCAACTACCAGGTCGTGCTGGCCTCGGTCGGTGTGGGGCTGTGCCTGATGGTGGCCGCCGCGGGCTGGTTCTTCCGGGACCCGCCGAAGAACTGGTGGCCCGCCACCGTCGACCCGCTGAAGGCGACCGACGACCCGCGCATCCGCCGGGCCCTGGAGAAGAACCCGCCGGCGATCAAGCAGTACACGCCGCGCGAGGCCGCTCGCACCCCGGTGCTGTGGATGATGTGGTTCTGCCTGCTGTGCACGGCCGGCATCAACATCTTCGGCATCGCCTTCCAGGTGCCGTTCGGCAAGGACATGGGCTTCGCGGGCGGGATCGTGGCCACGGCGATGTCCCTGAAGGCCATCGTCAACGGCACCGGACGCGGTGTCATCGGCTGGATATCCGACCGGTACGGGCGCCGCAACACGCTGATCATCGTGTGCATCGTGCTCGGCAGTGCCCAGTTCGGCGTGCTGGTCTCCGGCCAGATGGGCAGCATGCCGTTCTTCCTGTTCTGCTCGATGGTCTCCGGCTTCGGCGGCGGCGCGATCTTCCCGCTCTTCGCGGCCATGACGGCGGACTACTTCGGCGAGAACAACAACGCGAGCAACTACGGCATGGTCTACAGCTCCAAGCTGATCTCGGGCCTCGTCGGGTCCGGCATGGGCTCGGTCGTCGTCGCGGCGTGGGACTACCACGGCGCCTTCGTCCTCGCGGGTTCCATCGGCCTGGCCTCCGCGGTCCTGGCCCTCTTCCTCAAGTCCCCGGACCACCCCACCCGCAGCATCGTCCCCAATTCGCAGCCGCTCGGCGAGGAGATGGCTTGATATGACGGCAGATCCCATAGCCACCAGCACCGGCGCCGGACAGCGCCCGTTCCGTGAAGTGACCGACGCTCGGGGCCGGGTGTACCGCGTCGGCGAGACCGACCGGGACATCCTCGGTCACTCGCGCAAGATCATGGTGTACCTGCCGTGGATCGCCATGATGGCGATCAGCGTCTTCGAGTACGCGTTCGGCTCGGCGGAGGACACCCTGTCCCACGCGCACGGCTGGACGCAGAGCAACACCTTCTGGATCCTGAGCGTCTGGGTGTTCTTCCAGGCGGGCATCGCCTTCCCGGCGGGCTGGATGCGGGAGAAGGGCATACTGACCGCGCGGTCGGCCATGTACATCGGCTCGGTGATGTGTGTCATCGGCTTCCTGGCCCTGTCGCACATGAGCAATGTGTGGCTGGCCATCCTCGGCTTCGGTGTCGTGGGCGGTGTCGGCTCCGGTCTGGTGTACGCGACCTGCATCAACATGGTCGGCAAGTGGTTCCCCGAACGGCGCGGCGCGCGCACCGGGTTCGTCAACGGCGGATTCGCGTACGGCTCCCTGCCCTTCATCTTCATCTTCAACTACGCCTTCGACACGGCGAACTACCACCGGGTGCTGGACCTGATCGGTGTCTACATCGTGATCGTGGTGTTCGGCTGCGCGATGTTCTTCAAGGACCCGCCGAAGAACTGGTGGCCCGCGGACATCGACCCGCTGACGTACGCCGACAGCCAGAAGAGCGGCTCGGGCGTGTCCAAGAACCCTCCGGCGGTGAAGCAGTTCACCCCGAAGGAGGCCATCAGGACGGGCATGCTGCCGCTCATGTGGCTGTCCATCGTGCTGACGGCCGGTGTGTCCATCTTCGGCATCTCCTTCCAGGTCGACTTCGCCAAGGAGGTGGGCTTCGGCCCGCTGGTCGCGGCGTCCTCGATGGGTGTCATGGCGGTCATCAACGGCATCGGACGCGGTGTCGTGGGCTGGATGTCGGACAAGTGGGGCCGCAAGCCGACCCTGGTCATGGTCATCGTGGTGCTGGGTCTCGCGCAGTTCGGCGTGATCTGGGCCGGCGACGTCAAGAGCGAGGCGCTGTTCCTGTTCTTCGCCTTCCTCTCCGGCTTCGGCGGCGGCGCGTTCTACCCGCTGTTCGCGGCGCTGACCCCGGACTACTTCGGTGAGAACTACAACGCCACCAACTACGGGCTGGTCTACAGCGGCAAGCTGATCAGCGGTCTGTTCGGCGGTGGTCTCGGCTCGATGGTGGTGGCCGCCTGGGGCTACAACGGGGCGTACGCCCTGGCCGGCGGCATCTCGATGATCGCGGCGGCGATCGCGCTGATGCTGCGGCAGCCGGGCCGCGGCGACGACGAGACCGTGGCGGTCCCGCAGGCGCAGCCGGCGACCTGAGGCCGCCGCTGCGACGAGGAGGCCCTCCCCGGTACGTCCGGGGAGGGCCTCCTCTGTGTGTGCGGGCGCGTCGGTGTCAGCACTTCTCCCGCAGCGCGTGCAGGTGGTCGCTGGAACGGCGGGCGAACCGGAGGGAGTCGGTGGGCTGGTCGTGCTCGGTCTGCCAGTGGTGGGCGAGGCGTTCGCCGCGCAGCCGGGACACGGCGGAGATGAACCGCTGGTAGTCGATGTCGCCGTCGCCGACGTCGACCATCTGGTAGCCGAACTGGTTGTTCGGGTCGCTCACGCCGTCCTTGACGTGGAAGAGCGGGTAGCGGTGGGGCTGGCGCAGCACGTAGTCGAGCGGTTCGAAGGGGGCGGGGCTGCCGTCGGGGCGCCTGGAGAAGCGGAACTGGCCCGCGTACGCCCAGAAGATGTCCATCTCCAGGTAGACGAGGTGGGGGTCGGTCTCGGCGAGCAGCACGTCGTAGAGGCGGACGCGCGGGTTGTCGGTGGCGAAGCCGAACTCGTCGGAGTGGTTGTGCTGGTAGAACTTCATGCCGCGGGCCCTGGCCGCCGCGCCGTACGCGTTGAACTCGGCGGCGGCGCGCTTCCACGCGTCGACGGTGTTGCCGTAGCGGTTGGGGCCGGAGGCGGTGCCGATGTGCGGCAGGCCGAGGGCCTCGGCGTCGTCCAGGACCTTGGTGAGGTTCTGGGCGAAGGTGTAGGCGTTCGGGTCGCCGGAGGAGTAGCCGACGTGGCTGCCGATCGGCTTGAGGCCGTGGTCGCGGGCCAGCCGCTTGAGCTGCTTGAGGCTGATGTCACCGGTGCCCTGGGTGTATCCGGCGAACTCGATCTCGTCGTAGCCGTAGCGCTCCAGTTCGGCGAAGACGGGCGCGAAGCCGAGCGAGGCGACCTTGTCGCGCAGGCTGTAGAGCTGGATGCCGAGCCGGCCGGGCGGCAGGACGGGACGGCCCCGGCCGCCGCGGGAGGTCTCGGCGGCGCCGGCCGGGGTGGCGGCGGCGCCCAGCACGGCGGCGGCGGTGGCGCCCGCGGCCACGCCGAGCATGCCTCGTCTGCTGAGACGGTGGGCGAGTTCGGGGTCCTTCTGGGTGCGGCTCATTCCTGGAACTCCTCGGTGTCGGAGGGCGTTGTCAGTGGTGAGTGCTTGACTTGTGGCAGGTCAGGACAGACCGGCCAGGTGGAGCAGGAGTGACTTCACGTCGGTGGCCGCGAGGCGGTCTCCGACGGCGCGGGGGGTGGAGCAGATGAGGAGCGGACCGTCGTCGTCGCTCGCGGGGAGGCGGCCGTGGCTGCCCCGAATAGGTGAGGCGTCCAGGGGCACGACCGCCATGCGGTAGCGCATGCCGAGCTTCTTGCGGGCGAGCGCGGTGGCGGCCTTGACCTTGACGTAGGGGTCGTGCGGGTCCATGAACAGCTCGACCGGGTCGTAGCCGGGTTTGCGGTGGATCTCGACGAGCTGCGCGAAGTCGGGCGCGCGGGCGTCGTCCAGCCAGTAGTAGTACGTGAACCAGGCGTCCGGCTCCGCGACGGCGACGAGTTCGCCGGAGCGCGGGTGGTCGAGGTGGTGGGCCTTCTTGCCCTCGTCGTCGAGGAGCAGGTCGAGGCCGGGGAGCCCGTCGAGGGCGGCGCGGACGGCGTCGAGGTCCTCGGGGCGGCGCACGTAGACGTGGGCGATCTGGTGGTCGGCGACGGCGAAGGCGCGGGAGGCCATCGGGTCCAGGTACTCCATGCCGTCCTGGGTGTGGACGTCGAGCAGTCCGGCGCGGCGCAGGGCGCGGTTGATGTGGACCGGGCGGTCGACACGGGTGATGCCGTACTCGGACAGCGCGACGACGGTACGGCCCTCGGCGCGGGCTTCGTCCAGCAGCGGGGCGACGGCGGCGTCGAGGTCGGCGGCGGCCTGGAGGGAGCGCGGGTCGTCGGGGCCGTAGCGCTGGAGGTCGTAGTCGAGGTGCGGGAGGTAGCACAGGGCGAGGTCGGGCCTGCGGGTGCGCAGGATGTGCCGGGTGGCGTCGATGATCCAGCGGCTGGAGACGAGGTCGGCGCCGGGTCCCCAGAAGTGGAAGAGGGGGAACGTGCCGAACTTCTCGGTGAGTTCGTCGTGCAGGGCGGGGGGCCGGGTGTAGCAGTCGGGTTCCTTGCGGCCGTCGGCGTAGTAGACGGGCCGGGGGGTGACGGTGAAGTCGGTGTCGGCGCCCATCGCGTACCACCAGCAGATGTTGGCGACGGTGTAGCCGGGGTGGGCGCGGCGGGCGGCGTCCCAGAGCTTGTCGCCGGAGACGAGGCCGTTGTGCTGCCGCCACAGCAGGACGTCGCCGAGGTCGCGGAAGTACCAGCCGTTGCCGACGATGCCGTGTTCGTCGGGCGTCGTGCCGGTCAGGAAGGTGGACTGGGCGGCGCAGGTGACGGCGGGCAGGACGGTGCCCAGGGCGGCCTGCGAGCCGGACCGTCCGAGCGCCTTGAGGCGGGGCATGTGGTCGAGGAGACGGGGGGTGAGGCCGACGACGTCCAGGACGAGGAGCGGGGTGGGGCCGGTGCCGGCCGGGCTGGTGGTCACGGCAGCTCCTTCAGGCCGAGGTCGGTCAGCAGGTCGCGGGCGAGGGTGAGTTCGGCGGCGATGCCGTCGGCGAGCCGGCTGCGGTCGCGGGGCCGCAGTTCGGGCGGGAGCGCCTGCCAGGTGTAGGTCTCGACCTCCAGATGGCGGGTGAGCGGGTGGGGGCCGCCGACGAGCCGGGTCAGGGCGGAGGCGAGGACCGGGAGCGTGGCGGTGAGGGGTCCGGTGGGCGCGGCGTGCAGCGGGACGTGGAAGTGCGCGCGCCAGGCCGTGGTGGTGGGCAGGTCCGCGCCGTGCAGGGCCTCGGTCAGGTCGTCGGTGCCGTGCAGGCCGGCGGGGGTGAGGGCGCGGGTCTGGTGCAGGAAGCGGGGTTCGGCGAACGCGGCGAGCGCTTCGCGGACCTCGGGGAGATGGGGCTGTTCGGCGTGCAGGGCGGCGGACAGCTGGGACTTGACGATGGGCACCCGGGCCCGGACGAGCGCGTCCAGGGCGGTGTGCGGGTCTTCGAAGGAGGTGGCGAGGTGACAGGTGTCCACACAGATGCCGATGCGGTCGTGGCCGACGGCGGCGAGGGGGGCGATGGCGTCCCGGGTGGTCTCGACGACACAGCCGGGCTCGGGTTCCAGTCCGACGCGGATGGAGCGGCCGGTGAGTTCCTGGAGGGCGTCGAGCCGTTCGGCGAGGGTGCGCAGGGCGGTGCGGGCGGCTTCCTCGGGGTGGTGCGCCGGCTCGTGGGGCGTGCCGTCGCCGTTGCGCGCGGCCGGGTGCGCCGGGGCCGTGGGGAAGGGCGGCAGCGGGGTGCGCCAGGCGATCGGCAGGGTGGAGATGCTGCCCTCGGTGGTGTCGTCGGGCAGGAGGCCGGCGAGGACGCGGGCGAGGGCGGTGGTGTGGGCGAGGCGTTCGGGATCGGTCCAGTCCGGTTTGTAGACGCGGTACTTGACCTCCTCGGCACCGAAGCCCTGGTAGGGGAAGCCGTTGAGGGTGACGACCTCAAGGCCGCGCCGGTCGAGCGCGGAGCGCAGGGTGCGCAGGGCGGCGGGGTCGGTGTCGAGGGCGCGGGCGGCATCGCGGGCGAGCCACAGCCCGATGCCGAGCCGGTCGCGGCCGAGCCTGCGGCGTACGGGTTCGCAGTGGTCGCGGAGCTGGGTGAGGACGCCGTCGAGGGTCTCGGCGGGGTGGACGTTGGTGCAGTAGGCGAGGTGGACGGTGCTGCCGTCGGGGTGGCGGAAGCGCATCGCTCACTCCCCGCCGCGCAGGATGCTGTTGCCCTCGTGGGTGGCGGCGGTGCCGGCGCCGAGGTCGAGGTCGAGGCGACCGCTGAGCCCGTAGAAGGCGACGGGGTTGCGCCACAGCACCCGGTCCACGTCGTCCTCGGTGAAGCCCTCGGCGAGCATGAGGTCGCCGACCCTGCGGGTCTTGAGGGGGTCGCTGCGGCCCCAGTCGGCGGCGGAGTTGACCAGCACCTGCTCGGGTCCGTACGCGCGCAGCACGGCGACCATGCGCGCCTCGTCCATCTTGGTCTCGGGATAGACGGAGAAGCCCAGCCAGCAGCCGCTGTCCTTGGCCTCCTTGACGGTGGTCTCGTTGAGGTGGTCGACGAGGACGCGCTCCACGGGCAGGGCGGACTCGCGCACGACGTCGAGGGTGCGGCGCAGTCCGGCGAGCTTGTCGCGGTGCGGGGTGTGCACGAGGGCGGGCAGTCCGTGGTCGGCGGCGAGCTGGAGCTGCGCGGCGAGCGCGGTGTCCTCGGCGGGGGTCATGGAGTCGTAGCCGATCTCGCCGACGGCCACGACGTGGTCCTTGACGAGGTACCGGGGCAGTTCGTCGAGGACGGGCAGGCAGCGGGGGTCGTTCGCCTCCTTGGGGTTGAGGGCGAGGGTGCAGTGGTGGGCGATGCCGTACTGGGCGGCGCGGAAGGGCTCCCAGCCGAGGAGGGCGTCGAAGTAGTCGAGGAAGGAGGCGGGCGAGGTGCGGGGCTGGCCGAGCCAGAAGGAGGGTTCGACGACGGCGCGGACGCCGGCCGTGTGCATGGCCTCGTAGTCGTCGGTGGTCCGGGACGTCATGTGGATGTGGGGGTCGAAGATGCGCATCAGGACTCCTTGCCGTGGGGGTCGTCCGTGGTGTGCGGTGCGGTCTCGGACCCGGTGAGGGCCAGGGCGTGGTACAGGCCGTCGGGCACGGGGCGGCCGGCGGCGGTGCGTTCCGCCGCGTAGTCGCCGAGCATGCGGGCGAGTTCGGCGTCGCCGCGGGCCCGGCGGGGCAGGTCGGCCATCTCCTCGACGGGCACGCCGGTGAACAGGCACTTGAGGAGGGCGTGCCGCCAGGCGTGGGGATCGAGGTGGCGGGCGGTGTAGGGGCCGACGGCGGCGGTGAGCAGCCGGGTGTCGTTGGTGCGCAGCGCGTCCTCGACGAGCGGGAGGGCGTCGGGGCCGGGCACGAGGTGGGGCAGGGCGTGCAGGACGGCGCGGCGTTCGTCGGCGGTGCCCTGGCGGTAGACGCGGGTGAGGGCGGCGGTGTCGGCGCGGGCGGCGTGCAGGACGAGGACGCGGGCGGCGTCCGCGTGGGCGGGGCCGCAGCGGCGGCCGGCCTCGGCGAGGCGCAGTTCCCAGACGGAGATGGGGCCGTGGGTGCCGGGGTGGTCGGCGGCCTCGGCGAGGGCCCGGCCGAGCCAGGCGCGGGCCGGTTCGGGGAGTGCGGCGTCGGTGCGGGCGCGCAGTTCGTCCGGCGGGATCCGGGCGGGCGCGACCCGGTCCTGCGGGGTGTCCTGGGCGGGGGGCCGGCGGGTCATGCGGTTCTCCCTTCCGGGGTGGCCGGGGTGGGGGTCGTCGCGGCGGCGGTCGCCTGCTGGAGGAACGGCAGGGAGAGCGCGGCCTGGTGGGGGCCGGCGTGGGAGTGGCGGGGCAGTTCCACGACCGTGAGGCCGTCGTAGCCGGTCTCGGACAGGGCGGCGAGGACGGGCGGGAAGTCGATCTCACCGGCGCCGAAGGGGAGGTGTTCGTGGACGCCGCGGCGCATGTCCTCGATCTGGACGTGGCGCAGCCAGGGCGCGGCGGCGCGTACGCAGTCGGCCGGAGGGAGGGGTTCGAGGCACTGGCAGTGGCCGATGTCGAGGGTGAGTCCGAGGAGTTCAGGGTCGCCGAGCGCGTGGCGCAGGCGGTGGAAGCCGGCGAGGTCGCCGAGGAGGTGACCGGGTTCGGGTTCGACGGCGAGGGGGACGCCCTCGTCGGCGGCGGCGTCGAGGACGGGGCCGAGGGAGTCGGCCAGGCGCAGCCAGGCGGTGTCCTCGTCGGTGCCGGCGGGGGTGACGCCGCTGAAGCAGTGCAGGGCGTGGGCGCCGAGGTCGGCGGCGACGCGGACGGCGCGGATCAGCAGGTCGGTGCGGCGGGCGCGGTCGGCGGGGTCGGGGTCGAGCAGGGTGGGGCCGTGTTTGCGGCGGGGGTCGAGGACGTAGCGGGCGCCGGTCTCGACGGTGACCTCCAGGCCGAGGGCGGTGAGCCGGCGGGCCACGTGGCGGGTGCGGGCGGGGAGGTCGGGGGCGAGGGGGTCGAGGTGCATGTGGTCGAGGGTGAGTCCGACGCCGTCGTAGCCGAGGTCGGCGAGGAGGGCGAGGGCGTCGTCGAGGCGGAGGTCGGTGAGGCCGTTGGTGCCGTAGCCGAACCGCGGTGCCCGGACGGCGGGTCGTGTCTCGCGGGTCATGTCACGCTCACCTTCTTCCCGAACTTCGCCGCGAGGGGTCCCAGGGCGGCGGTGAACAGGGCGGTGCCGAGGGCTCCCGCCCTGGCGGAGAGGGCGGCCTGGAGCGGGATGGTCGCCCGGATTCCGCCGCCTACGGCCCGCTGGGTGAGCGGCGCCGAGGGGTTGAGGACGGCATGCAGATAGGACCGCCCGGCGGTCCCGGCGTAACCGACGACGAGCGCGGCCCGCACCGACTCCCCGACGGAGCTGAGCCGTCGGCGGGCCGGAAAGCCGGGAGCGGCCCCGCCGGTCCCGCCGGGCCGGCCGGGCACGGTCCGGGGGCCCGTCGCCGGGCGGGCGGGCCTGCCGGTGTCGCCCGGCGGTCGCGGTGCCCGGTCGGTCGGGCCCGGCGGGGTGGTGGCGGCTCGGGTCGGACGGGCTTTCGGCGGGCGGGTCAGGAGGTGGGACAGGGTGGCCGTGGTGGCCAGGGCGGCCAGTGGGGGGAGGACGGCGCCGCCCGTGGTCTCGTGGCGGGAGACCGCGGTCAGGGCCAGGGTGTGGGTGGCGAGCAGGGCCGCGGAGGGCAGGGCCTCGCGGGGGACGCCCGGTGCGGGGCGGGTGGCCGCGGCGCCGAGCAGGAGGTCGAGGCCGCGCGCCGCCGCCATGGCGACGGGTCCGGCCGGGGTGCGCTTGAGGCCGAGGTCGTACGCCCACACGGTCGCGGCGAGCGGGGTCGCGACCGCGAGGGCGGGGCGGCCCGCGCGCGCGGCGAGGGCGAGGCCCGCCGCGGTGAGGGCGCAGGCCGCGGTGAGGGCGGCGGTGGGGTGGATGCGGCCGGAGGGCAGCGGGCGGTGGGGGCGTTCCGCGGCGTCCTCGTCGCGGTCGGCCCAGTCGTTGAGCGCCATGCCCGCCTCGTAGAGGCAGAGGGAGGAGCCGACGGCGAGCAGGGTGCGCGGCCCCGGCCGGGCCGACACCGCGGCGGCCCCGGCCAGCACGTCACCGGGAACGGTGAACAGCGCGGGCAACCGCAGCAGTTCGGCCCAGGCCCGCGGCCCCCCACCATCCTGCCGACCCCGGGACACCGACCCGCCGTCGCCCCGGCCGACCCCGGACAACGACCCGCCGCCATCCCGGCCCACCCCGGACACGGACGCGCCGTCGCCTCGGTCAGCCCCGGACATGGAACCACCACCGTCCCAGCCGGCCCCAGGCGCCGACCCACCGTCGCCGCGGCCGGTCCCGGACGCCGACGCGCGGTCGCCCCGTCCGACCCCGGACACCGACCCGCTCTCGCCCCGCCGGGCCCCCGGCGCCGGTTCGTTGTCGCCCCACCCGGTCTCCGGCTCCGTCCCGCTCATTCGGTGGTCCCCGAAGGGTTCTGGTCGGGGTTCGGGGGCTCGTGCAGGCGGTGGCCGAAGGCGACGAGGGCCGCGTACTGCTCCCCCAGTGACGAGGGGCCCTCCCCCACCGGGTCCTTGAAGTAGAAGCCGAGGTCGGTCAGCGGGCCCGTGACGCCCCGTTCCTGGGCGCGCAGCGTCAGCCGGGCCAGGTCCAGGACCAGCGGCGCGGCCAGCGCGGAGTCGCAGCCCTGCCAGGTGGTCTGGAGGACCATGCGGGTGCCGAGGAAGCCGTCGAAGGCGACGTGGTCCCAGGCGGTCTTCCAGTCGCCGAGCGCGGGCACGTCGTCGATGTGGACCTCGCCCTGCGGCGCCGCGCCGAGGGTGTCGGCGAGCACCCGCTCCTTGCCGGCGTTCTTGGCCGCGGCCGCCGCCGGGTCGGCGAGCGCGGCCCCGTCCCCGCCGCCGAGCAGATTGGTGCCCGACCACGCCCGCACGGCCAGCGCCCGCTGCGCGAACATCGGCCCGAGCACCGACCGCAGCAGGGTCTGCCCGGTCTTGCCGTCGCGCCCGGCGTACGGCACCCCGCTGGAGGCGGCGGCGTCGGCGAGCGCGGGGTGGTGCAGTCCGGTGGAGGGGGTGAAGTTCACATAGCCGCACCCGGCCCGCAGCGCGGCGGCGGCGTAGAGGGAGCTGGGCGGCAGCGTGTCGCCGGCCACGGGTTCGGTGGAGGCGACGTTCACCACGACGGCCCGCTCCAGGCCGCCGCGTCGTATGAAGTCCCGGATGTCCGCGGCGAAGTGGTCGATCAGCGCGTCGGTGTCCCGGGTGTCGTCGGGTGCCGGGCCGCCGGGCCTGATCTCGGCGTCCGCGGCGGCGAGTTCGGCGGCGACGGCCGCGGGCAGGCCGTGCGGCAGCACTCCGCCGGCCGCTAGTTCCTCCGCGCGTTTGGGCAGGGGGCAGTCGACCGTGTCGTGGCCGCCGAAGACCAGTGCCCCGAGCGGCGGCAGACCGCTGCCGGCGAAGGGGGGCGTCTCGGTGACCATGCCGGTGGGTGGGTGCAGACCCGCGGCGACGGCGGCGCAGCCGGTCACGGCGGTGGTGGCGACGGAGCCCCTGGCACCGATCAGCCACACCCCCACACGGGCTCGGGAGAGGGACGCGGACATGGGCAGCCTCCTTGGCGTGCGCGAACCCCGGGTGAGCCGGGACGAAGACGGCAGGCGGGGGTCCGGCGTCCCCCGCCCGCCGCCGCTCACCTGCCCTTGACGGGCAGTTCCTTGATCCGGACGTCGCGGAAGGACACCTGGTCGTCGGCTCCGTGGTTCTGGATGCCGAGGTGTCCGTCGCGCAGACTCCGGGCCGGATCGGTGTTGGTGAAGTCGTTGATCTTCACGCCGTTGAGCCAGATGCGGAGGCGCTCGCCCTCCACACGGATCTCATAAGTGTTCCACTCTCCCGGCGGGTTGAGCGCTCGGTCGCGCTTCTTGATGTCGGCGGAGCGGAAGCCGTACACGGCGCCGGTGGTCCGATCGGGCGTGTCGGTGGCGTCGATCTGGACCTCGTAGCCGCGGTCGACGGCGGACCAGGGGTCGTCCGAGGGCGGGAAGCCCACGAAGACACCGGAGTTGTCGTCGCCCTCGGCCTTCCAGTCGAGCTTGAGCGAGTACGAGCCGAAGCCCGAGGCGGCGTACCAGAGCAGGCCCATGCCGCCCGTGGACGTCAGCGTGCCGTCCTCGGACAGGGTGAAGGAGCCCGGTCCTGCCTGCTGCCAGCCGTCGAGGGAGGTGCCGTCGAACAGCGGCCGGTAGCCGTTCTCGGGGCGGCAGTCGGCCTGGGCGTCGCCGACGGCCCAGCGGATGCCGCCGAGGAGGTGCTGCCGGAAGGCGGGGTCGGCGTAGGACTCCTTGGTGTGGCCGCCTCCGGTGTAGAAGGAGCGGCCGCCCTGGTAGTCCTGGCACCAGGCGATGGGGTGGTCGCCGTTCATGGTGCCGCCGCTGTAGGACGACTCGTCGAGGCTGGCGAGGACGTGGGCCCGTTCACGCGGGTTGGAGCGGTAGTTGTACCACTCGTCGGTCCGCTCCCAGGTGCGGGCGAGCCCGGAGGTGGCGGGGTGGCCGCGGTCCTCGACGTTCACGGTGGCGGGCTGGATCGCCGGGTGGTTCTGGAACCAGGCGCCGGCGAGGCCGCCGTAGAACGCCCAGTCGTACTCGGTGTCGGCGGCGGCGTGGACGCCCACGTAGCCGCCGCCGTGGCGGATGTAGCCCTCGAACGCCTTCTGCTGGCCGGCGTCGAGGACGTCGCCCGTGGTGGACAGGAAGACGACCGCGTCGTAGCGGCGCAGGTTCCTGCCGGTGAAAGCGGTGGCGTCCTCGGTGGTGTCGACGCGGAAGCCGTTCGTCCCGCCGAGTTCCCGGATCGCGGCGATGCCCTCGGGGATCGAGTCGTGGCGGAAGCCGGCGGTCTTCGAGAAGACGAGGACCCGTTTGCCGGCGGGCTCGTGGGAGACGGCGGGTGCGGTGACGCAGCCGAGGAGCAGGGCGGTGCCGACGGCGGCGGTGGTCAGTCGACCGGTGGTGCGCATGGCGCGTCCTCCTCTCAGCTCGTGGTGAAGGTGAAGTCGTCGACGTCGAACAGCGCGCCGGAGCCGGTGGCGCCCTTGAAGACCAGGAAGAGCGTGGTGGTGCCGCGCGGTGCCCGGCCCAGGTTCGCGGTGACGTCCTGGAAGTTCTCCCAGCCGCCGGTCACGGGCACGGTGGCCTTGCCGAGCAGGGTGCCGGTGGCGGAGCCCGCGCGGACCTCCAGGGTGCCGCCGGCGCCGCCGGAGGCGATGCGCGCGGTGATCTTCTTGGCGTTGCCGAGGACGTACGGCGTGAAGGAGATCCAGTCGCCGTCGTCGACGTCGCCGACGGTGCGGCCGCCGTGCGCGGTGGCCTTGTCGTAGACCTTGATGCCGGACGAGTCGCCGAAGTGCTCGGCCTGGCGGTGGCGGGGCTGGGCGACGGCCTGGTCGTGCGAGGTGAGCGCGGCCTGGCCGCCGCCCCCGAGGTCGGTGTACTCGGCGTCGAAGACCCCGAAGATGTTGGCGTTCTCGTCGTGGCCGCCGTCGGCGCTGGTCTGGATGGTGCCGGAGCAGCCGTTGGCGGAGGTCAGCGGGTGGCCGTGGGTGTCGTGGCCGAGGACGAAGTTGACGGTGACCTTGGAGCAGTCGATCCGCCTGCCGTCCTCGGGATCGGTGACCCTCACCTTGAACGGCACGGCGTCGCCGAAGCTGAACAGCGCCCCGTCCTTGGGGAGTTCGAGGGTGACGGTGGGCGCGGTGTTGCCGACGACGACCTGCACGCTCGCGCTGCCGGAGCGGCCGGTCGGGTCCTCGGCGGTGAGGGTGGCGGTGTAGGTGCCGTTGGTACGGTAGCGGTGCGTCGGGTCGGCCGCGGTGGAGGTGCCGCCGTCGCCGAAGTCCCAGCGGTAGGTGAGCGTGTCGCCGTCCCTGTCGCTGGTGCCCGCGGAGGAGAAGGCGACCTTGAGCGGGGCCTTTCCGGAGGTGCGGTCGGCCGCGGCGCCGGCGACGGGCGCGTGGCCGCCGGTGACGTTCTCGATGCGGTACAGGCCGGAGTTGTCGTCGCCGCCGAACCAGGCGGTGCCGTAGTCGAGGACGTAGAGCGCGCCGTCGGGGCCGAAGGCCATGTCCATCACCTGGGTGCCGGTCCAGGGGAAGTCGTTGATGGACTCGACGGTGCCGGTGTCGTCGGTGTCGATGCGCTTGATCCAGCGGCGGCCGAACTCACCGGCGAAGAAGTTCCCGTCGTACGCCTCGGGGAACTTGACGGGCGAGTCGAGGTCGGGGTCGTAGTGGTAGACCGGGCCGCCCATCGGGGACTCGGAGCCGCTGCCGAACTCGGGGACGGAGCCGCCGTCGTAGGGGAGCCAGGCGGTCTGCGCGGGCGGGAGCTCGGTGAGGCCGGTGTTGTTCGGGGAGTCGTTGCGGGGCGCGGCGCAGTCGAAGGAGGCGCCGGACGCGCCGGTCCCGAAGTCGTAGTCCACGTAGGCGTCGTTGTCGCCGGTGCAGTAGGGCCAGCCGAAGTTGCCGGGGCCGGTGACGCGGGCGAACTCGACCTGGCCGCCGGGGCCGCGGGCCGGGTCGGCGGCGCCGGCGTCGGGGCCGTAGTCGCCGACGTAGAGGATGCCGGTCTCCTTGTCGACGCTGAACCGGAACGGGTTGCGGAAGCCCATCGCGTAGATCTCGGGGCGGGTCCGGTCCGTGCCGGGCGCGAACAGGTTGCCCTCGGGGACGGAGTAGGAGCCGTCGGCGTTCACCTTGATGCGCAGGATCTTGCCGCGCAGGTCGTTGGTGTTGCCCGAGGTGCGCTGGGCGTCGAAGGCGGGGTTGCGGTTCGCGCGCTCGTCGATCGGGGTGAACCCGTCGGACTGGAAGGGGTTGGTGTCGTCGCCGGTCGACAGGTAGAGGTTGCCGGCCGCGTCGAAGTCGATGTCGCCGCCGACGTGGCAGCAGATGCCGCGGGAGGTCTTGACCTCCAGGATGTTCTTCTCGCTGGCGGTGTCGAGGGTGCCGTCCGTCCGCAGCACGAAGCGGGAGAGGCGGTTGACGCCGTCGAAGGGCGCGAAGTCGGCGGCGGTGCCGGTCTCGGGGGCGTCGCCCGCGGGGGTGTTCATCGGGGGCGCGTAGTAGAGGTAGATGAACCGGTTGGCCGTGAAGTCCGGGTCGACGCCGACGCCCTGGAGTCCCTCCTCGTCGTGGGAGTAGACGTCGAGCTTTCCGGCGAGGGTGGTGGTGCCGGCGGCGTCGGTGAGGCGGAGTTCGCCGTCGCGGGAGGTGTGCAGGACGGAGCGGTCGGGCAGGACGGCGAGCGACATGGGCTCGCCGGTCTCGGCCTCGCCCTTGGCGAGGGTGATCTGCTCGAACTCCTCGGCGGCGGCCGGGGCTGCGCCCGGGTCGGCGACGGCTGCGCCGGCCTGGGGGACGGTGAGGCCGAGGGTGGCGCCCACGAGCAGGGCGCCGCCGAACAGGGCCAGGGCCTTGTGCAGCCGTCGTGGCCTGCGGGTGTCGTCTCTTCCGGTGCGGGTGGTGCGGTGGTTCCCGTGCACGGGTGCCTCCAGGAAGGGGCCGGTTGTACGGGGCGGGTGCGGGGGCCGGGATGCGCCGTCATCCCGGAGCCCGGGTGGTGCGTCAGGTTTCCCTGTGGGGGCTCAGTTGCCGAACGCGGCGTCGAAGGACGCGGTCGGCGGCTCGAAGTCGAACGCCTTGAGGCGGGTCAGGGCCTCGGGGGCGCCCTGGAGCCGGTCCATGCCGGCGTCCTCCCACTCCACGGAGACCGGGCCCTGGTAGCCGATGGAGCGCAGCATCCGGAAGACGTCCTCCCAGGGGACGTCGCCGTGGCCCGCGGACACGAAGTCCCAGCCGCGCCGGGGGTCGCCCCAGGGCAGGTGGGAGCCGAGCCGGCCGTTGCGTCCGTCGAGGCGCTTGCGGGCCTCCTTGCAGTCGACGTGGTAGATCCGGTCGCGGAAGTCCCACAGGAAGCCGACCGGGTCGAGGTCCTGCCACACGAAGTGGGAGGGGTCGAAGTTGAGGCCGAAGGCGGGCCGGTGGTCGACGGCCGCGAGGGCGCGCTGGGTGGTCCAGTAGTCGTAGGCGATCTCGCTGGGGTGGACCTCGTGGGCGAAGCGCACGCCCTCGGCGTCGAACACGTCGAGGATGGGGTTCCAGCGTTCGGCGAAGTCCTCGTAGCCGCGTTCGATCATCGCCTCGGGGGCGGGCGGGAACATGGCGACGAGGTGCCAGATCGCGGAGCCGGTGAAGCCGATGACGGTGTCGACGCCGAGGGCCGCCGCGGCGCGCGCGGTGTCGGCGATCTCGGCGGCGGCCCGCCGCCGTACGCCTTCGGCGTCGCCGTCGCCCCAGATGCGGTCGGGCAGGATGCCCCGGTGGCGTTCGTCGATGATGGCGTCGCACACGGCCTGGCCGACGAGGTGGTTGGAGACGGCCCAGCACTTGAGGCCGTACTTGTCGAGCAGTTCGTGGCGGGAGGCGATGTACGAGGGGTCGGCGAGGGCCTTGTCCACCTCGAAGTGGTCGCCCCAGCAGGCGAGTTCGAGGCCGTCGTAGCCGAAGTCGCGGGCGAGACGGCAGACCTCCTCCAGGGGCAGGTCGGCCCACTGGCCGGTGAAGAGTGTGAAGCTGCGCGGCATGTGGGGGCTCCTCAGTCCGCGATGGACGTGTAGACGGAGTTCTTCTCGGCGCTCTCCTCCACCGCCGCGAGGACACGCTGGACCTGGAGTCCGTCGGCGAAGGAGGGGTCGGGGGTGCGGCCCTCGGCGATGAAGTGCGTGAGGTCGCGGGCCTGGTGGACGAAGCTGTGCTCGTAGCCGAGGCCGTGGCCCGGCGGCCACCAGGCGTCGAGGTAGGGGTGGTCGGGTTCGGTGACGAGGATGCGGCGGAAGCCGGCGTGCGTGCCGGGCTCGGTGCCGTCGTGGTACGAGAGCTCGTTGAGCCGTTCCAGGTCGAAGGCGAGGGAGCCGCGCTCGCCGTTGAGTTCGATGCGCAGGGCGTTCTTGCGGCCGGTGGCGTAGCGGGTGGCCTCGAAGGAGGCGAGGGCCCCGGAGGCGAGGCGGCCGGTGAACAGGGCGGCGTCGTCGACGGTGACCGTCCCGGTGCCGGCGGCCTGGACGGCGGCGAGTCCGCTGGTGGGGCCGGCGGGCAGCGGGCGTTCACGGACGAAGGTCTCGGTGATCGCGGAGACTCCGGCCAGCCTCTCCCCCGCGAGGTACTGGGCGAGGTCGATGACATGGGCGCCGAGGTCGCCGAGCGAGCCCGATCCGGCGTGCTCCTTGCGCAGCCGCCAGGTGAGCGGGAACTCCGGGTCGACCAGCCAGTCCTGGAGGTAGGTGACGCGTACGTGCCGCAGGGTGCCGAGCCGGCCCTCGGCGACCATGCGCCGGGCGAGGGCGGTGGCGGGCAGCCGACGGTAGTTGAAGCCGACCATCGCCAACTGACCGCGGGCGCGGGCGGCTTCGGCGGCCTCGGCCATGGCCGTCGCCTCCTCGACGGTGTTGGCGAGGGGCTTCTCGCACAGCACGTGCTTGCCGGCGGCGAGGGCGGCGAGGGCGATCTCGGCATGGCTGTCGCCGGGGGTGCAGATGTCGACGAGGTCGATGTCGTCGCGGGCGACGAGCTCGCGCCAGTCGGTCAGGGCGCCGGCCCAGCCGTGCCGGTCGGCGGCCGCGCGCACGGCGTCGCCGTCGCGGCCGCAGATCGCGGCCAGGACCGGCCGCAGCGGCAGGTCGAAGACGCGGCCCACGGTGCGCCAGCCCTGGGAGTGGGCCGCGCCCATGAAGGCGTAGCCGACCATGCCGACGCGAAGTGGCGGCTTCTCTCCCTCTGTCCCGTCCGACTGCTGCGGCTGTCCCATACGGATGTCCTCCTCGTCCTCGTGGTGGTGCGCCGTGCCGCGGCCGTGGCCGGCCGGCGGTGCGGCCGGGGCGGCGGGCCCTGCCCCGGTGCGGGGAGCGGGCGCCGCGGTGGCCTCCGGCCCCGTCCGCCGGGCGGGCGCGGGCGGCGTGGGGGGTGCGGGGCGGAGCGGATCAGCGGAAGCCGGTGGACATGTACTGGTCGACGTTGTCCTTGTCGACGACCGCCGAGTAGAGCGTGATCGACGCCGGGATCTCGAACTCCGCGAGTCCGCCGACGCCCTTGGCCTGACCGAGGGCGCGGGCGAGGTCGATCGCGGAGGCGGCCATGGTCGGCGGGTAGAGCACGGTCGCCTTGAGGACGCCGTTGTCCTGCTTGATGGCCTGGAACGCGTAGAGCGCCCCGGCGCCGCCGACCATCATGAAGTCGTCCCGGCCGGCCTGTTCGATGGCGCGCATGGCGCCCACGCCCTGGTCGTCGTCGTGGTTCCACACGGCGTCGAACTTGGGCTGGGCCTGGAGCAGTTGGGCCATCTTGGCCTGTCCCGACTCGACCGTGAACTCGGCGGCCTGGCGGGCGACCTTGCGGACGTTGGGGTAGTTCTTGAGGGCGTCGTCGAAGCCCTGGGTGCGCTGCTTGGTCAGCTCCAGGTTGTCGAGTCCGGCGAGTTCGATGACCCGGGCGCCGGGCTTGTCCTTGAGCTTCTCGCCGATGTAGTGCCCGGCGTTGAGGCCCATGCCGTAGTTGTCGCCGCCGATCCAGCAGCGGTACGCCTGCGGGGTGTTGAAGATGCGGTCCAGGTTGATCACGGGGATGCCCGCGCGCATGGCCTTGAGGCCGACCTGGGTGAGGGCCTTGCCGTCGGCGGGCAGCACCACCAGGACGTCGACCTTCTTGTTGATGAGGGTCTCGATCTGGCCGATCTGCGCGGCGGTGTCGTTGGAGCCCTCGGTGATCTCCAGGGAGACGTCCGAGTACTTCTTGGCGCGGTTCTTGGCGTTGTCGTTGATGGCGTTGAGCCAGCCGTGGTCGGCCTGGGGGCCGGCGAAGCCGATGGTGACGTGCTTGCCGGGCTTGTCGTCGGCGGCCGGCTGGTCGCTCGCGGCGGGCTCCTCGTCCTTCGGGTCGTTGCTCGTGCAACCCGCGAGGAGGGCACCGGCGGACACGGCGGCGGTCCCGAAGAGCAGTCCTCTGCGACTGGTGAGTTGCGTCATGGCGGGTGAACCCTTTCCTCAGTTCGTGCTCGCGGTACGGCGCTGGACCAGCACGGCGGCGACGATGATCGCGCCCTTGGCGATCTGCTGGACGTCGCTCTGCAGGTTGTTCAGGGCGAAGATGTTGGTGATCGTGGTGAAGATCAGGACGCCCAGGACGGAGCCGGTGATGGTGCCGCGGCCCCCGCTGAGCAGGGTTCCGCCGATGATCGCGGCGGCGATGGCGTCGAGTTCGTAGAGATTGCCGTTGGTGTTCTGGCCCGAGCCCGACAGGATGATCAGCAGGAAGGCGGCGATCCCGCAGCACAGTCCGGACAGCAGGTAGAGGTAGAGCCGCTGGCGGCGGACGTCGATGCCGGCGAGCCGGGCCGCCTCGGAGTTGCCGCCGACGGCGACGGTGCGGCGGCCGAAGGTGGTGCGGTTGAGCACCAGCCAGCCGATGACCGTCACGACCGCGAAGACCAGCACGAGCGGCGGGATGCCGAGCACGTAGGAGTCGCGCTCGCCGAGGTCGAGGATGCCGTCGACGGTGACGATCTGCGTCCTGCCGTCGGTGATCTGGAGGGCGAGACCGCGGGCCGAGGCGAGCATGGCGAGGGTGGCGATGAAGGGCACCATGCCGCCGTAGGCGACGAGGACCCCGTTGACCAGTCCGCAGCCGACGCCGACGAGCACGGCGGTGAGGAGGATGCCCGCGAAGCCGTACTCCTGGGTGGCCACCGTGGTCGCCCACACCGAGGCGAGGGCGACGATCGCGCCGACGGAGAGGTCGATGCCGCCGGAGGTGATGACGAAGGTCATGCCGACCGTGACGACGCCGATCACCGATGCCTGGGTGAGGACGAGCTGGAGGTTGCGGGTGTCGAGGAACTCCTCGGGCTTGGTGACGCCGCCGATGAGGATCAGCGCGGCGAGCACGCCGAGGAGCGAGAGGGTACGGACGTCGGCGCGGGCGAGCACGCCGCGCCAGGCGGGTGGTTGACCGACCGGCGGCGCCTTGTCTGCGCTGCCCCGCGGCGGTGAGACGTGCTGCGTCATGACGCCGGACTTCCTTCCATGACGAGGTCGAGTACGCGGTGTTCGTCCAGTGCGCGGGCGGGCGCCTCGTGCACCACGCTCCCCTCGCGCAGCACCAGCACACGGTCGGCGAGGCCGAGCACCTCGGGGACCTCGCTGGAGACCAGGAGCACGGCGAGTCCCGCGTCGGCGAGGCGGCGCACCACGGCGTACAGCTCGGCGCGGGCGCCGACGTCGACACCGCGGGTGGGTTCGTCGAGCAGCAGCACACGGCAGCCGCGCAGCAGCCAGCGGGCCAGGACGGCCTTCTGCTGGTTGCCGCCGGAGAGGGTGCGCACGGGCACCGCCGGGTTGTCGGGGCGCAGCGACAGCTCCCGCACGGCGGCGCGGGCCGCGCCGAGTTCGGCCCGCCGGTCGATCCAGCCGGCGCGCGAGAAGCGGGACAGCGTGGAGACGGAGACGTTGCGGGTGACGGACTCCAGCATCAGCAGGGCCTGCGCCTTGCGTTCCTCGGGGGCGAGCCCGAGTCCGGCGCGGACCGCGGAGCGTACGCTGCCGGGCTTCAACGGCCGTCCGTCGACGAGTACTTGGCCGGCGGTGGGCCGGCGGGCGCCGTAGATCGTCTCCAGGATCTCGGAGCGGCCCGAGCCGACGAGCCCGGCGAGGCCGACGATCTCGCCGGGGCGCACGGTGAGGTCGAGGGGGGCGAACTCGCCGTCCCTGGCGAGGCCGCGCACGTCGAGCACGGGGGCTGTCCCGGGCGCCTCGGCGGGCCGGTCGGGGAAGACGTACTCGACGTTGCGTCCGGTCATCAGGGCCACGACCTCGCGGGTCGGTGTGGACTCGGCGGGCAGTCCGCCCGCGACCGCCCGTCCGTCCTTGAGCACGGTGACGCGGTCGCCGATGCGGCGGATCTCCTCCAGGCGGTGCGAGATGTAGACGACGGCCACGCCGTCCGCGGTGAGGTCGGCGACGATGCGGAAGAGGTTGTCGACCTCGTCGGGGTCGAGGGCGGCGGACGGTTCGTCCATGACGATGAGCCGTACGTCGTGGGAGAGCGCCCGCGCCATGGAGACGATCTGCTGCTGTGCCGCCGACAACTGCCCCACGAGCCGCGCCGGATCGATCTCGGGGTGGCCGAGCCGCTTGAGCAGGGCGGTGGTCGACGCGCGGGCCGCCTTGCCGCGGACGACGAACCCGGCGGCCGTGGGTTCGTGGCCGAGGTGGACGTTCTCGGCGACCGACAGGTGCTCCACCAGGTCGAGTTCCTGGTAGATGGTGGCGATGCCGAGGCGCATGGCGGCGATGGGCGAGCGGAGCGTGACGGGCTCGCCGCGCCAGTGGATGGTGCCCGTGTCCGGCTGGTGGGCGCCGGCCAGGACCTTGATGAGGGTGGACTTGCCGGCCCCGTTCTGGCCGAGCAGGCAGTGCACCTCGCCGGCCTGGACGTCGAGGTCGACACCGTCGAGGGCCCGGACGCCGGGGAACGACTTGGTGATGCCGGACATGCTGAGCAGCGGTGGTTCTGGTGCCATGTGGGTTCCCCTCGGCGGGCGTGCGGGCCGGTGTCAGGGCGGAACACGTGCGGGCGGGGCGTGTTCGGGCAGGGCGGAGCGGTGTTTCTGGCAGGGCAGGGCAGAGCAGGGTGCGCTGTGCTGACGAACCGTGCCTCGTGGCCCGTGGCGGGCCGACGAGCGGTGCCTTACGCGGGTGAGAACAGGTGGTCGCTGATGAGCCGGGCCGCGCCGATGACTCCGGCGTTCGGTCCCAGCTCGCCCAGGACGATGGGCAGGTTGCCCGTGGCGAGCGGCAGTGACTGGCGGTACACCTGGGTGCGGATCGCGGCGAGCAGGGTGTGGCCGAGGCCGGTCACCCCGCCGCCGATCACCACCAGGCCGGGGTTGAAGAAGGACACGAGCCCGGCGATGACCTGGCCGGTGCGGGTGCCGCCTTCGCGGATCAGGTCGAGCGAGGTGGCGTCGCCCGCGGCGGCCGCGGCGGCGACGTCGACGGCCGTGAGACCGCCGTTCGCCGCCAGACGGGTCGCGAGCTCGGCCGAGTGGCCCTGCTGGGCCGCCTCCAGCGCGTCGCGGGCCAGTGCCGCGCCGCTGAAGTGGGCTTCCAGACAGCCCCGGTTGCCGCAGGCGCACGGGCGGCCGTCGGGCACGGCCTGGATGTGCCCGATGTCGCCCGCGCTGCCCGTCGTGCCGCGGTGGACCTCACCGCCGACGACGATGCCGCAGCCGATGCCGGTGCCGATCTTGATGCAGAGGAAGTCGCCCACGGAGCGTGCGACGCCCGCGTGCTGTTCCCCCATGGCCATCAGGTTCACGTCGTTGTCGACCATGACCGGGCAGCCGAGTTCCTGGCTGAGCGCCTCCCGCACGGGGAAGCCGTCCCAGCCCGGCATGATCGGGGGTGCCACCGGGACGCCCTCGGGGAAGCGGACCGGGCCGGGGACGCCGATGCCGGCGCCGTCGAACCCCTCCGCGAGCCCCGACGCCCTCAACTTGGCTGCCATGGCGAGGACTTGCTCGAAGACCGCGACGGGGCCCTCGCGTACGTCCATGGGCTGGTTGAGGTGTCCCAGCACTTCGAGTTCGGCGTTGGTGACGGCGACGTCGACCGAGGTCGCGCCGATGTCGACGCCGAGGAACCTGAGGTTGGGGGCGAGCCGGATGTTGTGGGAGCGCCGTCCGCCCCGGGAGGCGGCGAGTCCGTCGGCGACGACGAGGCCCGTCTCCAGCAGCCGGTCCACCTCCACGGCCAGCTTGGACCGCGACAGGTCGATCTGATCGCCCAGTTGCGCACGGGAGTTGGGACCTCCGTCGCGCAACAGCTTGAGCAGCCGGGCCTGGTGGGCGTTTGCGGGTCGGGCCGTCATGCGTCTCACGTGCCCCTCCCCGCCTCGAACCGGCTGTCGCTGTCCTGTCTTTCGAGGGGAACGTAGCAGCGGCTGCCGAACCTGGGAAGAAGTTGCGCAGAGAATCCCGCATTCTTTTTCCACTGAAAGGACAAAGCCCGGCCGCTCCGCTCACGCCGGCCGCACGCACGGACAGCCCGGCCGCAGGGCGACCGGGCTGCTGACAGGGGGGGGAGACCGCGGCCTCCCGGGGAGGTGCCGGCTAGTCGCGCTGCCGGGCGTGGTACGAGCGGCGGGTGTGCTCGGTGTGTTCGCGCATGAGGACCGTCGCGCGCTGTTCGTCGCGGGCCGCGATCGCCGCGATCAGGGCCCGGTGCTCGATCCAGGACTGCTTGCCGCGCTGCCGGGCGACCGGTGTGTAGTACCAGCGCACCCGGCGGTCGACCTGTCCGGCCAGCTCCGCGAGGACCGCGTTGCCGGCCAGCTCCATGATCTTGGCGTGGAAGGCCGCGTTCAGGGCCACGGCGCCGTCCACGTCGTCCGCGGCGACCGCCTCCTCGCCCTGCGCGCACAGCTCCTCCAGCGCGCTGACGCCGGGGCTGCCCGCGTGCGCGGCGGCAAGCCGGGCGGCCTCGGCCTCCAGGAGCGTACGGACCGTGAGCAGCTGGTCGGCCTCCTCCTCCGTGGGCTCGTGCACGAACGCCCCCTGGGCGGGCCGCAGATCGACCCACCCCTCGGTGTTCAGCCGCTGGAGCGCCTCGCGGACCGGCTGCCGCGAGACGCCGAGGTGCCCGGCGAGTTCGCTCTCGACGAGGTGCTGGCCGGGTTGGAGCGAGCGGGTGGTGATGAGTTCGAGCAGCGCCTCGTAGACGCGGTCGCGCAGTGGTCCGGGCCGTTCGAGCTTGGGCACTGCCCCCTGCGGCAGTCCGGTCGACAACATTCGCGGTCCCCCTCCTCGGCAGGGCCGTGCACGGCGGACGGAGCTCGTGCTCGCTGAAAGCCCAGTATTTATTGTCTTTCGTCTACAGTCTACGGCGCACAGACACCAGGGGAAGCGGGAGTCGGGCGCGTCACACCGGCGGTCGCGCGCCCGGGTCCGGGTCAGGGGCAGCGCACGACCTGACCGGCGTACGACAGGTTGCCTCCGAAGCCGAACAGCAGCACCGGATCGCCCTGGGCGATCTCCCCCCGCTCGACGAGCTTGGACAGCGCGAGGGGGATGCTCGCGGCGGAGGTGTTGCCGGACTCGACGACGTCCCGGGCGACGACCGCCCGGCGCGCGCCGATCTTCTCGGCGAGGGGCTCGATGATCCGCAGGTTGGCCTGGTGCAGCACGACCGCGGCGAGGTCGGCGGGGTCGACCCCGGCCTTCTCGCAGGCGCCGCGGGCGACCGCCGGGAGCTGCTGGGTGGCCCAGCGGTAGACGCTCTGGCCCTCCTGCGCGAACCGGGGCGGGGTGCCCTCGATGCGCACCGCGTGGCCCATCTCGGGCACCGACCCCCACAGCACGGGCCCGATGCCGGGCTCCGCGCCGGGCTCGCACGTCTCCACCACGGCGGCTCCGGCGCCGTCGCCGACGAGCACGCAGGTGGTGCGGTCGCTCCAGTCGGTGACGTCGGACATCTTGTCGGCGCCGATGACAAGTGCGCGGCTCGCCGCGCCGGCCCGCAGCGTGTGGTCCGCGCTGGCCAGGGCGTGGGTGAACCCGGCGCACACGACGTTGAGGTCCAGCGTGGCGGGTCCGGGGATGCCCAGCCGGGCGGCGACGCGGGCGGCGGTGTTGGGTGAGCGGTCGATCGCCGTGGAGGTGGCGACCAGGACGAGGTCGATGTCGCCGGGGGTGAGCCCGGCGGCGGCGAGGGCCTTGGCCGCGGCGTGCGCGGCCAGCTCGTCGACCGGCTCGTCGGGGCCGGCGATGTGGCGGGTGTGGATGCCCACCCGGGTGCGGATCCACTCGTCGCTGGTGTCGACGATGCCCGCGAGGTCCTCGTTGGTGAGTACCTTGGCGGGCTGGTAGTGGCCGACGGAGGCGATGCGCGTGCCGATCATCTGGGATCCCCCTCGTGTGCCTGGATAGCGGGATCCCCAGTGTTGCCAGTGACTCGCGGGTACGTCGGCAGGTGAAGTCACAGGAATCGGGCGCCCGAGTTGTCGGCTTCCCTCAGCACCTCGGGCGCCCTTTGTCTCAACCGGTGAACAACTGCGTTGCCTTCTGCACGAGTTCGTACAACCCGTAGGCCAGGGGCGCTCCCACCCACACCCAGGAGAGGGCGATCAGGCCCCTCCGGCTAGGCGGACTGGTGTCGCTGGACATCGGCGGCCTCCTGCGGTGCGGGAACGTGGTGGCGGGCGTCGACGGGACGGACGAACTCGTTGGCCACGAAGCCGACGACGAGCAGGCCGATCATGATGAAGAAGGAGAGTCCGTACAGGGAGGAGCCGTGCTTGCCGGCGTCCTCCTGGCGGTCGGCGATCCAGTTCACGATCAGCGGTCCGAGCACGCCGGCGGTGGACCAGGCGGTGAGCAGCCGACCGTGGATGGCGCCGACCTGGTAGGTCCCGAACAGGTCCTTGAGGTAGGCGGGTATGGTCGCGAATCCGCCGCCGTAGAAGGAGAGGATCACCAGCGCGCACAGCACGAACAGCGGCTTGGAGGAGTCGCCGAACAGGGAGATGAGCAGGTACATCAGCGCGCCGACGCCCAGGTAGACGCGGTAGATGTTCTTGCGTCCGATGAGGTCCGAGGTGGACGACCAGCCGATGCGCCCGGCCATGTTGGCGGCCGACAGGAGGGCCACGAATCCGGCCGCGGCGGACGCCGAGACGGGGGTGGAGGAGTCGGCGAAGAAGTCCGTGATCATCGGGGCGGCCTTCTCCAGGATGCCGATGCCCGCCGTGACGTTCATGCAGAGCACCAGCCACAGGCACCAGAACTGCGGGGTGCGCACGGCGCTGCGGGCCGAGACCTGGACGCCCTCGACGACGGCCGGTCCGCTCTCGACGGGCTTCTCGCTGCGCGGGACCCGCACCAGCAGCACGCCGAGCGTCATGAAGACGGCGTACGACAGTCCGTGCACGAGGAACGCGAGCGCGATCCCGGAGCTGTCGGAGCCGAAGGAGTCCAGCATCTGGGCGGACCAGGGCGAGGCGATGAGGGCGCCGCCGCCGAAGCCCATGATGGCGATGCCGGTGGCCATGCCGGGCCGGTCCGGGAACCACTTGATCAGGGTGGAGACGGGCGAGATGTAGCCGATGCCGAGGCCGATGCCGCCGACGAAGCCGTAGCCGAGGACGATCAGCCAGTACTGCTCGGTCCACGCGCCCAGTGCGGAGATGAGGAAGCCCGAGGAGAAGCAGATCAGGGCGACGGTCATGGCCCAGCGGGGCCCGTTGCGCTCGACGAGGGTGCCGCCGAACGCGGCCGACAGACCGAGCATCACGATGGCCAGCTGGAACGGCAGCGCGCTCTGGGTTCCGTCGAGACCGAGGGCGGATTCGAGCGGCGGCTTGAACACGGACCAGGCGTACGCCTGACCGATGGAGAGGTGGACGGACAGCGCGGCGGGCGGGACCAGCCAGCGGCTCCATCCGGGCGGTGCGACAGGTGGGCTGCTCATGATCCCGGACGGTAGGTCGATGTCAAGAAGTTGAGAAGCGTCGAGTCGACCGTATGCGGTGAACGGTATGCGAGATGCGATGAACGGTCGGCGCGCGGACCCTTGTCGACCCTTCCTCCATACTGTAGACAATATTTCGTCGACAAGATTCACCCCCCACCTCCGCGGTATCCCTCAAACCGAACGGAGTGTTCCCGTGAAAGTCGCAGTTCTCGGCGCCGGTGCGATCGGCGCCTATGTCGGTGCCGCACTCCACCGTGCGGGCGCCGATGTGCATCTCGTCGCCCGTGGACCGCATCTCGCGGCCATGAGGCAGGACGGGGTCAAGGTGCTGAGCCCGCGCGGTGACTTCACCGCGCGCGCCCACGCCACCGACGACCCCACCGAGATCGGCCCGGTCGACTACGTCTTCCTGGGCCTCAAGGCGAACTCGTACGCGGCGTGCGGGCCGCTCATCGAGCCGCTGCTGCACGACAGGACGGCCGTGGTGGCGGCCCAGAACGGCATCCCGTGGTGGTACTTCCACCGGCACGGCGGGCCGTACGACGGACAGCGCATCGAGAGCGTGGACCCGGACGGCGCGGTGAGCAAGGTGCTCGCGCCCGAACGGGCCGTCGGCTGTGTGGTCTACGCGGCCACCGAACTCGAAGGCCCCGGCGTCGTACGGCACTTGGAGGGCACCCGCTTCTCCATCGGTGAGCCCGATCGCAGCGTCTCCGCGCGCTGCACGGACTTCAGCGAGGCGATGGTGGCGGGCGGACTGAAGTGCCCGGTCGAACCCGACCTGCGCAACGACATCTGGCTCAAGCTGCTCGGCAACATCTCCTTCAACCCGATCAGCGCGCTCTCCCGGGCCACCATGCGGCAGATGTGCCTGCACGGCGGCACCCGCAAGGTCATCGAGGTCATGATGCGCGAGACCCTGTCGGTGGCCGAGGCCCTCGGCTGCGAGGTGGGCATCTCCATCGAACGCCGCCTGGCGGGCGCCGAGAAGGTCGGTGACCACCGCACGTCCACGCTCCAGGACCTGGAGCGCGGCAAACCGCTGGAACTCGACGTGCTGCTCGCGGCCGTCGTCGAGCTGGCCGAGATCACCGGTGTGGAGGTGCCCACCCTGCGCACCGTGCACGCCATCTCGGACCTGCTCGCGCTCCGGAGCGCCGCGTGAGCGCTCGGGAGGGCGAACCCCTTCCCCGCCTCACCCACCCGCTGGTCAGGGACGCGCGTGGCGCGCCGCTGCGACCGGCGACGTGGGACGAGGCGCTCGACCGGACGGCCCGTGGCCTCGCGCTCGCGCGCGGGGCCCTCGGGCTGTTCGTTTCCGCCCGCGCCACGAACGAGACGGCCTATCTGGCCCAGCGGTTCGCGCGGGCCGTCATGGGCACCAACAACATCGACCACGACGACGGTCCCGGCCGCGACGCCCGTGCCGCGGGCGCGGCGGCCCTGTCGGCCGCGTTCGGCCCGGACGGCGCGACCCCCTCGTACGCGGAGGTGGAGCGCACCGACCTCGTGGTGCTGTGGGGCTGCGACGCCCGGCGCGGCCACCCCGTGTTCTTCCAGCACGTCCTGCGGGCCGTCCGCGACGGCGCCCGCCTCTACACGGTCGACCCGCGCCGCACGGCGAGCGCGCGCTGGGCCGAGGGCTGGCTCGGCCCCGACGTCGGCACCGACGTCCCGCTGGCGCACGCGCTCGGCCGCGAGATCGTCCGCGCCGGCCTGGTCGACGAGGCGTTCGTGGAGCGGGCGACGTCCGGCTTCGAGCGGTACCGGGCCCTCGTCGAACCGTGGACGCCCTCGCTGGCGGAGAAGGCGACCGGCGTACCGGCGCACGCGATAAGGGAGTTGGCGCACGCGTACGCCCGCGCCGAGCGCGCCGTGCTGTGCTGGACCCCCGGGGTCGCCGGTGGCCACCGCGGCGCCGGCACCGTGCGCGCGCTGATCGACCTGGCGCTGCTCACCGGTCACCTGGGGCGCGCGGGCTGCGGGCTGCTGCCGCTGCGGGGCGCGGGCAACCTCCAGGGCTGCGCCGACATGGGCGCGGTGCCGGACCGGCTGCCCGGCGGGGCCGACGTCCTGGACGCCGGGGCCCGCGAACGGCTCGCGGCCGCCTGGGGCGTGCCCGTCCCGGAGCACTACGGGCTCGATCTGCCGGAGATGGTCGCGGCGGCGGCGGACGGCTCGCTGCGGGCCGTGTACTGCGTCGGCGCGGACCCGGTGCGGACCGGGGCGGACCCGCGTCGGGTGGCCCGGTCGCTCGCGGGGCTCGACTTCCTGGTCGTCCAGGGCGCCTTCCGCACCCGGACCGCCGAGTCGGCGGACGTGGTACTGCCCACGGCGGGCCCGGCGGAGTCCGAGGGCACCACCACCAGCGGTGAGCACCGCGTCCAGCGGGTGCGCCGCGCGCTCGCCCCGCCCGGCGGGGCACGCGACGACGTCGCCGTCCTCACCGCCCTGGCACGCCGGCTCGGGCACGCGTGGAACCATCCGGACGCGGAGGCCGTCTGGGACGAGCTGAGGTCCCTCTCCGCGGGCCATCACGGCATGACCTACGAGCGGTTGGCGCGGCGGCAGGGCCTGCGGTGGCCGGGCGCCGGCACCGGCGGAGACGAACCGCCGTACGCCCACGGCCGGTTGTGGGAGACGGACCCGCGACGGCGGGGCGGGCGGGCGCCGTTCGGGAGCGTGCGGCACGAGCCGCCCGCCGACCTCACCGACGAACGCCATCCGCTGCGGCTGACCACCGGCCGCCCCGCCGACCCGTCCGATCCCCTGGTGCGCGCGGGGAGTTCGGGCCTGCGGCGCGGCGACTGCGTGGAGCTGAGCCCGGAGGACGCGGAGCGGTACGGGGTGGCCGTCGGCGAGCGGGTACTGGTGACCTCGCGGCGCGGCTCGGTCGTCGCGTCGGTGTGGATCGACGCCGCCCTGCGTCCCGGTCTCGCCTTCATGGCCGTCCGCGACGGCGACACCGACGAGGTCGAGCGGCTCACCGCCGGGGCGCGCACCCCGGCGCCGGGGACCGCCGGGCTCGGGGCGTCGGCGGTGCGCGTCGAGAAGCTTCCGCTCGTCACGTACGTGGGGTGAGACGTGGACCTGTACTTCGGGGACGGCGAGCCGACGGACGAGGAGCGCGCGGCCGTCGACGCGCTGCTCGGGCCGCCCGGGTCGTTCTGGGAGGGCGGGGAGCGCCGCGCCGAGGACCTGCGGTGGTCGCGCGGCGGACGTACGGCCCGGGAGCTCCGGCACCTGCTGCTGCCGGGGCTGCACGCCCTCAACGACCGCGTGGGCCGGATCAGTCCGGGCGGGCTGGCCCATCTGTGCCGGCGGCTGTCGGTGCCGCCCGCGGAGGCGTACGGCGTCGCCACGTTCCACCCGTACTTCTCGGTGCGCCCCCGCCCGCGCACGGTCCTGCGGATCTGCGCCGACCCGGTCTGCGCGGCGGCCGGCGCGGACGCGCTGCGCGCCGGTGTGGAGTCCCGGCTCACCCCGGCGGACGGCGTCGCCGTCGAGCGCTCGTCCTGCCTCGGCCACTGCGACCGCGCCCCGGCGGCCCGCGCGACCCGCGCCGGAGACCCCGCCCGCTCCGCCCTCACGGCCCCGGCCACCCCCGCCACGGCACTCCTGTCCGCGACGTCCCCCGACTCCCTCCCGGACCCCCCGCCCCCGGCCGCCTCCACCCCGCAGATGTCCGAGGAGGACGACGTCCCGGGGGCCGAGCCCGTTTCCCCCGGTGTCGGGCGCGTGTTGTTGCGGCGGGTCGGGGTGGTCGATCCCGGGTCGGTCGACGACTACCGGGCCCACGGCGGGTTCGTGGCCTTGCGGCGGGCCCTCTCGCTCGGGGTCTCCGGGGCGCTGGACGTGGTCGCCGCGGTCTGGCCGCAGGCGCGGGACGTGGCGGGACGGCCCGAGCGGCCGCACCATGTCGTGTGCGACGCGGACGCGTGGGCGGCCGGTGACGTCGCGGACCGTGTGCTCCTGGAGGGCGACCCGTACGCCCTCGTCGAGGCCATGACGATCGCCGGGTACACCACCGGCGCCCGGCGGGGCTTCGTCGTCGTGGGTCCCGACCACCCCGACGCCCTGCGCCGGCTGGACCACGCCGTGTCCCGTGCCCGCGCGCGGGGGCTGCTGGGCGAGGACGTCCTCGGCCGCGGCCACGTCTTCGACATCGAGGTCCGCCGCGGCGCGGGCGGCCGCACCGGCGGTGAGCACTCGGCCGTGCACCGCGCCGTCGAGGGCCACCGCGCCGAGCCCCTGCTCACCGGCGGGCGCGGGCTGTTCGGCCGCCCCACGCTCACCGGCCGCGTGGAGACCTTCGTGGGCCTGCTCCCCCTGCTGACCCCGGACGCCCCGGCGTACGCCGCCCGCGCGCCGAGGCTGTTCTCCGTGTCGGGATGCGTCGACCGCCCCGGCCTCTACGAGCTGCCGTCCGGCACGCCGCTGCGCGACCTGCTGGACCTCGCCGGCGTACGGCAGGGGCTGCGCGCGGTGCTGCTGGGCGGCCCGGCGGGCCGTTTCGTGCGCGCGGACCCCACGGGCGGCGCCGACCGCCTCGGCGTCCCGCTCACCCCCGACACCTCCGTCCCCGGTTCCGGCGCGGTCCTGACGCTCGACGCCACCGTCGACCTGCCCCGCCTGCTGTCGGCCGTCGCCGGTACGGTCCGCGCGGCGTCCTGCGGCCAGTGCGTGCCGTGCCGGATCGGGACCGTGCGCCAGGAGGAGGCCCTGCACCGGCTCGCCTCGCGCACCGGCACGGACCCCGCCGACACCGCCGCAGCCACGGACGACGTGGCCCTGCTGCGCGCGGTGGGCCGGGCGCTGCGCGACGCCTCGGCGTGCGGGGTGGGGCGCGGCGCCTGGAACGCCGTGGAGTCGGCCCTGGACGAGCTGGGGGTGTACGCGTGACGCCCACCGGACTCGGACTCCCGCGCCGCCTGCTGGAGTTCACCCTCGACGGCGAACCGGTCCGGGTGCCCGAGGGCACGACCGTGCTCGACGCGTGCCGCTCGGCGGGCAAGGACGTCCCCGCGCTCTGCCACACCGGGGGCGCCGGGCGCCAGGCCCCCACCTGCCGCCTCTGCGTCGTCGAGACCGACAACCCCGATAACACCGGCAACCCCGGCAACCCCGACGTCGCCGGTGACACCGCCGGCACCGACGACGCGGCGCCCCTGGTGCCGGCCTGTGCGCGTGCGGTCGAGCCCGGCATGGCCGTCCGCACCGACACCGAGCGGGTCCGGCACAGCCGCAGGACCGTCCTGGAACTGCTCGCCTCCACGGCCGACCTGTCCACGACCCCGCGAGCGGCCGGGTGGATCGAGGAGTACGGCGCCCGCCCCGACCGGTTCGGCCCGGACGCCGCCCGCCCCGACGACGGACCACCGAGGCTCGACGACGAGCTGATCGCGCGCGAGCCGGACAAGTGCGTCCTGTGCCGGCGGTGCGTGGACGTCTGCGGCGAGCAGGGCCCGTACGCCTTCGCGCTCGCGGTGACCGGCCGCGGCTTCGCCACCCGGATCGCGGCCGAGCACGACGCCCCGCTCCCCGACTCCGCGTGCGTGTACTGCGGGGACTGCCTCGACGTGTGCCCGACGGGCGCCCTGTCGGCGCGCACGGAGTTCGACCTGCGCGCGGCGGGTACCTGGGACGTGACACGGCGGACCACGACGGCCACGGTGTGCGGGCACTGCGACGCGGGCTGCGGGGTCGTGCTCCATGTGCAGGACAATGACATCGTGAGGGTCACCTCCCCGCAGAGCCATCCGGTGACCCGGGGCCACCTCTGTTTCAAGGGCCGTTTCGGCCACCAGTACGCACAGAACCGGGGCTGATCAGGACATGGGACGAGTCACGGAACGACGCAAAGTGCTCCGCATCCGCGACGGGGCGGTCTCCAGCCGGCCCGACACGCTGGTGGCCGAGGAGCCGTTGGAGATCAGGCTCAACGGCAAGCCCCTCGCCATCACCATGCGCACACCGGGCGACGACTTCGCGCTGGCCGCGGGCTTCCTGGTGAGCGAGGGCGTGCTCGCCGAGGGCACCGACCTCCAGAACATCGTGTACTGCGCGGGCGCCACGGCGGACGGTTCGAACACGTACAACGTGGTGGACGTGCGGACCGCGCCGGGCGTCGTGATCCCCGACATCACGCTCGAACGGAACGTGTACACCACCTCGTCCTGCGGGCTGTGCGGCAAGGCGAGCCTGGACGCCGTACGGACCACGGCCCGCTGGCCGATCGCCGACACCCCGCCCGTGCGCGTCGATCCCGGGCTGCTCGCCGAGCTGCCCGACCGGCTGCGGGCCTCACAGCGGGTGTTCGACCGGACCGGAGGGCTGCACGCGGCGGCCCTGTTCACGGAGGACGGCGAACTGCTCGACGTCCGGGAGGACGTGGGCCGGCACAACGCGGTCGACAAGCTGGTCGGGCGCGCGCTCCAGAGCGGCGCCCTGCCGCTGTCCCGGACGCTGCTGCTGGTGTCGGGGCGGGCCTCGTTCGAGCTGGCGCAGAAGGCCGTGATGGCGGGCATCCCGGTCCTCGCGGCGGTCTCGGCGCCGTCGTCGTTGGCGGTGGACCTGGCCGCGGAGACCGGGCTGACGCTGGTGGGGTTCCTGCGGGGCAGCTCGATGAACGTGTACGCGGGCGAGGAGCGCATCGCCCTGCGGACCCCGGTCGGGCGGGGCTGAGGGTCTGAACGGCTCAGGCGGTCGCGAAGCTCAGCGCGGCCGCCCGGACCACCGTGCCGAGCCGCGGGAAGTCGAGGCGTACGGAGGCGTCGTGCTCGGCGGCGGTGAACGCGGCCATGGCGTCCTCCGCGAAGACCAGGTCGTAGCCGAGGTCGGCGGCGGCGCGGGCGGTGGACTCGACGCCGAGGTTGGTGGCGATCCCGGCGAACACCAGCCGGGTCACGCCGTGCGCGCGCAGCCGCGCGTCGAGGTCGGTGCCCTGGAAGGCGCCGATCGTCCGCTTCACGACCTCCACGTCCCCCTCCCCGGGCAGTCCCGCGACCAGCCCGCTGCCGGGCGGCTGCTCGGCGACGCCGGGCCGTTCCACGCGCACGAGCACGACGAGCGCGCCCGCGGCCCGGAACGTGCGCGCCAACTCCTGGGCGGTGGCGAGGACTTCGGTGCCCTGCCGGGGCTCAAGGGGCAGCGCGACGATGCGGTCCATCAGGTCGACGAGGACGAGGGCGGTGCGCGCCGGATCGAGTGCGAGAGCTGGGGTCATGACGGAACGTTAGCCTCCGTCAGCCGTCCGCGACGGACACACCCCGACAAAGGGGTCGTTGGACTTGCCCACGATCGTGGATATCGTCGGGGCCCCCGGCGCCACCCCGCCCGTCCCGCCGGCCGAAGTGGCCGCACGCTTCTTGTGAGGCCCCTCTGATCCCAACTACCTTCTGATACGCGCACGTTGGACGTCGGATGTCCGGATGTCCCGATGCCGTGACGTCTCGATGCCGTGCTGCCGTGATGTCCCGATGTCCCGATGTCCCCATGCCTCTCGACGCATGAAGGGCAGGTCGCACCATGCCGTCAGGAACCAGCGCACTCCACCGACTCCGCGGTTTGGGACGCGCGGGCGGGATTCCCCTGAGAGCCGCCCTGGCCGCCGTGTGCACGGCGGCCGTCCTCCTGGTGCCGGCCGAGGCCGCGCACTCCCAACCCGCCGCAGCCGCACCGCAGTTCGAGCAGCAGATCCTCTTCAAGGCGTCCCAGGACCCCGGGTACGCCTGCTTCCGCATCCCGGCCGTCGTGCGCACCACCGACGGCACGCTCCTGGCCTTCGCCGAGGGCCGGGTCCTCAACTGCGGGGACGCCGCCGACATCGACATCGTCCTCAAGCGCTCCACCGACGGCGGGCGCACCTGGGGCCCGCTCCAGGTCGTCGACCGGGGCGGGGGCGACACCCACGGCAACCCCGCCCCGATCGTGGACCGCGACACCGGCCGGATCCTGCTCGCGGAGACCTACAACACGGGCCGTACGGACAGCGCCGGCTGCTCCGTCCCCTGCGACCGCACCCCGCACCTCCAGTACAGCGACGACGACGGCCTGACCTGGTCGGCGCCGCGCGACCTGAGCCCCGAGATCCTGCCCCCGGACTGGAACTCCTGGTACGCGACGGGACCGGTGCACGGCATCCAGCTCACCCGGGGCCGGTACGCCGGCCGGCTGGTCTTCGGCGTCAACACCGAGACCTGGGACGGCAGCCGGGTCAGCGCCAATCACGCGGCGCTGATCGTCAGCGACGACGGCGGCGACCACTGGCGGATCGGCGCGCGCGACACCTGGCCCATCGCCGCCGACGGGACCTTCCGGCAGAAGCCGTCCGAGGTGACCCTCGCCGAGCGCGCCGACGGCTCGGTCCTCGTCAGCGGACGGGAGCAGGACGGCACCGACCTCGGCCACCGCGCCCAGACCGTCAGCCGCGACGGCGGCACGAGCTTCACCACGCCCTTCCGCGCCCTGCCGGACCTGTACACGCCCCAGGTCCAGGGCTCCCTGCTGAACGTCGGCGACCGCGTCCTGCTGTCCTGCCCCGCCGACCCCGACCGCCGCCGCACCATGATGATCCGCTCCTCCTACGACGGCGGGCGCACCTGGGACAGCGTGGACCGGGGCACCGTCGTCACCACGGACTGGTCCGGCTACTCCGACCTGGTGGGCATCGGCCGGGGCACGGTGGGTCTGCTGTACGAGGGCGGCGCGGTCGACGCACGCGACGAGATCCGCTTCGCCCGGTTCACCGAGGACTGGCTGCGACCGCGCCGCGGACCCGATCCCACGACCGCCGACCTCGCCGCGGGCGCCCGGCGGGCGGCGGTCCTCGGCGGCGCGCGGGAGACGGACGGCGTGCGGGGCGGCGCGCTGGAGTTCGACGGCACCGACGACGCCGTGCGGCTGCCGTACGACGGGCGGCTGCCGCTGGGCACCGGGGACTTCACGGCGTCCCTGTGGTTCCGCTACTCGGCCACCACCGGGGAGCAGCCGCTGCTGTGGATGGGCGGCATCGGCACTACCCAGCCGCAGATCTGGCTGCGCGGCGAACCGGAGAGCGGGCGGCTGCGCGGGCTGATCACCGTGCGGGACGGGGCGACCGCGGTGCGGACGGCGGCCGTGGCCACGACGACCGCCTACAACGACGGCCAGTGGCACCGGGTGGTGCTGCGGCGCGGCGGCGGGCAGTTGTCGCTGTCGGTGGACGGGACCGTGTCGAGCGTCGCCGACGTGACCGGCTCGGTGAGCCGCAACTCCCCGTTCGGCGTGCACATCGGCCAGCGCATGGACAGCCGCGCCTTCTTCACCGGCTCGATCGACGAGGTCCACCTCTGGAACCGCGCCCTGACCGACGCCGAGCTCGCGGCCCCCGGGGCCCACCGCGGCTCACCGGACACGGTCCTGTACCTCCCCCTGGACCGGGTGACACGCGGCTGACGCCGGGACCGTCCGGTGGGGACACCACCACCTCACCGGACGGTGTGCCCCCGCCGGACGGCGGCGGCATCGAGGGCGGGATCGGCGTCGGTGTCCGCGTCGGCGTCAGTGCCAGCGGGGGCCGGTGCCCACCGCGGTGCGGGTCTCCGCCCTCGGGGCCTGCGGGACCGGCGGCCGCTGCGGGTCGCGGGCGCGGCGTTTGGCGATGACCGCGCAGACCATGAGCTGCATCTGGTGGAAGAGCATCAGCGGCAGCACGGCGAGGGAGGCGTGGGCGCCGAACAGCACGCTCGCCATGGGCAGTCCGGAGGCGAGGGACTTCTTCGACCCGGCGAACTGGAGGGCGATGCGGTCCTCGCGGCCGAAGCCCAGCGCCTTGCCGCCGTACCAGGTCACCAGGAGCATCACCGCGAGCACCACGGCCTCGACGACGAGCAGCCCGCCGAGCCGCAGCGGGCTGACCTGGTGCCAGATGCCCTGGACCATGCCCTCGCTGAACGCGGTGTAGACGACGAGCAGGATCGAGCCCCGGTCGACCAGTCCGAGCACCTTCTTGTGCCGGGCCATGAACCCGCCCACCCAGCGGCGCAGCAGCTGCCCGGCGACGAACGGCACGAGCAGCTGGAGCACGATCTTGACGAGCGAGTCGGCCGAGAAGCCGCCCCCGCTGCTGCCGAGCAGCGCCGCCGCGAGCAGCGGGGTGAGGACGATGCCGACGATCGAGGAGAAGGAGCCGGCGCAGATCGCGGCGGGCACGTTGCCGCGGGCGATCGAGGTGAACGCGATGGACGACTGGATGGTCGACGGCACCAGCGTGAGGAACAGCAGGCCCTGGTAGAGCGGGTGGGTGAGGAGGACCGGCACGAGTCCGCGCGACGCGAGTCCGAGCAGCGGGAAGACCACGAAGGTGGCGGCGAGGACGGTGACGTGCAGACGCCAGTGCCTGAGGCCGTCCAGCGCCTCGCGGGTGGACAGACGGACGCCGTAGAGGAAGAACAGGAGGGCGATGGCGCCGGTGGACACGCCGGAGGCGACGTCCGCGGCGGTGCCCCGGGCGGGCAGGAGAGCGGCCAGACCCACCGTCCCGAGCAGCAGCAGGATGTAGGGGTCGATCGGCATCCAACGCGGCCGGTGCAGGCGTTTCACGGTGCTCCACTTGCTTGTGTCACGAGGGTCGTGTCGTCGTCGTGTTCTGGTCGTCCGAGGGCCGGAGGACCCCTCTCCATCGTCCTCCTCCCACCCGCGATCGGGAATCCGTCATACCACTCTGACTGTTATCGCGGCCCGCGATAGCCTGGCCGGATGTACGACCCCACCCACCTGCGGACGTTCCTCGCGGTCGCCCAGACCCTCAGCTTCACGCAGGCCGCCAGACGGCTCGGACTGCGGCAGTCCACGGTGAGCCAGCACGTGCGGCGGCTGGAGGACGCCACCGGACGGCAGCTGTTCTCGCGCGACACGCACTCGGTGGAGCTGACCGAGGACGGCGAGGCGATGCTCGGCTTCGCGCGCCGGCTCCTGGAGGTGCACGAGCAGGCGACGGCGTTCTTCGCGGGCACCCGGGTGCGCGGCCGGCTGCGCTTCGGCGCGTCGGAGGACTTCGTGCTGACCCGGCTGCCGGAGATCCTGGAGGGCTTCCGCCACGACCACCCGGAGGTCGACCTGGAGCTGACGGTCGAGCTGTCCGGCACCCTGCACGAGCGGCTGGCCGCGGGGAAGCTGGACCTGGTCCTCGCCAAGCGGCGCCCGCAGGACCCGCGCGGCGAGCCCGTCTGGCACGACCGCCTGGTGTGGATCGGCGCGGAGCGGCTGCGCGTGGACCCCGACCGCCCGGTCCCCCTCATCGTCTACCCGCCGCCCGGCATCACCCGTGCCCTGGCCATGGAGGCGCTGGAGCGGCAGGGCCGGGAGTGGCGCGTCGTCTGCACGAGCGGCAGCCTCAACGGCCTGATCGCGGCGGCCCGCGCGGGCCTGGGCGTCATGGCCCACTCCCGCGGTCTGATCCCCCCGGGCCTGTTCCGGGTGCCGGACCGCGCCGGTCTGCCGGAGCTGGGCGCCGTGGACTTCGTCCTGGTGCACGGGCAGCGGCGTACGGCCGCGCAGGAGGCGGCGGACGCGCTCGCGGCGTCGGTCCTGGCGGCCGGCAACCGGCTCATGACCGTCCGGCGGCCTCCCACAGCTCGCTGAAGCGCTTGACCCGCTGCTCGACCCGCTCGGTCAGGAAGTTCAGCGTGGTCGCGTTGATCCCCTGGAGGTCGAAGACCACCTCGTAGGAGAGCTGTTCGTCGAAGACGACGAAGTCCCGCGTCACGTCGAGCCGCACCGACGAGGGCACGGAGTCGAGCACCAGCACCCGCACGTCGATGCCGAGGCTCTGCTGGTTCTCGAACTGCCGCTCAAGCACCTCGTCGACGTCGGCCGGCGCCGCGACGAGGAAGACGCGCCGGATGCGCACCCCGCGGGTCTGGATGGCCTCCCGCTGGGCGCTCAGATAGCGGCGGCCCGTCTCGCCGTCCCAGAAGTCCCGGTCGATCGAGGTGCTGACGGCGTTGATCGTGGCGACCGTGCACCGGGTGAGGGTCACGATCCACTCGTGGTCCTCGCCCTCGCGGTCGACGACGTTGCGGCTCATGTTCTCCAGCAGGTCCGTCAGCCTGCGCACCTCCTCCTGGGCGAACACGCGGACGATCCCGGGCGCCGACGAGTCCACGTTGGTGGCGCTGTTCACCAGCCGGACCACACCGTCGGCGCGCAGGGCGGACGTCTCGACCTGGCCGAACAGCTCGGTGGCCTGGCTGATCCGGGTGAAGCTGTCGTCGACGAGTTCCCGGGTCTCCTCCCGGTCGCGGCGCAGGTCCTCGCCGAGCGCGCCGATCCGCTGGTCGAAGTCGAGCATGAACTGCACGATCAGGGCGACGCCCCCGACGACGACGGCGAGGGTGACCCGCCACGCCACGGGCTGGTCGAAGGCACCGGCGACCAGATAGGCACCGCCGCCGACGATCACGGTGACCAGCGCGCGCGTCGTCAGCATCAGCCTGTTGCTCATCCCGCCTCCCTAGTTCCCCTCGTCCCACAACTCGTTGAAGCGGGCGATCCGGGTGTCCACGTCCGACTGGCGCAGCACGAGCTTCGTGCTGGCGATCATCGGGGTCACCGGCTCCTCCTCGGTCCCCCGGCCGCCGTCGAGGTCGGGGCTCACCTCGTAGCTGATCGCCCCGTCGAACACGACGAAGTTGTGCACCGGGAAGATGCGCAGATGGTGGGGGAGCGTCGAGAGCGTCGCGATCTTCACGTCGATGTCCAGGAGTTCCTGCTGTTCGCGCAGGCGTCTGAGGTCCTGGTCGATGTGTCCGGGCGACTCGACGATGATCAGCCGGCGGATGCGCACCCCCCTGAGCCGGATCGCGTTGCGCTGCGCCATCAGATAGCGGCGGCCCAGGTCCGTCTTCCAGAAGCCCAGGTCCTCCTGGGTGCTGGCGGCGTCCATGGTGAGCCCGACCTTGTCGATCAGGGCGAGCAGCCAGTCGCGGTCCTCGCCCTCGTAGTCGACGTGGCTGCCCGACAGGTTCCCCATGAGGTCGGCGACCCGTTTGAGCTCGGCGTCGACGAACTCCTCCAGGATGCCCCCGCGGCCGGGCGCCAGGGCGGCGACGTTGCGCACCAGCCGCTCGACCTCCGCGAACCGCTCGGTGTCGTCGTCGAGCCGGCCCAGGAACTCGAAGATGTCGCCGAAGCGCACGAACCCGTCCCGCACCCGGCTCTCGACGGCCGTCGTGTGGTCCTCCAGGCGGGTCCCCAGGACCTTGGTGCCCTTCTCGAAGTCCATCATGAACTGCACGATCAGCGCCGAGGCGCCGATCAGCAGGGACAGGGTGATCTTCGCGACCTCGGACGCCTCGAAGAGATTGGTGATCACATAGCTGCCGATCCCGAGGACGCCGGTGATCCCGACCTTCAGCAGCACCGACTGCGTACCGCCGGACTCCGCCATCTCATCCCCCGCTTCCGGTCGTCACGCGCTCTCCCCCGGCATGAGTGCCAGCAGCGCCGTCTGATCCCTGATCCGCTGCGCCAGGCCGTGCCACTGCCGGCTGAACCCCGGCGCGCGCTCCAGGGGGTCCCACAGCGCCGCGAGGTCCGGGTCGAGCCGGGCCGCCGGCATCCACAGGTGCAGCAGCCGGCCGACGGCGGGGCGCAGGGCGCGCAGCGCCACGAGGTCGTCCGCCGAGCCGAGCCCGCTGCGCTCGACCTGGGCAAGGAGCGTGGTCAGGAGCCAGTCGTGCAGGGCCAGGTCCTCGCAGAACGCGGTCAGCGCGTCCCCGTCGTCCCGTTCGGGCAGCCGCAGCCGCGCCGTGCGCAGTCCGTCGTCGACGAGCACGAGGGACTCGATCGCGGGTGCCTGCCCGGCCGGCGCCCGCAGCGCGGCCCAGCGCAGCCGGGTCGGGCGGGAGCGGAAGGGCGGCCGGTGGTCCAGGACCGGCTGCCGGGTCACGTCGGCGAGCAGCCGTCCGGCGACCGCGCCGAGCGCGAGTTCACCGGGCCGGTCCGTCCCGGCCAGCCAGCCGTCGGCGACGTCCTCGGCGGGCAGCCGCCCGAAGGGCCGTACGGTCCCCGGCCGGGCCAGGTGCCGTCCCCACGGTCCGCGGGCGCGCTCACCGTCGGCGGGCAGCGCGACACGGGCGGAGGACTGCAGGACGCGGCCCCCGGTGAGCAGGGCGCGGGCGCGCACGGTGCCGACCGCCCGGACGCGGGCGCCGGACGCGGTGGGCAGCGGGCAGTCGACGCCCGTGAGGACGTCGGCGGACTCGGCGTACGGCACCGGGCGGCTCGCCAGGCGCACCCGGTCGCCGGCGCGCAGCCGCAGCAGGGCGCACGCCTCCTCGCCGGACAGGGCGCGGGAGGTCGCGAGCAGGGTGGTGCGCACCTCGCCGCAGGCCAGCACGGTGGTCCCGGTCCCTTCCGCTCCCCCGGCCGGCATTCACGGCTCCGCGGGGAAGACGTAGGAGATTCGCTCGGCGACGGAGCCGGGCACGGTCAGTCCCTCGCGCGCGGCGCGTCCGGCGGCCTGGGCCAGGGCGTCGGGGTCGACGGTGACCTGGTCGAGGACGATCCGGACGGCGTGCTCCACGGCGAGGAACCGCGAGGACAGGACGGACCAGGTCCGGTAGGCGCAGAAGGGCGGGGGGTCCGGTCGTGTCCGCAGCAGCGGCGGCAGGGCGGCCCAGGTCCCGGGCAGGGCCGCGGCGTCGAAGGGGTGTGCGGCGGGCAGCGGCCGGCCCTCGTGGCGCAGCAGGCCGAGCCGGGCGAGCTGCCAGACGGCGGCCAGGAGCGGGCAGGACCAGGTGCGCCGGCCGTCCCGTTCGTCCCACAGCTCGACGTCGGTGAAGATCGAGTGCCGGCGTGCGCCGGTCTCGGCGGGCGGGGCCCAGGGCCGGGCGGGCGCCATGGCCTCGACGGGTGCGGGGGCGGGGCCGCGTTCACCGTTGGCGAGCCAGCCGGTCTGCCGGGCGGGCGGCCGGGAGCCGTCGCTGCCCGGCACCGGCGACTCCACCAGGCGTGCCACCGTGTGCTCGGCCAGCGGGACGCCGTCGGCGACGGCGCAGCCCGACTCGCGTGCCAGGTAGTCGACGCGCACCCCGGCCCGGTCCGCCTCGGCGAGCAGGCCGGGCAGGACCTCGGCGGGCGAGGCGAAGGGGGTGAAGTAGTCGTCGACGAGGAAGCAGGTGCTGACGCGGGGCCGGGCCACGAGGGCGGCGGTCGCGGTGTGGACGGCGTCCAGCCAGGGCCGTACCCGCTCGAAGTGGGCGCGCAGCCGGGCCGTTCCCGCCGCGAAGTCCTCGGCGTAGAGGTGGCCGACCTCCAGGGAGACGTGGGAGAGCGGCACGGCCTCGGTGCGCGGCTCGGCGGTGGTCTCGCGGAAGACGGGCGGGCCGTTCACGTCCGGCCCCAGGACGTGTCGTCGGTGAGCCGTCCCGCCAGGTCCTCCAGTGCCTGCCGGGTCTGCGGGGCGACGATCCCGCTCTGCACGTCCTCGTCGGTGATGAGCTGCTCGCGCCACTGGAGCACGGGTTCGAGCGGGACGGAGCCCAGCACCCGGGCGTAGCCCGCGCCGAGTTCGGCGGCCAGCGCGAGCAGGGACTCGTCGCACTGGCGCATCCAGGTGGCCTGCGCGGGGCCGAGCTGCGACCAGAGCGGGGAGTCGGGGTCGGGTACGGCGGCCCGGACGAACCGGACGGCGCCGCGCAGCCGTTCCTCGTCGTGCCCGTGCCGTACGCCGGCCGCGATCAGGCCGCGCCCGCCGTGGACCAGTCCGGCGGCGGCGGTGACGTGCTGGCGCGTCCAGCGGTGGTAGACGAGCCACCGTGCCGGCACGTCGCGCAGTGCGGGCAGGGCGGTGGCGGCGAGGACCATGTCGGTGGCGAAGCTGCGGCCGGCGCTGAGGTCGACCATCACGAGGTCGAACTCCGCGGTGAGGGCGAGGAGCAGGTCGGCGCAGCGCCGCAGTGTGTCCGGGCGGACGGCGAACTCGCCGCGTCCGGGGTCGCCGGGGAGCAGGACGAGGCGTCCGGCGGGCGGCCGGTGCCGTCGCAGGTCGGGGTGTTCCGTGCGGGTCCAGACGTCGATGCGGGCCGGTTCGGGGCCGGTGCCGTCCAGGTACGAGTGGAGGCCCTTGCCCTCGGCCTCGCGCAGGGCGCGCGGGACGTCGAGGACCACCGCGGTGGTGGGAGAGCCGAAGTCGAAGTCGACGTAGCAGACGTCGTCGCCGTGCAGGGCCCTGCGGTAGGCGAGGTTGGCGGTGGTGACGGAGCGGCCGGTGCCGCCCTTGTCGGACGCGGCGAAGAGGATCATCGGTCAGCCGCCTCCGAGTGCGTTCTGCCGGGCGCGGGCCAGGGTGTCGAGGTCGCCGAGGGCGCGCAGGGCCAGGGCGAAGGCGGTGCCGGGCTGTTCCTCGGCGAGGCGGCCGGCGCGGCGGAGTCCGGCTTCGATGCCGGCGAGTTCGAGGGCCTGGGCGCTGCCGGCCCGTACCGGGGGCCCCTGGCGTTCGACGCCGAGCAGGTGTCCGGCCTCGCCGATGAGGTCGCGGGTGAGGCCGACCAGGTCGACGCTGCGGATGGGCTGCTGGGCGAGGAGCAGGCCCGCGGCGACCATGGCCTCGACGACGCGTTCGGTCAGTCCCCAGGAGGGTTCGTCGGACGCGGGCGCGTGCGGGTCCACGCCCCGTGCGTCGTCCCAGAGTCCCGCGCCGGGGCCGTCGGGCCGCCGTCTGGCCCACAGGTGGGCCATCGTCTCCTCGGCGAGCCCGCGCAGCTGTTCCTGGGCGGGCAGGGCGCGGACGAGGACACGCAGTTGGACGGTGCGTTTGAGGAGCTGGGCGGCGAAGTCGTTGACGGTCCAGGACAGCGGCGGGCCGAGGCGTTCGCTGCCGTCCAGGGGCAGGGCGACGCCGGGGGTGTGCAGGCGCAGCGCGGTCTCGGCGTCGCTGGTCATCCGGCTGGTGACGCGGCCGCGTTCGGCGAGGCGGCGCAGGACGTCGACGACGCGGGGCACGTCGTCGTCGGCGGTGCGTTCGCGGGCGAGGCCGTGGACGAGGATCGAGGTGACGGAGAGGGTGTGGTACTCCGCGACGGGTCCGTCGTCGGCGAGCCGCCAGGGGATGTCGGCGAGGGGCCAGGCGGTGGGCAGGAAGCGGGCGATGCCCGACCAGTACTGCTGGGCGACCTGGCGGCGCAGCCGCAGGGCCTCGGCGAGCCGCTGCTGGTCGGGGGTGAGCAGCCCGAGCTTGAGGGTGCGGTCGGAGAACAGGTCCACGATCCCGTCGAGGGCGACGACCGTGAAGTACGGGGAGGGGACGGGGTCGGCGCAGCCCTCGGGCTGGGGGCCGATGTCGTCCTCGGTCGCGACGGGCGGCGCGTCCCGTACGACGCCCCAGGTCCAGCCGCACTCGAAGAGCTGGTCGCGCCGGTCGAGGCTGCCGCGGAGGTCGGCGCCGAGGTCGAAGTGGTCCCGGACGGTGGCGCTCAGCGAGCCGAACCGGCGCTGGAACCGCTCCAGGACGATCCGGTCGGGCACCTTGTCCTGGCCGAGCAGCGCGCACAGCCGCCGCCCGCGGGGCGACTCGGCGTCGAAGACGCTGACGGTGAAGGAGCGCAGCAGGCTGACCAGGGCGGCGGTGAGCCGGACCCGGGTGGCCTCCCTGAGTTCGGCGGCGAGGGCGGCGTGCGGGCCCCAGGGGCGGGCGGCGGTGAGGTCCTTGAGGAAGCCGAGCGTGGCCAGGCAGAGGGTGATGGACATCGAGTAGGAGTCGACGACGCCCAGGGCGCGCTGTTCGGCGGTGGGTTCCCGCGTGGGGTCGAGGGCGGTGAAGTAGCTGCCGCCCGCGAAGGCGGGCCGGCCGTCCGCGGTGGTGTGGGTGGTGGTGAAGTCGTGGAGCATGCGGCAGAACGCCTCGGGCAGGCCGAGCCGGCCGCCGAGGCCCGCGAGGACGGCCGCCACGTCCTTCTGGAGGAGGTCGGGGTCGCTCAGCTGGAACGCGGGCATCTCGGTGGCGGGGTACATGAGGCACAGGAGGCGTTCCGCGTCCTCGACGCTGCTGCGGCCGGCGTGCGGCCCCCAGTCCCAGGCGCCGTCGGTGACGGCGTGCCGTGCGATGCCGGACCAGATGGCCAGCACCTGCTGCCGCGGATCGATCTCCATCCGGCCCCCCTGATGGTCGTCGTCGGCCCGTCGCGCGCGGGGCGCGGGCCGGATCAGCCGCCGCCGTGTGCGACGGGCCGTGCGTTTCTGCGCCCGCAGGCGACGATCATTCCGCTGGTCCCGGTGCGGAACGGCGGGTCGTGCGGTTCGACGACGGTGATCTCGCACTGTTCGGCGTGCGGTGCGAGACAGGCGCGGACGTCGGCCTCGCCCACGGCGCAGGCGGGGTACGCCGTGTCGCCGACGTCGTAGCCGGCCGAGCCGGAGACGAACGCGGCGGCGAAGGGGGCGCCCGGTTCGAGGGAGCCGAGGAAGCAGGCGACGGCCTGTTCGAACTCGGTGTGCGAGGTGGACATGGACTCGGCGACGAAGAACATGGTCCCGATCTCCCAGGCCGCCCGGGGCAGGTCGAACAGGTTGCCGTGTTCGACGCGGACGACGGAGCCGAGCCGGGAGCGGGGTTCGCCGACGGCGCGGTAGACGGGGCGTTCGGCGAGCACGTCCCAGAACTGGCCCCACAGCCAGGGGCTTCCGTTCGCCGACGGGGTCCAGTCCTGCCGCTTGAGCCATTCGATGTTGGCGGCGGAACGGTCGCACAGGGTGATCTCGTGGCACCAGGGCAACAGGGAGAGTGCGGGATAGAGGTTGGCGCCGGTTCCCACGTCGATACCGCGCAGCGGAATATGATCGTCGGCAGCAAAATGCGCACCGAAATGATCACGGACGATCGCGAGGATTCGGGAGTCCTCGCCGGTCAGGGAACGGTAGTTGACATCCACATAGGCGCGCGCGTCGAATGAGTTCCACGGAGCGTTGTCATTGAGCACCTGAACTGGCGACTCACGCACTCGTTTCCCCCTCGTCTCGATCGCCCCATGGTATGAGGGAATGCCCCGTTCGGGGCCACTATAGGGACAAGTCCCGCGGCCGGCGGCGTCTCTCGCGCTCTCGGCCCGCGGCACGCACAATTCGACATCCCGGTACAGGAGTTCGCTCCTGCCGATACCCCTTCATCCCTCAACTCACGCTTCGAGGAACGGAATGACTCCACCGACCGGCGACCCCGCCCCCGCCCCTCCCCCGGTCCGGCCGGGCGACCCCTCCGGGCCTCAGGTGCGGCTGCGCCTCGCGACCGAGCAGGACCTGCCGCTGCTCGCCCGTCTCGACGAGCGGATCTTCAAGGAATTCGCCTATCCGTTCTTCACGCTGCGTCAGCTCATGGACGTGTGCGGGGAGGACCTGCTCGTCCTCGACGACGGCCGGGACCTCGTCGGGTACGTGCTCGTGGGCACCCGGCCCGACCGCAAGCGGAGCTGGGTGCTGGGGCTCGGCGTCGACGAGCGGATGCGCGGCCGGGGCATGGGGCGCCGGCTGATGGAGGCGGCGCTGGACCTGATGCGCGCCGAGGGGGTGGTCGAGGCCGCCCTGACGGTGGACCCGGAGAACGCGTCCGCGCGGGCGCTCTACCAGGCGTTCGGCTTCGAGCAGATCGACGACCGGAGGGACTACTTCGGTCCGGGCCAGCACCGGCTGATCATGGTCCGCCCGCTGTGAACGCCCGCCGGGCCGCCCCGCGGCCCGGCACCCGCACGGCCCCGCAGCCGGGCGGTTGACACGTGTCCCCGCGGGGAAGAGTCGCCCGGGGACGGTTCCCCGCGCGGCGCGAAGAAGGCTTTCGCCGACCCCCTCCGAAAGCCGACGTTCCGGACAGTCGGTCCGTAATCGCGGAGTACAGATTCGGTGGAGATTACGGCACCGAAACTTACTGAACCGTAAGGATTCTGTCCGTCCCTTCCCCATGTACGGGCATTTTCCGGGTGCTGACCTGTGGAGACCCGGGTGATGCCCGATTTCCGCCCCCCTCCCGCCCGGTCGGCGGGTGGGGTAGCTTTCACGGCGCTGTGAGGAGCGCCACTGATGAGCTCCATGGAGCGAGGAGCGGGGAGCGGGGTTTGCGCGAGTTCACCAACCCTCCGTCGGCCTCTGCGCCGCCGGTGGGCGGCCTGGCCGACGCGGTCTTCGAGCATGCGCTCCAGGACCCGCACCGGGTGGCGTTCGGCCGCAAGGACGATCTCGGCCACTGGCGCGACGTCACGTCCGGGGAGTTCCGTGACGAGGTCCTGGCGCTCGCCAAGGGGCTGCTCGCCCGGGGCATCCGCTTCGGCGACCGGGTCGCGATCATGTCCCGCACCCGCTACGAGTGGACCCTCTTCGACTTCGCCCTGTGGACGATCGGCGCCCAGGTGGTCCCGGTCTACCCGACGTCGTCGGCGGAGCAGTGCTTCTGGATGCTGTACGACGCGGAGGTGTCGGCGGCGATCGTGGAGCACGAGGACCACGCCATGACGATCGCCACGGTGATCGACCGCCTCCCGCAGCTGCGTGAGCTGTGGCAGCTGGACTCGGGCGCCGTGCAGGAGCTGTACGACGCGGGCGCCCACCTCGACGACGAGGTGGTCCACCGGCACCGCCAGGCGGTGACCCCGGACTCGATCGCCACGATCATCTACACCTCGGGCACCACCGGCCGTCCCAAGGGCTGTGTCATCTCGCACGGCAACTTCATGTGGGAGGCAGACACGGTCATCCGGCGCTGGGAGCCGGTGTTCCACTCCAGGAAGGGCGACGAGGCGGCGACCCTGCTGTTCCTGCCGCTCGCCCATGTCTTCGGGCGCATGGTGGAGGTCGCCGCGTTCCGCGGCCGGGTCCGCTTCGGGCACCAGCCGCAGCTGAACGCCGCCGCGCTGCTGCCCGACCTCCAGGCGTTCCGGCCGACGTTCATCCTGGCCGTGCCGTACATCTTCGAGAAGGTGTTCAACTCGGCCCGCCGCAAGGCCGAGAAGGAGGGCAGGTCCGGCCCGTTCGAGAAGGCCGTCGACATCGCCGTGCGGTACGCGGACGCGGTGGAGGCGCGGGCCTGGGGCGTGGGGCCGGGCCCCTCGGCGGCGCTGCGCATGCAGCACCAGCTCTTCGACAAGCTCGTCTACGCGAAGGTGCGCACGGCGATGGGCGGCCGCATCCGCAACGCGATGTCGGGCGGCTCGGCCATGGACCGCAGGCTCGGTCTGTTCTTCGCCGGCGCGGGCGTGCAGATCTACGAGGGCTACGGCCTGACCGAGTCGACGGCCGCGGCCACCGCCAACCCGCCCGAGCGCACCCGCTACGGCACGGTCGGCCAGGCCATCCCGGGTGTGACCGTGCACATCGCGGACGACGGGGAGATCTGGCTGCACGGCGACAACGTGTTCCAGGGCTACCTCAACAACCAGAAGGCCACCGACGAGACCCTGCACGACGGCTGGCTGGCCACCGGCGACCTCGGTTCCCTGGACGAGGACGGCTACCTCACCATCACGGGCCGCAAGAAGGAGATCCTGGTGACCTCCGGCGGCAAGAGCGTCTCGCCCGGTGTGCTGGAGGAGCGGGTGCGCGACCATCCGCTGGTCAACCAGTGCATCGTCGTCGGCAACGACCGGCCCTACGTCGCCGCCCTGGTCACACTGGACCACGAGGCGGTCGAGCACTGGCTCCAGATGCGCGGCAAGCCGCAGCTGTCGGCGGCGCAGCTGGTGCGGGACCCCGATCTGGAGACCGAGGTGCGGCGCGCGGTGGTCGCCGCCAACACCCTGGTCTCGCAGGCCGAGTCGATCCGTACGTTCCGCATCCTCGCGCAGCCGTTCACCGAGGAACACGGCCTGCTGACACCGTCGTTGAAGCTGAAGCGCAAGGCGATCGAGAGCGCGTACCAGAACGAGGTCGAGGCGCTGTACCGGGCGTGACGGGCCGCCGTGCGCGGCCCGGACCGGTATCCGGCCGGACGACCTGTTTCCGTGAATCGCGTGGTCAGGAATGCGCGCGGGCCCGTGATCGTTCAGGATGGGAGGACGAACTGTCGACAAAACGAAGGATCAAGAGCTCGTGAGCAGCAAGGTCCCCCCGATCATCCTCAACAACGGTGTCGAGATGCCCCAGCTGGGCTTCGGCGTCTGGCAGGTGCCGGACGACGAGGCAGAGCGGGCCGTGGCAACGGCGCTGGAGTCCGGTTACCGCAGCATCGACACCGCGGCGATCTACGGCAACGAAGAGGGCACCGGCCGGGCGATCGCCGCTTCCGGCGTGCCCCGCGAGGAGCTCTTCGTCACCACCAAGCTCTGGAACGGCGACCAGGGCTACGACGCGACGCTGCGCGCGTTCGACACCTCCCTGCGCAAGCTGGGCCTGGACCACCTCGACCTGTACCTCATCCACTGGCCGCTGCCGGCCAGGGACACGTACGTCGACACGTACAAGGCGTTCGAGAAGCTGCACGCCGACGGCCGCGTCCGGGCCATCGGCGTGTCCAACTTCCTGCCGGAGCACCTGGAGCGGCTGATCTCCGAGACGTCGGTCATCCCGGCCGTCAACCAGATCGAGCTGCACCCGCACCTCCAGCAGCACGCGGCCCGCGAGTTCCACGCGGAGCAGGGCATCGCCACGGAGGCGTGGTCCCCGCTCGGCCAGGGCAAGGGCCTGCTCGACGTGCCGGCGATCGTCGCCATCGCCCAGAAGCACAACCGCACGCCCGCCCAGGTGGTGCTGCGCTGGCACATCCAGCTCGGCAACGTGGTGATCCCGAAGTCCGTGACGCCGTCGCGGATCGAGGAGAACATCCGGGTCTTCGACTTCAGCCTGGACACCGAGGACCTGGCGGCGATCAGCGCGCTGAACGAGGACCGGCGCCTCGGTCCGGACCCGGCGAGGTTCGACGTCGGCTGACGCCCGGCCCGTACCCCGCCCGCGCCCCGTCGCACGGAAGCCCCGTGCGACGGGGCGCGGGCACGTCCGCGGGTCAGTCCACCCGCACGTCCGCGTGGACGACCTCGAACTCCTCCAGCGAGACGACGGTGACGTGCGCCTTGGCCGCGCCCTCGTGGCGGGCCGCCGCCTGGGCCGCGCGGGAGGCGGCGAGGGAGCCGCGGTCGGTGAACAGCGCTCCCGCCATGCCCCGGCCGCGCTCACGGTCCACGAACAGGTGCGCGCGGGTGAGGCCCGGCAGGGTCTCCAGGCGGGGCAGCACGGAGGCGCGGAAGGTCTCGGCGAGCAGGTCCGTGTCGCCGGGGTCGAACTCCAGCCTGGTGACGCGCAGTCCGCCGCCCGGGCTCGTGGGCCGGAGCGAACGGACCGCCGCCACCTCGTAGTTGTGGACGGCGACCGTGCCCGCGAACGGCTCCAGGAGGCTCGCGCGCCGCTCGCGCATCACCGCGTCGCTGTTGCTCCTCGCGTCCTCGGACTCCCACCAGCTGACCCCGAGGAGCTTGCCGAGGTCCCGGTCGACGAAGACGCCGGCGCCCCGGTAGCCGGGTCTGTCCGCCAGCAGCTCCCGGCCCTGTGTGTTCAGGGCACGGACGGCCGTGTCGATCTTCGAGGGGTCTCCGGTCGTGTACACGGTGCGTACGAACATGGCGCCTCGCCTCCCACGGGCTGCGTGACTGTACGGGGAATTCCGGGTTGAATGTCCGGAATGCTCGATATGGCAAGTCTTCTCTGCGGCGTGAATCGCCGCAAACGCCACACGGACCTCCCGTTTCCCTCTCGGGTATTGACGCGAGCATGCAATGAGGTCCACCTTGTACGGCACCCGGTAAGGAAACTTTCCTAACAGAAGGGTCCCCCCACAGTGCGCATCCGAACACTGACCCTCGCCGCGGCCTCCGGGGCCGCCCTGCTCGCGGCCGGAGTGCTCCCGGCCTCGGCCTCCGGCGCCACCCGCGCCCCGGCGTCCACCCAGGAGGGCACGGTCAGCGCGGCGGACCTGCTCGCCAAGGTGACGTCCTGCCAGCAGCTCTCGAACGGCAAGTACCGTACGGACGAGGAGACTTCGGCCACCGTTCCGGTGTGCGGCAAGAACGGCGCGGTGTTCTGGAAGGCCGACATGGACATCGACTGCGACGGTCAGCGCACCGCGAACTGCAGCGAGAGCACCGACCCCTGGTACCAGGACGACACGGCGTTCCACCAGTCCGACGGCAGGCCCCTGAAGGCCGACACGCTGCCCTACGTCGTCGTGCCCAGCTCCAGCAGCATCTGGAACTACTCCGGTGCGGGCATCAAGGGCGGCGGCGTGGTCGCCGTCATCTACAACAACAAGGTCGAGTACGCGGTCGTCGGCGACACCGGCCCCAACCAGATCATCGGCGAGGCGTCGTACGCCACGGCCAATGCGCTCGGCATCGACCCCGACCCGGAGACGGGCGGCGCGGAGTCCGGCGTGACGTACATCCTCTTCAAGAACTCGACGGTCTCCCCCATCGAGAACCACAGCGCGGCGGTGTCCCTGGGCGACCAGCTGGCCCGCCAGTTCTTGCAGAACAACTGATCCCCGGCGGGCCCGCCGGCACAACCGGCGGGCACCACGGCCGGGCGCGGGGCCACGAGCCCCGCGCCCGGCCCGCACTCCGTCCGCGTCGCCGCGCGGGTCTACGCCGGGCGCACCGCCGTGTGGACGGTGTAGGCCGACAGAACGAAGAGGTCGGGGCGGTGGTGGACGCCCGCCGGGTCGTCGGGGTCGAGGAGGCGGTCCAGGGTGGCGCGGTCCTCGGCGTCGAGGCCCTCGGCGAAGGTGTCGCGCAGGCGGGTGAAGGACGCCGCCACATAGGCGCGGACCCGGTCCGACGCGGGGGCGGGCAGGTCGAGCAGGAAGCTGCGCGTGCGGGTGTGCTTGAGGCCCGCGGACGTCAGCAGCGCGGGCCAGTCCTCCGTGACCGCCACGCTGCCCGGCAGATCGGCGCGCATCCTCGCGAACCACTCCTCCTGCACGGCGTCGACGCGCGCCTCGAGTCCCGGCCGCCCGATCCCGATGTCACGCGGCAGGAAGCGGTGCGGCAGTCCGCCCTCCAGGAGGGCCAACGTACCGCCGGGAGCCAGCCGTTCGCCGAACGCCGCGAGCGCGGCCCGCTGGTCCCCGAGATGGTGGAGGCTGCGGCTCGCCCAGAGCAGATCGGCCGGGTACTCCAACTCGTCCAGGACCGAGGGAAGTTCACCGGCGAGGGTGTCGAACCGGTCGGCGACCCCCTGCCGGGCCGCCCGGTCCCGGGCCCGCTCCAGCAACGCCTCCGTACCGTCCACCGCGACGACCCGCGCCCCGGGGAACGTCTCGGCGAACAGGCACGACACGACACCGGGCCCGCTGCCCGCGTCCACGATCAGGCCCGGCTCGGTCACCTCCTTCGCCAGCCAGGCCAGCGCCCGCTCGTACATGGGGACGGCCAGCTCCGCCTGCGACTCCAGGAGCGGGGCCATCTCGGCCCAGTCGATGTCGGTGCCGTCATGACCGTGGCCATGACCATGACCATGACCATGACCGTGCCGGTGCTGGTTCTCGTGCTGGTGGTGGTGCGCCATGGGCTCAGCCTCTCGTCAGGATGCGGACAGCCTGCGACGACGCACCGCCCGTCGGCCAGTCCTCTTGCGGGGACGGCAAAAAGACGGTGGGGAGAGACGGCGGGAGAGCGGGGAGCCGGCCACGCCGTCGCCTCTCCGCCCGTCGTCCGTCGCCTCTCCGCCCGTCGGTCCGTCGCTCCCCGCCCGTCAGGCCGTCGTCTTCCTGAAGGACCGGACGCCGAACCGCGGGTCGGGCCTGCGGCGGTCCTGGTCCGGCAGCGTCGCGAGCCGCGCGGCGAAGTGCTCCGCCCGCGGGTCGCCCGGCGGGAACAGGCTGTACCAGCCGCGGCGCAGGTCCGCGATGGTGCTGCGCGGGCTGCGGCCCTGGCCGAGGCCGGTGAAGACGGTCCGGCCCGCCGGCAGCAGGCCGTACCGGGCGGCGTGGTCGACGACGGCCGCGGCGGCGTCCTTCGCCGGCGGGCGCGGACGCGGCGCGAGGACGGCGTCGATGTCGCTGCCGACGTCGTGCGCGGCGGCCTTGTCGACGGTGGTGACGTACACCCCGCCGGGCCGCAGCACCCGTGCGCACTCCCCCAGTACGGCCCCCACCTCGGCGGGGTCCTCCAACAGGTGCAGCAGCCAGACGCTGGTCACCGCGTCGAACGTGCCGCCGGGGAAGGGCAGCCGGCGGCTGTCGGCCCGCACCACCGCACCGGGCAGCCGGCCCGCGGCGAGCCGGACCATCGCGGGGGCGAGGTCGCAGCCCGTGACCCGCAGCCCGGGGCGGGACTCCGCGAGCCGCCGGGTGACGAGACCGGTGCCGCAGGCGAGGTCCAGCAGCCGGCCGGCCGTGACGGGGACCAGGCCGAGGACGGCGTCCGCGGCGGCCCGGGCCCGCGCCTCCCCGCCGCGCGACGCGTCGTAGACGGCCGCTTCCTTGTCGTAGTCGAGCACGGCGTCAGCGGGCGCCGTGGGCCGGGGCGAGGTCCTCGACCCGCCGGGCCAGCTCGAAGTCCTTCTCCGTGACGGCGCCGCCCACGCTGTGGGTGTTCACCGTCAGGGACACGCTGTGGTAGCCGAGGGTGAGGTCGGAGTGGTGGTCCAGTGCGTCCTGCACCCCGGCGATGTGCACGACCAGCGCGGCGGCCGCGAAGTGCGTGTCCAGCCGGTACGAGCGCGCGAGCCGGTCCCCGTCCAGGGACCACCCCGGCAACTCCCCCAAGCGTTTCTCGATCTCTTCCCGCGACAACGGCGCGACGCCCATGACCGCCTCCCTCCGACGAATGCCGGGTACCTGTTCAGCGTGCCACAGGAGACCCGGCCGCGACCGGGTCGCACCGGGCGCGCGGGGAGCGCGGACGGGCGCACGGGGGGAGGCCGGTGGGCCGGTGGCGGGCCCCTTCCTGCCGTTGCGGATCGGGCACGAGGGGCGCACCCTGTCGTTCGTGAGGTCGATCTCCACCTCGTTCCCCAGCGGGCCGGGCGTGTCCGGCGCCATGAGTCCGGGGCGGACAGGTGTGCGAGACGGCATCGCGTGCCACACTGCTCGCGTACTTCGGCGCGTAGGGGAGGCGTGGCGTGAGTGAGCGGCGGGCTGCGCCCACCGTCGGCCAGGTGGTGCTCGGAAGGCGGCTCCAGGAGCTGCGCGAGGTGGCCGGCCTGAGCCGTGACGAGGCGGCACGGGTGCTGCGGGTGGCGCCCGCGACCGTACGGCGGATGGAGATGGCCGAGGTCTCCCTCAAGATCCCGTACGTGCAGGTGCTCCTGACGACGTACGGCGTGCCGGAGGAGGAGGCCGCCGCGTTCGTGCGGCTGGCCGAGGAGGCCAACCGGCCTGGCTGGTGGCAGCGGTTCCACGACGTGCTCCCGGACTGGTTCAGCATGTACGTGAGCCTGGAGGGCGCCGCCCGGCTGATCCGCTCGTACGAGCCGCACTTCGTGCCGGGGCTGCTCCAGACCGAGGCGTACGCGCGGGCGGTGCTGGAGGCGGGGACGGTCGGGCAGCGCGACCCGGAGCTGATCGAGCGCCATGTGTCGCTGCGGATGGCCCGGCAGCGGCTGCTGGAGCGCGAGGAGCCGCCCCATCTGTGGGTGATCATGGACGAGACGGCGCTGCTCCGCCCGGTGAGCACGGACCCCTCGGTGATGCGCGGTCAGCTCGACCACCTCCTGGAGTTCGCGGAGCGGGACCGGATCACCCTCCAGGTGGCCGAGTTCGCGAACGGGCCGCATCCGGGGACGTACGCGCCGTTCACGCTGTTCCGGTTCGCCGAGCCGGAGCTTCCGGACATGGTGTTCACCGAGTATCTGACCGGCGCCCTCTATCTGGACTCCCGCAAGGAGGTCGCCACCCACCTGGAGGTCCTGGACCACATGACCGCGCAGGCGGCGTCGGCCCAGCGGACCAAGAAGCTGCTGCGGGAGTTCCGCGAGAACTGCTGACGGCGAGCTGCCGCGGGGCGCTCCGACCCGTACGGGTGGCGTGAACGGGTGCGTACGTGCGGCCGCCCCTAGGTTCGAAGCCACGGTGGTGCGGTGGCGGACCACCGACGGCGCACGGGAGGTGCGATGCCCGCGGACGCGGTGTTCCACCAGGCGGCGGCGCTCTGTCTGACCCGACCGGACGAGGATCTGGTGGCCCGGCTGCCGCTGCTGCGGGAAGCGGCGCCGCAGTTGCGGGAGTTCACCGACCACGCGGCGGTGACACCGCTCGGCGAACTGGCCGCGCACTACGAACGGGTCTTCGGCGGCGGCGACCGGCACCGGCTGTGTCTGGCGTGGGGACGGGAGGGGGACGGCGCCGCGCTCGGGCGGTTCAGGGAGCTGTACCGGGCGCACGGGCTGGAGCTGGGCGAGCGGGAGCGGCCCGATCTGCTGCCCGCCGTCCTGGAGTTCACCGCCCGCACCGGCGACCCGGCCCCCCTCGCCGAGCACCACGAGGCCCTGAACCGCCTCCGCGCCCACCTGACCGATCTGGACACCCCGTACGCCTGCGTCCTGACGGCGATCTGTGCGACCCTGCCGCCCCGCGGCGAGCGGGACCACCCCTGAACGTCCCGCACGAGGCCCGGCATTCGCCCATGCCCCGGAACCGCCGGTCGGCCGGTCGGCCGGTGCCGCCGCCCCGCTCCCGTGAGCGTCTCCCACCCCCGCGCCGCGCCGGAGGGTCCGCCCGCGCAGGACGGCCCCCGTCAGCCCGGTGGGTGCCCGGCCCGAGCCCGGACCGTCCGGCGCGGGCGGCCGGCAGGCGTCACGCGGCGCCGCCCCTGGTGTCCCTGTCGTCGTCGACGATCTCCGCGTCCACCACGCCCTCGTCGTCCGACGGACCGTGTTCCTCCGTGGGCGTGGTGGACTGCTGCGCCTGGGCGTACATGGCCTGGCCCATCCGCTGGCTGACCGTGGCGAGCTTCTCGATGCCGGCGCGCAGGGCGGCGGTGTCCGGCTCGCCGTCCAGCAGGGTCTTCAGCTCGGCGACGGCCGCCTCCACCTCGGCCCTGGTGTCGGAGGGCACCCGCTGCTCGTTGTCCCGGACGAACTTCTCGGTCTGGTAGACGAGTTGCTCGGCCTGGTTGCGGGTCTCGGCGGCCTCGCGGCGTCTGCGGTCCTCCTCCGCGTACTGCTCGGCGTCCCGCATCATGCGGTCGATGTCGTCCTTGGGCAGCGCCGAACCGCCGGTCACCGTCATCTTCTGCTCGCGCCCGGTGGCGAGGTCCTTGGCGGAGACGTGCATGATCCCGTTGGCGTCGATGTCGAACGCCACCTCGATCTGCGGCACCCCGCGCGGGGCGGGCGGCAACCCGGTCAGGTCGAAGACGCCGAGCTTCTTGTTGTACGCGGCGATCTCCCGCTCGCCCTGGTAGACCTGGATGCCCACCGAGGGCTGGTTGTCCGCCGCGGTGGTGAAGATCTCCGAACGGCGGGTGGGGATCGTGGTGTTGCGCTCGATCAGCCTCGTCATGATGCCGCCCTTGGTCTCGATGCCCAGGGACAGCGGGGTGACGTCGAGCAGCAGCACGTCCTTCACGTCGCCGCGGATGACACCCGCCTGGAGGGCGGCGCCGACGGCCACCACCTCGTCGGGGTTGACGCCCTTGTGCGGGTCCTTGCCGGTGAGGTCCTTCACCAGCTCGGTCACCGCGGGCATCCGGGTCGAGCCGCCGACGAGGATCACGTGGTCGATCACGGAGAGCTTCACCCCGGCGTCCTTGACGGCCTGGTGGAAGGGGGCCCGGCAGCGCTCCAGCAGATCGGCCGTCAGCTCCTGGAACTGCGCCCGGGTCAGCTTCTCCTCCAGGTGCAGCGGGCCCTCCGCGGAGGCGGTGATGTACGGCAGGTTGATCGAGGTCTCGGTGGACGAGGACAGCTCGATCTTGGCCTTCTCCGCGGCCTCCCGCAGCCGCTGCACGGCCATCTTGTCGCCCGCGAGGTCGATGCCGTGCTGCGCCTTGAACCGCTTCGCCAGGTGCTCGACGACCCGCTGGTCCCAGTCGTCGCCGCCGAGCCGGGTGTCGCCGTTGGTGGCCTTCACCTCGATGACGCCGTCGCCGATCTCCAGCAGGGACACGTCGAAGGTGCCGCCGCCGAGGTCGAAGACCAGCACGGTCTGCTCGTCGCCGCGGTCGAGGCCGTAGGCGAGCGCGGCGGCGGTCGGCTCGTTGATGATCCGCAGCACCTTCAGACCGGCGATCTCCCCGGCCTCCTTGGTGGCCTGCCGCTGGGAGTCGTCGAAGTACGCGGGCACGGTGACCACGGCGTCCGTGACGTCCTCGCCGAGGTACGCCTCCGCGTCCCGCTTCAGCTTCTGCAGCACACGCGCCGACAGCTCCTGCGCCCGGTAGCGGGTGCCGTCGACCGATCCGCTCTCCGGGAAGCGCCACTCCGCGCTGCCCATGTGCCGCTTCACCGAGCGGGCGGTGCGGTCCACGTTCGTCACGGCCTGCCGTTTGGCGACCTCGCCGACGAGGACGTCGCCGTTCTTCGCGAAGGCCACCACGGACGGGGTGGTCCGTGCCCCCTCGGCGTTGGCGACCACGGTGGGCTCGCCGCCCTCCAGGACGGCCACCACCGAGTTCGTCGTCCCGAGATCGATTCCGACCGCACGTGCCATGTCCGTCCCCTTCCGCGCCGGTATCTCCCCGCTTTCCAGCACAAAACGCGAGGGGGCGGTTGTCAATGGCACCCGGCGCGGAAACGGCGGTGCCGCGCCCCCGGGAGGGACGCGGCACCGGGGCGTGCGGGGTCAGGCGAGCTTCGCCGACAGGGTGATCGTCGTGCCGGTCAGGGCCTGGCTGACCGGGCAGTTCTTCTTGGCGTCCTCCGCGGCGGCGGCGAAGCCGTCGGCGTCGAGGCCCGGGACCGTGCCCTCGACGGTCAGGTGGATGCCGGTGATGCCCTCGCCCGGCTGGAAGGTGACGTCCGCCGAGGTGAGGAGCTTGGTGGGCGGGGTGCCCGCGCCGGCCAGGGCGTGCGACAGGGCCATGGAGAAGCAGCTGGAGTGGGCGGCGGCGATCAGCTCCTCCGGGCTGGTCTTCCCGTTCGCGTCCTGGGCGCGCGAAGCCCACGTGACCGGCTGCTCGCCGATGCCGGAGGAGTCGAAGGTGACGACACCGTTGCCCTCCAGCAGATTGCCTTCCCAGGCCGTGTGTGCGGTGCGCGTGGTAGCCACGGTTCTTCCTTTCGCATGCGATCCCGGTTCCGGGTTCCGTGCCCCCCATCCGATCACATCCGGGCTCGTCGCACCCCGAAGACCGGGCCACGCGCGGTGAACGGCGGACGACGGCCGCGCGGGAGCGGACAGTGGGCCCCGGTGCGGGGGTACGGCTCCCGGGGCGCGGCCGGTTCTCAGGCGGCCCGGGTCTCCTCCTCCGCGGCCCCGGCGAGCGGCACCTGCGGTCCGTTCGACTCGCGCAGCCAGCGCCGCAGCACACCGTGCACCTGCTCGGCGCCGACGAGGTCCGCGCGGTCGGCGACCGGCTGGGACAGGTCGGCGGGCCACAGCAGGAAGGGGCGGCCCTGGGCGCCGCCGAGGCCGCCGTGCGAGCCGATCTGCTCCTCGAACGCGAGGACTTCGCCGTCGGCCGGGTCGTACCAGGAGTTGACCATGATGTCGGCGGTGTGCGGGAAGCCGTGGGTGCGGCGGACGGCGTCGGCGGCGCCGGGGCCGAACACGGCGAGCGGGCCTGGCTGTTCGTCGAGCCGGTCGAGGGGGATCTCCGCGCCGTACGCGCCGAGGACCACCCCGCCGTGCCGTTCGCTGCGCACCAGCAGGAAGCCGACGCCGGGGTGGTTGGCGAGGGTGGTCAGCAGCGCTGGGTGGCGGGCGTCGATCTCCTCCTTGGTCATGCGGTGCGGCACGTCGGGGAAGGAGACGAGGCCGAGGTTGCCGGAGGCCAGCACGATGGGCTCCGCGTGGCGGCCGGCGATGCCGTGGTGCCCGGCGCGTTCCTCGACGGGCCGGCGCAGCGCGGCGCGGACGGCGGCGCGGGCCTCGGTACCGCTGTGGGTGCGCTCGGCCCTGCGCGGCACGGGCAGTCCGCAGCCGGCGCGGACGAGCTGGCCGAGGGTGAGGCCGTAGCGGGCGCGGAAGGTCTCGCCGGGGCTCTGGCCGTGGTCGGACAGGACCACGATCCGGTAGGGGCGGGGGGCGTGTTCGGCGACCTTCTCGATCAGGGCGAGGGAGCGGTCGAGGCGCTGGAGGACCTTCGCGGCGTCCCGGCCGCGCGGCCCGGAGTGGTGGGCGACCTCGTCGTAGGCGACGAGGTCGGCGTAGACGGCGGTGCGTCCGGCGAGCAGGTCGCCCATGACCGCGGCGACGACGACGTCCCGTTCGACGACGGTGGCGAAGGCCCGGACGAACGGGTAGAGGCCGCCGCGTCCGACGCGCGGGCGTTCCCTGCGGACCAGGGCGCGGGTGGACTGGCCGATCTCGCGTCCTGCCTCGGCGACGAAGGACAGGGCGGTGCGCACGGCGTTGGCGGGGTCGGAGAAGTAGGCGAAGTAGCCGGCGCGGGAGCGGTTCTCGCGGGAGCGGCGGCGGGCGGCTATGGACAGGACGAGGGCCTGTTCGTCGGCGCCGCCGCCGAAGAGGTTGCCGCGGCTCGCGCCGTCCACGGTGAGCAGTCCGCCGTCGCCGGTGCGGGCGACGGCCCGGCGCTGGAGTTCGGCGGCGCTGGTGGGACGGTTGCAGACCATCACCTCGCGCTGGTCCTTCTCGTACCAGCGGAAGGCGGGCACGTCGAAGGTGCTGCCGTGCAGGATGCCGAGCTGGCTGGCGCCGGTCTGGCTGGACCAGTCGGTGCGCCAGGGGGTGAGGCGGTGGGTGGGGCAGCCCGCGTCGCCGGGGGCGAGCCAGCGGGCGACGGTGGGCATCAGGCCCTTGGCGACGGCGTCGACGAGGACGTCGTGGCCGACGCCGTCGAGCTGGAGCACGACGGTGCCGGGGGCGTCGGGGCACGGCGGGCGGGATCTGCGGCGGCGGTCGGCGAGCCGGGAGAGCCGGCGCCGGTAGGCGTCGTCGTCGCGCACGGCGAGGGCGGCGCCGGTGGCGGAGGCGACGGCGGACATCACCGCGGCGACGATGACGGCGGTCTCGGGGGCGACCTCGCCCCGGCCGGTGGGGTTGATGCGCAGCGCGACCAGCAGCAGGGAGCCGTTGAGGAAGAAGACGAGCAGACCGAGGACGAGGGCGGGCACGAGCAGCAGCAGCCGGACCAGCAGGGGCCACACGAGGGCGGACAGCAGGCCGAAGGCGCCGGCGCCGAGGGCCGCGGTGGCGGCGATGCGGGTGGCGCTGTCACCGTCGGCGGACTGGAGCTGGAAGTCGGGCAGGAGGCCGGCCAGCACGAGCATGGTCACGGTGGAGACCGCCCACACGGTGACACTCCGCCCAACCTGGCTCAGTACGCGCCGCCACCACCCACCGGCCACCGACCGCCCACCTCACATCCCGCCCCGAGCCCGACAGAGAACTGCCCCCACCTTGTCACAGCCTCGGAAACAGCGACCGGACCAGTTCTCCGGGCGGGGCTAGGGCGTGTTTCGAAAGTAGCGCCGTCCGCCCGGAGGGCGGGGCCCGCGGCGTCTGGTGCGTGCAATCGCAAGGCGGAGGATCGCCCTCGT